>DATJRS010000217.1:0-34659 GCA_035504535.1 Solirubrobacteraceae bacterium | reverse complement strand
AGGACAAACCGGCCCCCGTCGCCGCCGTGCGACGGGGGCTGGTAGGTTCCCGGGCCCATGGATTTCGAGCTCACCGACGAGCAGCGCCTGGTCCGCGAGACGGCGCGTGCTTTTACTGACAACGAGATCGTCGAGCGCGCGCGAGAGAACGACCGCAACGCACACTTCGACCTCGAGCTGGTGGCCCAGATCGCCGCGCAGGGTTATCTGGGCGCCATCGTTCCGCACGAGTACGGCGGCGCCGGACTCGATTACCTCACCTACGGGCTCATCGTCGAGCAGATCGGGCGGGGCGACTCCGCGATGCGCACCGTGGTGTCGGTACAGACGTCGCTGGTGTGCTCCGCGATCCTGCGCTGGGGCACGGAGGAGCAGAAGCAGCGCTACCTGCCGAAGCTCTGCTCCGGCGAGTGGCTCGGGTGCTTCGCGCTGACCGAGCCGGACACCGGCTCGGACGCCGCCAACCAGCGCACCCGGGCCAGGCGAACCGACAGCGGTTGGGTCATCAACGGTTCCAAGATGTTCATATCGATGGGTAACCACGCCAAGCTCGCGCTCGTGTTCGCCCAGACCGACCCGGAGCAGGCCCACCGGGGTCTGGCTTGCTTCCTGGTCGAGACCGACCAGCCCGGCTACCAGCCCCAGGAGGTCCATCACAAACTGGGCCTGCGCGGCTCGGACACGGCGGCCATCTCGCTGGACGACGTCGAGGCCGCCGAGGACGCGATGCTCGGCGAGATCGGCGACGGCTTCAAGGTCGCGATGAGCTCGCTCGACTCCGGTCGCTACAGCGTCGCATCCGGCTGCGTGGGCATCTGCCAGGGCTGCCTGGACGCCTCGGTTCGCTACTCCAAAGAGCGCCAGCAATTCGGGCGGCCGATCGCGGCCTTCCAGCTGGTCCAGGAGATGATCGCCGACATGGCGCTCGAGACCGACGCCGGCCGGATGCTCGTCTGGCGCGCCGGTTACCTGAAGGACACCGGCCAGCCGAACACGACCGAGACATCGGTCGCGAAGCTGTTCGCTACCGAGGCGGCTGTCCGTTGCGCTAACGCCGCGATCCAGGTCCACGGCGGCTCCGGGTACGTCGACGACTACCCGGTCGAGCGCTACCTGCGGGATGCGCGCGTCACCACGCTGTACGAGGGCACCTCGCAGATCCAGAAGCTGATCATCGGGCGCGCGTTGACCGGCGTGAACGCGCTCGTCCCCGCGTGAGCGGGGAAGACTTCGTCTTCGGCGAAGACTTCGTCTTCGCTTGCGAGTTCGGCTGGCGCCGAACTCGGGGGGCGTGAAGTGAGCTCCGGAGTCGCCGCCCCCAATACGATCGGAGTCGCCGGCGGAGGCACGATGGGCGCCGGGATCGCCCAGCTGGGGTGTCTGTCCGGCGCCCGCACGCTCCTGCACGACCCGGTCCCGGAGGCGCTCGAGCGCGGTCTGGAGCGGATCCGGGCCCAGCTCGAGCGCGGCGTGCAGCGCGGCCGCCTGACCGATTCTGAGGCCGCGGCGGCTCGCGACCGGCTGCAAGCCGCCCCCGCGCTCGAGGATCTAGCCGCGTGCGAGCTCGTGATCGAGGCGGCGCCCGAGCGGCTCGAGCTCAAGCACGAGCTGTTCGCGCGGCTGTCGGACGGCATCGTCGGCGATGAGTGCGTGCTGGCTAGCAACACCTCCTCTCTGCTGGTGACGGCGATCGCCGCGGGGGCCAAGCGCCCGGAGCGCGTCGTCGGGATGCACTTCTTCAATCCACCCCCGGTCATGCGCCTGCTCGAAGTGGTCGCCGGTGAGCAATCGTCGGACTCGGCGCTGGCTCTCGCCCGCGCCGCCGGCGAGGCGATGGGCAGGCACGTGATCATCGCCGTGGACGGGCCGGGCTTTCTGGTCAACCGTTGCAACCGGCCGTTTGGCCTGGAGGCGCTCAAGCTGCTCCAGGAACGCATCGCGCCACTGGAGGAGATCGATCGCCTTTGCCGCATGGGTGGCGGTTTCCGGATGGGGCCGTTCGAGCTCATGGACCTGGTCGGGGTTGACGTCGGCCTGGACGTCTCGCGTTCGTTCTTCGAGCAGAGCTTCGGCGAGCCGCGCTGGCGCCCGTCGCCGATCACGGTGCGCACCGTCGCCGCCGGCCGCCTGGGGCGCAAGTCGGGGCGGGGCTACTACGACTACAGCGAGGGCTCCGGCTCGTACCGGCCCGCCGACCCCGAGCCGTTCACTGCCGGCGGGGGCGAGGGGCTGATCGTGGTCGCCGGCCACTCTCCGCTCGCGCACGCCCTGGCCGACGCCGCCGAGTCGGCGGGCTGGGAAGTGGCGGTACCCGATGAGGCCCAGGAGCGCGAGCCCCCGTTCTTGATCCTCGACCTGACCCAGGGAGAGGAGCCGGATGTCCCGCTCCAGGGCGGGCCGCAGGCGATCCTGTGCGGAGCGGGTTCGCTGGCCATGCTCGACCCCGGCGGCGGCGCGGTCGGCTTTCACGCCCTCCCGCCGCTGGAGGAAGCGGCGCTGATCGAGCTCACCCGCGGGCCGGACAGCGCCGGCTCGGCTGCGGCCGCCGCCGAGCGGTTCTTCGCGACGCTCGGCAAGCACACCGCGTGGGTGGGCGACGCGCCCGGACTGGTTCTCGGCAGGATCGTCTGCCAGGTAATCAACGAGGCCGCGTTCGCGATCGCCGAGGGCGTCGGCAGCGCCGAGGACGTCGACGCCGGCATGGTCCACGGCCTCAACTATCCGCGAGGCATCCTCGCCTGGGCGGATCAGATCGGCCTCGACCACGTGCTCGCCGTGGTCGACGGGCTCTACGACGAACGGCGAGAGGAGCGCTACCGCGCGGCGCCCCTGTTGCGCTCACTGGTGATGTCGGGGCGAGTCGGACGCCAGACCGGACAAGGCTTCCTCACCTACGAGCAATGAACCGCCGGCCTACGGCGAGTTGGCCGCTATTTGCAAGAGAAACCCCGCGTCGAGCACTTTCGCATCACTTCACCTGGCAAATCGGCCATTTAAGCTGTCGGCCCTGTGAGGGCAACGGCCAACCTGACGATTCTCCCGCTATGCCGATGGATCGCAGGGGCCAGCGACCGACTTTCAGCGGTCGACACCCTCACCGCCGCCGCCTCGTGCTCGCGATCCTGACGGTCCTCGCCAGCTCGATGCTCGCGGCGGTCCCCGTCGCCGCCGCGACCACGGCTCATCACAAGCACCACAAGCATCACAAGCGGCGTCCGCACCGCGCGCCCGCCCGGACCGCGTCCGCTTGCTCGGGCGCGAACGACGCGGTGCAGAGCACCTCTCCCCAGATCCTGCGCGGTGTGGTGGTCTGCTTGATCAACCAGCAGCGCGCGCTTCATCACCTTCCTGCCCTAAGCGCCTCCCCGCTCCTGAACCGCTCGGCCCAGGGGTGGACCAACGTGATGGTCTCGAGCGATCAGTTCACGCACGGCACCAACTTCGCCTCCAGGATCGGCGCCGTCGGATACGACTGGCGGATGGCCGGCGAGAACATCGCCACCGGCTACGCCACGCCGCGCGGGGTGGTTCGGGCCTGGATGGCCAGCACCGGCCACTGCCAGAACATCCTCAACCCCGCCTACCGGAACATCGGCACCGGGGTCAGCGCACGCGCGGTGAGGGGATACGCGACCGGCCCCGGAACCTGGACCCAGGACTTTGCACTGGGCATGAACTCCACGCCGGCGTCGAACAACTTCGGCCCGGCCGACGGCTGCCCCTACTGATCCGGGCGCTCCGGCTCGACGTCAGGCGGTCGCCGCGCCGGCCGTGTCCTCGAGCGGGAACGGCGTGTCGCGCAGATACCACTCGGCGTCGAGCGCGGCCTGGCAGCCGGAGCCCGCCGCGGTCACCGCCTGGCGATAGGTGTGGTCGACGAGATCCCCCGCCGCGAACACGCCGGGAATGCCGGTCAGCGTCGAGCGGCCCTTGGTGACCACGTATCCCTCCGTGTCGGTCTCGACCTGGCCCTCGACCAGCTGGGACTGCGGGTCGTGCCCGACCGCGATAAACGCGCCGGTCACGGGGAGCTCGCGGATCGACCCGTCGACGGTGTTGCGCAGTCGCGCCATGGTCAGGGACCCGTTCTCGCCGCTGAAGTCCTCCACCACGTACGGGGTGAGGAACTCGATGTTGGGGATCGCGCGGGCACGCTCGAGCATGATCTTCGACGCTCGGAACTCGTCACGTCGGTGCACGATCGCGACCTTGGCCGCGAACTTGGACAGGAACATCGCCTCTTCCATCGCGGAATCGCCGCCACCGACGATCAGCGTCGGTGCCTGGCGGAAGAAGGCGGCATCGCAGGTCGCGCAGTAGCTCACCCCGCGGCCGGAAAGCTCGGCCTCGCCCGGCACGTCCAGCTTGCGGTGCTGAGCGCCCATGGCAAGGATCAGCGCACGGGTCACGTGCACGTCGTCGCCGACCCAGACCTTGTGTAGTCCGCCGTCGCGCGAGACCTCGATCTGGGTTGCGTCGTCGGTCTCCAGGCGCGCGCCAAAGCGGTCGGCCTGATCGCGGAAGTGCTGCATCATCTCTGGACCCATGATCCCCTCGGGGAAGCCGGGGTAGTTCTCGACGTCGGTGGTCTGCTGGAGCAGTCCACCCCACGCGAAACCCTCGATCACCAGCGGGTTTAGGTTGGCCCGGGCGGTGTAGAGCGCGGCCGTGTAGCCCGCGGGCCCGCCGCCCACGATGATCACGTTCTCGATTCTCTGATCCGGGTTCGTCGTCACTTCATAAAGTATAGTCGCACGGTCACGATGTGCTGCCCACTCCCCCGGGCGCACGGCCGAGCACACCCGGAGCTTCGGTGCTCCAGCGGTGAACGGTACGCCTTAGCTGTAGATAGGCGACGGCTCCCGGCAGCGTGGGCAGCCAGAAGGCGAACGCCCGGTAGGCCAGGACGGCGACGACCGACAACTCGACGTTGACCCCGAAGGCCGTGAACGCCCCGATCATGCCGCCGTCGACCCCGCCGATTCCCCCCGGTAGCGGCAGCGTGTTGGCGAGCATCCCGACGAAGTAGGACATCACGATCACGCCCTTGGGCGGCGAGCCACCGAAGGCATGGAAGCACGCCCACAGAACGGCGATGTCGAACCCCCACCAGGCCACCGCGCCAAGCAGGTACGGGTGGCGCTCGCGCACCAGGTCGATCGCGGTGCGGACCCCGGTGGCCGCCGTGGCCGACGCCGCCGAGAGCCGCAAGGCGAGCCGGGCCACACCCCGCCGGCCGGCGCTCAGCGGCCCGATCACGCGGTTGATGTCCGCCGGCAGCATCGCGATGCCGAGAAACAGCGAGATGACCACCGCGCCGAAGATCGCCGGCACGATCGTGATCGCGAACGGGGCCGGCCCAGGAATCACCCCGATGTACAGGCCGACGCCGTCGATCACCATCGCGACCATGTAGACCCCGTAGAGCAGCGCCATGAACGCGATCATGCGGCTGGCGACGGTCCGGCGTCCCATGCCCGAGCGGCGCAGGGCCCACGCCGTCAGCGCGATTCCGCCGGCGCCGGCCGCGGCGAACAGGCGGGTGGCGGCCAGGCTGGCCATCGTGATCTGGTAGCTCTCGGGCCAGCCGATGCGGGAGTGACCCTTGATGAACACGCCGCGGAACAGCACGATGTAGCCGAGGAACGAGCACACCTCGAGCAGCGCCGCGAGCGCGAGCCACCACGCATTGCCGTGCTGGATCCGATTCCACGTCTCGTTGAGGCCGAGCAGCTTCGGCAGCACGAAGTAGAGGAAGGCCAGCGCGGAGGCCACGAACACGAGCAGACCCAGCAGTCGCCCCCGGGTCAGGCGGACGCGCGGGAGCTCGTCGCGGTCGGGGCCAGGATCGATCCGGCCGGACTCCCGGGTCGCGTCCGTGGGCGATGCGCCCGGGGTGGATGGAGGCCCATTCGTCGGGCGGGTGCGTCGGCGCGGAGTCACCTACTGCGCCGCGCGCGATTCGAGGGCCTGCAACGCAGCCGAGACCCGCCGGTACGCGGGGGTCAGGCGCGGCACGCCGTTCCGGACCGTCTCGGCCAGCGCGGCGCCGCCGATCAGATCCACGGCATAGTGCTCGCCGAGGTACACCAGCGCGAGCCCCAGCATCGCGGCGTAGGTCCACCCAACCGCACCGGACACCGGTCCGACTTCGGCCAGCAGGTGCGCGCCCATGAGCGACGTGGCGAAATGCAGCGACGGCATGGCAGCAAGCGGATTTCCTCCTAAGACATCGTAAAGGGCACCCCAGCGGTCACCCCAGAACTGCTGGCCGTACTCGATCATCATCCGGCGCACCCGCAGCGGGCGGCCGTCATCGAGACGGCCACGCTCGGCGGCCCACCACGGCGGAGCAGTGGGGATCGCCCAGTAGAACACCGCGCCCAGATCGAACACGGCGTACATGCGCACGGCCGAGCTGGCAACGCGGTCAGGCCTGCGCCACAGGACGTAGGCCAGGGTCGCGTGGGGAACCGCGAACCACATCCAATGGCACCACACGAGCACCCGCTCGAAGCGGTTGACGGAGCCCGGGGCCGAGAATGCCCGCTGCAGCCGCAGGGTCGGCGGCACCCCGAGCCCCAGGGCGCGGTCGATCACGATCGGATACTCGACCAGCACCCGGCGCTCGAGCTGCTCGGCATCGTCGTGGGGCATCTCGTAGGCGGCCAGGTAGGCCCACATGTTCAGCGCGCACAGGGCGACGTCGCGGGGACGCGATCGCGGCATCGCCACGCACAGCGCGGCCGGGGCGACGAGGCCGGCACCCGCGAGCACGACCGGACGCGGGATCCTGGCCCGCCGCCGAAGGACTGGCAGAGCGATACCGGCCGCGACGAGGACACAGGCCGTCGCTCGAATGCCCCGCGGTGCGCGCAAGGGCGGCGAGTGTATAAGAGACCCCACAGGCGGTCCGGGCGCCAGGGTCGGAGCGACCCCACAGCCAGCGTCTGTCAGGCCGCAGCCGCCCTGGTGCTTGTGCGGTTCGGCGCGACCTGCCGCGCGGTCATTCGCACCCTCGGCTGTGCCGCTCTGTCCCCCGACACCGGCAGATCAAGCCAGGGCTCGCCCAGTTAGAATCCCGCGCCTTGCGATCCGACGCTTCCGACGCCCAGCGCCGCCGCCGCACCGCCCGGTTTGTGTGCGCAGCGCTGACGACCTCGGTCCTGTCGCTTGTGCTCGCGCCGAGCGCGTTCGCGAACTTCATAACCCCCAAGGCCGGGGGCTCGCCGAACGCCAATCAGATCCACTCGCTGTACATGATCATCCTGTACATCGCGGCGGTGGTGTTCGTGCTCGTCGAGGGCTCGCTGGCCTATTCGGTGTTCCGGTTCCGCGCCAAGAAGAACCGGGTGGCGGCCCAGATCCACGGCAACACCCAGCTCGAGGTCGGCTGGACGGTCGGAGCCGCGGTGGTCCTCGTGATCCTGACCGTCGTCACGTTCGTCAAGCTCGGCAGCATCATCAACCCGCCCAACTCGAGCGCCCCGTTCCTGGAGTCCTCGCTCACGCAGCCCACGCCACCCAACGGCAAGGAGCTGATCATCTGCGTGCAGGGCCGGCAATACATCTGGCGCTACGTCTACGGCGCCGCGTGCCAGAACAACCCGTTCGCCACGAAGCTGCCCTACTCCTACCAGGAGATGTATGTGCCGGCTGACACAACCGTCGTGCTCAGCATCACCGCAAGCGACGTGATCCACTCATGGTGGGTGCCGTCCCTGGGCGGGAAGGTCGACGCGGTGCCGGGTTACACCACCTACACCTGGTTCAAGGCAAAGGGGCCGGCCCTCTACCACGGGCAGTGCGCACAGCTGTGCGGCCGAGAGCACGCCTACATGACCGCGCTCGTGAACGTGGTGTCACCCACTCAGTATCAGGCCTGGCTGACCCAGCAACGCCAGAACATCGAGACCGCAAACTCGCAGGTGACCCAGCTGCGGTCGTATCTCACGAAGACCGGAAACCTCTAGGAGAACTGCCGATGTCAGTGACCACGGCTCCGCTGACCCGACCGGCGCCCCAGGTGCTCGCCCGGTCGGTGAGCACGCCGCGCGAAACCAAGCGCTGGATCGACTGGGTCACCACCACCGATCACAAGAAGATCGGGATCATGTACCTGGTCACGACGTTCGTGTTCTTCATGCTGGGGGGCGTCGAGGCACTCCTGATGCGCGTCCAGCTGTCGGAGCCGAGCAACACCCTGCTCAGCGGCCAGACTTACAACCAGCTGCTCACGATGCACGGCACCACGATGATCTTCCTGTTCGTGGTGCCGGTGATGGCGGGGTTCGGCAACTACTTCGTGCCGCTCATGATCGGCGCGCGGGACATGGCCTTCCCGCGGCTCAACGCGCTGTCCTACTGGCTGCTGCTGGCCGGCGGGATTGTGTTCTATGCCACGCTCTTCTGGCATCCGCCCGAGGCGGGATGGTGGAGCTACCCGCCGCTCTCCAGCATCGAGTACTCGCCGAGTGGCGGGCAGGACGCGTGGATCTTCCTCATCCACCTGACCGGCATCTCGTCGCTGGTCGGGGCTATCAACTTCTACGCCACGATCGTCAACATGCGCGCTCCCGGGATGAGCTGGGGGCGCCTGCCCCTGTTCGTGTGGGCGATCCTGATCTACGCGATTCTGCTGATCATCGCCCTCCCGGTGGTCGCGGCGGCCGTGACCATGCTGCTGACCGATCGCCACTTCGGGACGCACTGGTTCGACCCGACCGCCCACGGCTCGCCGATCCTCTGGCAGCACCTGTTCTGGTTCTTCGGCCACCCCGAGGTCTACATCATGGTGTTGCCCGGCTTCGGGATCATCTCCGAGGTCATCCCGGTCTACTCGCGCAAGCCGATCTTCGGTTACAAGGCGATGGCGGCCTCCATCGCGGTGATCGCGTTCCTGGCCACACTGGTGTGGGCGCACCACATGTTCGCCTCGCCGATCCCGATCGTCGTACTCGGGTTCTTCATGCTGAGCTCATTCCTGATCGGGGTGCCAACCGGGGTGAAGATCTTCAACTGGATCGCCACTCTGTGGCGAGGATCGCTCGTGATGACGACCTCGCTCTATTACGCGATCGGGATGATCGCGATCTTCCTGGTCGGCGGGATCACTGGGATCTTCCTGGCCGTGTTCCCGGTCGACTGGCAGCTCAACGACACCTACTTCGTCGTTGCCCACTTCCACTACACGATCTTCGGTGGCGCCGTGTTCCCGGTGCTGGCCGGGTTGTATTACTGGTTCCCGAAGATGACCGGTCGACTACTCAACGAACGCCTCGGCAAGATCTCGTTCTGGTTCACGTTCCTCGGCTTCAACCTGACTTTCTTCGTCCAGCACGCCCTCGGTCTGTCCGGGATGCCACGACGGATCTACACCTACCAACCGGGACTCGGCTGGTCGACGTACAACCTGATCTCGACCATCGGCGCGTTCATCCTCGCGGTCGGCATCCTGCTGACCGTGGTCAACATCGCGCTCAACTACAAGCGCGGACCGCTGGCGGGACCGGATCCGTGGAAGGGGAACACGCTCGAGTGGTTCGTGCCCTCTCCCCCGCCGGTCAACAACTTCGACGTGATCCCACGGGTTCGATCGGTCGAGCCGATGCGCGACATCCGGCGCCAGGTCGAGCGGACGACGGGTGTTACCCAGAAGACCGGCGGCAGCGAGCGGTTCGCGCGGGTCTAGCGCCATGGACTCCTCGTCTGTCAGCACGGTCCGGTCGGCGCCGGTCGTCGGCGGGGCGCGCCGGCTGCTGGCGGACTACTTCGAGCTGACCAAGCCGAAGGTCCAGACGCTGCTGCTGTTCACGACGATCACCACGATGGAGATCGCCGGCAACCCGCCGGTCTCGTTGATCGCGCTGACCTGCCTGGGCGGCTATCTGTCGGCGGGCGGGGCGGGAGCGGTCAACCACTACTACGACCGCGACATCGACGCCCAGATGCGGCGGACCGCGTCCCGGCCCATCCCGGCCGGTCGGGTGTCCCCCCGTGCGGCGCTGATCTTCGGCTTCGTCCTGTGCGGACTGTCGTTCGCGCTCCTGTCGCTCACCGTCAACCTTCTGGCCGCCTGTCTGGCCCTGGGCGGGTTCGTCGGCTACGTCGGCGTGTACACGATCTGGCTCAAGCGGCGCACGGCGCAGAACATCGTGATCGGGGGCGCCGCCGGCGCGGTGCCGCCGCTGGTCGGCTGGGCGGCGACGCGCGGCTCGCTGTCGTGGACCGCGGTGTATCTGTTCGCGATCGTCTTCTACTGGACGCCGCCGCACTTCTGGTCACTCAGCCTGCTGATGAAGGACGAGTACGCGCGCGTGGGGGTGCCGATGATGCCCGTCGTCCGAGGGGAGCGCGAGACCCGGCGGCAGATCGTGCTCTACACGCTGCTGCTGTACGCGATCACGCAGCTGCCGTTCTGCGCCGGGGAGTTCGGGGTCGCCTATCTGATCGGGTCGATCCTGCTCGGGCTGGCCTTCATCGCCGGCGCGGTCACCCTCTACCGAAAGGCGGACCGCCGGACTGCGCTGCGGCTCTATCTGTTCTCGCTGGCCTACCTGGCCCTGCTGTTCGGAACGATGGTCGCCGACCGGAAGTTGTAGCCTCCCGAACCACTATGGACCGAAGGCTTGCACGCAAGAACATCCGCTCCGGCCTGATCGCGGGCGCGCTCTGCGCCATCATGTTCGGGATCACGTTCGTGGCGGCCGCGATCTACGTCCATCCGTGAGCGAGAGCGACCACCCGGTCCCGGCGCCGCCGGCCGGCGAAGAGATCCATCTCCCGGGCCCCAGCCTGCTGCCGATCTCGTGCGCGGTCGCGATCACCCTGATCGTGATCGGAACCACGATCAATCTGATTCTCAGCGTCATCGGCCTGATCGCGCTTGTGATCATCATCATCAGATGGGCGGCCGATACCCGGCGTGACGTCGCCGAGCTCCCGGAGGAGCACGTCCACTAGTCCCCGCCGGGCCGGTCCCCCTCGGGGGCGCGTCGTCCCCGACCCGCAGCTGAAGAGGGCCCCGCAGCGCCCTGACGCTACGACGCCGCGCGCCGACGCCTAGGACACCGCGCCCTGATAAGCCTCGCCGGCCGGCACCTCGCAGCTCGCGCCGTCCCCCGTCCAGCAGCGGACGATGTCGCGCATCGACAGGATTCCGGCGAGCTCACCGCCGTTGACCACGATCAGGTGGCGGAACCGGCCCCGCACCATCGCGGCGGCGGCCTGCTCGAGCGACCAATCCGGCGAGGCAAAGGTCAGGTTCGTGGTCAGGTGCTCGGCCACCAGTTCTCGATCCGGATCCTCGCCCGCGCCGACCGCGAGCAGGATGTCCCGCTCGGTGATTACTCCAGGGCCGGGCGCCTCCGGGTCGAGGACGACCGCGGCGCCCACGTTGCGGCGGCACATCGCCTCGGCGGCCTCACGGAGTGTGTGCCGCGGACCGATCGTCAGGACGGTTTCGGACATCCCCTCGCGTACCTGCATCACGCCTCCTGACCGAGCCAATCAGTGAATGACCGCGTCACTCCGGCTCTAGCTTGCAACATTTGCCTCAATCATAGTCGCTGTCAGCTGTCGGACGCTTTTATCGCTCACTGTTAAGGCGAAGCGAGCGACACGACGCCTGACTTCTTTCGTCGACCAGAACGCTTAGGATGCGGGACTAAGTGACGATCGAGGGCTCGGAGATTCAACACCGCCGTGCGTAACCGTCCGATCCGGCAGATGGTCGTGACCTGGGTGATCGTCTCGGTGATCGGGGTCGTGCTCGCACTACTCGTCCCGTGGTTCCCGTCCAAGGCCTCGGTGCAGCTCGGCAGGACCCGCACGCTCTACGACGTTCTCCTGATCGCCACCGTGCCGATCTTCGTGCTGGTCTTGACCGTCGTGCTCTTCTCGGTGTGGAAGTTCCGGATGCGCCCGGGGCAGGAGGAGATGGACGGTCCCCCGATCCACGGGAACACTCGCCTCGAGGTCGTCTGGACCGCGGTGCCGGCGCTTCTGATCCTGAGCATGTGCGGCTATGCCTACAGCGTCCTGCGCGCCAACGAGAACAGCAAGAAGGGCGAGATGACAGTGAACGTGACCGCGCGCCAGTTCGCCTTCGAGTTCTCCTACCCAGCCTCCGGTAAGCAGGTCGTCTCCTCCGAGCTCTACCTGCCGGTCAACCGGCCGGTCGTGTTCAAGCTCCGCTCGCTCGACGTGATCCACAGCTTCTTCGTGCCCAACTTCTCCGAGAAGCTCGATGCCGTCCCTGGCATCGTCACCACCCTGCGAGTGACGCCAACGGCGCTGGGCGTCTATCCGGTCGAATGCACCGAGCTGTGTGGCGCTGGCCACTCGCTGATGCGCACGAGCGCGCACGTCGTCTCCGCGACCGCCTTCGCGACCTGGCTCCACGCGCAGCCCGCCAACGCACCGCCTCCGATCGGGACGGTGCCGCCGAACGTCACCCACGCCGACATCCCCGATTACAAGGTCATCCCGGGGTACGGCCCATCGTCGTCCTCGAGCAGCTCGAGCGCGCCGAGCTCGTCCAGCTCCAGCTCGTCCAGCTCGAGCTCGTCCAGCTCAAGCTCGTCCAGTTCGAGCACGGCGACCAGCGCCGCCGCCGGCAAGGCCGTCTTCACCGGTGCGGCCGGGTGCAGCGGCTGCCACACACTCGCCGCGGCGTCGGCCACCGGCACGGTGGGACCCGACCTCGACACGCGTCTGCGCAGCGACTGCGCCACTCCGGCATCGAGGAAGATCCGCGGCGCCCTGTTGCCGCAGTGCGTCCACACGGCGATCGTCGACCCGTACGCCTACATCCCGTCGGGCTATACCGCCGGCATCATGCCCTCAGACTTCGCCCAGCGCCTCACGCCGACCCAGATCCAGGCGCTGGTCAACTTCCTGGTGAGCGCGGCCAAATGAGGGGCGGTCGTGGCTAGCCGAGAAGGTATCGTGCAGAAGATGGATGGCGGTCCCGCTCGCGAGTCCGCTCGAGCAGTTCGAAGTCGGCTGGGCTGGGCTTCGACTGATCAGGAGGTCGACTGATGGCAGTCACGGCAACGGCACCCCATGAGGCCCCGGTTGCGCGCCCGACCCGGGTCCCGCTTCCCCCGAAGCTGAGAAGGCCCGGTTGGTACCGCGCCGCCCTCGGCGAGGTGGTGGGCTTCGCGTTCGGCTTCGGCCTGGTCGTGCTGATCCGCTGGCTCATGCACCAGCACCCGGTGATCGACGGCCACGCGATCACGATCGTCACCCTGTTCTCGGTGCCCTTCGGCTTCCTGCTCGGGATCGGGACCTGCGACTACTGGCTCTACTGGGCCCTCGGACGGCCAACCCGCCCGGAGGATCACTCGGGGCACGGCGCGTACAGCTGGCGGGACTACTTCCGGGTGAACACCGACCACAAGGTGATCGGGATCCAGTACACGGTCACCTCGTTCTTCTTCCTGCTCGTGGGCGGGATGTTGGCGATGCTGATCCGGGCCCAGCTGGCCAAGCCGGGCATGCAGTTCCTGACCCCCGAGGAGTACAACGGCGTGTTCTCGGTCCACGCCACCCTGCTCATCTTCTTCTTCGTGATCCCGGTGTTCGCCGGGCTGGCGAACTTCGTGCTGCCGTTGATGATCGGCGCGCCGGACATGGCCGTCCCGCGGCTGAACGCGCTGTCGTACTGGCTGCTGCCGCTCGGCGGCGTGATCATGCTGCTGAGCTTCCTCGCTCCGGGCGGCTCGTTCGCCGCGGGCTGGACGGCCTACGCGCCGCTGTCTACGACGATGCCCATCGGCCAGTTGTTCTTCTCGATCGGGGTGCAGTTTGCGGGCTTCTCCTCGATCTTCACTGCGCTCAACTTCCTCGTGACGATCATCACGATGCGTGCGCCCGGAATGAGTTTCTTCCGCATGCCCCTGCTCGTGTGGGCGAACTTCTCGACCTCACTGCTGGTCGTGATCGCCACGCCGTTCATCGCCGCCTCGCAGTTCTTCGTCCTGCTCGACGTCGCCCTGCATTTCCACTTCTTCGACGCGTTCGTCGGGCCCAACCAGAACGGCAACGTGCTCATGTACCAGCACGTCTTCTGGTTCTACTCCCACCCGGCCGTCTACATCATGATGCTGCCGGGGTTCGGGATCATCTCCGAGGTCATCGCGGTCAAGTCGCGAAAGCCGATCTTCGGCTACCGGATGATGGCCTTCTCGCTGCTGGCGATCGTCGTGCTCGGCTTCACGGTATGGGCGCACCACATGTTCGTCTCGGGGATGCCGCCGTGGATCCGGATCCCGATGATGATCACCACCGCGATCATCGCGATCCCCACCGGGATCAAGATCTTCTCCTGGCTCGCCACGCTGTGGCGCGGGGTCATCCATCTCGATACGCCGATGCTGTTCGCGCTCGGCTTCCTGACGGCGTTCACGCTCGGCGGGATCAGCGGCGTGATGCTGGCCATGATCCCGTTCGACATCCACGTCAGCCAGACCTACTTCATCGTCGCCCACATCCACTACGTGCTGTTCGGCGGGTCGCTGTTCACGATCTTCGCCGGCGTCTACTACTGGTTCCCGAAGATGACCGGCCGGATGTACGACGACCGTCTGGGCAAGTGGCACTTCTGGCTGACCTTCATCTTCTTCAATCTGACGTTCGGGCCGATGCACCTGATCGGGATCCAGGGAATGCCGCGGCGCGTGGCCGAGTACGCGGCCAAGTTCGCGGACTGGAACCTGTTCATCTCGATTTGCGCCTGGATCCTCGGGGCCAGCACCCTGATCTTCCTCTACAACATGATCGTCAGCTGGCGCGGAGGTCCGCGGGCTGCGGCCAACCCGTGGCGTGCGCTGACGCTCGAGTGGCAGGTGTCCTCGCCACCGCCGGTGTTCAACTTCGATGCCGTACCGACGGTCGTCGGCGGACCCTACGAGTACGGCGTCCCCGGTGCCGTCCATGGGATCTTCAAATCGCCGGCCGAGGCCGCCAAGGTCACCGCCGGCGCATTCACGACGCCGCCTAGCCAGCAGGTCCACGAATGAGCTCGGGCGAAGCACCGAACATCGCGTCTCGCACGATTCTGGTCGTGGCCAACGAGACGCTCGGTGGCCAGCCGCTGCTCGACGCCGTGCGCGAGCGCGCCGACAGCGACACCCGCTTCATCCTGTGCGTGCCCCAGAACAAGCCGAGGGCGGGCCTGGTCGTTTACAACGAGTCGGTGTTCGACGCGGCTCAGGTACGACTCGACCTGGCCCTCGAGGTGATCCGCGACATGGGTATCCGAGCGATCGGCGAGGTGGGCGATCAGGACCCCTTCACGGCGTCGATCGACGCCGTCCGCGAGTACCACCCCCAGGAGATCATCATCTCGACCTTTCCCGAGACCCGGTCGGGGTGGATGCGACGCGATCTGATCGAGCGGGTGAGCGACGCCACCGGACTGCCGGTGACGCACGTCGTTCACGACGTCGATACCGAGGGACTGCCCTTCCACGTCACCCTGGCCGTCGCCAACCGCACCGCGTCCGGAGACGAACTGCTCGAAGCCCTGCAGGCCAAGGCGAAGGCCTTCAGCGAGCCGAACCGCCGGCCGCTGTTCATCGTGATCATCCCGCCCGAGGGCGGATCGGGGCAGGCCGTGCAGCGCGCCCGCACCCGCCTGAAGCTGGTCGTCGACCGCCTGCGCGTGCGTGGGCTCTACGCCTCGGGCATGGTGGGCGATCCCGACCCGTTCACGGCGATCACGAACGCGCTCCAGTACTTCCGGGTCGACGACATCGTGATCTCGACCTTCGCCGAGACCAAATCGGGCTGGCTGCGCTCCGATCTGATCGACCGCGTCCAGCGCGCCACCGGCAAGCCGGTCGAGCACGTGGTCCACGAGGACACGGCGTCCTCCGCCGCCTAAAGGGAGCCCATGGAAGCCGCCTCAATCGCCCACGCCGAGCACGAGCACCACGGGCCGCCGCCCGCGCACCGCTCCTCGCGGGTCCACGCCCCGACGCTCGGGATGCTCCTTTTCATCATCTCCGAGGTGATGATCTTCGGCGCGTTCTTCACCGCGTACTTCTTCATCCGGATCGTCAACCACAACCCCTGGCCCGCGCACGGGACCGTCGTGCCGGAGTCGGTGGCCGGCCTGAACACGGCCATCCTGCTGTCCTCCTCGCTGACCCTGCACTGGGCGCTCGTCTCGATCCGCAAGGGCAACCGCTTCGGGCTCAAGGCGGGCATGGTCTCGACCTTCTGTCTCGGCCTGACCTTCCTGTTCATCCAGGTCAACGAGTACATCCACCTCGGCTTTCCGCCCCACGCCTCGGCGCAGGCGACGATCTTCTACTCGCTCACCGGGTTGCACGGCGCGCACGTGTTCATCGGGCTTTGCGCCCTGCTGATCGTCACCAACCGTTCGTTCCGCGGGCACTACTCCCCCGAGCACCACGAGGGGATGGAAGTGCCCGGGATCTACTGGCACTTCGTCGACATCATGTGGGTCATCGTCTACACCGCGGTCTACGTTCTCTAGGAACCCCGCCCGGGCGTCCCCACCCACCAAGCCCGCCGGAGGCCGAACCCTTTGTCCGAAGCAGCGGCGTTTCGCATCCTGGTGCGGATCGTCGCCGGCGTGGCCGTGATCGTTGCGATCGTGTTGATCATCCGCGCGCTGACGTAGCGACCCCGGTCCGAGTGGCACCATTGACTGCGTGTCCCTGAGCGCGCTCCCGCTCGCCAGCGCGGGCCCCGTCAACGGCATCGTCCCATCCGTGGTCGTGCTGCTGTGCTGGCTTCCCTACCGCGCCCGGGTCCAGTCGCTCGCCCACGAACGGCGGGCCGTGCCGGGCTGGCGCCAGGCGTGCTTCGCGGCCGGATTGATCACGCTCGCGATCGCGCTGAGCTATCCGGTCGACTCGCTTGCCGATCAGCTCCTGCTCGCACACATGGCCGAGCACCTGGTGATCGGCGACATCTCGGCGCTGCTGATCGTTCTGGGCGTGACCGGACCGCTGCTCGCGCCGCTGCTGCGAAACCGCTGGTTCTCAAAGCTGCGGGTGTTCACGCATCCCCTGGTCGCGCTGCCGGCGTGGATGATCAGCTTCTACGTCTGGCACCTGCCGGTGCTCTATCAGGCAGCGCTCCGCCACGACCTGATCCACGGTCTGCAGCACGCCTGCTTCCTGTTCTTCGGGATCGCGGTCTGGATGGCCCTGCTGGGGCCGCTGCCCAAGCCGGCGTGGTTCGGGAACGCCGCCAAGCTCGTCTACATCATCGTGGTGCGCCTGGCCGGGACCGTCCTGGCCAACTTCCTGATCTTCTCGGGCACGGTCCTCTACCCGATCTACCGCGCCGGCGACGCGAAGTGGCACATCAGCCCGATGGGCGATCAGATCGCCGCCGCCGGCCTGATGATGGTCGAGGAGAGCCTGCTGACGATCGGGTTGTTCTGCTGGCTGTTCCTGAAGGTCGCCAACGAAGCCGAGGAGCGCCAGCGCCTGCTCGATGCGGCCGCCCAACACGGCGTGGAGCTCGACGAGCAGCGAGCGGCACGGGCGGTGGCGGCGGGGCGCGGCCAGGAGCTCTGGGACCGCCTGGGTATCGGCGAGGCCGGCGCTCCGACCCACCCGACCACCGTTGTGGACCCCTGATCGGCCCAGCCGGTTCCGCCCAGCCCAGCCCGTTCCGCCCAACCCAGCCCCTTCCGCCCAACCCAGCCCCTTCCGCCCGGACGCCTGCAGAAGCGATCAGCAGAGCGGCGGCCCGACCGCGGCGCGCGGTAATGCATCCCCCAGCTGCACAAACGCGCACGGCCGCGATCGAGGGGCGCGCGTGCGCGCTTTTGCAGCCCCCGCTGGAGGCGAGGCCCGCCGGCCCCTACCGGACCTACTTAACCGCAGACGATAAGAACGCCACCAGTGCCTCGATCTGGGACGGACTGAGCGTCTTACTGAATGTGTCCGGCATGATTCCCTTGGCGTAGCCGGACGGGATGTAGGCGTATGGGTCGGTAATCGCCGTGTGGATGCACTTCTCGAGCGTCGCGCCACGGATCTGCATGGACTGCGGGGTCGCGCAGTCGCTCTTCAGCCTCACGTCGAGATTGGGCCCCACCGTCCCGGTGGTGCCGGCCGCGGCCAGCGTGTGGCAGGAGCCGCAGCCGCCGACCCCCGTGAAGACAGTCTTCCCGTTCGCCGCTGTCGGGGCCACCGTCTCCTGGACCGCGGTGGCGAGCGCGCCGGTGTCCTGGCCCGGCTCAGCCGCCACGGCAGCCACGTAGGCCGCCACGTCCGTAGCGTCCTGCCCCGCGACCAGCCTCGCGGGCATCACGCCCTCCGTATTCGGGTACTGGACCCAGTAGTCGATCAGGCCCTCGATCGACGTGCTTTTGACTCCGTCGACCCGGTCCTGCCGGAACGCGTCGTCCAGGTTCGGCCCAATGTCCCCGGTGGTATTGGCGTGGGACAGCGTGTGGCACGCGCCGCATTTGGTGACGAACAGCTGCTTGCCCGTCACGAGGTTGCCGGTCTCATGCTTGAGCGCGCAGCCACCGAGGCTGACCACGATCAAAGCTCCCGTGATGAACGTGGCGATGCGTCCCAGCAGCTTGACCATACCTTGAAGTGCGGCACTCTATCCAAGCGCTCGGCACCGGGCGCGCCGGTCATGTTTCGGTCGTGTTCAGGGGCGGGTCAGATTCCGATCCTGGGACCGATCGACGCGCCGAACCGCGCAGGATCCAGGGCAATCGGGAACCCGGACGCCGCGAGAATCCGGACCCTCGTATACGATGACTTCGCATGAGGATTCGTCAGCGCTACCGGATGAGGGCGCCCTCGAGCGGCCGGGAGGTCTTGATCGAGGCCGAACCCGGGCGTCATTACATCGATCGGGAGACCGGCGAGGAACTCGAGGTGGTTGGGCAGCTCCTTCCCCTCGCCCCGACTGCGTCCGAGCTTCCCTGGGCGGTTGAGAACCTCCGCTTCTGCAACTGGTGCGATCAGCTCTGTCAGAAGGATCTGAACGACTGCCCCCACTGCGGGCGCCGCATGGAGCCGCTTGAAGTCTGAGCCTGGTCGTGCCTCGTCGTCTAGCCGTACTCCGTCGTTTTCCCGCTGGTAAGGCACTTGCCGGGCTGGCGGTATGCGTCGGCCTTGCGGCCTGCGGCGGCGGCAGCACGCCGGCAACCGACACCTCCGGCGCGCCCCCGCTGACGGTCCCCACCGGGGGAGCCGCAGCGAGCGGGACGACGACCTCGACGACCTCCACCACCTCCACGAGCTCCACCACGAACAGCTCGGCCAACGCCGGCGGGTCCTCCTCGCCCGGCGCGTCGTCTGGCAGCGGCTCCGGAACGCCAACCACCTCCTCGGGCGGGACCGGCAACGGGACCTCGGGCGCCACGGGCGGCGGCACCGGCGGCGGAACGGGCGGCGGCGGGACCAGCACCAACGGCGGGGTCTCGCCGAACGGCGGAACGGGCGGGTCGGGTAGCGGCTCCTCCGGCGGCGGCTCGGGCAGCGGCGGCAGCGGCGGCGGCGGCCTACCCTAGGTTCGGGAACGGCTGGCAGCCGGCAGAGCCTGACCACGGCCCCGCCCGGGCGCGGCCGGTGAGCGGTGCCGCCAGCAGCTCGACGAGTGGGGCCACCAGACCAGACAGCCGGTCAGCCGTGAGCCCCGGGGCGCAGCCGCGCTGGGAGCTAGGCTGCGACGCCCGTGGGCAGCCGACGCGACCTACTTCTTGCGCCTGGCCTTCGTCGTGGTCGTTGTCGTGGTGGTGTTCGGCACCGGATTGGTGACCTCGGTCGCGCTGTACTCCACCCGAGTGCCGGGGTAGTCGCACTTGTACGTCGCGCTCACGCCGAGTGTCCGCTGCGCCGCCGAGGTCGTCGGCGGGTTGAAGCAGTTTGTGCTCCGGCTCTGGCGATAGGCGAAGTTATGCGTGGAGAGATCGATCGAGAGAACTGGCGCCCAGGTCGGCGTCGTCAGCGCGATCGTCTCGCCGCGCGTCACCGGAATCGATGTCGTGAGCGGGAACTGAACGACCTGACCGAGGAAGGTCGAGGCGTCTACCAGCGGGCTCTCCGCCACGACCTGCCACGTCCACGCGGTTTTCTTGCCGACCCGCTTGAGCACTGCGATCCCGACCTGGGGGTCGCCACCGTAGGTCTTGTCCAGGTACGACGTGTCGCTCTGCGCCGTGGTGGCATTGGTCGACAGGCTGGACAGACCGACCGTGAACGCAACCAGCCGCCCGGCGTGCTTGACCGTGGTCGGGTAGGCGATGTCGTCCCGAATCGTCTCGAGCGCTGTCGCCCTGGTCAGAATAATGGTGCATTGTGAGGCCGCCACACCCGACGGGCAGCTCGGCGCGACGAGCGCCGTCGTGGTCGCCCCAAGCTCGTCGATAGCCGCGAATGCGGATGCCGGAAGAAGGGCGCACAGCGCGACGGCGCCGCCAATGGCCAACAGAGAACGTTTCATATTCGGATTCAACACGACGCCCAGCCACCAGTTGCGGCGCGCGCCCGAAGGCGCGACCGCGTCAAGATGGGAGCCAGGCCGCCGAGCCGTCAGCCGATGCCAAGCGGACCGGTGGGCCCGCCGCTCACATCTTGCTGACGTTTACGGCCTTCGGTCCCTTCGGACCGGCCTCCTCCTCATAGGAAACCTTCACTCCCTCGGACAGCGAGCGATAGCCGTCCCCCACGATGCCAGTGAAATGAACGAAAAGGTCACGCCCGCCGTCGTCGGGCGTGATGAAGCCGAACCCCTTGTCGTCGCTGAACCACTTGACGGTACCCGTTGCCATGTACTCCCCTTAGATGCCTTCGACTGGGACATGCCGGTTAGGTGCCCCCCAGGGCCCCGACCAACCCGGGGAAGGTAGCAAGGAAGGGCAGCGCGTGGGTTTCTGGAGTGATTCGATGCAGGTTCTCCGGCCCGAGCCGGGCGCGTGGTGGCCCCTCGGAGCGGTCACCCAAGGCCGTAGCGCTTGATCCCGTCGGGCTCCGGCCGGCGCTCGGGACACCCCCCGGGCCATGCGCTGCGCTGGCCGAAAACGCTAGCGGGATGAGCCCGCTCGGCCCCGGCCGGCGAGCTCTCGGGCCCGTTCGATCGCCTCCTCGCGGGAGCCGATCTCCCCCGCGAAGCTCGCCACCTCGAGCTCGTGGAGGATCTCTCCGAGCTCGCGTCCCGGACGCAGCCCGACCGCGCGGGCGAGCTCATCGCCGCGCAGGGGCGGCCGTGGCCGGTCCGCGCGCCACGCGAGCGCCTCGCCCAGCAGCTGGCGGGCCAGCTCCAGGTGACGGGCGATCGCCTCCTCGGCGACCTTTCCACGAGTGGCCAACCGGTCGGCGACGCTCAGCAAGGTCACGTCGACCTCGACAGGCTCGCACGTGCGCAGGTAGCCATAGATCGCCCGGCGCTCGAGCGGCACGTCGTGGACGAGGAACCCGAGGCGCAGGTGGTGGCGCGTGAGCGCGGCCACGTGCTCGCGCAGCCGCTCGCTGGCGCGCAGCCTGGTGAGCACGGCCCTCGCGAGCTCGGCCCCCGCCACGTCGTGTCCGAGGAACGTGACTCGCCCCTCGTCGCTCACGCCACGCGTGTCGGGCTTGGCCACGTCGTGCAGGAGGGCACCGAAGCGCAGCGCCTGGCCGCGGGTGAGCTCGTCGGCCAGCGGCTCGGCCAGGAAGCGCGAGACCGCATCGGTGTGCTCGCCGACCCACCGGTCCGGGCTGCGCTCGAGCTCGATCACACCCGCTAAGACCGAGCGCGTGTGCTCGTAAACATCGAGGTGGTGATAGACGCTCTGCCCCACGCCGCGCATGCGGCTGACCTCCGGGAGCACGACTTCGGTCGCCCCGACCGCGTCCATCAAATCGAGCCCCGCGAGCGCGCCGTCGGCGGTCAGGACGCGCTTGAGCTCGATGAACACACGCTCGGGCGCCACCCGGATGAGCGCCGCGGAGTTCGCGCGCGCCGCAGCGACCGTGTCCTGGTCAACCGAGAACTCCAGCTCGCAGGCCAGCCGCGCGAGGCGCAACGTTCGCAGCGGGTCTTGGGCGAATGCACCCGGCGAGACCATGCGCAGCCGTCGCCGGCCGACGTCCTCGACGCCCGCGAACGGGTCCACGTAGGGACCGCCGCCCAGCGGCTCCGCGATCGCGTTGACCGTGAAGTCGCGCCCGGCCAGGTTGTCTTCGATCGAGCCGTTTCCCACCGGCAGGACATCGACCTGCCAGGGGTGGCCGCGGGCGACCACGCGCCACACGCCAAATTCCTCCGACAGCGCGAAGGCGTGCGCCCCGGTCGCCTGGGCAAGCTCACGCCCGACCCGGCGCGGATCGCCATCGACGACGACGTCGTAATCGTCGGTGCTTCGCCCCAGCAGGCGATCGCGCACGGCACCGCCGACCAGCCACGCGGGGTCGCTGACGATCTCCTCAAGCGCGCCCATCGGGTCGACATCCGTCACGCCGGCGTCCCGTCGCGATGGTAGGCGCGGGGAACTCGGGTCGAGAGCCCGCACACGATCTCGTAGTTGATCGTGTCGATCCGGCGTGCGATCTCCTCCGCTGTCTGACGGGAGTCCCCGTCGCGGCCGATGATCGTGACTCGATCCCCTACGGTGACGCGATCCGCACCCGCCGGACCCATGTCAATCGTGATGTTGTCCATGCTCACCCTGCCCACCAGCGGGTAGCGCCGCCCGCCGATCAGGACATCGCAGTTGTTGGTCAGGGCCCGCCGGATCCCGTCTCCGTAGCCGATCGGGACGGTGGCGATCCACGTCTCGTCCTCGGCCACGAAGCGGCGGCCGTAGCCGGTGCTCTCCCCCGGAGCGGCCCGCTTGACCGCCGCGACGTAGGAGCTCAGCTCAAGCGCCGGCTCCAGGCCATGCGCGTCCGGGTCCACGTTCATCGGGTCGCAGCCGTACATCGCGATCCCGCAGCGGACGAGGTCGAAATGACTCGCCGGCGCGCGCAACGTGGCGGCGCTGTTGGCGGCGTGCACGACGATCCCGGGCCAGCGGCCGCGCAGCTCTCCGACAAACGACCCAAACCGCGACAGCTGGACCGCCGTGAACTCGGGATCCTCGTCGGCGCTCGCGAAGTGGGTCATCGCCCCGGCGAGCTCGAGCGCAGGACCCGCCGCCGCGATCAGCTCGGCCACGCCCATCGCCTCGGCGGGATCACGTGTGCCGAGCCGGCCCATGCCCGTGTCGAGCTTGACGTGCATCCGAAGCGGCGCCCCGGGAGCCGGCCCCGGCCGCGACACTGCGCGCATCACGTCCGAGACGAACCGCTCGCTCCAAGCGACCAGCTCTCCCCCCGCCGCCAGCGCCACGGGCAGCTCCTGATCGCTGATCGCCCCCATCACGAGCACCGACGCCTCGATCCCGCCGGCGCGCAACTCGGCCGCCTCCTCGGCCGTCGCCACCGCGAGCAGCCGCGCGCCCGCGTCCAGCGCCGCCCGGGCCACCGGCACCGCGCCGTGCCCGTAGCCGTTCGCCTTGACCACGGCGCACAGGCCGGCCGAAGGCACAAGCCCTGAACGCAGGCGCGCCACGTTGCGCTCGATCGCGGCGAGGTTGACGCGCGCCAGCGCTCGCAGGGCCACGATCAGTACCCCGATGGCGACAGCGCACGGGGCAGCGCGGCAATCACGTCGCTGGCGATGACGCCCTCGGGCCCGATGTCGCGCGCCGTGAGCTGGCCGGCGCGCGCGTGTACTAGTACGCCCGCGCAGGTGGCGGCGAACGGATCCATGCGCTTGGCCAGATATGCCCCGATCACTCCGGAGAGCACGTCGCCGGTCCCCGCTGTGGCCAGTGCGGGCGCTCCTCCTCGATTCACCGCGACCCGGCCGTCGGGCGTCGCCACCAGCGTGTCATCGCCCTTCAAGACGACGATCGCCCGTGCCGCCGACGCGGCGTGTCGCACGTTTTCCAGGCGCTGGGCGCCCACCGCAGCGCTGTCGCTCTCGATTAGGCGGGCCAACTCGCCGGCGTGGGGCGTCAGCACGGTCGGAGCCGGGCGATCGGCCAGCGAGGTCAGGGCCCCCGCGTGGGCGTTCAGCCCATCGGCATCGAGCAGCAGGGGAAGCTCCACGGCTCGTGCGAGGCGGCGCGCGAACTCCGGCGCGTCCCCCGCACGTCCCAGTCCCGGCCCCAGCACCAGGGCGTCGGCGCGCTTTGCGCGCTCGAGCACCTCCTCGACTCCGGCCAGCTCGAGCGCCCCGTCGGCATCGGGCAGCGGGACGGTCATCACCTCGAGCAGCTTCGAGGCGAAGATCGCGTTCAGCGACGCGGGGCCGCACGCGGTGACGTAGCCGGCCCCGGCGCGCATGGCCGACTCCGAGGCCATGCAGGGAGCGCCGGTCAGGCCGAGCGACCCGCCGCACACGAGCACGCTGCCGGCGGCGAACTTGTTCGAATCCTGGCCGCGGCGCGGGACCTCTCCGAGCACCCGGTCGGAGATCAGCCCGATCTGAGGGTCACCGGGCCCGCCGGAAGGGATCCCGATGTCGATCACCCGCACCTCGCCCACGTGCCCCTTGCCCGGCGCGATCCAGAGGCCCGGCTTGGCGGCGTGAAAGGTCACGGTTGCGCGGGCGCGCACCGCCACGCCCGCGACCGCGCCGGTCGACCCGTCGACTCCGCTGGGAACGTCACAGGCGATGACCACGGCTCCCGAGCCGGCCCCACCACCGGCCGCGTTGATCGCCTCGATCGCGCCCGCGGCGGGCTCGCGCGGCTCCCCCGAGAAGCCGGTCCCGAGGATTGCATCCACGATCGCCGCCGCGCCGGTGAGGGCATCCGCCGCGAACTCCTGCACCCGGGGCCCGGGCAGGCGCTCCAGGCTCGTCGCCGCGTCTCCCCGCAGCTCGCCGGGATCGGACAGCGACAGCACGGAAACATCGCGTCCTCGCTCGCGCAGAACCCGCGCGGCGACGAACCCGTCCCCGCCGTTGTTGCCCTTGCCGCACACCACCGCCACGCGACCCGCCGGCGCCAGTTCGGACACCACCTCGGCCAGTCCCGTGCCGGCACGCTCCATCAGCTCGATTCCGGGGATGCCGCGCTCGCGGATCGCCCACTCGTCGAGCGCGCGTTGCTCGGAGGCGTCGGGCAGCCGATCAAGCCAGTCGGGAAGGCTTGCCATCGCCGGGAGCGTAGTGAACGGGACGATTGGATTTTTTCGGCGGCGCCTGACGGCGGCGCCTCAGCGGCTGTTAGGCCGCGACCGCCACCGCCGCCGCGTCGCGGTTGCTGTGAGTCAGCGACACCTCGACCCGCAAGCCGAGCTCGGCCGCGCGGGCCGCGGCGGCACCCGACAGGCGCAGTTCCGGCGCCCCGCCCGTGCCGATCACCTCGACCTCGTGGAAGTTCCAGGAGCGCAGGTCGAGCGCCTTGGCGACGGCCTCCTTCGCGCAGAACCGGGCGGCCAGGTGCTGGCCAGGACGGCCCCGGGCGGCGGCGTAGGCCAGCTCCGCCTCCGTGAACAACCGCTGAGCGAGCCGCGGCGTGCGCTCGAGCGCCCGCTCGAGCCGGTCGATCTCGAGCAGATCGATCCCGACCTTTATCGGGGCCCCGCCCTCATTCGACCGTGACGGTCTTGGCCAGGTTCCGGGGCTGGTCGACGTTCAGGCCGCGCCGGCGGGCGATGTAGTAGGCCAGCAGCTGAAGCGGGATCACCGCCAGCAGCGGCGCCAGCATCCACTGGGTACGGGGCACCT
Organism: Solirubrobacteraceae bacterium; assembly: GCA_035504535.1. GTDB lineage: Bacteria > Actinomycetota > Thermoleophilia > Solirubrobacterales > Solirubrobacteraceae > Palsa-465. The sequence goes on along the minus strand of DATJRS010000217.1, from coordinate 8,946 downwards.
CGATCACCTCGTCCGCGTGCTCGGCGAGCTGCTCGTCGCCTTCGGTCGCCACCGCGATCACCCGCGCCCCGCGCGCCCGCACCTCTTGGATGTTCGAGATCACCTTCTCGAGCACCGGCGACTCGGTCGCCACCACCACGACCGGGGTGCTCTGGTCGAGCAGGGCGATCGGACCGTGCTTCATCTCACCCGCCGCGTAGGCGTCGGTGGCGATGTAGGAGATCTCCTTGAGCTTGAGCGCGCCCTCGAGGGCCACCGGCAGCCCCACGTGGCGTCCCAGGTACAGGAAGAACTCCGCCGCCGAGACGGACTCGGCGATCCGCTCGATCCCACCCATGTCTCGCGCGAACAGCTCGGCGATCCGGTGCGGCAGCCGCTTGACTTCGCTGATCGTGGCCTTCAGCTCCTCGCGCTCGAGGGTTCCGCGAAGCTCGGTCAGACGGAGCGCGAACAGGTAGAGCGCGACGACCTGGCTGACGAACGTCTTTGTCGCCGCCACGCCGATCTCCAGGCCGGCCCGCGTGTAAAGAACCGCATCGGAATCGCGGGTCGCCTGGGAGCCCATGATGTTGGTGATCGCGAGGACCTTCGCGCCGCTCGCCCGAGCCGTGCGCATCGCGGCCAGCGTGTCGGCCGTCTCGCCCGACTGCGAGATTCCGATGACCAGGTCCTCGGGTCCGACGATCGGGTTGCGATAACGGTACTCGGAGGCGATCTCGACCTCGACCGGCACGCGCGAGAACTCCTCGATCGCATAGCGCCCGATCAGTCCGGCGTGGTAGGAGGTGCCGCAGGCGACGATCACGATCCGCCGCACGCTGCGCAGCAGCTCGTCGTCGATGGCGGTGGCCTCGGAATTGCCCGGGCCTACGAGCCCGAGGTCGATTCCGATCCCCCGCGCCGCCCGCTCACCGATCGTCTCGGCGACGGCGTCGGCCTGCTCGTGGATCTCCTTGAGCATGAACGTCTCAAAGCCCTGCTTCTCGGCCGTCTCGGGATCCCAGTCGATCTCGACCACCTCGCGGTCGACCGAGGTCCCCTCGGCGGTCATGAACTCCACGGCGTCGGGCCGCACGACGACGATCTCGTCGTTCTCGATGTACTGGACCGAGCGCGTATGGCGCAGGAAGGCGGGGATCGCCGAGGCGATGAACTGCTCGTCCTCGCCGCGACCGATGATCAACGGGCACTCCTTGCGCGCACCCACGAGCAGACCGGGTTCGTCAGCGCTCATCGCGACGAACGCGTAGTGGCCCCGCAGGTCGGCGTAGGCCCGGCGGACCGCCTCGACCAGATCGCCTTCGTGGTAGGACGCGACCAGGTGAGCGATGACCTCGGCGTCGGTTTCAGAGGTGAACTGGGCCCCGTTGGCCACCAACCGCGCCTTGAGCGCGATGTAGTTCTCGACGATCCCGTTGACGACGATATGGATGCGGTCGGTGTTGTCGAAGTGCGGGTGGGCGTTCTCCTGGGTGACGCGCCCGTGGGTGGCCCAGCGGGTGTGGCCAATGCCGGTGCCGGGTCGTGGACGCTCGGCCAGCGCCACCCTCCCCGCCGGCGCGGTCGCGTCGTCACCGCCGCAGGCGTGGATCGCGCCGCGGAGCGCGTTCAGGTTGCCGACCGCCCGGACCGCGTCGATCCGATCCCCGTCGAGGACCGAGATGCCCGCGCTGTCATAGCCGCGGTACTCGAGCTTCTCGAGCCCGGCCAGGAGGACCGGACGCGCCTTTCGCGGCCCCACATATCCGACGATTCCACACATTCCGCCTTGCTTCCCCTTTCGTGGCGGTGGAACCGGACCCAAAATCCGGTCCTGCGCGCAGGCCGCCAGGGATATTAGTCGTCGCGCGTCCGATCAAACAACGCTTCGGTGAGGGGGAAGTTCGCGCGGCGGACGCGGTCTCCTATCCGCGGGAGCCACCGTTCACGACCGCGAGGCGCCGTGCGGCTACTGCGGCGAACCGGTGCTCACCACGCCGATCGCCGTCTCGACCACCTCGCGCAGGCGGCCGCAGATCTCGTCGGTCTCCTCCTGCGTGGGCGCCTCGACCATCACGCGGATCAGCGGCTCGGTCCCGGACGCCCGGACGAGTACCCGACCACGCCCGGACAGCCCTGCCTCCTCCTGCGAGATCGCCTCCTGGACGCCCGGATCGGCCATCGCCGCCGCCAGCGCGGACCGATCGGCGGCGCGGACGTTGACCAGGCGCTGAGGGAGTTTTTCCATCGCGTCGCGCTCGGCCAGGTCGTGGCCGGCGAGCGCCTCGAGCGTCAGCAGCGCGCTCGCGATCCCATCACCGGACGGGCCGAAGCCGAGATCGATGATGTGCCCGGACTGCTCACCGCCGAGCGCCCATTCGCGGCGGCGCAGCTCATCGAGGACGTAGCGGTCCCCGACCGCGGTGGTCGCCACCTCGATCCCGGCCGCCTGCATGGCCCGGTGAAAGCCGTAGTTGGTCATGACCGTGACCGCCACGCCGTTTCCGGTCAGCCGCCCCTGGGCGCGCAGGTGGGAGGCCGCCAGCGCCACCAGCTCGTCCCCATCGACCACCTCGCCCCGGCGGTCCACGGCGAGCACCCGGTCGCCGTCCCCGTCGAACGCGAACCCGGCGTCGTAGTTGCCCTCCCTGACCCGCTCGATCAGCCCGTCCAGGTGGGTCGAGCCACAGCGCAGGTTGATATTGATTCCGTCGGGCTGGTCGGCGATCACCTCGACGCTCGCTCCCAGGCGGCGAAAGATCTCCGGAGCGGCGCGGAACGTGGCGCCGTTGGCGCAGTCCAGGGCGACTCGAGTCCCACTGAGATCAAGCGCTGAGAAGCGCCCCTGGAGCCGCCCCAGGTAGTCCTCGAGCGCGCCCTCGAACGGCCTGATCCGGCCGATGTGCGCGGGAGGTGGAGGCGGCTGCTCGAGCTCCGCCTCGATCGCGTGCTCGGTGTCGTCGTGCAGCTTGAAGCCGTCCGCGGCAAACAGCTTGATGCCGTTGTCCTCGTAGGGGTTGTGCGAGGCCGAGATGACCGCGGCCAGGTCCAGGCCGTGAGCGCGAATCAGCAGTGGCGCAGCCGGGGTCGGAAGGACGCCGGCCAGCCACGCGTCGCCTCCCGCCGCCGCCACGCCGGCCGCGATCGCCGACTCGAGCATCTCGCCCGACTCCCGGGTGTCGCGGATGATCAGGACCTGCGGGCGCTCCGCATCCAGCCGGCCCACGGCGGCGCGCGCCAGCTTCAACGTGAGTTCGGCCGTCAGGAAATGTCCCGCGCGGCCGCGGACGCCGTCCGTGCCGAAGAGCTGGCGCGCCATGAACGCGTCAGCGCTTGGAGAACTGAGGCCGCTTGCGAGCCTTCTTGAGGCCGGCCTTCTTGCGCTCCTTGACGCGCGGGTCGCGCGTCAGGAAGCCGCGGCGCTTGAGCTCGCCGCGCAGATTAGGGTCGGCCACGATCAGCGCGCGCGAGATCCCGTGGCGCAGTGCGCCGGCCTGGGCCGACACGCCGCCGCCGTGCATCCGGGCGATCACGTCCATGCGCGACTCGTAGCCGACCGTCTCGAGCGGCTGGCGGATGATCCGGCAGAGCGTCTCGCGCGGGAAGAACACATCGAGCGGCTTGCCGTTGATCACGTACGTGCCGGTCCCCGGCTTGATGATCACGCGCGCCACCGCGGTCTTGCGCTTGCCCGTGGCGGTGTAGCGGGCGCCGGCGGCGAGGTCGATCGCCGCGTCGGCGATTGGCCGCACCTCCTCCTCGTCGGCTTCCTCGCGGGCACGGGCGGCCCGCGCCTCCGCCTCGGCCTCGGCCGCCGCCTGAGCCTCTGCGTCAAGGAACTGGTCACCTTCGGCGACGATGTCGGGGATCAGGTCGGCACCCGGGATCTCGGGTCTCACGCGCGGCGTCAGCTCGAGCTCTTCGTCGTCCTCGACGAGCTCCTCGTCCTCGCCGGGCGACTGGACCGCCTCGACCACCAGATCCTCGTCCTCGCCGGCGGACGGGGGCGGCTGCTCGGCGACAGGCTCGGGCGCAGCCGGCTCCTCCTCAGCAACGGGCTCGGGCGCAGCCGGCTCCTCCTCAGCAACGGGCTCGGGGACGGCCGGCTCCTCCTCAGCCACGGGCTCCGGCGCAGCCGGCTCCTCCTCAGCCACGGGCTCGGGCGCAGCCGGCTCCTCCTCAGCCACGGGCTCCGGCGCAGCCGGCTCCTCCGCCACGGGCTCGGGTGCGGCCGGCTCCTCGGGCGCGGAGGGCGCTTCCGCCGCCGGCTCTTCGGGCGCCTCGTGCTGTTGGTCCTCGGCGGGGAGGGCCTGCTCTTCGTCGCGCTGCTCGTCCTCGGGACGCTCGGTCACTGCTCAATCTCCATCGGTTGCGGCTTCTGGGCAGCGTGCGGGTGGTCAGGGCCGGCGTAGATCTTCAGCTTGGTCAGCTGCTTCCGCGCCAGGCGGTTGCGCGGCAGCATCCCCTTGACCGCCAGCCGGATGACCTCCTCGGGCCGCCGCTCCAGCATGTCGTTGAGGCTTCGAGACTTGAGACCGCCCGGGTAGCCCGAGTGCCGGTAGTAGCGCTTGTCCAAGCGCTTGTTGCCCGTCACCGAGATCTTCTCGGCGTTGACGACGACGACGAAATCGCCCGTGTCGACGTGCGGGGTGTAGGTGGGCTTGCGCTTGCCGCGCAGCGTGTCGGCGATCTGGGTGGCCAGACGCCCGAGCGTTTGCCCGTCGGCGTCGACCAGGAGCCAGTTACGCTCTCGATCAGCTGGGGTGGCGACGTAGGTCTTCATGGTCTTGAGGGGATGCGACGCGGCCTCACGGCACGCACAAGCCGCGCGATGATCGCGCGGCTCGCAGTGATGATAGGACATAGCCGCGGGCGCAGCCGCCTCCGCCCGATCTGGACTAAGGCGCCGGCGTAGCCGCCGCCGACCATCCTCCATTTCCTGCGTACCCTGAGCTCATGCGGCTCTCCTTGCAAGCTCGCCGCGCCGCGATCCGGTGCGCCTACGTGGGCCTCCGCGTCTACTGGTTCCTGGCCCGGCCCCACGTGTCCGGGGTCAAGTGCGTGATCACTCACGCTGATGACGTATTGCTGGTTCGCCACACCTACGGAAGCCGCCTGTGGGATCTCCCCGGCGGGCAGATCAAGCGCCGCGAGGTCCCGGTGGACGCGGCCCGCCGCGAGATGAACGAGGAGATCGGCCGGCGGATCGAGGATTGGGTCGATTTCGGCAAGCTTTACTCGAGCAAAAACCACCACAAGGACACCGTGTACCTGTTCCACGGTCGCCTCGGGGATCGCCGGGTCGATCCGGACCAGGTGGAGCTAGAGGCGGCGCAGTGGTTCGCCCTGGACCGGCTGCCCTCGAACCTCGGCCGACACGTCCGGCCGATCCTTTCCCACCTCAGAACGCCCTGATCGCAGACACCCGCTTGGTCGTCGTCGTGCGGGTCGCGTGCGAGGTGGCGGTCAGGGTCAGCTTCAGCGAGACGCGCTGGCCACGCCCGAGAGCCGCCCGCAGGATCCCCAGGACACCGGGCGCCGACCTGATCACCATCACCGTCGGCCGCCCGGGCGTGATCAGTAGGTGGCCCGAGCCGAAGGCCAGCGCGAACGCCCGGAAGGGCCCACTGCGTGCCACGTGTGCCTGAGCGCTGACCTGCACGTTGGCCCGGGCATCACACGTCACGAGCAAGCCGAAACCGCCGGGGCGCAGCCGTCGCGACAGTGCCGACAGCGAGCACCGCTGTTTCTCCACTGCCACCGTGGTCGCCGACTGGCTCGCGGTGTGGAGGCTGTCGCCCCGGTAGACGCCGATGATCGCTGCGTGGAGCGGCGGGCGCTGGCTGGGCTCGAACTGGACCACGCACATCGAGGTCCCGGGCACAGCGGTGGCGCCCAGGGTGCAGCTGCCGGCGGTGGGGAACGATCCGCCGGCGGTCGGGGAACTGAACGTGACCACGCCGGTGGGCGCGGTCGGGGTTCCCGGACTGGAATCGGACACGGCCGCCACACACAGCGTGGTAGCCGAGACCGCGACCGCGGCCGGCGAGCAGGTCACTGCGGTCGTGCTGGCCCGCGGCGCAACCTGAATGTCCGCCTCGGTCTCGAACGCGGAGCCGCTGACATCCTCGACGGTCGCCCGGGCCGTGTAACTGCCGGGCAGCGCATAGCTGTGGCTCCCCTGGAGCACGAACGTGCCTGGCTCTCCCTGGACGCCGACGAGCGTGCCGGTCCCCTGACTGCCGTCGCCCCAGTCGATCGTGGCGGTCGCGCCGTCGTTGGTCTGGAAGCTGGCGAGGTTCAGGCCGACCGGTACGCCCGCGGTAGCGGCCGCGCTCGATTCACCGGCGCCGGGCTCGGCCAGGACGACGTCGTCGCCCGCGGTCATCGTGCCCGAGGCCCCGACTGCAGTGACGGTACTTCCGTCGAAGTTGAAGATCTGGTCGGTTCCGAGGGTTATCACCACGCTGGTCACGACGGGGTCGGCGAACAGCACGCCCTCGAACGACGTCGTCACCTGCAACGGCTGGGCGAATAACGGCGCGTTGCCGCTGTAGTACTGGATCGTCGTCCCGGACTCGACGTTGACGAACTGGACCCCCAGACCGCGGGTAAACGCCGGCGTCGCGCTGCTCGTCTGCGCTCCGGGCACGACGACTTGGAATGTGGTGCTGTTCGAGTTGAACGGGGCCCACAGGTCGGTTTGGCTGAAGTCGACGTTCGGGTTGACCGACGCGAAGCCATCGTTCGCCACCGCCACATCGGGGCCGAGCTCGATCCCCCAGGGCTGCAGGCGGCTGGGCGCGAGCGCGGCGGTGTGCCCGCCCGGGATCGCCGTCGAGCCGGGGTCGCTGCCGTTAACCGCGATCCCAGCCGGAGTGAAGTGCCGGAATCCGCTGCCCTGCTCCCCGGGGTTGGTGCCGTTGTCCGCACCGCCGACCGCGGCCTCGAACGCCGCGAGCGAGGTGTACGTCTGCGACGGGACGGTCACCGAGGCCTGTGCGGCGGGCGGGTTCGCGGCCAGCGCGCAGCCGAACGCGAACAGCATGGCCAAAAGCCCCCAAATCGCCCTCTGCACAACCACCAACGACGGGTCAGTCTACTCCCACTCGATCGTGCCGGGAGGCTTGCTCGTGATGTCCAGCACAACCCGGCCCACCGACCGGATCTCCCCGATCATCCGCGCCGCGATCTGCTCCAGCAGGTCGTAGGGCAGTCGCGCCCAGTCCGCGGTCATGGCGTCGTCGCTGGTCACGGCCCGGATCGCGATCACGTTCCCGTAGGTTCGGACGTCGCCCTGCACGCCCACCGTGCGGATGTCGGGCAGCACGCAGAAGGACTGCCACAGCTCCCGGTACAGGCCGGCCTTGCGGATCTCGTCCTGGAGGATGGCGTCGGCCTCGCGAAGGGTCTCCAGGCGTTCCCGAGTGGCCTCGCCGCCGACGATCCGGATGGCCAGGCCGGGGCCGGGGAACGGCTGGCGCCAGACGAGTCGCTCGGGAAGCCCGAGCTCGGCGCCCACCGCGCGGACCTCGTCCTTGAAGAGTGCGCGCAGCGGCTCGACGAGCTCAAATTCGAGGTCGTCGGGCAACCCGCCGACGTTGTGGTGGGACTTGATCGTGGCCGCGCCGGTGCTGCCGCCGGACTCGATCACGTCGGAGTACAGCGTGCCCTGGACCAGGTAGTGGACGTCGTCGAGCTTCGCGGCCTCTTCCTCGAACACCCGGATGAACTCGGCGCCGATGCGCTTGCGCTTCTCCTCGGGATCGGTCACGCCCTTTAGGCGGGCCAGGAACCGCTCGGACGCGTCGACCGCGATCAGGGGGATCTGGAAGTGCTCACCGAAGGTCGAGACCACCTGATCGCTTTCGTTCTTGCGCATCAGCCCGTGGTCGACGAACACGCACGTGAGACGATCGCCGATCGCCCGGTGCACGAGCAGCGCCGCGACACTCGAGTCGACGCCGCCCGAGAGCCCGCAGATGGCCCGGCCCTCGCCGACCTGGGCGCGGATCCGCTCGATCTGTTCCTCGATCACCGAGGTCGCGCTCCAAGTGCGCTCGCACCCGCACACGTCCTCCAGAAACGTCGTCAGGACCTGCTGGCCGTAGGGGGTGTGGACCACCTCGGGGTGGAACTGGATCCCGTAGATGCCGCGCTCGGTGGACTCGAACGCCGCCACCGGACTGGCGCTCGACGACGCCAGTGCCGCGAACCCCGGCGGAGGCGAGAACACCGTGTCGCGGTGGGACATCCAGCACGTCTGGGCCGCCGGAGTGCCCGCCAGCAGCCGTCCGTTCTCCGCGACGGTCAGCTCCGAGCGGCCGAACTCTCCCACCTCGGCCCGCTCGATCCGCCCGCCCAACGCCCGCGCGAGCAGTTGCATGCCGTAACAGATGCCGAGCACGGGCACGCCCAGCTCGAGGAGCTCGGGGTCGAGCGGCGGCGCACCGTCCTCGTAAACCGAAGCCGGGCCGCCGGAAAGGATCACGCCCTTGGGCCGCCGGCGCCTGATCTCCTCCAGACCGACGTGATGGGGCAGAAGCTCGGAGAACACACCGCACTCGCGCACCCGGCGCGCGATCAGCTGCGAGTACTGGCCTCCGAAGTCGAGGACGACAACCTCTTCCTGGATGGGGGGCCGCTGCGCGGCACCCGTGGGGCGGTGGGGGTGGGTGGTGGGACTCAAATCCCCGTCCGGACGGGGTCGCACGGCCCCATGGACGCCGAGCGTGCGGAATCCGGCCTCGGCACCATCTCGCAAATCCGTCCCGGTCGGGCCGGATTCCGTCGCGAGGCCCGAACTACTCGACACTGACCGCGGCAGCCGCGGGTTTGGCGCCCATGCCCACTCCCTGCTCTCGCTGCAGGTGCTTGCCCTCCGTCTGCAGCGCCGGCGCCACCGCGAGCTCCGCGCGGTTGAACTCCGCGATGTCGTGGTAGCCGCAGGTCGCCATCGAGGTGCGC
>DATJRS010000216.1:0-58851 GCA_035504535.1 Solirubrobacteraceae bacterium | reverse complement strand
TCGGCCGAGTCGGACGGATGGGTCCTGGTCGAGAAGTCGAGTTGGCTCACTGGTGCGCGGGCGCGCCGAGGATCCCGCCTGGGCCCGCCCAGCTCTGATCGGCCTGCTCGTCGCGACGGCCGTCGCGTATCTCTGGAACCTGACGGCCTCTGGTGACGCAAACAGCTTCTACGCCGCGGCCGTGCAAGCGGGAACGAAGAGTTGGAAGGCGCTGTTCTTTGGCTCGCTCGACTCGTCGAACTTCATCACCGTCGACAAACCGCCCGCATCCCTGTGGGTGATGGCGCTGTCCGGGCGGATCTTCGGGTTCTCGAGTGCGAGCATGCTCGTGCCGCAGGTCCTCGAAGGCGTACTCGCCGTCGGCCTGCTCGCGGCGTCCGTGAAGCGCTGGTTCGGCGCCGGCGCTGGATTACTCGCCGGCGCGCTCCTCGCGGTCACGCCCGTCGCAGCGTTGATGTTCCGCTTCAACAACCCGGACGCGCTGCTCGTGTGTCTCCTGGTCGCGTCGGCATACTGCCTCGTGCGCGCGCTCGAGCGCGGCTCCACACGCTGGATGCTCGGCGTCGGGGCCCTGATCGGGTTCGCGTTCCTGGCGAAGATGATGCAGGCCTTCCTGGTCGTGCCGGGCTTCGCACTCGTCTATTTGCTGGCCGCGCCCACGTCGGTCCGGCGGCGGGTGGTGCAACTGCTCGCGGGCGGAACCGCGATGGTGGTCAGCGCGGGCTGGTGGGTGGCGATCGTCGCGCTGTGGCCGGCGTCTTCGCGCCCGATGATCGACGGCTCCTCGGACAACAGCATCCTCAACCTGATCATCGGATACAACGGCCTCGGTCGGCTCACCGGCAGCGGAGGGGGACCCGGCGGCGGGGGCGGGGGCGGGAACTTCAGCGGCGAGACCGGCCTGCTTCGCCTGTTCAACGACCTGATGGGCGGCCAGGCGTCGTGGCTGCTCCCGGCGGCGCTGCTGGTGGTCGTCGCCGGACTGGCGTGGCGGCTGCGTGCCCCGCGCACCGACCGGACGCGTGCCGCGATCATGCTCTGGGGAAGCTGGCTCGTCGTCAGCGGCCTGGTGTTCAGCCTGGGCGCGGGAGTCATCCACACCTATTACACGGTCGCGCTCGCGCCGGCGATCGCCGCCCTGGTGGCGATCGGCGCGGCGGTCGCGTGGCGTTGGCGCGAGCGTGTTGCGCCACGTGCGCTGCTCGCGCTCGGCGTAATCATCACCGCCGTCTGGGCGATCGTGTTGCTCGGCCGGACCCCGTCGTGGGAGCCGTGGCTCGTCCCCGTGATCGGGGTCGCGGGCGGCGTGGCTGCGGTCGGCCTCCTGATGCCGGCGCGGGTGGTGCGGCGGCTGAGCGCGGCGACGGCGGTGATCGCGCTCGTCGCCTGCCTGGCGGGGCCGGTGGCGTACTCGGCGCAGACAATCGGGTCGGCGCACACCGGCTCGGTCCCGTCAGCGGGGCCATCGAGCGGCTCCGGTGGAGGGCCTGGCGGGGGAGGGTTCACGCGCGCCGCCGCCGCGGGCGGATTCCCGGGCGCCGGCGGAGGCTTCTCCCGAGAAACCAGCAGCACGCGTCCGAGCGGCGCGGGCGGGGCCTCCTCGCGCGCCCGTCGTTTCCCGGGTGCGGCCGGGGGCGTCTCGCGCTCAGGCGGGTCGTCGGGTACCGCGGGCATGACCGGAGGACCGGGCAACGAAGCCGTGAGCAGTGCGCTCGTGACCGCATTGAAGTCGGGTGCCTCCGGCTACCGTTGGGCGGCCGCAACGTCCGGATCCCAGAGCGCCGCCTCGCTCGAGCTCGCCACGGGCGGCGTCCCGGTGATGGCAATCGGCGGGTTCAACGGCCAGGGCGGAAACCTCTCGCTGGCTCAGTTCGAGGCCTATGTCAAGGCCGGTGACATCCACTACTACATCGCCTCCGGTGGCGGTGGCGGCTTCGGTGGTGCTGGCGGCGGCCCCGGCGGCTCGAGCACGAGCGCCATCACCAGCTGGGTCAAGTCCCACTACCGCGCCGAGACGATCGGCGGTCAGACGGTCTACGACCTGACGCAGCCGGTGCAGTCGTAAGCCGATCGGCTGACGGCGATGTGTGTCGCTCGGGCGATGCGATTTGGCCTCCCGCACTAGAGCCACGTGACCTTCCACGACATCTTCAGTGGCCTGATCCTGGGCACGGGGGCGCCGGGCGCGACGTCGTCCGACGACACGGTCGGAGGCGTGCTGAACCTGATCTACACCGACGGAGTGCCGGCCTACGTACCGTACGCAGCGAGCTGGGCCGGAACCTCCGCGTTCCCGCACTCCGACCTCTTCGGTCACGAAGTAACCGCGCGAATCACCGACTTCCCCAGCCAATACTCGCCGCCCCGGAGCAATTGGCCCTGGCGACGACGCTAGGCAGGCCCACCTGTCGAGAGTTCTGGAATCGCCGTTTCCTGCGCCCCCTTTAGCCCGAGCATCTGCCGCGCCTCCGCCGGCGTGGCGATCTCAAGCGACAGCTCGCCGAGGATCCGGCAGATCTTGGCGACCTGGTCTGCGTTGGACTTGGCAAGCTCGCCTTTGCCTAGGTAGATGCTGTCCTCCAAGCCGACGCGGACGCTACCGCCCAGGATCGCGGAGATCGTCACCAAGGACAGCTGGTGACGCCCGGCGCCGAGCACCGACCAGTAGTAGTCATCGCCGAACAGCCGATCCGCCGTCGCCTTCATGTGCATCAGGTTCTCGGCCTCCGGCCCGATCCCGCCCAGGATTCCGAAGATCGTCTGTACGAACAGCGGAGGTTCGATCAATCCGCGATCGAGGGAGTGAAGGAGGTTGTAGAGGTGACCAACGTCGTAGCACTCGAACTCGAAACGGGTCCCGTTCGCACCCAGCTCGTTGACTAGTCGCTCGATGTCCTTATAGGTGTTGCGGAAAATGAAGTCGCGGGAGCCCTCCAAATAATCGCGCTCCCATTCGTGCTTGAAGCTGCTCACGCGATCGATCACCGGGAACAGGCCGAAGTTCATGCTCCCCATGTTCATCGAACAAAGCTCGGGCTCGAACGTGCGCGCCGCGGCGGAGCGCTCCTCGAGCGTCATCCCGTGCCCCCCGCCGGTCGTGATGTTGATGACGGCATCGCAGGCCGCGTGGATTTGCGGCAGAAACTGGCCGAACACCGCCGGGTCCGGGGTCGGATGCCCATCGCGCGGATCACGGGCATGGAGGTGCACGATTGCTGCTCCGGCCTGCGCGGCGCCGATTGCACTCGCGGATATCTCCTCCGGCGTGATTGGCAAATAGGGAGTGACCGATGGGATGTGGATCGAGCCGGTAACCGCGCAGCTCACGATCACCTTTCCGCGCCGAGCCATGAGACCTCTCTCTCTCTCTCCGGCGGGATCAATCGATCCAGCTCGGGAACGGGCAGCTTAGCCAAGAAGAGCTCGGCGCTGGCGCAGACGTCCGGGCCGACCGGATCTCCCGATACATACCCTTTGCTCGGCCCGGCGATCACTTGATCGTCGTCGACGCTGGGGCCCTTCCAGATGCTTTGCCGGCGACGCCAATCAGGCCTTCGTGCCCCTCGACGATGCCGCTGGTCTCAGGGTTTCAGGACATTCAACCTGCGCTGCGGTCGAACGTGCGCGGCAGTCAACCATGACATTGAATGGGTAGGAATAGTAAGGCTCAGGGCCGGGTTCACCGTGAGATACGCGCATCTTGAGTAACCGCTCCCGGGCGCAGACACCGGTCACGACCCACGCCTGCAAGCCGGCTGTCTCAGCTTGCGCAAGAAATGCGTATGCTCCCGCCCGCGCGCGACCCGACAGAGTGGGGATCGGCGCTGTCGGTGCGTGGCAACAACACAGCTGGAGCTGACTCTTGCCTGTGCTCGATCCATCCCCAGTCTCCGTGTACCACGGCGCGTTCGCCGAGGAGGAGGCCACGCGGCTGTTGTGGCGGGCGGGCTTTGGACCGCGGCCGGGCGACGCCGAGCGATTGGCGCGGCTCGGGCTGGACGCTGCCGTTGCCTCGCTGACACGGCCTCAGGGAGACGCCCGGCTGATCGGCGCCGCGCCGCACGATGCGCACGGCTACCCACTGGACCCGATCAATACCTGGGGCGACGATCACTGCTGGTGGTTGGACCGGATGGTTCGCTCAAACCAGCAACTGATCGAGCGGATGACGCTGGTATGGCACAGCTGGTTCGCGACATCAGAGGAGGCGTCCAACGCACGGCTGATGATCAAGCAGAACTGGATGATGCGCGGCCACGCTCTCGGAAACTTTCACCAGTTGCTGCTGGACGTCACGGTCGATCCGGCGATGTTGCTGTGGCTGAACGGCAACACCAACTACAAAGGCAGCCCGAACGAGAACTACGGCCGCGAGATGCTGGAGCTGTTCACGCTCGGCGCCGACCGCGGCTACGGCCAGGACGACGTCCATCAGAACGCTCGCGCGCTGACCGGCTGGACCAACGACTGGAGCCAGGAGCTGGGCCCGGTCAACTTCCGGTTCGAGCCGAAGCTCCACGACTACGGGATCAAGCGGATCTTCGGCCACCGCGGCCGGTTCGATTGGCGCGACAGCTGCCGGCTGGCCGTGACCCATCCCGAGCACCCATCGTTCCTCGTGAAGAAGCTGTGGGGGTACTTCGTCGGCGCCGAGGTTCCGAAAAGCACCGCGCGAGCGTTGCAGGGCGCGTACGTCCGCAGCGGTTACGAGGTCAGGCCGCTCCTCGAGGCGATCCTCCGCCACCCGCTGTTCTACGAGGGACCCCGACTCGTCATCCCGCCGGTGGTGTGGACGGCCGGCCTGCTGCGCGCCAGTCGCCAGACGATCACCACCACGAGCTGGGCGTGGATCGCGCAGATCACCGGGCAGGTCCTGTTCCAGCCCCCGAACGTGTCCGGGTGGAACTACGCCCAATGGCTTGACACGTCGCGCTGGGCGGGACGTTTGGAGGCGGTGGACGTGGCACTGCAGAACCACGTTCTGAATGGAAAAACCTACCCGTACGGGCTCAGGGAGAACACCAAGGAGGCCTACCAGCACGCGATCGACTTCTGGGGCGGCCGTCCGCTGTCGGAAACCGCGCGGGACAACCTCCTCACCTTGGGGCGCCGCATCGCCGCCGGCCAGACCCAGACCTGGCAGCAGGTCTCGTTTCGCCAGTTGCGCCAGAACGCATTCCGGAACCTGATCCCCATGACCCCGGATTGGATGACGGCATGAACCCGCGGCCGGGTCCACGCGCGCGAATCGGTCTCGAGGGTCACTGCGACGGCTTCTCGCGCGCGCAGGCGATCCGCCGCGTACTTGCCAGCGGCAAGCTCCCGGTCGCGCGCGAATGGGATCCGCGGATGCCGATCCCCGCCGGGGCCGGGATCGACCGCCGCCGGTTCCTCGCCGGCGCGCTGGGCGGCGTGGTGACCGTGTACGGCGCCGAGCGGCTCGGTCTGACGAACCGGATGCTCGGTGACGGGATCGCACGAGCCGCGGCGGTCCAACCCGCCGACAGCCCGATCCTGGTCTCGCTCTTCATGCAGGGCGGCGTTGACGGGCTATCGCTGCTTGCTCCCGCCGGCAATGCGCTCTATGAACAGCTGCGACCGACGCTGGCGGTGGCGCCAGGCTCCGGGATGCCGTTCCGCGAGGACGCGAGCCTCACCTGGCACCCATCGGCCGCATCGTTCGCCCAACTGCACGACGCCGGCAAGGTCGCCGTCTTCCCCGGGATCGGCTACACGAGCCCGGACATGTCGCACTTCACCTCGCGACACTATTGGGAGGTGGGGGCGACCGACGCGTCGCTTCTGACCGGTTGGATGGGCAGGTACCTGGACGTCGTGGGGGACACCACCAATCCGTTCCAGGGGTTGTCGATGGATGGCCAGATCAACCCGACGCTTGCCACCGCCAGGAACCCGACGGCGGCGATCGATCAGCCGAACAACTTTGCCGTGTATCTGAGCGGTGTGTGGGGCGACGCGGCCGAGTGGGCGCTTGACTCCGCGTCCGCCCTCGGAGATGCGCAGCGCGGCTCGCGCGATCCCGCGATCGCCCAGGTCGCCGGCGCGGCCTCGGAGGTCGGCATCGTCCGCAGCACGCTGCAGCCGTTCCGGACCACCAACTCGAACCCGACTGGCCCGTCGGGCTCGAGTGCGAACCCGGGAGCGGCGTACGGCAGCTCGGTCACCTATCCGACCGCTTCGACCGGTGATCTGCCGGCGCGACTCGCTGGTCTGGCAGCGATGGTCGCGGCGGGTGTTCCGTTGCGCTGCGTGGCGCTCACGACCGACACCCAGTTCGACACCCACTCGGGCCAGGAGCCGACGTTCGACTCCGGAGTCAAGCTGGTTGCCGATTCGCTGGCCGCGTTCCAGGCCGACCTCCAAGCGCGGGGTGTCGACGGCCGCGTGCTGGTTCACGTCTGGTCGGAGTTCGGCCGCCGGGCTCAGGAGAATGGCTCCGACGGCACGGATCACGGCGCCGCTGGTACCTCACTGCTGATTGGCAGCCGGGTGAACGGGGGCATGATCGGCGAGTTCGCCCCGCTCAGTCAGCTTGACGCAAACGGTAACCAGCTGGAGAACGTCGACTTCCGCGGCGTCTACTGCTCGCTTTTGGAGCAGTGGTTCGGACAGGACGCCGCCGCCGTTATCCCCAACGCGGGGAGCTTCCCGCGCTACCAGCTGCTGGCATGAAACGGCTGCTTCTCTCGATTCTCTGTGCCACCGCCGTCCTGGCCCCGTGTGGCGGCGTCGCAGCGGCGGCGTCAAGGCCCGCTCCCGCCCACCTGCTCGTCTACGCCCAGGAATGGTCGCTGTGGCCGTCGCGCCGCTCGGTGCCGGCCGGCACTGTGATCGTCCAGCTGTGGAACCGGGGCCAAGACGCGCACGACCTTCGGATCCGAAGGCTCGACGCCCGTGGTCAGATGGTCGGCCCGGTGCTCGGCGCGGTCAGCATCACGCCGTCGGGTCAGCTCAGCCAGGCCACGTGGCATCTCAGGGCAGGCCGGTATGAGATCTACTGCTCGCTACCGGGCCATCTGAAGATGGGCATGCACGCCAGGCTCACCGTGACCAAGGTCTGAGCGGCAAGGCGAGCCTCGACCGCGTCCTTCGCGCGGCGCGACTCGACCTCACGCGGTGACGATCGCTTGTCCGGGCGTTCGCTGGTGCGACACTCTGCGAGTGTCTGAGATCGAGCGCAAGTTCCTCGTCAGGCGGCCTCCGACCGATCTCGATGCCTATCCCCACGCGCAGATCGAGCAGGGATACGTCGCGCTCGACGATGAGGTCGAGGTGAGGATCCGCCGCTACGGCACCCAGTCGTTCCTGACCATCAAGTCGGGCGGCGACCAGGTGCGACTCGAGGAGGAGTTCGAGATCGACGCCCGGCGGTTTCACACGCTCTGGCCGTTGACCGACGGGCGGCGGATCGAGAAGACCCGGTACGTGATCCCGGCCGGCGGTGGATTACGAATCGAGCTCGACGTCTATCACGGACGCCTGGACGGCCTGCTCAGCGCCGAGATCGAGTTCGACTCGTCTCCCGCGGCGGCGACGTTCACCCCGCCAGACTGGCTGGGCGCAGAGGTCACCGACGATCCTCGATACAAAAACAAGCGGTTGGCGATCAACGGCATCCCGACGTAACACCAACCCTCTGGCGCCATGTCACACCTTGACGTGCACCCTTGCCCGTGTCAGGTGCCGATGGCGAGGAGGACGTTATCGACGAGGCGCGGGATGAACTCGCGATCGATCGGCGCCTCGCAGGCGAACGCAAACAGGTGACGGTAGTAAACGGGCCCCCAGACCAGGAAGAAGGCGAGCTCGAGATCCACGTCGTCGCGAATCTCGCGGCGTTCGATCCCGCGCTTGAGCACCGCGGAGACCGCGACCTGTCGATATTGGATCAGCTCGCTCAGGGCTCGCCGGGCGTCGGGATCGGCCTTGGCCTGGACGGCGAGGCTCGGGTACAGCTTGCCCGCCTCGCGTTGAATGAACCTCAGCTGATCACCGAGGATCTCGATCAGGTCATCGCGCACGTGGCCGCGGTCGGGGATGGGGATCTCCCGGACCACGACGCGGAGCACGTGGGCGAGTAGCGCGTCGAGGTTGGGCCAGCGGCGGTAGACCGTCGCCCGGGAGACGCCGGCACGATGGGCGATCGCCTCGATGGTCAGACCGCCGAATCCCAACTCGACCACCAGCGCCCGCGTGGCCACGGCGATCGCCTCGTCGAGCCTGGGGTCCCGGGCGCGCCCTCCGGCCGCTCGCCCACCGCCGTGTGGTCTCGGAGGCGTCGGCGTCACAACAGCGCAACCATACGGAAAAGTACGACACGACAAGCATTGGTCGTGCCACTTTCGATACAAGCTGTATTGTATCGCCGTGACGCGCGGGCTCACCGTATTGATCGTCGACGACCACGTCGAGATGCGGGCTGTGGCCCGCCTCATTGCGGAGTCAGCCGGACTGCAGGTGATCGGTGAGGCCGCCAGCGGGCAAGCTGCGCTGGACGCCGTAGCGACGCTGTTGCCCGACGTCGTGGTGCTCGATGTGCGCCTCCCCGGTGGGCTCGACGGGTTTGAAGTCGCCGAGCGCCTCGCGGCGTGTGAACGCGCGCCAACGGTCGTGCTGATGTCGAGCGCCGACGCCGCGAGTTACGGCGAGCCCGTGGAATGGGCCGGCGTGCGGGGTTTCATCGCCAAAGAACGATTGACCGCCAGCGCGCTCGCCGCGCTGGTCAGTTGACGGCCCGGGCGATGGCGGCGTCCATCGCCGCGGCCGGATTGCGCACGGCCGGACCATGACCGACCAGCAGGATGCTCGGCTCGAGCGCGCGCAGCTTCCGCGCGGACTCGAGGTCGGTCTGCCCGTCGAAGGTGGCCATGGCGGCCAGCGGGAAGCGCCAGTAGAAGTGGTTGGACACCGCCGTGGTCCCGTAGGAGGTGAACACGTCGCCTGCGATCAGCGACCGATCACGGGTGTCAAGGAAAGCTACGTGCCCGGGCGTGTGGCCGGGGCTGGCCACCACCTCGAGGCTCCCAACGCGATCGCCAGGCTGAAGGCGCACGTCGGGGACCGTGCTCAGCTTGGGCCAGCTTCCGGTGAGCTTCCCGTCCACGACCTTCTCCCCCGCGTGGATGCGGGCGTCGAGCTCGGGCATCAGCACCTGAGTGCCGGGCCCGAGCGTCGACTTCAACTCGTCAAGCGATCCGACATGATCTCCGTGCCCGTGGGTCAGGGCGATCCGCTTGATGTCTCCACCTGCCTTGCGAGCGGCCTCGATCAACGAGCCGCCGGTTCTCGACACCGTGGTGTCGAGGAGTGTGAACCCGTCGTCTTCACGTACCAGGTACGCGTTGACGAATCGATAACGGTTCAGGCGGATCAGGTTGTCGGTTACGGACTCGGTTTTCATTGTTCCTCCGTGGTTATTCAGGCTGGAAGGGTCGTCGTCGAGGCATGGCGGAGCACGAGGCCGCCGGCACGCGCCTCGACTGCTGGGTGAGTCTCTGTTTAGAGGACTCGGGTAAGGGCGAAGAGAAGCGTCGCCGTGACACCGAACGCGACGCCGAGCGTCACCATGCCGGCGAGCCCCGCGAGCACCGCAGCCGCGGCGAACACCGCGGTCTGGGCCCAGAACCGGCTCGGATCCGCCAGACGGCGCGAGCTCCGCGGCGCCATCCACACGCTCCAGGCCGACGCGACGGAAAGCGGCAGGAGGATCGCGAGCGCGAGCTGGAAGCCGAGCGTGCCCGCTCCGAGCCGGGCCCCGGTAACGCCGAGGAGAGCGAGCATCGCGAGCTCGGCGAGGAACGAGGCACTCTCGATCACGGCGGCGGCGCCGTGGCCAAGGACCGGCGCGGGGTCAAGCTGGGTGGTGTCATGAGTTTGCATGGGTATCTCCAGGTTGGTCGTCGCCGGCTCCGACTGCGGTCGGGCGCCGATCTGAGAAGGAACCGATGACGGCGGTGACGAGGCGCTCGTAGCTGCGGTCGACGTCGAGGGGTATCGCGAACCCGCCGAGGAGCTCGAGGCTGACGAACCCGTGCAGGGCCGCCCGGTAGCTGCGGATCGCGTCGATGGCGTCGTCGCCGCTGAGATCGAAGGATGAGAGCACGCTGGTGAAGAGCTCGATCACGCCGGCCGCGGCGGCCTCGTGAACCGTGTCGCCCGGCTCGGGCGCACGCTGTCCGGCCTGGTAGCGGCCCGGATGGGCCTTGACCCACTGCCGGAAC
The DNA here is from genome assembly GCA_035504535.1 of Solirubrobacteraceae bacterium. Classification (GTDB taxonomy): domain Bacteria; phylum Actinomycetota; class Thermoleophilia; order Solirubrobacterales; family Solirubrobacteraceae; genus Palsa-465. The sequence continues at coordinate 48,610 of DATJRS010000216.1, read as the reverse complement.
GCCCGCGCCATCGCCATCAAGGCATCCTCGCCCGAGCGCCCTACCGCCGCGCGGGACAGCTCTGCGCTCAGCGCCGTCAACGTCCGCAGGGCAATCGCCCGGCGGAGCGCCGCGAGGCTCGCGATGTGCTTGTAGAGCGAGGGCTGGCGAACGCCGAGCCGCTGCGCGAGCGCGGCCATCATCACGTTCTCCAGACCGACCTCGTCGGCCATCCGTTCGGCCTCGGCCACGACCAGATCCTCGGTGAGGCCGGCCCTAGCCATGGGCGATCGGCGGGAGAAACGATGAGCAAGTGGTAGTAGCCATATGGCTAGAGTAGCTAGCTAAATAGCTATTGTCAATAGCCAAGGCTCCGCGGACTTGCGACCGACCGCCCGTTCGCCGGCCGACGCTTCATGAGCCGCTCGCGCTCATACGGAACCGATATGCGGTTCTGACGCTGCTCTGATGCGCGGCGGACATCCTCGGATGCAGACTCAAAGGACGCGCCCACACGAGAGGAGCCAGACATGCTTGAGCAGACCGAGAATCGTTGCCGGGAGGCGGCTCATCCCGACTTCACCGGCATGCGCGTGCTGCTCGTGGGCGAGCGCCGCGACGAGCAACTCGCTCGTGTCCTGGCCCGCGACGGGCACGACGTCCTCAGCGTCGACGAGCCACAGGCGGCGATACGGCTCAGCGGCGTCTTCGCCCCGGAGGTGATCGTGTTCGTCGGTGCCTCGTGTGGCGAGGTGCGCCGCGCGCTTCCCGCCGCCGGAATCATCGCCCTCGTCTGGGGTCAGGACGTGGAAGAGCGCATCAGCGCGCTTCAGGCCGGGGCGGACGACTGCCTGGCGTCGCCGTGGAGCGACGCCGAGCTCAGGGCACGTGTTCGAGCCATAGGACGCAGACGCGCTCGCGTCTGGCAATTCTCCGCGGCCGGTGCTCCCATCTGAGGTTCGTGTGCCCTCGGTGCGCTCAACGTTGCGGCCGTTCAGACGATCTCTACGGTTGAAGGGATCTGACCACTGATGGTCGCCACCCCACACGCACTGGCCGGCGCCTTCGCGTCCCGTTTCGCCCGCGGCTCCCGCGGGGCGGTGGCGGTCGGCGTGATCAGCCACCTGGCGCTCGATCGTGTCCCGCACACCGACTACCCGCTGTCGAACCGGAAGGCGATGCTGGCCGACCTCGCGGCAGCCAGCGTCCTGACCGCGGCGCTGGCCCGACGCCACCCGCTTGCGGCAGCCGGGGCGTTCGGCGGCGTGCTGCCCGACCTGGTGATGGTGGCCGAGCTGCGTACCGGGTTGCGGGTCACGCGCCCGCTGCACCATGCCAACCACACCAAGATCGAGCCGCCGGTCGCGGTCGGCGTGCTGACTCAGGTCATCACCGTCGGGGTGCTGCTCGCGCGCCTTCACCGGGTCTAGCCAGGTAAATCAACCAGCTTGACAATCGGGTTTCGCGCGGTAGGTTGAACCGTCCCCCAAGGGAGGTTCATGGTGGCTATCACGCGCCGTTTGGCCGGGCCGTTGTTCGCTGGCCTCGTCCTGACCTTCGCCCTGCTGATCGGGCCAAATGCAGGGGCCGCTGCGCGTCCGACGCGCGCGCCCCGAGACGCCGCTGAACACGCCGGCGGCGGCTTCGCCGGCGGGCCGTCCACGCAGCCCGCGCTGCTTCCCACGCCGCGCTGCCCGGTGCTGCCGTCCACCGAGAACGCCCCCTGGCAGGACCCGCGCTTCGGCGCCGAATGCCAGGCGCAGTACGTGATCGACGACCTGGAGAACCCGGCCTCGGCACTTTACGCGCACAGCTCCATCGGCGCTCCGGCCCAGTCGACGCTGCAGCGGTTGGAGGCGGCGCTCGCCACCGGGAACAACATCGACGCCGCCAACGGCACCACCACCAGCCTGCTCGCCCTCTATGGGCTCACGGCGGCCGGGGGCACCGACGACGGCGCCGACGGCGAGCGCAGCTCGGGACTGTCGTTCCCCAGCGAGCTGACCGTCGGGGCATCATGGGACACGCAGGCCGCTGCGGCGTACGGGACGATGCTCGGCAGCGAGTTTCACCGCACCGGCCTGAGCGGTGTGCTGGGACCGGTGATCGACATCGATCGGACCTGGCACACCGGCCGCGAGCAGGAGAACTTCGGCGAGGACCCGTTCCTGACCGGCTCGCTGGTCGCCCCCGAGGTCAGGGCGATCCAGGCCCAGGGAGTGATGACGACGGTCAAGCACTGCTGCGCCTACACCCAGGAGCAGGGCCGCTCGGGTCAGGGGCTGTCACTCTCGAATCCGAACGACACGGGTGAGAACCAGCTGGTCTCCGAACGCGCGCTCGAGGAGATCTACGGACCACCGTGGCAGGCCGCGGTGGCACCGCAGCAGGGCAACGCGATGTCGGTCATGTGCGGCTATGCGATCGTCAACGCGGCGACGGCTCCGCCGTACACAGGCGCGGATTCGTGCGGCAACGAGTTCATCCTCAACGACCTGATCAAGGGCGAGTACGGGTTCGAGGGCACGTTCACTCCCGATGCGGCCACCGCGATGCGCGACTCCTCGCAGCTGAACCTCGCCAACGGCGGCGATGGCGGCGATGTGAGTCTGACGCTGGCTCAGCTCGAGGCGATCGTCGGCGACGGCAGCGGCGACGGGCTGACCAACGCGGACGGCAGCCAGAACATTATCTCTCAGGCGCGGCTTCTCGACGAGGTGCGGCGGCTCGTACTCCAGTCCACGAAGAACGAGCGCTTCCTCAACCCGCCGAACAACAACGGCATCGGCGACGGGGTAGCGCAGGACGAGGCCACGTCGGCGAAGATCGCCGAGGAGGGTGCGGTTCTGCTCGAGGATCGCGGCGATGTGCTGCCTTTCGGCAACTCGGTGCACTCGATTGCCGTGATCGGAACCCAGGCCGGTCCGAACTCAAACACCGCCCTCGGTCCGGTTTCGAGCCAGAACCCGCAGGTGGCCAACGACGGTTCGGCGTTTGTCGATCCAACCAACGTGTTCACCGACACCGTTACCGGTGAGAAGTTCGGATACTCGAGCGCGCTCAGCGGCATCGCCGCCCGCGCGGGCTCAGGCCGGACGGTCACCTACCAGCCGGGATCGGTCGGGCTGGTCGAGCAGCCGCTGCTCACAAGCGACGGCGCCACGACCGGGCCTGGGTCGCTCGTCACACCGGGTGGCTCGCCTCAGGCTGGGTTCCTGGCCACCTACTACGGCGGCAACGATCCGACCGACCCGAGCGACGCCGTGCTCGGCACCCAGGTCGTGCCATCGGTCGATTACGACGGCGCCGCGGGAGCGGAGGGCCAGTCGTCGTTCCCGGCGGTTCCGGGCGGGAGTCCGGCGGTGGCGATCCCATCCCAGTACCAGTGGGACAACTGGTCGTCCTCCTACCAGGCGATCTATACGCCACCGGTCAGCGGTGACTACAACTTCTCGGTCACGGAGTCCGGGACGACCAAGCTGTACGTGGGCGGGCAACTCGTCTCGCAGCGGCTGCGGGACGATTTCGGCTACGTCGACCACGCCACCGTTCACCTGACGGCCGGGCACGCCACCCCGATCGTCCTCGACTACTCCTCCGAGGAGGGGGTGGCCGGCCTCCCGCCGGAGCTGCCGATCTTCAACTTCAACACGTTCCTGGGTAACGAGGTGCACCTGGGCGTGGCGCTCCCGGCTTCGACCGGCCCGAGTCTGGTACAGCAGGCCGCGGCGGCGGCGGCCAAGGCCGACGTGGCGGTCGTGTTCGCGGGCCGCGAGATCGGCGAGGGACACGACATCGAGAGCCTGTCGCTGCCCGGCGATCAGAACCAGATGATCGAGGCCGTGGCGGCCGCCAACCCGCGCACCATCGTGGTGCTGACCGGAGGCCCGGTGACGATGCCGTGGTTGCACCAGGTGGCCGGCGTGCTCGAGATGTGGGAGCCGGGCGCGACCTTCGGCACCGCCGTCGCTTCGCTGCTGTTCGGCGACAGCGACCCGTCCGGGCGACTGCCGATCACCTTCCCGGCCAGCGACTCCCAGGGGCCGGGCGCGACCTCGGCGGAGTATCCGGGGATCACAAACCTCCAGACCGGGGCCTCTGACGACTACGACCAGCTCGAGCAGGAGGACTACAACGAGGGCATCGACGTGGGCTACCGCTGGTATGAGACGCACGGTCAGCAGCCACTGTTCCCGTTCGGCTTCGGCCTCTCCTACACGACGTTCGCGAGACGAATCGTGGCCTGGTGGCCCGGGCAAGACGGCAGCGTTCTGGTGCGGGTGGCCGACACGAACCGCGGCCACGTCGCGGGTGCCGACGTCATCGAGGCATACGTGCACGACCCGGCGAGCACGGGCGAGCCGCCCGAGCAACTGCGCGCGTTCCAGAGGGTGTGGCTCACGCCGGGCCAGACCAAGCTGGTCACGCTCCAGTTCCGGCCCAGCTCGTTCGCCTACTGGACCTCCGGGCCGGGCACCGGCACCACTCCCGGCACGACCTCGCCCACCACCCCGACCGCGACCCCCTCGCCGCAGCCGCCCGGTCACTGGACGATCGCGCCGGGTGCGTACCGGATCGACGTGGGTGGCTCGTCCGAGCAGTTCGACGCCAGCGTCACGCTGCGACTGGGCCAACGACCGGATGCGCGGTCGCTCACCGGGCTGTTTGGCTGGCGGCTCGGCGGGCCGGGGCCGGGAAACGGGTAGGGGGCGGCGCCGCTGAGTCAGCCGTTCGACGGCCGGTCCGCGGCGCCGGCTCCGAGGAACAGCGATCCAAGCTTGGCCGCGACCATCGCGTTCCCGGCGATCGTGATGCGACCGGTGAAGAAAGCGGCCACCGGATTCGAGCGCCGGGTGACCAACCGGACGAGTTCGACTGCGCTGAGCGTGATCGTCAGCGTGGGCTGCTCGCCATCGGCGCCGCGCCTGACACGACAGCGCCCGTCTGAAAAGTCGAGCCGGTAGTGGTCCGCGTCGCCGTCGGCACGTCCGGTCACCCGCCACTGGACCGACGCGTTGAGCGAGGTGCTCCGCTGCGTGGCGATGCGGCGCGGCATCTGCCAGAAGATGGCGTCGAGGATGGGCCGTCGCGCCGGAGTCTGCAGCAGCCGGTCAAGCAGGGTCTCGGATGAGCTCCCTGGCTGCGTGGTCATGTCTTGGTCGCCGATTCTCATCGGTCGCGCGATGCTAGCGGGTGGCATTGCCCACGCGCCTCGCGTGGTCTAACGTCCCGCCCCGCCACGCGCCCAATTTGAACCGACCGGGAAGGACATAGCGAGAGATGCCGACATACGACGACCTGGGGTACGCCCCCGGCGGAGCCATCGCCCGCGGGGACACGCGCACCGTATTCGGCCAGGTGATGGGCCTGGTCGCGCTGACCGTGGGCTGTGCCGCGCTCGGCGCCTACGTCGGACGCAACCTCAGCGGCGGCGCGGGGCTGCTGTTCTTCATCGGCGCGTTCGCGTGCATCTTCGGTCTGAACTTCGCCACATCCCGGGGCCGCGAGCAGCTGGCGATCGGGTTCCTGTTTGGCCTTGGGCTGTTCCTCGGTCTCGCCGTCGCGCCGGTGATCGCGTACTACGCGCACACGGATCCCGCTGCTCTGTGGCAGGCGGCCGGCGCCACCGGCGGCTTCGTCGCAGCCCTCGGGGCGGGCGGCTACGCGACCCGGCGCGACCTGTCGGTCTACTACCGCATCTTCTTCTGGGCGCTGCTGGCGCTGATCGTGTTCGGGATCGTCGCGATCTTCGTGTCGATCCCGCAGGCCAACATCATCTACTGCGTCCTCGGGCTGGTGATCTTCGGCGGATTCACGGTCATCGACTTCAACCGCCTGCGCCGCGCCAACATGGCGAGCGCGGTCCCGATCGCCGCGGGCATCTTCCTGGACATCTTCAACATCTTCTTGTTCTTCCTGCGGATCTTCGGGAACCGGAACTGATAGCCCTGCCCTAGCCCGCCGTCAGCGCGACCGCCGCGGCCACCAGTTCGGCGTTGTCCGCGGCGGCGCGGCCGTCGGGGAGCACGAGGACGTCCTCCAGCCCGACGCGGACGTCGATCCCCGCGGCGACGGCCCCGGCGAGCACCTCCCAGGTCCGCTCGTCGTAGCCGTGCCATAACTGGGGCACTCCGGCCGGGATCAGCTCGGCGATCGCGCGAGCCTCCTCGAGGCCGCCCTGTACCTCGACCAGCGCCCGCACGACCTGGTGGCCGAACGGGCTGCGGGCAAACTCCTCGGCCTCGGCCGGAGTGGCGAGACCCGCTTCGACCCCGATCCCGGCGTGCACGGCCGCGCGGACAATGCCCGACCAGCCGAGTTCCCCCAGGTTGACCGAGACGAAGTCGGGCGGCTGGCGCCACGCGCGGACCGCGGCGGCTCGGGCAAACGGGTCGGGATCGATCGTCTCCGCGGTCGAGAGGCCGACCGGCAGTCCGGGAGCCGCACGCCGGATCGCGGCGACCGCCGCGTCGCAGGCTTGCACGCTCAGGGTTTCTCGTCCGCGGTCGTCGCGCGGGTGAACATGGACCGCGAAGGCGCCAGCCCGCCGGACCGCGACCGCGTCGGCCGCGAGCTCGGCCGGCATCAGCGGGACCGACGGGTGCTCGGTCCGCGTCCGGGCGCCGTTCAGGCAGACCTTCACCGCCATGTCCGCCTCGGGTTGCTCATCGGTCCATCATGCGAGAAGGTAACTGCTTCGAACCCCGTCGCCAGGACGGAGGAGGATCGCGATGGCTCAGTCGTTCTCGTATGACCTGTCGGTCCCCGGGTCTCCCTCCGAGGCCCAGGCCCGGCTCAAGAGCACCATCACGGATCGGATGAGGACGGCGGGCCGGATGCGCTTGGCCAGCGAGGACGCGAGCACGCTGAGCTTCCGCCCGGGATGGAGCTTTCCCGTGTTCCTGGCCGCCTCGCGAATGATCAGCGGAGAGACGGTGACGCTGAGCTTCAGCGCCGCCGAGGGTGCGGCGGGAACCCGAATCGTCGTCTCGGGAAAGGTGGGGGGCACTTACCGCAAACTGGCGACCAGAGAGTTCTGGGCCGAAACGCTCCAGGCGACGTGAGCCCGCGGCTCGGGACCCTCGGCTAGGTCGTGGTCAGGCGGTTGTAGGCGGACTTCGTAGTCGCCAGGGCCGAGCCGGCGACGCCGACCGTCGTGCGGTGGCCGACGGGGACTGAGCCCTCCTGCTCGCGCGTGCCCGGGTAGTAGTCGCTGGCCGGCTGGCTACCGCCACCTTGGGTCGGCATCGTCTGCTTGGTCGGGACGCTGGGCGCGGCGCCGCCGGACTCGGTGTCCTGACTGAACGCGGAGCAGGTCCCGGTCAGCGGCATGATCACCGACGTCGCGGGCAGGCTGGGCACAGAGCTGTTGGCCGGGCCCTGGAACAGCGTCGAGGTGAGGTCGCCCACGGTCGCGCGACGCCAGGCCGACACGTTCGGCACCTCGACGCCGAACCGCTCGCTGACGAGCTTGAGCTGTGAGGTGTGGTCGAACACCTCGGATGCGATGTGACCGCCCCGGCTGAAGGGGGAGATCACGAGCATCGGGACCCTGACGCCGAGGCCGAGCGGACCGGTGATGTTCAGCGTGCCGGGGCTCGGGTCACCGATCGTCGGGGGCGATGCGGTCAGGTACTCGCCGGCGGTGCCCGCCGGTGCCGTGGGGGGTGGCACGTGGTCGAACCAGCCGTCGTTCTCGTCGTACATGAGAAACAGCGCGGTCTTTGACCACACCTCGGGGTTGGAGGTGAGCGCGTCGAGTACGAGCGAGGTGAACCACATGCCGTTGGCCGGCGCGGAGGAAGGATGCTCGTCGAAGCCGAGCGGCGGGATGATCCACGACACGCTGGGCAGCGATCCCGACTTGACGTCGGCCACGAAGTCGTTCGGGAAGGTCGGCGTGAACGCGTTCTGATACAGCGGCGAGAGCGGGTTGCGGAAGGCGCTGAAGTACGGCAGGACGTGATCGGTCGCGCCCATCACCTCGGGGTTTGCGATCGGGTTGTAGAGGGCTGGGTTCCAGGTCGGATACTGGGTGAACGACGCGTACTTACCGCTCACGCCGGCGTTACTCGGGCTGTACACCTTCCACGGCACGCCGGCGTCCTGCAGCAGCTCCTGGATGGTCGTCCAGGTGCAGTTCCAGACGAAATCGGGCGTGGCGTTGGTGTCAGTGACCGGGCCGCCCTGTGTGCCGGCCGGGTCGATCGTGCCGCTGTTTGCCATCAGGCGGTTGGGGTGAGTCGGCCCGAGGATCGAGCAGTGGTAGGCGTCGCACAACGTGAAGGCGTCCGCAAGCGCGTAATAGAACGGCAGGTCCTCGCGCATGTAGTAACCCATCGTCATCGCGCCGTGCGCCCCTTCGTAGGTCGAGGAGGTGTGAACCTTGACCCACGAGTCCATCTTTCCGTCCTTCCAGCATAGGTGCATCGGGCCCCAATCGTGGGTGAGATCGTCGGTGCACTCCATGCCCTGCGTGCTGTCGAGGTGGAACGGCAGCAGCACGTTCGGCGGGATCAGATCGGTGGCGCCGGGATAGTCCTGCGCGAAGACGCCGAGCGAATGCGCCGGATGGTCATCGAAGCCGCGCCCGCGGGGATAGTCGCCGAAGTAGTGGTCGTAGGAGCGGTTCTCCATCATCAGGAAAACGATGTGGTCGATCGCGCCCAGATCCGAGCCTGCGGCCGCGGTCGAGGCCGCGCGCCCGACCAGCCGGGCGCCGCTCGGGCTGGCCGCCCACGCTGCCGCTGACTTGCTCACCACCGCGCCCGCGCCCAGCATCCCGAAGTAGCGCAGCAGTTGCCGGCGGCTGAGGGCACGTCCCTGGAGGTCGTCGGGGAGGTCGCTCGCCATGAGATCAGCCGCCCGTGGCCGTGAACACGTCTGACCCGAACGTCGCCGGGACGGTGGCCGCGTCGGCCAGCCGGGGCAGGCCGAACAGCGTCTCCCAGCTCGCCAGCGATGAGTAGTGGTTGTAGGGCGTCGCGCTCACCGTGCCCGGCGCGATGAACGGCGAGAGCAGGACGGCGCCGACCAGCCCGCCGCCGGGCCCGGTGATGCCGGGCAGCGGCGAGTCGCCGGGTCCGGGCTGCTCTCCGCAGCAGGACGAGGAGTCCGACTGTGGGCCGTCCGACTCGTCAAAGGTGATCTCGAGCAGACCGTTCTTCTTGTACGCGGGTGAGTTCGTGATCAGCGGGACCCACGTCTGGAGGAACGTGTCGATGTCGGCGAGCGCCGAGGAGCCGCCCGTCTGGTTTGTGCACGGATAGTCGTGACCGTCGTCGCACAGGTTGGGCGTGATGAACGAGAAGTTCGGGGTGGTCGAGACCTTCTTCAGGTCGGTGGCCAGGCCGGTCTCGCCCGCGAGCGCGGCAGCCGGCATGGCACCGGTGGGCGACCCGAGGGCGACGACGTGGTCGTCGCAGTAGGTCTGATTGTCGATCACCGAATGGAAGTACACGAACGGGTCATGGCGCGTGGCGTAGCCGTCGCCGGCGACCGCGGTCTGGGTCTGATCCTGCGTGTTCAGCGAGGGATGGCCGCAGGCGGCCGTCTCGCGGTTGGGATCGTTGCCCATGTCCTCCTCGTACGCCTTCCAGCTCAGGCCTGCGGCCGACAGCTGGGTCCCGATGTTCTGGACCTCGGACGGGTAGACGCAGCCGACGCCGGATTCGACGCCATTTGACTCGAGCTCGGCGCCAGAGAAGTCGTCGAAGAACTGGCAGTCGGCCTGGTTCTCGGGGTTGGGGGGCTGGCCGGAGACGATCGAGATGTAGTTGTCGTTGCTCTCGTGACCCGTGGCGTAGTAGTCGCCGAGGAACGCTCCCTCGGAGGGGAGCGTGCTCGCCAGGTACGGGTCGGCCGACGGGTCGCCGAAGGTCGAGGCGAGGTTCTCGTTCTCGAGCATGATCACGAACACGTGGCGGACCGGTGGCAGCTCAAACGTGGAGGCGGTGCGGGCCTTCGTGGTGCTCGCCGCGGTCGCGGCCGCGACCGCCGGTGTGCCGCCCGGAGCCAGGGCCAGGATCAGCGCCGCGCACGCCGCGCCGGCGGCGGCCACGGCGGCGATGAGGTTTCGGCGAGGCATCAGCATCACCATCACTCCGACGTTCCCACGGGTCCTGACGGCCCGGTCGGCGACGGCGCGAGGAGGGTCGTGGGGGGATCGAGGTAGGCGGCTTGATTCACGTCCAGAAAGTCCATCACCGTGGTCGCGTTCGCGTCGCGGTAGGTCAGGGCCGGGAGGTTCCACTTCGCCTCGATCGTGGCCAGGACCGAGGTGTGATCGTGGAGCACGTTCGTGACCGCGTTCGGCTTGGAGTAGGGCGAGGCGACGATGCCGGGGACGCGCGGGCCGTAGAGGTTGTAGCCGCCCGGGGCGTCACCGGCCGCCAGATCGGGCGGAATCGAATCGGGCGCGATCGCCGCCGGCGGGGGTACGTGGTCGTAGTAGCCCCCGTGCTCGTCGTAGGTGTAGATCAGCAGCGTGCGGGGCCAGGCGGGTGAGTCCAGGACGGCTTGGAGGATCTGGTGGGCCCAGGCCTCGCCGTAGTACATGTCCTGCGGGCTCTCCTGGTCGCCGCCCAGGCCGTTGGCGTTCTGGAGGATCTCGGCCACGATCGGATTCGTCGCGATCTGCGGGTAGGAGGCGAGCGGCGAGCCGATGTCGGAGAGCACGCCGAACTCGGGGTCGACGAAGCTGACCGACGGCAGCGATCCCGCGGCGCAATCGGCCAGGAACTGCGTGATCGGCGCCAGGTTCGTCGGGTAGGACTCGATGATCGAGGGGATGATTCCCGTCTGCGGGAGATCGGTGAAGTAGTTGGTCCAGCTGATCCCGTAGGTGTGCAGGCGATCGAAGATCGTGCCGTTCGGGGGCGGCGGGTTCTCGAGGGTCGAGGTGTCGGTCGCGATGTCGCCGTAGGCCGTGCCGGCCATCAGGAAGCGGCGGTTGGGATAGGTCTGGCACGGCGCCGAGCAGAACCAGCGGTTGGCCGAGCAGAAGGTCCGCGCCAGCGAGTACGCGAACGGCAGGACCTCGTCGGTCCAGTACCCCATCGGCTCGGTCGAGTTGACCGACTCGACGAAGCCGTCCATCTTGCCGCCGTCGATCTGCTGGTGGGTGGCGTTCCAGGTCTGGGTGACGCTCCCCGGCTGCTCGGTGTTGGTGAGCTCGTAGGAGGTCACCGTGCCGCTCGAGCTGGGGTTGGCGTTGGTCGCCTGGCCGGCGCCGTCAAACGTCAGGCCGTCCGCCTTGGGCTGGCCGAGCCGCGGCAGGGCACCGAGGAGGTTGTCGAACGAGTGGTTCTCCATCATCACGCACACGAGGTGATCGAACGGCATCGCCCCGGTCGCGGTTCCGGCCGGGCGGCTCGGATCGGGCAGGCTGTCCGGGCCGCGCAGGGCGGCCACCGCGCTCGCGCTCATCACCGCGTTGCCGAGCCCCGGAACGCTCAGGGCCGCGCCGATCGCGCCTCCGCGCTTGAGCAGGCCTCGTCGAGTCAGTCGCCACCGCGGATGCAACCGGTCGTCCACCTAACCACCTCGATTCGAAAGGTTCTGGATCGCACCGGGGGCCACAGCACGCGACGCCGTCTCAAGAGCGCAGACCGGCGCGGTGCCCGTCCCGGGCGCCGGTAAGGCTTCCCCGTTTCAGCGCAAACTTGTCAAAAGACGGTGAACAAGCAGCGAGGTGGTCCTGCCCCTGTCCGGTTGCGAGGAGCTACGCAGGTCAGCCGCGGCGCCCGACGGCCACCTTGGACGCCCGCCGTTGCCGGGCTGCTTCGGCGCGGGTGTGGAGCTGCTCGGTGCGCTCTTCCTGCCCCTCGGGCGGCTGGTAGGGAGCGCCGCGCATGAGCGAGGCCACCGCGGCCACGAGGCAGGCGGCGATCGCGAAATAGAAGGCCTCGTGCAGACCGCTCCGGAAGGGCGCCGAGATCAGGTGAGGGAAGAAGGTGCGCCCGGTGAGGATCGCCTGGCTCTGGGCGCTGATATGAGCGAGCGCGGTCGAGCCCAGCAGGTGCTGGATCGGGTTGTAGCCGAGGAAGGCGGCGAACAGGATCGACACGGGCGGCAGGTGGGCGGCCGTGTTCGCGACGGCGGTCGGCACGCCGTGCGCCTCCAGCCCGCTGCTCATCGCCGCCGGCAGCGAGGACGCCAGGCCCAGGATCATCAGCGTGAAGAAGATCCCGATCGAGAGCACCTGGGCGGAGTTCTGAAACGTCTGGTTCATGCCGCCGCCGGCGCCGCGGTCGCCGGGCGGGAGGCTGTTCATGACCGCCGCCCGATTGGGCGAGGCGAACATCCCCATCGCGATGCCGATCTCGGCCAGCACGACCGCGAACATCCAGTAGGAGAAGTCGGTGGGCAGCAGCAGGAGCAGCGCGAAGCCGGCCGCGGTGGCGAGCATTCCGCCGGTGGCGAACCACCGCGCTCCGTAGCGATCGGACAGGTAGCCGGAGGTGGGGCCGGCGAGGAGCATGCCGATCGTCAGCGGCAGGATGTAGATGCCGGCCCACAGCGGGGTGTCGTTGAAGTTGTAGCCGTGCTCCGGCAGCCAGATGCCCTGGAGCCAGATGATCAGCATGAACATCAACCCGCCACGCGCCACCGCAGAGAGGAAGGTCGAGAGCGAGCCGAACGTGAAGGCGCGGATCTTGAACAGCGACAGGCGGAACATCGGTTGCTCGACGCGACTCTCGATCACCACGAAGGCGACCAGCGACGCCAGCCCGCACGCGACCAGCGTCAGCACCTTCGTGCTGCCCCACCCGGTGCTCGCGCCGCCCGACGGCCGGATCCCGTAGGTCACGGCGATCATGATCAGGATCAGGCCAAGCGCGAAGGTGACGTTGCCCGCCCAGTCGACCTTGCGCTGGTTGCCGCTGCGCGGCACCTCGCGCAGCTTCATGTACGCCCACACCGTGCCGAACACGCCGACGGGCACGCTGATCAGGAACACCAGTCGCCAGTTGATCGGCGCCAGGATGCCGCCGAGCACCAGCCCCACGAACATCCCGCTGACGCCGACGATGTTGTTGATGCCGAGCGCCATGCCGCGCTGGTTGGCCGGGAAGGCGTCGGTGATGATCGCCGCCGAGTTGGCCAGCAGACAGGCTCCGCCCAGCCCCTGCATGATCCGGAACACGATCAGGTAGGTGGCGCCGGCCTTGCCGGTCATCCAGTCGATGGCCAACAGCAGCGAGGCCACCGTGTAGATGACGAAGCCCAGGTTGTAGATCCGCACCCGGCCGTACATGTCTCCCAGCCGGCCGAGACTGACCACGAGCACGCTGGCCACGACCAGGTAGCCGAGGATCATCCACAGCAGGTAGAAGCTGTTGGACGGCACGAGCGGGTCGAGCTTGATGCCGCGGAAGATGGCCGGCATCGCGATGATCGTGATCGACGCGTCGAGCGTGGTGAAGAGGACCGCCAGGGTCGCGTTGGAGAGCGCGATCCACTTGTATCGGTCGGAGTTCACGTGAATCAATTATACAGGCAAACTGCGCAGTTTGCCTGTACACTCTCCCCATGCCAGGCTCGAGCACCAAGTACCCCGTAGATACCCCGGCGATCGCGAGCGAGCTCCGGGTGGTGCTCGGTCAGCTGATGCGGCGCCTCCGCGCCCAGCATGGTTTTCCGATCTCGCATGGCACGGTGCTCGGGCGGCTGGACCGGGACGGCCCGCAGAGCGTCAGCGACCTGGCCAGTGCCGAGCGGATGCGTCCGCAGTCGATGGCCCAGACGGTGGCCGATCTGGAGGCCCAGGGGCAGGTCGAACGCCGCCCCGATCCCGCCGACCGCCGGCGCGCTCTGGTCGCGCTCACGGCGGAGGGCCGGGCCGCGCTGCTACACGACCGCGGCCGGCGCGACGGGTGGCTGGCCGGCGCGATCGCCGAGCAGCTCTCGCCGGCGGAGCAGGACGTGCTCCGCGATGCGGTCGCGCTGCTGCGCCGCCTGACCGACGCCTAACTCACCGCCGCGGCGGCTTGAGGGGTCGGCCGCCCGGCTGGACAAAAGGTTGAGAGATGGTGCGAGTTTCGTAGGAGTGGGTTCGTTCTATGCGCACGTCCAACGACCTCAAGGAATGAGTGCAAATGGTCAACAAACGTGCGATGGGCGGCATGGTCGCCGCCTTCTCGTTCTTCTTTGTCTTCCCGGCGCTGGCCTCTGCGCACCTGCTGGCGGTGTCCGCCGGCCCTTCGCATTGCGTCACGCCGCTTAACGGCCAGTACACCGCCACCGTGACGGTCACCGAGACGTATTTCGGGGGCACCACGGAGGACATCCCGGTCGGCCAGAACGTGTACGAGGTCCTCGCCTCGAGCACGGACAAGGGCAACACCGGGAAGAACCAGAACTACTTCACGACGGGTGCTGTCGGCACCCAGGTGGGGACCGCCAACCTCGGCCAGCCGACGTTGTTCACCTCACCGGCCAGCGGCGGTGCAGCCACCCAGCAGTTCACGGTCACGACGTCGGTTCCGGAGACCTACGTGCTCGGCAACAGCTACATGGGCACACCCTCCAGCACCACGATCACCGCGCCGTCGAGCGGCTGCACGCCTCCGCCTCCGCCGACGTGCCCCACCGGCGACACGCTGGTGAACGGCAAGTGCGTCCCGCCGACGACGTGCCCGAGTGGCGAGACGCTGACCGGTGGCGTGTGCGTGCCGCCGACCACCTGCCCGAGCGGACAGACGCTCTCCGGCGGAAAGTGCCTGCCTCCGACGAACTGCCCGAGTGGGGACACGCTCGTGAACGGCACCTGCGTGCCTCCAAGTGGGTGCCCGAGCGGTGAGGTCGCGTCCGGTGGCCAGTGCGTGCCGCCGACCACGTGCCCGAGTGGCGAGACGCTGAGCGGTGGCCAGTGCGTACCGCCGACCACCTGCCCGGCCGGCGACACGCTGACCGCGGCCGGCTGCACCCCGCCGACGATCGTGCCGCCGCCGACGGTCTTCCCGGCCGAATGCCGGGCCTCGAGCCAGGGCTACAAGGTCCGGGCCGGTCAGGAGGACACGATCGTCGTCTCGGTTGACCGTCAGGGACAGCCGGTGGCAGGGGCCGCCGTGCGCATCACCCTTCCGGGAGGCAAGGTCCTGACCAAGTCAACCGGCAGCAACGGCAAGGCGACGTTCAACGTCAAGCCGACGCGTAGCGGAACCATCATCGTCCGCAGCCCGAGCTGCAACGACATGGCCAAGGTGAAGGTCTACGCCGCCAAGGCGGCCACGGCCCAGCGGGCCCCGTCCTTCACCGGGTGACATGAGGGGGCGCTCCGCATCCAACCGCCGCGGCCTTCGGGCCGCGGCGGTATGCGCCTGCATCGCGGTCACGGCGCTGGCGCTGCCCGGCCTCGGACAGGCCAGCAGCGTGACCCGCCAGGTGCTCTCGCACCCCGGATTCGCGTCGACCTGGGCCTACCTCGAGAGCCCGACCAACGCGTACGCCAGTCCCTCCCAGCACGCCCGGGTGCTCGGCTACCTCGGCCTCACCACCCAGGACGGCACGAGCGAGTTGCTGTTCGAGCAGCAGCGCGTTCTCATCCACGGCGCCTGGTGGGTGCAGGTGCGCCTGCCGCTCCGGCCCGCCGGGCAGATCGGCTGGGTGCCGCAGCACACGCTCGGCGCGCCCCAGACGGTCCACACCTACCTCGTCGTGTCCACCGAGCGGACGACGCTCACGCTGTACAAAAACGGCAAGGTCATCTTCTTCACGCGCGTGGGAACCGGCAAGCCGAGCACCCCCACGCCGCACGGCCACTTCTACATCCGCGACCGGCTCACCGGGTTTGGCGCGGGCAGCGAGTATGGGCCGATCGCGTTCGGCACCTCGGCGCTGTCCAACGTCGAGACCGACTGGCCCGGCGGAGGCGTGATCGGGATCCACGGCACCAACGAGCCGTCGCTGATCCCGGGGCACCCCTCCCACGGGTGCATCCGGTTGCCGAACTGGGAGATCGTCAAGCTGGCGAAGCTGCTCCCGATCGGGACGCCGCTCACGATCGAATAGTTAGGGTCGCGACCCGCCGGCTGGGCATGGACGCCCAGCCGCACGGCCCCACGGACGCCGAGCTAGGGGAATCCGGCCCCGGCACGCCCACACCTGCGTTTCCGGTCGCGCCGGATTCCCAAGCGAGGCCCAACATGGGTCATAACCCGGAACTCGGCGCGCGGCCCGGGGTGAATTCCGCTTCAGTCGCGCATGCGGCCCACGAGCCGGATCTCGGCTGACGAGGGTCGTCGAGTTCCGGGTTAGGACCCGGTCTCGACGCGGATCAGGTCGAGCGTGTTCTGCTGCACGCGCTCGAGGCTCATCGTGAAGCTGGGCGAGTACAGGGAGACGTGGTCGAAGTCGGCCTCGCGCCGGGCGATGCCGGCGCGGACCTGGTCGGGGGTGCCGGCGACGGCGATCGCGTCGAGCATCTCGTCGGTGACGCCGGCGATCATCGCCTCGCGGTCGCGGTCGGCGAACGCGGCCCGGATGCGCGCCGCCTCACCGGCGAAGCCGCTGGCCTCGAGCATCGGCGCGTACGCCCTCGGCGCGGCGTAGAAGGCGATCTGGGCCGCCACCTCGCGGCGGGCGAGCTCCTCGTCGTCGTTGACCGAGCACAGAAGCATGCCGACGATCTCGACCGAGGCCGGATCGCGGCCGGTTCGCTGCGCTCCGCGTGCGACGGCCGGCCGAACCACCTCGTGGACGTAGCGCGAGCTGAACGTAGGGTGGCAGACCAGGCCATCGGCCACGCGGCCGGCCGTCTCGATCATGCGCGCATTGACGCCGGCGGTGTAGATCGGGATCCGCTCGCGTAGGGGCTCCAGGACGTCGGCGGTCGCGCTCAGGTTCATCGAGTAGAAGCGGCCCTCGTGCTTCACCGGACCCTCGTGGAGCTTCCAGATGCGCCGCAGCAGGGGGACGAGCTCCTCGAGGCGCACCGCGGGCGACTCGGGGTCGCTCACGCCGTGCCAGCCGATCTGCATGCCCTTGGTGCCCGTGCCCAGGCCGAGCACGAGACGGCCACCGCTCAGCTCATCGAGGCCGCGCGCGTCGTTGGCGATGATCAGCGGCGAGCGACCGACGGCGTAGGCGATCGCGCTGCCGACGCGGCAGCGGGTGGTGCTCTGCGCCATCGCGGCGAGCGCGACGATCGCCGAGCGGTCGTTGAACTCGCTGGTCCAGGCCGCGTCGAAGCCGGCCGCGTCGGCCGCCGCGGCCACCTCGGCCGTGTCGGCCATCCGGCCGGCCAGCACGCAAACCCCTCGGGACGCCATGCCCGGAACCTACCAGCGTGCAATGCGGCGTTCGGTCTGTGTCCGGCCGCCTGCTAGCTTCGAAGCCTGCCCGGCCGCAACTCCGCGCGGAGTCATGCGGTTAAGGGATCGACCGGCGCCATCGTGGCGGGGGAACCGACGCGCGCGCCGCTGGGAGCACCAAACGAGCGCCTTGCTAGGCGGGAAAGTAGAGAATCTCGAATGTCCAGACGCATGCTGCGCGTGCTTGTCCCGCTCGCCTGTGCCGTCTCCTTCGGGGCGGCCGCGTCGGCCGCTTCGGCCTCGGCCATCATCGGCATCGGCGACTCGAACACGGCGATGTTCTCCTCCCCACTGTTCACGAACCTGAGGATCACGACCGCGCGCTACGTCATCCCGTGGGACGTCGTCACGCGCAAGGCCGACAAGACCGATCTGGCCGACTTCCGCGCCTGGCTGAGCGCGGCCCAGGCCGACCACGTCTCGCCGCTGGTCTCCTTCGGCGCTGACTACACCAACCCGGCCGCCAACTTCGTGCCGAACGTCGGCCAGTACGAGACCGCCGTGAAGGCGTTCCTCAAGGACTTCCCGCAGATCAAGACGTACACGGCGTGGAACGAGCCCGACTTCTCCTACCGCAGCCTGGCCCGCAACCCGGCGCTCGCGGCCAACTACTTCAACGCGCTGTACACCCTCTGCCACGGCTGCACGGTGCTGGCCGGCGACGTCTACCTGCCGGCCACCGGCCAGGCCCGCATCGACGGCGCCATGGCCACGCTTCGGCCGTGGCTGAAGGCGTACATCAAGGGCATCCACCACAAGCCGGCGGGGTGGGCGCTGCACGACTACACCGAGATTCGTGCCCACAACACCTCGCAGCTGCAGATCCTCATGTCGATGACCTCGGGTCCGATCTGGCTCGACGAGACGGGTGGCGTGCTGCGGCGCGGCCATTGGCAGTACAAGAACCAGAGCGCGTCCGCCGCGGCCAAGGACGAGCAGTTCCTGCTCTCGCTGCCCGGCCGCTACCACCGGATCGCGCGGATCTACCACTACCAGTGGCAGGCCAACCCACAGGCCGGCTGGGACTCGGGCCTGCTCGCCGCGAACGGAACCACGCGGCCCGCGTACAACGTGCTGCTCAAATACATCAAGGCTCACTCCAGCTGACGTGGTGAAGGAGGTGGAGCCGGCGCAGCGGCGGGAGCCTGCGCCGGCTCATCTCCGCTCGGGGCGGTAGATCAGGACCCGGTCTCGCCCGCCCGTCGGGCGTTTGCATCCGCGTACGATTCGGTCACCATGAAGGCGGCCAGGTACTTCGCGGCGGTCGATTCCCACACCGAAGGGATGCCGACGCGCGTCATCACCGGCGGACTGGGCCCGGTGCCGGGGGCCACGATGCAGGAGCGGCGACTCTACTTCGAGGAGCACCTCGACCATCTCCGCTTGCTGTTGATGCGCGAGCCGCGCGGCCATTCGGCCATGTCCGGAGCGCTCCTGCAGCCGCCGACCCGGCCCGATGCCGATTGGGGAGTGCTGTTCGTCGAGGTCTCCGGTTTGCTGCCGATGTGCGGTCACGGAACGATCGGGGTGGCCACGGTGCTCGTCGAGACCGGCATGGTCGAGGTGACCGAGCCGCTGACGCGCATCCGATTGGACACGCCCGCGGGTCTCGTCGAGGCCGCCGTGCGTGTCAACGACGGCCATGCCGAGCGGGTCACGCTGCGCAACGTGCCGTCGTTCACGGCTGAGCTCGACGGCCACGTCGAGGTGGGGTCGCTCGGCGAGGTGGTCTACGACATGGCCTTCGGCGGCAACTTCTACGCGCTCATCCCCGCCGCCTCGGTGGGTCTCGACCCCGTCCCCGCCAACGCCGAGGCGCTGATCGCGCGCGGCCTGGAGATCGCGGACGCGATCAACGCCAGTGCCGAGCCAGTGCATCCCGTTGACGCGGCGATCCGCGGCTGTAAGCACGTCGTCTTCCATGCTCCCGGGCAGAACGGGGCGGATGCGCGGAACGCCACCGCGATCCATCCCGGCTGGTTGGACCGCTCGCCGTGCGGGACCGGGACCTCGGCTCGCATGGCTGCGCTCCATGCCCGGGGCGAACTCGCGCTCGGCCAGGAGTTCGTCAACGAATCGATCATCGGCAGCCGGTTCACCGGCCGGCTCGTCGAGGAGGTCACCCTCGGCGCCACGCCTGCGGTCGTCCCCGAGGTGAGCGGCCGCGCCTGGATCACCGGGATGGCTCAATACCTGCTCGATCCGACCGACCCGTTCCCGACGGGATTCGCGGTCTAGCAGGCGCCGGCGCAACGTGCACGTGATCGTGATCGGGGGCGGCGCGGTTGGCCTGTGCGCCGCCGAGGCGCTGAGCGCGCGCGACTGCGAGGTGACCGTGATCGAGGCCGCCCGCTGCGGCACCGGAGCGTCGGCCGGAAATGCGGGGTGGGTCACTCCCTCGCTCGCCACGCCGGTGCCAGGACCGGGGGTGATCACCGCGTCGCTGCGCTGGCTGATCGATCCGTCGGGACCGCTGTGGATCCGGCCCACCCTGTCCCCGGATCTGCTGCGGTGGATCGCCGACTTCACCCTCTGTTGCCGACGGCCCGTGTATCAGCGCGGTCTGCTCGCGATGCAGCAGCTGGTCGCCGGGGCTTCAGCCGCGTTCGACGCGCTGGCCGCGCGCGGCGTCGAGTTCGAGGAACACGTCGACCCGCTGCTCTATCCGTGCTTTGAGCGCTCTGAGCTCGAGCACGTCTGGCAGGTGGTCGAGGAGCTCCAGCGGGCGGGCTCCAGCCAGCGGTTCGAGCGTGTATCGCCTGGCGAGCTGTTCGCGCTGGAGCCGGCGCTCGGCCCCGACCTGGTCGGCGGCGTGATCGCCCAGGGCGAGCAGCGGGTCCGTCCCGAACTGCTGACCGCAGGCGTGCACCGTGCGCTGATCGGACGGGGAGTCGAGGTGCTCGAGGGCGCGCCGGTCACGCGCATTGCCCGGGACGGCGCGGGGTGGACGGTGACCACCTCCGGCGGGCTGGTGCGCAAGACCGATGCCGTGGTCATCGCCGCCGGGGTCGGTTCCGCGCGCCTGCTGGCCGCGCACGGCGTGCGGCTGCCCATCGCGGCCGCGAAGGGCTACAGCCGGACCTACTCGCCCGATCCCACCGGACCCAAGCGCCCGCTCTACCTGGAGAGCCCCAAGGTCGCGATCAGTGTCTTCGACGGCGGCGTGCGCGTGTCCGGCACGCTCGAGCTGGGCGCCAAAAGCCTGTCGCTCTCGCCCCGCCGGCTGTCGGCGATCGCCGCCGCCGCCGGCCGGGCGCTGCCGGGCTGGCGGATGCCGGCCGATCCGCTCGATTGGGCCGGCATGCGCTCGCTCTCGCCCGACGGGCTGCCGTTCATCGGGCCGGTGCCGGGACTCGACGGCGTGCATCTGGCCACGGCCCACGCCACGCTCGGGATCACCCTCGCGCCGGTGACAGGCGAGCTGGTGGCGCGGCGCTTGCTCGGCGCGCGCGGAGCCGAGGTCCCGGCCGCGTTCGCCCCGGCCCGGGCACTCCGGCGCTTGGATGGCCGGAGATCGGCGCCCCGGGTGATGGCCGTCTAGTCCTCACCGCGCGGCGCCCACAGGCCCCGCACGTGCCGGATATGCCGACGCATGACCTCTTCGCACCGCTCCCGGTCGTTTGCGCCGAGCGCGTCCAGGATCTCGAGGTGTTCCTCGGCCGACTTGATCAGCCGTTGCTCGCGGACCAGCTTGGATAGTCCGTACAGACGGGTCTGGCCGCGCAGCTCGCTGACCACCTCGACCAGGCGCCGGTTGCCGCCCAGCTCGAGCAGGGCGAGGTGAAACTGGCGATCGGCGTCGATGTAGCCGATCAGATCGCCGGCATCGGCCGCCTCGCAGATCTGCTCGGCGAGCGGCCGCAGCTCCGCCACCTGGGCCGGTTCGATCGACTCGGCGAGCCGGGCGACCGTGGGAACTTCGATCAGCGCGCGCAGCTCGGTGATTTCGTCCAGCTGATCGTCGGTCACCTCGGTCACGCGGAAGCCCTTGTTGCGCACCGACTCCACCAGCCCCTCCTTGGTCAGATCGAGCATGGCTTCCCGAACCGGGGTGGCGCTCACCTGGAACTGGGCGGCCAGCGAGGGCACCGAGTAGAGCACGCCCGGGCGCATCTCCCCAGACACCACGGCCGCCCGCAGCGCGTTGGCGATCTGCTCGCGCAGGCTCTGGCGCTCGACGAGCGGGGCGATCGTGATGGCGGCAGGCTTCACGAGCAGCCGACAGCCAGCGCGTTTTCGGTCGCGTTGCGGATCGCTGCCTCCTGCTCTTCGCGCAGCGTCTGGCGCGGCTCGCGGCAGGGACCTCCGTAGCGGCCGGCGATGTCCATCGAGAGCTTGATTGCCTGTACGAACTCGGTCTTGGAGTCCCAGCGCAGGAGCGGATGAAGCAGGCGGTAGAGCGGCACGGCACGCTCGAGGTCGCGGGCCAGGCAGGCCTCGTAGAGCTCGACGCAGCTGGCCGGCAGCGCGTTCGGAAACCCGGCGATCCAGCCGCTGGCGCCGGCCAGCATCAGCTCGAGCAGCACGTCATCGGCCCCGACGAGCAGGTCGAGCTCGGGAGCCAGCTCCGCGAGCTCGTAACCGCGCCGGGTATCACCCGAGAACTCCTTGACCGCGACGATGCTCCCGTCGTCGTGGAGCTTCGCCAGCAGGGCGGGCGTGAGGTCGACCTTGGTGTCGATCGGGTTGTTGTAGGCGACGATCGGGAGCCCCACCTTGGCCACCTCGGCATAGTGCGCGCGCACGGCACGCTCGTCGGCCCGGTAGGAGTTGGGGGGAAGAAGCAGCACCGCGTCGGCACCGGCCTCCGCTGCCTGCTCGGCCCAGGCGCGGGCCTCCGCGGCGCCATAGGCGGCCACGCCAGGTACCACGTGGAACCCGTCGGGTGCGGCCTCGACCGCGGTCCGCACGACCGAGGCCCGCTCGTCGTCCGTCAGCACCTGGTACTCGCCGAGTGACCCATTGGGCACCACGCCGTGGCACCCGCTCTCGGCGAGCCAGGCGACGTGCTCGGCGTACCGATCGAGGTCGACCGCGAGCCGTTCGTCGTAGGGGATCGCTGTGGCCACCAGCACCCCGTGCCAGGATCTCATGTTCGTTCCCCCTTCTCGGCCCGGCTGGATAATATGTCACACCTTACTCGAGTCGACCCGAGGGGGCTAGCAATGGGAGGCGTCTCG
Organism: Solirubrobacteraceae bacterium; assembly: GCA_035504535.1. Lineage (GTDB taxonomy): Bacteria > Actinomycetota > Thermoleophilia > Solirubrobacterales > Solirubrobacteraceae > Palsa-465. The sequence goes on along the minus strand of DATJRS010000216.1, from coordinate 26,136 downwards.
CTGCATCACATCGGCCAGGAGTCGGGGCACTTTGGCTGGGACAACTCGATCGAGCCGGTGCTCGAGGTCGAGTCGGGCGCGGACATCGAATGCGAGGTACGCGATGCCTCGGGAGGGCAGCTGGACAAGCACTCCGAGGTCGCTGCGGTAGCGGCACTCGATTTCACGCGGGTCAATCCCGTGACCGGGCCGGTGTTCGTCAAAGGCGCCCGGCCCGGCGACGTGCTCGCGGTCGAGATCCTCGAGCTCCGTTCCCGTGACTGGGGCTGGACGGCGATCATCCCCGGCTTCGGGTTGCTGGCCGACGAGTACCCGGAGCCGTGGTTGCGGATCTCCGACATCGACGCCGGGAGCGGTCGCGTTCGCTTCGGCGACGGCGTGACGCTCCTGTATGACCCGTTTCCGGGCACGATCGGTGTGGCGCCGGCCGAGCCGGGTCAGCACTCGATCGTCCCGCCCCGCCGCTGGGGCGGCAACATGGACATCCGTCACCTCCGGGCCGGCACCACGCTGTTTCTCCCGGTCGGTGTCGAGGGAGCGCTGTTCTCGGTTGGCGACACGCACGCCGCGATGGGCGACGGCGAGGTATGCGGGACCGCGGTCGAGGCGCCCATGGACATCGCGGTGCGTCTGACGGTCAGGCGCGATCTGCGGGTGCAGGCGCCCCAGATCGTGATCCCGGACGAGGCGTCGGAGCTACGGCGAGACGGTGCGGTGCACGTTTGCACGGGCATCGGACCCGACCTGATGGAGGCGGCACGTGACGCTGTCCGGGCACTGGTGGAGTACCTGGTCGAGCACCACGGGCGAGATCGCCACGAGGCGTACGCGATCGCGTCGGTGGCCGCGGACCTTCGGATTCACGAGGTGGTGGACGCGCCCAACTGGGTGGTCGGCGCGTTCCTGCCGCTCGACATCTTCGATCAGGGGAGCTGAGTTCTCGCGGCGACCGCGTCAGCGGTGCGTCGTCATCAGCCCCTGTGCGGGGCTTGGCTTCAGCGCGGCACGCTGGTAGCGGAAGATGATCCCGGCCAGCCGCGCCCGGTCGGCCTCGGGCATGTCCACGAACTTCATTCCGATGTGGGTCGGGGTATCCCGCACGGGCTGCGCGCGGCAGGTGATCGGCGCCGGGTCCGCGTCGAAGCGGATCTCCATGGCAAGCTCCTGCGACCCGAGGCCGGCGCGGCGCTCGACGAGCGCCCCGGTGATGCTGATGTCGGCCGTGATCGTGGTGATGCCGGGGGTCTGATCGCTGCCTCCCGCGGCCGGTGACAGGCGGACCGTGGCGGCGAGCGGAATCCGCTCGGCGGCGCGACGCTCGGGAAGGACGACGTTGTCGATCACGACGAACTCGATCTTCGGCTCGTCGGCCGAGAGGGACGCGGCGATACCGCGCAGCGCCACGAGACTGCCGTGGTGCTCGAACACGAGGTGGCCGGTGGCCGCGGGGGGAAGCGGCTCCTCTGGCTCCTGCTCGCGGATCAGCGTGGCCACTGCGCCGGTGACCGAGGCCACCCGGCAGGTGATCGCGGGGTCGTCGGTCTCCAGATGGATCTCGACGATCTGTTGTTCGTGCAGTCGTCGCATGGTGGCGGCGATCCGTCGGTTCGGCGTCCGGTCCGGATCTAGTTTGTGGACTTTTGTTCGGCGGATTCGCCGAAAGCTTGAGTCCTGGCCGTGCGGGTGGTCTCGCCGGTGGCGCGGAGGGCCCGCCCGCCGATCGGCGGCTCGAGGTCGATCTGCGTCGTGGCCATGATCCGGCCGAGCATCATGTACTGCCCGATCAGCAGCAGCATGTGGACGATCTCGCGGGGGGTGAAGCGGGCCGCGATAGCCGCGTACGTTTCCTCGTCCGGGGCTACGTCCCGCACGACCTGGGTGGTGAAGCGGACCACCAGCTGCCCGTCGGGACCGAGCGCATCGGCGTCGAGGTCGCCGCGCTCGATCGCATCGAGCTGCTCCTGGGTGCCGCCGACCTCGAGTGCGATCGCCGCGTGCTGGATCCATTCGTACTCGGCGCCGGGGGTCATGGCGGCGACCCGGGTGATCGCGAGCTCGCGCAGCAGCGGGTCGAATTCCGCTGAGTCCATCAACGTCCCGCCGAAGCGCATCCAGTCGGGGAAGGCACGCTGCGCATTGGCGACCATGCGGAAGATGCCCAATTCGGGCGCTCTGCGCAGCACCTGAGCTACGCGGGGCTCCGCGTCGTCCGGGTCGAGGTAGGGAAGCCTGGCCATCGGGCGCTTCTCCTCAGGGCAAGACCTTCCCCGGGTTGAAGATCCCGTAGGGATCGAGGGCGCGCTTGATCGCGCGCATCATCTCGACCGCGGCCGAACCGTGCTCGGCGATCAGGAAGCGCGCCTTGCCGTAGCCGACGCCGTGCTCGCCCGTGCAGGTGCCGCCGTGGGCAAGCGCGCGCTCGACCAGGCGGGTGTGGAACTCCTCGGCGCGGGCGATGTCGTCGGGATCGCCCGGATCGACCAGCACACAGGTGTGGAAGTTGCCGTCGCCGACGTGCCCGACGATCGGGGCGACCAGGTTTCGCTCGGCGATGTCGGCCTGGGCCGCCTCGACGCAGTCGGCGAGGGCGGAGATCGGCACGCATACGTCGGTGGTCATCCCCGCCTTTCCGGGTACGAGCGCCCGGGCCGCGTCGTAGGCACGGTGGCGGGCGTGCCAGATCCGGCGCCGCTCCTGCTCGTCCGAGGCCCAGGCGAAGTCGCCTCCGCCGTACTCGGCGGCGACCTCGGCCGTCTCGCGCGCCTGGCCGGCGACGTCCTCCTCGGAGATGCCGTGGAACTCGAGGAACAGCGTCGGCGCGAGGGCGAAGGTCGTCTCGTCGTGACGGTTGATGGCCTCGATCTGCAGCGGGTCCGCGAGCTCGATCCGGGCCACCGGGATGGCGTGCTGGGTGACCTGCACCATGCAGCGCACGGCGTCGGCCACGGTCGGGAAGGTGCAGGCCGCGGCCGCGGTGGCGGGCGGGATCGGGTGGACGCGCAGGGTGATCTCGCAGACCAAGCCGAGCGTGCCCTCCGAGCCGACCATCAGGCGGGTCAGGTCGTAGCCGGCCGACGACTTGCGCGCGCGGGAGTGCGTGCGCACGACCTCGCCGCGCCCGTCGATCATCGTCACCCCGAGCACGTTCTCGCGCATCGCCCCATAGCGCACGGTCATCGTGCCCGAGGCGCCGGTGGCCACCATGCCACCGATCGTCGCGTCGGCCCCCGGGTCGACGGCGAAGAAGACTCCCTCCCGGCGCAGCCTGGCGTCGAGGGCGCGGCGGGTGACTCCGGCCTGGACGACGACGTCAAGATCGTCGAGGGAGGGTGGGGCGATGGCGTTCATCTCGCGCATGTCGACGCTGATCCCGCCCGCCAGCGCCGCGACGTGCCCCTCGAGCGAGGTGCCGGCGCCGAAGGGGATCAGCGGCAGGCGGTGCTCGATGGCCACCCGCACGATCGCCGCGGCTTCCTCGATCGTTCGCGGCCAGACGACCGCGTCGGGGCGGGCCTCGGGATGGAACGACTCGTCGTGTCCGTGTTGGGCCAGGATGTCGGCGCCGATCCCGAGCCGGTCTGAGCCGAGGAGGTCAGCGAGCGCGTGGCGGCCCGCGGCCACCCGTTCCTCCGACGGGCGGCTGAGCGTCGGTGCGTCGGTCGCGGCGCTCATCGCTCCTGGGTCAGGCCGGTTTGGCGAGGACGCGGTCGAGCGCCTGCGCGGTCGGCTCATCGCCGCCGTTGACGTACAGGATCCGGTGGGCCGCGCGTGGGTCGTGCAGCACGCCGTCCAGCACGTCGGCGACGTCGTCGCGGGCCACCCGGCCGTGGAAGGGGTCGGTGTCGAGTCGTACCGCACCGGTACCGGGATCGTCGGTGAGGCTCCCCGGCCTGACGACGGTCCACGGGCGATCGCTGGCCATGACCGCCGCGTCGGCCGCCGCCTTCGCGCGCAGGTATACGCTGAACACCGCATCGTCTGATTCGGGCGGTGGGTTCTCGGCGCCGATCGAGCTCACGATCACGTATGGGACATGGGCACCTTCAGACGCCTCGAGCAACTTGACCGCGCCGTCGCGGTCCATGGTCAGCTTGCGCTCGGCGCCGCTCCCGGCTCCGGCGCCGGCGGCGAATACAACGGCGTCGGCGCCCGCGACCGCAGCCGCGACCTCCTCCACGGTGGCGTGCTCGAGGTCGCATACGCGCGGATCTGCACCCCGCGCACGCACCTCGCCGGCGTGTTCGGGATTGCGGATCAGACCGGTCACCGTGTCGCCCCGAGCCACCAGCAGCACGGTCAGCCGCTGCGCGATCTTCCCGTGAGCCCCGGCGATGGCAACCAGCACTCCTCGGAGCCTACTCGAACAGCTCGACCCGCCCGCGACCCGCCGCCTTGGCGCGATACGACGCGGCGTCGGCGTCGCCGAGCAACCGGTCCGGCTCCCGGTCCCCGAGCGCGACCCCGATGCTCGCCGACAGCCGGTGCTCGACCCCGCCGGCGGTGAACGAAGGCCGAAGCGCTTCCTGCAGGCGACGAGCGACGGCGAGAGCCGACTCCGTATCGACGTGCTCGCACAGGGCGACAAACTCGTCGCCGCCCATCCGCGCCATCGTGTCGCCGGGCCGAACGGCCGCCTGCAGCCGACGGGCGCTCTCCACCAGGACGGCGTCGCCGGCGGCGTGGCCGTGCGAGTCGTTGACTGCCTTGAAGTTGTCGAGGTCGATGAACAGCACCGCGGTCGCGCCTCGCTCTCGTTCTGAGCGGGCGATCGCGTGCTCGAGGCGGTCGCGCAACAGGGTCCGGTTCGCGAGCCCGGTAAGCGGGTCGTGGAGCGCCTCGTGGCGCATCCGCTGCTCGGTTCGCTGGCGCGCGAGCGCGGAGGCGAGCGTGTGGGCGACCGCGCGTAGGAAGCTGAGCTCCTCCTCAGACAGCTGACGTCCGGGCACGATCAGCAGCTCGTCACCGGCGCCGATGGCCAGCTGGACGTTGTGCTCGGTGGCGGGTGAGCCAGACTCAAATCCTGCGAGCAGCGAGCCGTCGGCGAGCCGCACCTCGGCTGCCTGCACGGCGAGCAGCGTCCGCACCAGCTCGACCGTCTCGCCGGCCAGGTCGGCCGGGTCCGCACCCGCCAGCGCGCGCTCGCCCAACCCGGCCACCGCCCGCAGGCGGCTTTCGCCGGCTCGGCGTTCGGAGACGTCCCGGCCGACCGCGAGCAGCACGGGCCCGGCCGTCGTCTCCACGATCCCCCAACTCATCTCGCCGATGAACTCCGAGCCGTCACGGCGCAGACCGCGCACCGCGGTCTCGAACCGCAGCGGATTCTCATTGGAAACGTATTGCTGCATGCTGCGGTGGTAGGGCTCACGGACGCGCTCGGGCCAGAGCATCTGCACGGGCTGTCCGATGAGCTCGCTGCGTTTGTAGCCGAACAATTCCTCGGCCAGCGCGTTCACGAACAGAATCCGGCCGTCGCGCCCCGCGGCCACGACCGCGTCCGGCAATCCCTCCAGGATCGCCGCCGGCGGCAGCAGCCAATCACCGAGCCCGCCGAGGCCGCCCGGGCCGCCGGAACCCCCCATCCATGCCTCCTCTCCTCCGGCATGATTGCCGGGTCCCAGCGTACAACGCCCGCTTGGTGCGGATGGACGTTTAGGCAGTGCGGCGTATGCCGTTTGGGGGTTTCAGTTTCGGGGGTGAGGCGGTTGCCGAGCACGGGTCTAGCCGGCGGAGCTCTGATTCACCGACAGCGAGCTCGGCTGGACCCTCTTGCACGCGTGCATGGCCTGGCTGAACTGGGGTGCCTGCGGGTTCAGCCCGGGCGGCAGGTCGAACGCCCCGTCGTGGGAGGGATCGGGGAAATTCGGGACGCCGTGCGCGCGGATGCAATCGGCGAACTTGACCTCCTGCGCCTTTGCTTGGGTGCCGCCGATGCCTACCGGCTCGCCGCCGTTAGGGAGAAGCTGGTGGCAGTCGGCCTGCGCCGACTTGAACGCCGGCGTGTTCGGGTTCGCCTGACCGGGGCTGATTCGTACGCCACCCGAGCCCGTGAACTGCGGATCCGGATAATCGGTCACGCCGTGCGAGCGCATGCACGAGGCGAAGGCGACGAACTTCTGCTGGAAGTTTTTGGCCGAGCTCGCGGTCGCCGACTGCGTTGACGAACCGTTCGGGGAGCTCCCGCCGCAACCGGCGAGGAGCACGCCGGCTGCCAGCAGCCCGGCGACGGTATGTGGGGTGAAGTGCTTCACGTCACCCGGTGGTGTACTCGGGGTCGGGTAACCGCGACATAACGGTGTTATGGGGGCCGTTACGCTGGCATTCGACCGGGTGATGGCGAGCCCCGGATATGGTTCGCGGCCGTGTCCGCCCCGGAGGAGAGCTCCCGCTTCCGCGTCCTCGTCACCGACTTCGCCTGGCCCTCGCTCGACGTCGAGCGCGAGATCCTCTCCCAGGTTGGAGCCGAGCTGGTCGTGGCCGACACGGGTGAGGAGGCCGAGCTGATCGAGCTCTCGCGCGAGGTCGATGCGATCCTCACCAACTGGAAGCGCGTTCCCGAGGCCGCCGTCCGCCAGGCCCCGCAGTGCGTGGTCATAGCCCGCTACGGGGTGGGCGTGGACAACATCCCGGTGGCGCTCGCGACCGAGCTCGGGATCATCGTCGCCAACGTGCCCGACTTTTGCGTGAACGAAGTCGCCGACCACGCGATGGGGTTGCTCCTCGCCTGCGCGCGGCGACTGGTGACATTCACCTCCGAAACCCGGTCGGGCGTGTGGAGCCTCGAGCACGCGCCCGGTCTGCCGCGGTTGGCCGAGCAGACCCTCGGCATCGTGGGGTTCGGCCGGATCGCCCAGGCGCTCGTCCCGCGCGCTCGGGGATTCGGACTCCGCGTGCTCGTCTATACCCCGCGGCTCGCCGCCGCGGGCGCAGTCCCCGGTGAGCTCGCCGGCCAGGTCGAGGTCGCCGCGTCCCTCGACGAGCTGCTCGCGGCGGCCGACTACGTGTCGCTTCACGTGCCGGCGACAACGCAGAGCGCCGGCCTGATCGGCGGGCACGAGCTGGACCAGATGAAGCCGACCGCCTACCTGATCAACACCTCACGCGGCGCGCTGATCGACCAGGACGCCCTCGACCAGGCGCTCCGCGAGCAGCAGATCGCCGGCGCCGCACTCGACGTGCTCTCGCGCGAGCCCCCGCCGGCCGACCTCCCGCTGCTCGGGGCCCCGAACCTGATCGTCACGCCGCACGCGGCCTTCTACTCCGACGCCTCGATTCACGAGGTGCAGACGCGCGCCGCGGCCAACGTCGCCACCGTGCTCACGGGGGACGTCCCGGAACACGTCGTCAATCCCGGCGTGCTCGAGACGGACGCGCTGCGGATGCGCGCGCGATCTGGCTAGTCAGCTGGCGCCGGCCGGCCGGGTGCGGAACACCCAGAGGTTCAGCGCCACGTAGCGGCTGAGCGTCGCGATCAGGTTGGCGATCACCAACGCTGCCGCCTCGACGACGCGGGGCGGGTGCGGGTCGAAGCTGTGGAGCAGCGCCAGCGCACCGTTGGTGAACGCCAGCGCGACCAGGAACACCCCGAAGGCGGCGACCTGGTGGCGGACCATGTTCTCGCGGCCGCGGATACCGAAGGTCAGGCGGCGGTTCGCGGTCGTGTTGGCCACCGCGGTGATGGCAAGCGCGAGGTCGTTGGCCAGCGCCGACCCCAACGGACCGGCGAGCGCGAGGAACAGCAGCGCATAGGCGAGCGTCGACGCGACGCCGATGGCGAGAAAGCGGATGATCTGCGCATCGCGCGCACGTCGGAGTTTGGACACGATCAGAGGTTCGGCTCCGGGCGTCAGAAAAACGTGAGGGCGGTCGAAGAGATTCTCCGCCGGCGCATAAGACGCGCCTATGTTAGAGGCGCGCGCCGGTTCTCGCTTGACAGGCATCCCCCCGGCCCCGAATACTGATTGGGGTGCTGCCGATCAAGGCCTTCGGCCTCGATCGGGTCAGGGCCGATCCAGGTCCTAGGGAGGATGCGATGCACCTTCGCCGGTTCACCCTGCCCGCAGGAGTGCTGGCCTTTGCTGTCGGGATGGTCGTGGGCGCCGGCCCCGCGAGCGCGGCTTCGTGCCCGTGGATGAACCCCGGCCAGTCGCCGGCGTCGCGCACATCCGAGCTGTTGGGGGCGATGTCGCTCGCGGACAAGGTCCAGATGGTGACCGGGACGGGTGAGTTCAACCCCACGTCGGCCAATCCGGAGGCGGCCAGCACGATCGCCGCCAACCCCTCGCTCTGCATCCCCGCGCTGGTGCTGAACGACGCGACCAACGGCGTCGGCGACCAGCAGCAACTCACGACCGCGTTCCCGGACAGCATCGCGCTCGCGTCCTCCTGGGATCCCGCGCTGGCGGAGCAGTACGGGGCGGCGCTGGGTGCCGAGGCCTTCGCCAAGGGCGTGAACGTTCTCCTTGGCCCCGGCGTCGACATCGCGCGCAACCCCCTGAACGGTCGCAACTTCGAGTACATGGGCGAGGACCCGTACCTGGCCGGCCAGTCGGCGGCGGCGGTGATCGAGGGGATCCAGTCTCAGCACGTGATCGCGACCGTCAAGCACTACGCGCTCAACGACCAGGAGACCGACCGGACGACCGATTCATCGGACGCGAGCGAGCGGACCATGCAGGAGATCGACCTGCCGGCGTTCGACGCGGCCGTCAAGGCCGGGGTCGGGGCGGTCATGTGCTCGTATAACCGGATCAACAGCGTGTACGCGTGCCAGAACCCGTACACCCTGCGCGACGTGCTCGACGAACAGTTCGGCTTCACCGGGTTCGTGATGTCGGACTGGGGCGCGAATCACTCGACCGTGGCCTCGGCCGATGCCGGCCTGGACATGGAGATGCCCGGGGGCGTCGGCACCAGTCCCGAGTACTACGGATCCTCGTTGCAGACCGCGGTCCAGGATGGTCAGGTGTCGATGGGCACCCTGAACGAGATGGTCAGCCGGATCCTCTACTCGATGTTCCGGATCGGCCTGTTCGACCACGTTCCGACCGAGGGCGCCCAGGCCGCCGCGACCCCGGCGACCACGCCCACCAGCATCGCGATGGCGACCAAGGTGGCCGAAGAGGGGACCGTGCTGCTCAAGAACGCGGGCGGGGTCCTGCCTTTGAGCGGGCCCGGGAGGACCATCGCCGTGATCGGGCCGGCGGCGGGTCAGCCCGGCGCAACGCTGGCCGAGCAGGGCTACGGGAGCGGGCACGTCCCGGAGTTCTCCTACCAGCCCGGCGTCGTGTCGCCCCTGCAGGCGATCACTGCGCGCGCGGCCCAGGCCGGCGACATCGTGACCTACGCCGACGGAGACGCGACGGACGACGCGGTCGCGGCCGCGAAGGCGGCCGACGCGGCGATCGTGTTCATCAACGACGTCGAGATCGAGGGGGCCGACCGCCCGGACCTGGACGCTCACGCCGGCACCTGCTCGTTCCTCGATTTCGCCTCTTCGAACTCGTGCACGTATACGCCGCTCGACGAGAACACGCTCGTGTCCGCGGTCGCGGCCGCGAATCCGAACACGATCGTCGTGATCCAGAGCGGGGATCCGATCGCCATGCCCTGGGTCGACCAGGTACGGGGCATCCTCGAGAACTGGTATCCGGGTCAGGTGGACGGCGACGCGATCGCGCCGGTCCTGTTCGGCGACGTCGACCCGTCGGGCCGGCTGCCCATCACCTTCCCGGTGAGCCTGTCCGACGACCCGCTCCAGACCGCCGCGCAGTACCCGGGCGTGATGGAGGCGGGCGACTCGGTGGGGCCGCACTCGACCTACAGCGAGGGCTTGCTGGTCGGCTACCGCTGGTATGACGCCGAGGGCATCACGCCGCTGTTCCCGTTCGGTTACGGCCTGTCGTACACGAGCTTCCGCTACTCGGGAGTTTCTGTGACGCGAACGGCGTCGGGAGCGCAGGTTAGTTTTACGGTCACCAACACGGGATCTCGTGCCGGAGCCGACGTTCCGCAGGTCTACGTTGGAGATCCGCCGGCGGTGGGCGAGCCGCCCGAGCAGCTCAAGGGCTTTCGCCGCGTGTCGCTCGCGCCGGGCCAGAGTGAGACGGTGACGATTGCACTCGATCCGATGTCGTTCGCGTACTGGAACACGCAGAGCCAGACGTGGACGCTGAGCGCCGGGACCTACCGGGTGATGGTCGGCAGCTCATCGAGCGACATCGCCGGGCAGGGCTCGGTGGCGCTGCCCGGCATGAATCTCGGCGGCTAGTGGCTCACGCGATGCCGACGCGGAGCCGGCGCCGGTTACGGGCCGATCTCGGTCCACTGAACGGAGGGCGCCGCGACTCCGCGGCGCCGGTCGCGAGCCGCCGACGGTCGGCCACCCGCATGAAGTCGGCCATGCGGGCCTGGGCGACAGCTTGGATCATGTTGGGGGTCATGGTGATCTCCTGGGGGCTTGGGAGCGGATGTCTTTTAGACGGCCCCGCCGGCCGAAACTCATCGCTGCCCCGTGGAATCACCCGCGGCGATATCTGGCCACCGCCAGGGGCAGTGACACCGCGACGATCGCCACCGCCCAGATCGACGCCCGGGTGATGAAGTAACCCGCGGGATGTCCGAGCAGTGCCCGGGCGTGAGGGCCGAGGGTGAGCGCTCTCGTCGCATCCACCATGTAGGTGAGCGGCTGGTGCTTGGCGAACACCTGCAGCCACCCCGGCATGGTGGCGACCGGAATGTAAGCGCTCGAGATGAACGCAAACGGGAACACGATCATCCCCAGCCCCTGCGCGGCCTGGGCGTTGCCGGCAAACAGGCCCATCGTCACGAACAGCCACTCGAAGGCGAAGCCGAAGGCGATCACCAGACCGAACGCGGCCACCCCGTCGAGCGCCGAGCCGTGGAGGCGGAAGCCGACCGCGAACGCGATGGCGACGGTGACGGCGGCGGCGAGGGCGAGGATCAGCGTGTCGGCGATCGCGCGTGCGATCAGCACGCTGCTGCGCGCGATCGGGAGCGAGCGCAGCCGGTCGATGAACCCCTGGTGGAGGTCCTCGGCCGTCGCCACCGCGGCACCGATGCCGCTGAACAGCACGCCGGTGGCGATGAACCCGGGCACCAGGTAGTCGACGTACGGCATGCCGACGGTGCGGATCGCGCCGCCAAACAGGTAACGGTAGATCAGGAAGAACATGCTCATCTGGATCGTCGCCATCACGATCAGCTGGGGCGTGCGCACGTAGCGCAGGAGCGCGCGGCGGGTGACCGTCGCGGTGCTTCGGGCCAGTCCGGCGCCGCGGGATGTTGCGGCCATGGTTGTCATGCGGCGTCTCCAGTTATTGACAGGAAGACCTCGTCGAGGTTCGGTTGGCGCAGCGAGATGTCCTCGAGCTCGATCCCGGCCGCGTCCACCGAGCGCAGCACGCTCGTCAGCTGCTCCCGGCCGTGGTCCACCTGGACGGTGACACACCGGGTGGCTTCATCTGTGTGTGCGGAGGCGCCGAGCAGTGCGGGGATCCGATCGAGATCGATGACGTCGCGGACGTGGAGCTCGATCACGCTCCCGCCGATGCGGGCCTTGAGCTCGGCCGGCGTGCCGGTCGCCACCGCCCTGCCGTGATCGATGATGACGATCTGGCTCGCCAGGTGATCGGCCTCGTCGAGGTACTGGGTGGTGAGGAGCACGTCGGTGCCGGCCTGCACCAGGTTCCCGATCGCCTGCCAGAGGTCGATGCGACTGCGGGGGTCAAGGCCGGTGGTCGGCTCGTCGAGCAGCAGCAGGCGCGGTGCGCCGACCAGGCTTGCGCCCAGGTCGAGCCGGCGCCGCATGCCGCCGGAGTAGGTGCGGGCCAGCCGACCCGCGTCCTCGAGCAGACCGAGCTGCTCGAGCACGGCGGCGGCGCTACGTCGTGCAGCTCGGCGGTCCAGCCCGAACAGGCGGGCCACCATCTCGAGGTTCTCGCGCCCGGTCATCGCCGGCTCGATCGCCGCGAACTGTCCGGCCAGGCCGATCATGCGACGGACCGCGCCCGGATCCTGAGCGACGTTGTGGCCGGCCACCTGGAGCACGCCTCCATCGAGCCGGAGCAGCGTAGCCACCGCGCGCACGAACGTCGTCTTGCCGGCGCCGTTGGGACCCAGCACCGCGACCACCTGCCCACTCTCCGCGGCCACGTCCAGCCCATCGAGCGCGCGCGTCTTGCCATATCGCTTCACGAGCCCCTGGCCCTCGATCACCATCGTCATCGTGCGTCCTCCTTGTCCGCGGGGAGGAACATCTCCGCCGCCTTACGGAGCGACTCCTCGCTCCAGCTGATCCGTCCCGACTGCAGGTCGTCGATGACGCCGCGCAGCCATGCGAGCTCGGTTTCGAGCATCGCCACGCGGTACTCCTCCTCGAGCACGAACAGCCGTGGCAGCTCGGGCGGAACCGCCTCGATCGCGCGCTTTGAGTCCGCCAGCTGCGCCTCGATCCGACCGGCTCTCAGCTCGAGCTGCGCGGCCGCCTCCTCGACCGGCAGGCCGAACAGCATCGACAGGGCGACGATGAACTCGGGGTACTCGCCACCGGTCTCGCTCAGCATCTCTCGCAGCCACAACTGCGCCGCGTCGCGGCCGGCGTCGGTGATTGCGTACACCGTCCGGTCGGGATAGCCCTCCTGGCGCATCGTCTCGGCGACCACGACCAACCCGAGCCGCTGCAGGCGCTCGATCGTCTGGTACAGGCTGGCTCGCGAGCGGACGTTGACGATCCGGTCCTTGCCCTCGGCCTCGAACAGCTTCTGCATCCGGTAGACGTGCATCGGCTGCTGGTAGAGCTGCCAGAGGACGAGCAGGCCCAGCGCGGATCGGTGCGAAGACTTCGGTGCCATAGCCGGCACCATACTAGTTATTTAATGACTAGTCAAGCTATGGCTAGTCGCTAGTCGTACACGACGAGCCCGCGGATGTTGCGGTGGGTGCGCATGTCCTCGTAGCCGTCGTTGATCTGATCGAGCGTGTAGGTGCGCGTCACCAGCTCATCGAGCAGCAACGATCCGTTGCGATACAGCGAAAGCATCTTCGGGATGTCCGCGCGAGGGTTGGCGTGCCCGAACAGGCAGCCGATGATCTGCTTCTCGTAGACGATCAGCTCGAAGATCGACAGCTCGACCTCGGTGTCCGTCATCTGCGGCAGCGATGTGATCGCGACCTTGCCGCCCTTCCCGACCAGTGCGGCGGCCTGCCCGATCAGCTTGCCGGTGGTCACGTCGACCGTGATCAGCGCGGCGTTGGCCAGCTCCCCGCCGGTCATCTCCGCGATCGGTTCCAGCGCCTCCTGCGCCGAGGCGAACGAGTGCGTCGCGCCGAACTTCCCCGCCATCTCGCGGTTGAAAGGGGAGGGGTCGATGGCGATGATCCGGCTCGCTCCGGCCAGGCGGGCGCCTTGCACGGCGTTCGCCCCGATGCCGCCGATGCCGAGCACCGCGACCGTGTCGCCGGCGCCCACCTTCGCGCCATAGACGGCGGTCCCGTAGCCCGTGGTGACGCCGCAACCGACGAGCGCGGCCTTGTCGAGCGGGATGTCGTCGTCGATCTTGACCACCGAGTTCTGATGGACCACGGTGTGCGGAGAGAACGTCCCGAGCATGCACATCAGCCGGGCGTCCTGGCCGCGGACGTGGTGACGGCTCGTGCCGTCTTGCTGCAGTCCGACCTGCACGCCGGCTCCGAGATCGCACAGGTTGGTCCGGCCGATGACGCACGAATGGCAGCGCCCGCAGCTGGGGATCCAGCTCAGCACCACGTGATCGCCCTCGGCCACCGAATGCACCTCCGGCCCGACCGCCTCGACGACGCCGGCGCCCTCGTGGCCGCCGATCGCAGGCAGCGCTTCCATCGGCAGGTCGCCGACTCTGACGTGCTCATCGGAGTGGCAAAGCCCGGAGGCCGCGAGCCGGACCAGTACCTCCCCGGCCCTGGGCTCGTCGAGCGTCAGCTCGTCGATCTCCCAGTCGCCGCCGTATTCCCACAGAGCTGCCGCTTGCGTCTTCATCTCTCCGTGCCTCCGGGTCGTGGTTCTAGCCAGGCGCGCGCTGCATCATCCACCATCGTGCGCGACGGGAGCAACCACGGCGCCCGCATCGCGGGCGACGGGAGCATCCACGGCGGGCGACGGGAGCAGCCACGGCGCCCGCCGGGGTGCCGTCGATCACGCGGCGAACGCCGGCCAGAGCTGGTCCACAACGTGCTCGCTCCAGCCCTTTTTCGGCTGGCCCTCGGCGATCCGGTGATAGAGGAAGGCGCCCATCAGCGCGTGCACCGCCACCTCGGTGTCGAGGTCGGGGCGAACCTCGCCCCGCCGTTTGCCCCGCTCGAGCGCGGCGGCGATGTCGCCGACTCGAGGTTTGAGCATGTCCCGGCGGAAGCCGTCGAGGAGCTCCGGGTGCTTGCGACCCTCGACGAGCAGGGTCCCGGCCAGCTCGACCGCGAACCGCCGCCGGGCGAACTCCAGATGGGCGACCAGATCGCCCCGGGTGCTGCCCGTGTCGATCGGTGCCGCCTGGGCCGCCTTGCTGGCCAGCACCGCGGCAACCAGTTCCGACTTGTCCCGGTAGCGGCGGTAGATGGCGGGGCGGCCCACGCGGGCCTCCTCGGCCACGCGCGCGATCGACATGCGCGCGTAGCCGTCCTCGAGCAGCAGCCGCCAGGCGGTGTCGAGGATCGCCGTATCGACGTTCTCATCGAGCGGGCGCCCGGCGGCCCGGGCCCGGACTGGATCGGTTGTCTCGGCCTGCTTGCGCCCTGGCATCGGCGCAAGTCTCGCAGAAGCATCCTGGTCCGGATCGGGATTCGGGCTTCCTAGTTCGTTCATAATTACGTAACTTGCCTGTAGCGTTACGTTACTGTATCGTCACGTGAAGGAATACGACCGATGAAGCGAAGGGAGAGGTGGCCATGCAGGTAGTGGACGAAGTGCCGGCGGTGGAGGTTGCCGGCCTGCGCAAGACGTACCCGGGTGGGGTGGAGGCGGTCAAGGGGATCTCGTTCTCAGTGGCCCGTGGCGAGGTGTTCGGCCTGCTGGGGCCGAACGGCGCCGGCAAGTCGACGACGATCGGGATGCTGACCACGACCGTCGCGCCGACCGCCGGCACCGCGCGGCTGGCCGGATATGACGCGGCCACCCAGCCGCTGCTGGCCCGCGGTGTGAGCAGCGTTGTGTTCCAGGACGCCGTCGTCGACCGGGGCCTGAGCGGACGCGCCAACCTCGAGCTCCACGCCCGGCTGTGGGGCGTCCCTGAGGCGCCGGCCGCCCTGCGGATCGGGGAGCTGGTCGAGGCGGTGGGACTCACCGAGCTGATCGGCCGACCGGTCGGGAGCTACAGCGGAGGGGAGCGAAGACGGCTTGAGATCGCGCGGGCGCTGGTGTCCTCCCCCCGCGTCCTGTTCCTCGACGAGCCGACCGTCGGACTCGATCCCCGCATCCGGCACGAGCTGCTCGACGTGATCGCTGGGCTGCGCGGCCGCGAGGGCATGACAATCGTCCTCACGACGCACTACCTCGACGAGGCCCAGCGCCTGTGCGACCGGGTCGCGATCATCCACCAGGGGACGATCGTCGGGCTCGACAGCCCCCAGGCGCTGCTGGCTGGGCTGGGGCGCGAGATCCTCGAGTTCCGGGTGAGCGGGAGCGCGCCCGCCGCGCTCGCGGCGTTGCGCGACCGGGGGATCGCCCGGGCCGACTCCTTCGCGGTCGGTGCGCGCGTCACGGTTCCCCTGCATGAGCACGCCGCGAGTTCGGCTCTGGCGGTGATCGACTCGGATCGCCTGCATGTGTCGGAGATCGCCACCCGCACCCCCACGCTCGACGACGTCTACCTGCAACTCACCGGCGCTCGCATCGCCGAAGCCGCCTGAGGCCCCGCGGCCTGACGACCCGCGGCCTGACCACCCCGGAAGGAGCTCATCCCATGTCCGCCATCGCAGAAGCCCCATCGATCCCGCTGCGCGCGCCCAGCCGTCCCCGGCCGGCCAGCGTGCTGCTCACGCTCGCCAGGCGCCGGGCGTCGCTCACCTCAAAGACGCCGCGTCAGATCCTCGTGCCGCTGCTCGGACCGGCGCTGCTGGCCCTGGTCGTGGCGCCGGCGCTCAAGGTCGCCACCGGAGGCCTGCACTCCCACATCGACTACACCTCGTTCGTCGGAGTCGGCGCGGTCGGTCTGGTGATTCCGCTGAGCTGCATCTTCGCCGGTCTGAGCGTGCTCGTCGATCGTCACTCGGGCGCACAACGCGAGCTGCTGGCCGCGCCCGTGCCCCGGGCCTACCTGGTGCTCGGCAACCTGATCGTCGCGGTCGGGCTCGCCACCCTGCAGGTCGCCGTCCTGATCGGCCTGTCGGCGCTCCGGGGCGGCGCGTTTCACATCACCGGGTCCGGCCTCGCCTGGTTCATCGCCGCCGCGCTGCTGTTCACGGTGTTCATGTACGGAGTGGCCGAGACGCTCGCCAGCCGGGTGAGCAAGCAGGAGGACTACGTCGGAGCCACCCCGGTGCTGGCCATCCTCCCGTTCTTCTTCGCGGGGGCTCTCTACCCGATCGGCGCGATGCCGGCCGTTTTGACGGCGATCGCCAAGGTATTCCCGCTCACCCACGCGCTGGCGCTCATGCGCTACGGGTTCATCGACCCGAACGGCAAGGGCCTGCACGACATCTGGGGCATGCACAGCGTGACGCTGGAGGCGTGGCTCAGCCTGGCCGTCGTGGCCGTGTGGGCCGTGGCCCTCACCGCGATCTCGATCCGCGTGTTCACGCGCTCGGCGGTGAACTGAGCCGGCGCGCCCTGAGGACCATGTAGAACCTGCCAGGCTCCCACCCCCGAACCCGCCGTGGCGACATAGGCATTCGGTCCATGCTTATCTCGCCAAGCCGGTTTCGGGGCCGGGGGGCTTTGGTGACTTTTGCATGGTGCTTACCGACAGTTCATAGGTATTAACGGCGCAGTTCATAGGTCTAACGATTCTGTGTCATCGAGCCTCCGGCGGTTGAAAGGTGACGGGGGCGGTGGTCCAATCGGGTGGACTGATTAGTCCAGGGAGAGGCGGCGACGGACGCGCCTTGCCTTGCCCGACCGCCAATCAACCCTCATAGGAGAACCCCCATGCGTTATCTCTCGAGGCGGTGGCCTCGAACGATCCTTGCTGCCCTGCTGGCGGTAGCCGGAGCGGTCGCCGCTCCGGCCGTCGCCTCGGCTCATTGGAGCCGAGGCGGCGCCGCTTATTCGAACAATCGCGGCTACGTCTACCTGAACGACAACACGGCCGGCACCAACACGGTGGCCGCCTTCGTCCGCCACGCGGACGGCAGCCTGACGCCCGTGCCGGGCTCGCCGTTCGCCGCGGGTGGCGCAGGCCTGGGTAGTGGCCTCGCCTCACAGGGCGCCATCCAGGTCTCGAGCGACGGCCGCTTCGTGCTCGCCGTCGACGCGGGAAGCAACCAGATCTCGGTCCTGCGGATCGGGCGCGGCGGTGCGCTGGAGGCGGTGCCCGGCGGCGTCGTGTCCTCCGACGGCGCGCAGCCGGTTAGCGTGACCGAGCACAACGGGCTCGTCTACGTGGCCAACGCGGGTGCCGCTGACTCGAACTTCACGGGCTTCACGCTGAGCTGGGATGGCCGGCTGCGGCCGCTGCCCGGCTCCACCGTGCCGCTGGCTGGCACTGCCCAGCCCGGAGACGTGCTGTTCAACTCCACCGGGACGAAGCTGGCCGGGACATTGGTGGCCAGCTCGCAGATCGACAGCTTCCGCGTCGGGTTCGACGGGCGGCTGATCGCTGCGCCCGGCTCCCCGTTCGCCGCCCAGGGGCTCGGTCCGTTCGGCAGCGAGTTCCGCCCGACCAACCCCAACCAGCTGTTCGTCTCGAACGCGCACAACGTGGGAGCGGGCACCGGGACGGTTTCCGCGTTCTATGCCGCGCCGGACGGCGCGCTGTCGTCGATCGGGAGCTCGCCGTTCGCCGACGACCAGACGGCGCCGTGCTGGGTGGAGATCAGCCACGACGGGCGGTTCCTGTTCACGGTCAACACCGCGTCGGGCAGCATCTCCAGCTACTCGATCGCGGGGAACGGCGCCTTGACGCTGCTTGGGTCCACCCCGGTCAGCGCACAGGCCGGCGTCGGGGCGGTGGACGCTCGGCTGAGCCCGGACGGTCGCACGCTCTACGTTGACGAGACCGCCGCCGGCACGGTCGGCGTATTCGCCGTCAACGGCGGCCAGCTCACCGAGCAGGGCTCGGTGCCGCTGCCGGCCGGCGCCACGGCGGCCGGCCTCGCGGTCAGCTAAACGATCCGCCGCGAATCCAGGTTCCAGGGCCACGAGCCGAGCGCTCGTGGCCCTGGCGGCGGGGTGTGGATGCCTCACCCAAGGGGCCGTGTTCGCGCGACCCGGACCGCGCGATCCTGCCGGTTACAACAGCGTCACTCCACGGAGGAGACAGATATGACCGGCTTTTTCATCCTCAACCTCATCTTGTCCGCCCTCGTGGCGCTCGCGATCGTCGGTGGGCTCGCCTGGTCGATCGCGACGTCTCGCCTGCAGGCCATCGTGGCCGTCGCGCGCTGATATGGCGGACGCGGGCTGGGATGCCGGACGCGCGCTGATCTGCCGGACGCGGGCTGCGATGCCGGACGCGGGCTGAGATGCCGGACGCGCGCTGAGATGCCGGACGCGACCGCGGCGGTCCCGGAGGAGCCCGAGTCGCCCGGCGAATTCGCGACTAACCTTGCGGGGTGCGACACCTGGCGGCGAGTGCGATTGCGAGTTTGATTGTGGCGGCGTGCTTGGCCGCGAGCGCGCCGTCGACCACCGCGGCCGCTCCCCACCCGGTCGACACCGCGCATCCGGACCGCGTGGTGGGGCATGGAACACCCGCAAGCTGCACGTCGGCGGCCGTGGTCGCGGCGGTCCGCGCCGGCGGAATCATCCGCTTCTCGTGCGGGCCGCATCCGGTCACGATCCGGATGAACGCGACCGCCAAGGTCAGGAACACGAGCGCGCGGGTGGTGCTCGACGGCGGCGGCCTGGTGACCCTCAGCGGCCAGGGCCGGCGGCGGATCCTTTACATGGACACCTGTGATCCGGCACAGGTGTGGACCACGTCTCACTGCCAGGATCAGGCGACGCCGCGGCTGGTGATCCAGAACCTGGCGCTGATCGACGGAAACTCGACCGGCCAGCACTTCGACGGCGGCGGCGGGGGCGCGATCTTCGCGCGGGGCGGGCGCCTGGAGATCATCGACTCGACGTTCACCGGCGACCGCTGCGACCACTACGGCCCCGACCTGGGGGGCGGTGCCGTGCGGGCCCTCTCGCAGTACGACGACCTTCCCGTGTCCGTGGTGGGGAGCCGGTTCACCGACAACGCATGCAGCAACGGCGCCGCGCTCTCGAGCATCGGCGTCTCCTGGACGGTGCTGAACAGCCGGTTCATCGACAATCGCGCCATCGGCGCGGGCGCCAATCCGGCCCGGTCGGGCACGCCGGGTGGCGGCAGCGGCGGCGCGATCTACAACGACGGCGACCGGATGGCGCTGACGATCCGCGGCAGCGTGTTCATCGGCAACCACGCCAACGAGGGCGGCGGCGCGATCTTCTTCGTGAGCGACGACCGCACCGGCACGATGACGATCTCCGACTCGACGCTGCGGGATAACCCCAACGCCGGCTTCCACACCGCCGGCCTGCCCGGGATCTTCTTCCTCGGCGCCCACCCGCCGACCATCACCGACTCCGTACTCCGCTAGCGCCCCATACATATATAGGTATACAGATATCTATATATGTATACCTATATGCGCGTGGTGGCGCGGCGGGCCCGGGGGCGACGAAATGTCATGCTATGCAGGCCGCCCAGCGCGGCGGGGCGGCCGAGCGAGGCGACCTACGGCGGCCGCTTAGTCGGAGAGCTATGGTGACACTTCGCTCGATGCCGCCGGCGCCGTGGGCAGAAGGGCGCGCAGGTCGTCGATCAGGTCGGCCTCGGCGGCGTCCTTGTCGGGGCGGTAGCGCTTAACCCGGGCGAAGCGCAGGGCGACGCCGCCCGGGTAGCGGGTCGAGGCCTGGACGCCGTCGATCGCGATCTCGACCACCAGCTCGGGCCGGACCAGGACTGCGATCCCTCGCCGGTCGACCTCGCGCGCCAGCAGCTCGTCCGTCTGCCAGCGCAGGAGCTCGTCGGTCAGGCCCTTGAAGCACTTGCCGACCATCACGAACGAGTCGGAGCTCGGGTCGCGGGCGCCGAGGTGGAGGTTCGAGAGCCAGCCGCGGCGGCGGCCGTGGCCCCATTCGGCGCCGAGCACGACCAGGTCGAAGGTCCGGACTGGCTTGACCTTGCGCCACGCCTGGCCGCGTCGACCGGCGGCGTATACAGAGGCGGCGTCCTTGACCACCACGCCCTCGTGGCCGGCGCTCAGCGACTCCTCGGACACGCGCTCGGCCTCCTCGGCGTCGGAGGTGATGACACCCGGGATCTTCAGCTGCGGCGCGATCGCCTCCAAAAGCGCGAGGCGCTCGTACAGCGGCACGTCGAGCAGGTCCCGGCCATCCAGGTGCAGGAGATCGAACAGAAAGGTCACGATCCCCTCGGGCAAGGCGCCGGAGTCGATCTGGGAGACTGTGTACTGGAACGATCCAGGTCCGTCCTCGGACATCCACAGCGCCTCGCCGTCGAGCACGGCCTGCCAGACGGGCAGGCGCAGCACCGTGGCCGCGACCCCGGGCAACGCGTCCGTGATCTCGTTCAGGTTGCGGGTGTAGATGTGGACCTCCGACCCGCGGCGGTGGATCTGGATGCGGATCCCGTCGAGCTTCCACTCGACCGACGCCCGCTCGAAGCCGGCCACCGCCTCGGCCACGGTGGCGCTGGTCGAGGCGAGCATCGGGAGGATCGGACGGAATATCTCAAAGCCGACCGAACGCAGCCCGGCCTCGCCGCTGACCAGAGCGATCTGGGCCATCCGCGTCAGATCGCCCGAGAGCATCAGCGCGCGCCGGGCCAACCCCGCGGGCACGCCGGCCGCCTTGGCCACGGCGTCGGCCATGATCCCCGCGAGCGCGCCCTGGCGCAGCTCCCCAGTCAACAGGTGCCTGAGGAAAGCCGCCTCCTCCGCGGTCGCGCGCGCCAGCAGCGCGTCGAGAAGCTGCCGCCGCTCGGCAGTCGACCCGCTTCCGGTAGCGGCTTCGATCTCGGAGATACCCAAATCGACCTCGCACACCGTCAACGACGGCTCCACGGCGGGCGCGGCCGCGCTTCGATACACGGCCGCGTAGCCGACCCCGATCCGGCCCTGGCGCGGGACTCCGGACAGGAACCCGACGACGATCGGGATCTCGTCGGGCTCGAGCCGCTGGAGCAGCTCGGCCAGGATCGCCACCTTGCGCGAGCGCGAGCTCGTGGCGGTGACGAGCCCCGAGGCCTCGACGACGTCGGCGAACGCGGTCAAGCCGCCGCCGGCGTCGCCAGTCCTGCCTCGAACACGTCCAGCGCCTCGGGCAGGTTGGCCCGGCCGAAGCCGACCCGGACATGACCGGGCTCGTCATACACCGACCCCGGGAGCAGCAGCACCCCCAGATCCGCCAGGCGCTCGCAGAAGCGATCGACGTCGCCGACGCCGGACACACGCGGAAACCCGATCGGCCCCGCCGCCGGCCGGACCCACTCGAACGTCTCCGGATGGCGCGAGAACAGTGCTTCGAGCAGTGGCAGGTTGTGCGCGACGATCCCGAGGTTGCGCTCAAGCAGCACCTCGCGGTGGCGCAGCGCGACCGCGGTAAGCACCTCGCTGGGCGCGCTCGAGCAGATCGTCGTGTAGTCCTTCCAGCGCATGATCGCCTCGCGGAGACTTGGATCGCGCGCAACGAGCCAGCCCAGTCGCAGCCCCGGCAGCCCATAGCTCTTGGAGATGCTCCCGAGCGACACCGCCCGTTCATCGATGTCGCACGCCGCGGGAAGGCGAGTCGCCGGGTCGTGCTCGAGCTCGCGATACACCTCGTCGCTGAACAGGGTGAGCCCGTGGGCTCGCGCGAGCCCCGCCACGTGCTCGAACGTGTCGCGGGCCATCAGCGTGCCCGTCGGGTTGTGCGGCTGGTTGACGTAGATCACCCGGGTTTCGGGGCGCAGGAGCGCTTCGAGCGCGTCGAGGTCGTGGGACCAGCCTGAGGCGTAGCGCCGCCGCCACGGGCTCACCTCGGCGCCGGTGTGGCGGGCGAGCTCGAGCGCTGACTCGTAGCAGGGGGTCTCGACGATCGCATGGTCTCCCGCGCCGAGCCGCGCCTGGTAGAGCAGCAGAATGCCTTCCTCCGCGCACGAGGTGACGATTACCTCGTCGGGGTCGATGCGCTCATAGAGCGCCGCGATCGCCTCGCGCAGCTCGCGCGGCCCGGGGGACTCGGTGTAGCCGCACCAGGTGTTGAGGAGTCGCTGCTGGGCGTCGGGCTCGAGTTCGAGCAGTTCCGCGATCGTCCGCGACTCGCAGTCGCTGCTCGAGAGCATGTAGCGGGTGGTGAACTCGTAGCGCGCGTAGTAGCGCTCGATCCGGAAGGGGCTGACGTCCACCTCCTCGATTATCGCGCTGGACGGGTACGTCCCTATCCTCAGCCCGCGTGGATCTGATTGTCGGCGCGACGGGCTACGTCGGCACCCTCCTCACCAAGGCGCTCGTCGCCGAGGGCCGCCCGGTGCGAGCGCTGTCGCGTCACCCGCGCCCGGTCTCGGACGAGGCCCAGGTTGAGACGGTGCGGGGCGATGTGCTGCAGGACAACGGGCTCGATGCTGCGCTGCAGGGATGTGACGTTGCGTACTACCTGGTGCACTCGATGGAGGCCGGCACCACGAGTTTCGAGGCCCGCGATCGGCAGGCCGCGAACAACTTCGCCGCCGCCTGCCGCCGGACCGGCGTCGAACGCGTCGTGTACCTGGGCGGCATCGCGCCCAATGGCCGGCCCTCGCCGCATATGGGTTCGCGACTAGAGGTCGAGCGGATTCTCATGGAGAACCTGCCCCGCGCCACCGGCTTGCGCGCGTCGATCGTGATCGGCGCCCACAGTCCGTCGTTCCGGCTCATGGTCCGTCTGATCGAGCGCCTGCCCGTCCTTCCGCTCCCGCCGTGGCGGCACCGGCGCACTCAGCCGGTCGCCGAGCGCGACGTGATCGAGTGCCTGGTGCGCACGCCGTTGATCGACCGCACCGAAGGCCGCTCGATCGACGTCGTCGGGCCGGACGTCCTGACCTACGCGGAGATGCTGCACGGCATCGCGGCGGAGCTCGGGGTGGACCGGCCCGAGGTCAATTTGCCGGTTTTTACAGCGCCCACGTTTGCGGCGGTCGCGTCAACGATCGCCGGCTCCGACCTCGCCCTCGTGCGCGCTCTGATGGGGAGCTTGAACGCAGACGTGCTGCCGCGTTCAGCGGACGCGGCGCAGGAGATGGCGAGGCTGTTCGGCGTCACGCCGCTGCGGTTCGACCGGGCGGTTCGGCGCGCGCTCGCCGACTGGGAAGAGGAGGAGCCGCTGGCCGCGCGGTGATGCGGAGGCCGGGCGGTGGAACGTGGTGCAGTCGCCACACTGAGCGTAGGCTCTGCACTTATGAGCGTTGATCGCAGCGTCCAAAGCTCCGACGGTCGCCGCGACCTGGTGGTGATCGGCGCCTCGGCGGGCGGTGTCGAGGTCCTCACCCGGGTGGTAAGGGACTTGCCGGACGACCTGCGGGCCGCCGTGTGTGTCGTGCTCCACATCGCGCCAAGCAGCCCCAGCATGCTCGCTCACATCCTCGGGCGGGCCGGCCGCTTGCCGTGCCGGGCGGCGCGCGATGGTGACCGGCTGCGCGAGGGGCTGATCCTCGTCGCGCCGCCTGATCACCATCTGGTGGTTGAGGACGGCCACGTGCGCCTGACGGTCGGGCCACGTGAGAACGGCCATCGACCTGCCATCGACGTCCTGTTCCGCTCGGCCGCCGAGGCCCTCGACAGCCGCGTGGTCGGGGTCATCCTGTCCGGGACCCGCGACGACGGATCTGCGGGTCTGGCGGTGATCAAGGCCAGCGGCGGCGCCACCATCGTCCAGGATCCCGAGGAGGCGATGTACGGTGGCATGCCGGCGAGCGCGATCGCGAACGTGGCGGTCGACGCGATCGTGAAATCGGATCGCGTGGCGAGTACGATCGCGGCAATGGTGAAGGGAGAGGATCCTTCGCCGGGCGCGTCATCCGAGCCTCCTGACCCAGACCCGCCCCCGGCGGAGCCGAACCCGCCGACGGCCGGAGCCAATCCGGCCAAGGGCCTGCGCGGTCCGCTCGAGGGCGAGCCCGTCAGCGCGATCTGTCCCGAGTGCGGCGGCGTCCTGACGGAGCGGCCCGAGGCGGGGGTCCTTCAGTGGGAGTGCCGGGTCGGCCATCGCTACTCGCCCGACACACTGGTCGAGGCCCAAGCCGACAGCGTCGAATCGGCGTTGTGGGCCGCCGTGCGTGCCCTCAACGACCGGGCCATCCTGCTCGAGCGGATGGCCGAGGAGGCCGAGAAGCGCGGTCAGAGGCGTTCCACACGCCGGTTCCGGCGCCAGAGCGAAGCGGCGGCCGAGCAGGCTCTGATCGTCCGCAACGCGCTCACCGGCGCGGCCCAGACGACCCTCCGGCGGGTGGAGGACGACGACGACGGCGTCGGTGAGGAGGGAGCGGCATGAATCCGCCGCGCGCGGACATGACGCTCGAGGCGCTCCTTACCTTCATCAAGGAGACGCGCGGGTTCGACTTCACCGGCTACAAGCGCACGACCATCCAGCGCCGCGTCGCCAAGCGGATGGGCGTGGTCGGGGCCGAGCGCTACGACGACTATCTCGATTACCTCGAGCTCCACGGCGAGGAGTTCGCCGAGCTGTTCAACACGCTGCTGATCAACACCACTGGCTTCTTCCGCGACCCGCAGACGTGGGAGTACGTGGCGAGCGAGGTCATCCCGCAACTGCTCTCGGCGCGGGAGCCGGAGGACCCGATCCGGGTGTGGTGCGCCGGCTGCGCGTCGGGCGAGGAGCCCTACACCGTGGCGATGGTGCTCGCGCGCGTGATGGGGGACGCGCCCTTCCGCGAGCGGGTGAAGATCTACGCCACCGACGTCGACGAGGAAGCGCTCGATTACGCCCGCCACGGCGCCTATCTCCCGCGCCAGATCGAGGACGTGCCGCACGACGCGCTCGAGCGCTTCTTCGAGCGCACCGATCAGCGCTACATGTTCCGTAAGGACCTGCGGCGGTGCGTGATCTTCGGTCGCAACGATCTGGTCCAGGACGCCCCGATCTCGCGCATCGACATGCTGGTGTGCCGCAACACGCTCATGTACTTCACGGCCGAGACGCAGGCGCACATCCTGCGCCGCTTCCACTTCGGGCTGGACGACGACGGGTATCTGCTGCTGGGCAAGTCCGAGATGCTGATCACCCATACGGACCTGTTCTCGCCGGTGGAGCTCAAGCGGCGCGTGTTCCGCAAGGTGATCAAGCCCACCCTCCGCGACCGGGTGCGGGTGATGGCGGGCGACACGGCGCGTAGCGCCGCGCCGACCGAGGCGGAGAACCTCCGTGAGGCCGCATTCGACATCACGGGTCCCGCCCAAGTCGTGCTCGACCACAACCGCACTCTGGTCATGGCCAACAACTCTGCCCGTCGGCTGTTCGCCCTCGGGCTCAACGACTTCGGGCGCCCGCTTCAGGACCTGGAGCTGTCCTACCGTCCGCTCGAGCTGCGCAGCAACCTCGACACGCTCGATCGGGACCTGCGGCCGATCGAGGCAAAGGCGGTGCAATGGCGGGCCGGCGACACGGATCGCGTCCTCGACATTCGCCTGATGCCGCTGCTCGCGGACGGCGTGTCGATGGGCACGAGCATCACCTACCTCGACGTCACCGAGACCCAGCGGCTCGAGGAGCAGCTGGCCGGTTCCAAGCGCGAGCTCGAGCAGGCTTACGAGGAGCTCCAGTCGACGGTCGAGGAGCTCGAGACGACCAACGAGGAGCTCCAGTCGACCAACGAGGAGCTCGAGACGACCAACGAGGAGCTCCAGTCGACCAACGAGGAGCTCGAGACGATGAACGAGGAGCTCCAGTCCTCCAACGAGGAGCTCGAG
>DATJRS010000215.1:0-6028 GCA_035504535.1 Solirubrobacteraceae bacterium | reverse complement strand
GAGCCCCTCGGCTTCTTGATCGAAGTACTCCTGGGTATGAGTTGCTCCGAGCCTGACGGCGTTGCCGAGCCACCGGGCAACGAGCAGCGTGTGCTCCCAATCCTGGCATCCGTGAAGCGGATTCCACGAATCCGTGCTCGTACCGAAGGGATTCCAAACCCACACGCGGCCGAGCTCCCGTCGGCGCTTGATTGTGGTTTGCAGGACGTCGGTTCGAACCGTCGTGTTGACACACGCTCCCCGGTGTTCGAGCAGCGCCGGAATAATCACCCCAGAGGTCTTGCCGGAGCGCGGCGCCGCGATCGCAACGGCCTGGACGTTCGAGCCGACCGCCAAGAGCCGCGCCGGTCGCCCGTAATGACCTATAACGATGCGCTCCGGGTTCGGCGCGCTTACGAGTAGCTCGCTGAGCGTGCGTGGCCTCGCGAATGGCCGTGGCCGCAGACCACGAATCTGCCACCAGCGCCTATCAGCTACAGGGCGGCTCGCGCGCACGTCGACTGCGCGAAGGGCAGAGCCGGCAAGCGTGACGAGCGTGATCACGAGCAACGCCTGTACCACCCAGAATCCCTGTGGCTCCAACAGCGCCCGGCGAAGTGGAGCTGGATAGCTCAGCGCCGCGCGGAGGCCGAGGACGGCACGGATCGCGGCCCCTTGGGCCTGCCAGAAGCCGAGCGGCGCAAGCTGGCCGGAGGTGACCCAGCCTGCGAGCTCGGGGCCTGCCCAGACGACCAGTGTGGCCGCTGCCAGCACGCCGAGCGACACCGGTAGAACCAGGAGTCGGGTGGGCGCGGCGTACTGGCGAGCGGCCATGCTTCTTAAGCGAGCGAATCCAGGATTCACGACAAATCGACGGCTCGGCGGAGCCGTCCGGCCGCCGTGGTTAGTGACCGCCGCGTCGGCGGCGGCGAACGCCCGCGATGCTCCTGCTCGCTGTCCGGAGTCGCAATTGGTGTCTTGCGAACCGCGCATGGAGTGCACGTGCTTTACGGACCTCGAGCGCGACCGGGGCCAATCGCTCCGCGGCGGTCGAACTGTCGGGGCCACCAGCGGTACCGAACTCTTCCAGTCGATTCGCGTCGATCGCCCCCTCGGCCGGCGACAGCGCTTCGACAGACTCTGAGCTTCGATGCAGATTCGCGAGTTCGAGAACCCCAACGCCGGCCGGAACGGCAGCAGCGAGCAGCACACACATCTCCCAAGCTGGAAGGGGACCCGCTCCGTGCGAACCGGCCGCGATGGAGAGGAGAAGCTGAATCAGCCATACCGGCACGCCTAGAAGACCGACCGTCACGAGCACGGCGCCGACCAGCATCGCCACCAGCCGCGCAGGCAATAGCACGAGCTCGAGGACGATGAGCAGCAGCTCAGCGGCGAAACGAGCTGACAGCCGCGCGGCGCACATAGAAAGATGGTGGCGCCCGGCGCGGACATCGCGCAAACAGTCAGAGAGGGGTCATCGGCCATTTGGTAACAGCGTTGGCTGATCGGTATTTCGGGGCGGGCGGGCATCTTGCATGAGCAGGCTCCTCTCCCTGGCTGGCAGCGGACAGCGAGGATTTCTTCGGTGCGACGCACGGAATCGTCCGGGCTCGATTACTGGGATCGGGATCCGCTACTGAGCGCGGTCGTCGGTTGGCTCGCGACCAACGCGCCCATGAAGACTCGGTGGCGCGAGACGCGTCTTCAGTAAGCGCATTTCGCCGAGATCAGTAATTGGCTACTGACGACAGCAGCTCGCCGAGGAGAGATCCTGCTCGCATGGAGACGAGCTGCCTTGCCGGACAGCGCGGCACCGAGCAAGTCGATCCCGCACGGCGAGCGTCGGGGACGCCAACCATCGACCAACCGAATTCGACGAACGATCTCGTCGCGATGGTTATCCCGACCGTTGCGCCGCCGACGGCGGGGTCCGTGGGCGGTGTGATAGATCTGCCGCTCATCGTGCCGCTGATCGGGCTGGCGGCCGGTACGGCGCGGGGCGGGCCGGACGACGCCGGGATCGATGATCCGTTCCGGAAACGACTCGGCAGCAGTGTCATCTCAGGCGGGGCGGCGCTGATCCTGCTCGGGCGAAAGCCCTACAACGCGTTGCGCGACTCCACCCCTACGGCGCCGGGATCATCGAGATCGCGCTGGACAATGAGACCGAGGTGCGCATGCGCGAAGCGCTCGCGCCCGAAGCGACCCTCGCGGCCGTCTGACCCCGGTCCCTTCCGCCCAGACGCCACCGGCATTGGGGAGCCGGTCGCGGCCAGGCGGGACGCAAGATTCGCTGAGCACCCGGCCAGTCGGACGATGAGATGCTGGAATGGCAGACGCGTGAGCCCGCGCCGCCGCTAGGGAGCTTGCCCACTCGGCGCGGATCAGGTGCACTCGACGGCCAGGGTGATGCGCCTGCCGAGGAGCGGTCACGGCGTTTTCCCGTGCCAGCTTGGCCGGTAATCGGACGTGAGCCAGAGCTCGCGCGGATCGCGGATGCTCGTGCCGCCGGTTCGAGAGCCTTCGTGCTGCAGGGAGACGCGGGCGTGGGCAAGTCTCGGCTGGCGCGCGAGGCGCTGGAAAGAGCAGACCGGGACGGCGCCCACGCCGCCTGGGCGCAAGCCACCAGGAGCGCCGCGAGCGTGCCGTTGGGGGCGTTCGCCGCCGTGATCCCGGTGGAGGTACGTTCCGAGGATCGGTTCGAGCTGTTGCGACGCAGCACTCAGGCGCTGCGGGAAAGTGCGGGCGCCGGTCAGATGGTGATCGGCGTCGATGACGGGCAGCTGCTCGACCCGACCTCGGCGGCTCTGGTTCTGCACCTTGCCACCAGTTCCGCCGCGTTCGTGGTCGCGACGGTTCGGAGCGACGAGCCGTGTCCGGACGCGATCGTGTCGCTGTGGAAGGATCTGGAGTCGCCGCGGCTCGAGCTGGGTTATCTCGGTCAGGCTGACACGGAGCGGCTGCTCGAGGCGATGCTGGGCGGGCCGGTTGAGCAGCGGGTGAGAAGCTGGATCTGCGAGACCAGCGGCGGCAACCCACTGTATGTCCGTGAGCTTGTGCTCGGCGCGCTGGCAAGCGACGCCCTCGAGCGGCGCGATGGGCTGTGGCGGCAGCGGGCACCGCTCCCCATCACCAGCTCGCTGAGCGAAATCGTCGATGAGCGCCTAGCGGGCGTCAGCGATGGCGAGCGGGAGACGCTCGAGCTGCTCGCCTTGGGCGAGCCGCTACAGATAGCGGAGCTCGCCGAGATGGTTGGGCAGGGTCGGCTCACCGCGCTCGAGGAGCGCGGGCTGATTGCGATCGAGGGCTCGGGACGCCACGCTGAGATACGACTGGCGCATCCGCTGTACGCCGAGACGGTCCGCGCATCGCTTGGGAGCCTGCGTGGAAATCGCGCCCGCCTGCGGCTGGCCGAGACGGTGCAGTCCCAGGACCAGCTCTCCCCCGACCGTGCGCTGCGAGTGGCGCGTTGGCTAACCGACGCCGGCGAGCGCGTGCCCAAGGCAACCCTGCTGGATGCCGCGCGTGCGGCGAACCTCAGCGGTGATCCCGAGCTCGCCGGTCAGCTCGCCGAGCAGGCCGTCGAGGCCGGGGCCGGAGTCGAGGCCGCGTTGGTGCTGGCGCGCTCACACTCAATTCGCAACCAGCCCGAACGAGCCAAAGAGGTGCTCACGGCCGCCGAGAGCAGCATCAAGACCCAGGAGGCCGCCGTCGCGTACCTGGTGCAACAAACCTCGGTTCTCCACGCTGGTCTGATGCGCACCGACGAGCTCAGCGACCTGCTGCGGCGTTGGCAGCGGTCGTGGCCGGACGACGAACGATGGCGGGCGCGCCTGGCTCGGTGGCGCCTGTGGGGCACCGTGTGGGGATCGGTCGAGGATCGAAACGACATCCTGTCGCAGATCTCGGTGCTGATCGACGACAGGAAGCTGGACCCCGACAGTCGGCGCCGACTGGAGGCGGTAAAGCTGGCGATGCTCTACTACAACGGTCGCGGGCGCGAGGCCGACGCGCTAGCGCGCCGCCTGCGGCACAGGCCGCCGCTGCGAGACGAAACGGACGAAGTCGTCCTCTCCGCCTATGTGGCCGCGACAGCCGATACGGGCGAGGGGCTGGACGAGCTAGAGCGCTGGGCGAACGTCACGATGAAGAAGGCGTCCGCGCTCGGTGACCACGGCGCGGCGGGTCTGGCTTCACTTGCCCTCGCCCATCGGCGCCTGATCGAGGGTCGCTTCGTCGATGCCGGCCGCTGGCTCGCGGAGGCCCAGCTGCATCAGGAGCAACACGATCCGATTGGACTGCTGGCGATCACCTTCGACTCGCAAGCTTGGAGGGCTGCCTGCACACGTGACGAGGCGGCCGCCGACGCGGCCTTCGCCCGCTGCCGCGCCCTCGCGCTGGGCTCCGATCCCCACGGAATCCAATCCCGCGCCTTGCGAGCGGCCACGGCCTGGGTGGCCATCGCCCATGGCGTAACTACCCGGGGGCGGGGCATCCTGATCGACGTCGCCACCGAACACCGGCAACTCCCGCTCTATGCCGGCCGGCTCCTTTACGAGGCGATGCGCGCGGGCGAACCGGCCGATCACATCGCAGCGCAGCTGACCGAGCTCAGCGACGGCTGTCAAGCCCGCATGCTGGCCGCCAAAGCGTCGCACGCAACGCATCTCGCCGCCCACCACGCTCCCGGGCTGCTCAAGACCTCAGCCCATTTCCAGGAGATAGGCGCCCTGCTCTATGCGTCCGAAGCGGCCGCCGATGCCGCCGAGGTATTCGTCGAAGCGGGCCGGAGCGACTCCGCGCGACGCGCGGCAACCCGAAGCCGCGAGCTACACATCGCCGGGCAAGCCAGACCACGCCCGGTGATTCGCGGTCTAGACGCCGACGCGATCGAGCTGACCCCGCGCGAGGCCGAGGTCGTCGAGCTTGCCAGGACCGGCCTGTCCAACGGCGAGATCGCCGAGCGCCTGGTGCTCTCCAAGCGAACCATCGAGTCGCACATGCACCAGGCGATGCAGAAACTCGGGATCGGCAACCGCGGCGATCTTTGAGCCGCAGGTCAGTCTCAGTGTGCTCGACCGTCAAGTTACGTAGTCGGCTACGGAGGACGTGCGATGACCCCGGCAGGATGCTGTTCGCACACATACCGGGCCGCGCTGCCACAGCGCGCTAATAGAAACGAAGGGGACGACATGACCGAGCAGTTGCTGAAGGGTTTTCTGCGATGAGCACATCGACACCCTCGTCGAGCCCGCGGCTGTACGTGCGGGCCAGGCAGATCCTGCGCAGCAGGAAGATCTGGATCGTTCCGATCCTCACCGCGAGCGTGTTCGCCGCGCTGATGGCGACGGTCTACTTCGGCTCGGTCGTCAACCCGACCGGCCATCTACGCGGGCTCCCCGTGATGATCGTCGATCAGGACTCGGGCGCCGTCGTCGACGGACACCACATGAACTTCGGCGCAAGCCTCGCCAGCACGCTCGAGCACTCCTCGGCGGTGACCAGCCGTTTGAACCTGACGCAAGTCACGTCGCGGCGGGCCGACGCCGAGATGGACAAAGCCGGCGCGTACGCGACGCTTGTGATCCCGGCGACGCTCACCCGCTCGGCGCTGCTCGCCGCCGGAATTCACACCCCTGGCGCCACGCCCCCCGCAACCGCAGCGGTGGAGCTCCAAGAGAACAATCGCCTGGGCAGCCTGGGGGTGAGCCTGGCCAGTGGGGTGCTCACCCCGGCCATCGCCAAGATCTCGCCGCAGATCGGCCGGCACCTCTCGGCGGTCGCTACTCCGGCAAGCAAAGACAACCCGGTCCTGTCCAGCCGAGTGGAAAACCCGATTGCGCTGACGAGCACCACGTACCGCCCGCTGCCCGACCACTCGGCCCTCGGCCTTTCGGCCTTCTACATCGCCCTTCTGGGCCTGATTGCCGGCTTCGTCGGCGCGACGCTGATCAACTCGACCGTCGACACCGCGCTGGGCTACGCGTCATCGCAGACGCGAACGCATTTCACCCAACGCCGCCCGGTGCCGATCAACCGCACCCAG
>DATJRS010000214.1:0-5644 GCA_035504535.1 Solirubrobacteraceae bacterium | reverse complement strand
GCACGTGCTCGGGACGAGGGTCGGCGACAATCCAGATCGCAACTCGCGCCTCCATCATTGCCGTGTAGGTGATGAGCTTGCCTAAGTGATCGTGGTTGGAGCGTTCAAGCTGGTTCTCGATCACGGCCATCCCACCAGACTCCTCCTCGGCGGTCAGGTCGACGCTAAACGCACCGGCGGCCTGCTCTCGTTCAACGTTGCTGAGGCTGAGCTCGAGTACGTCGTTGAGTACGTCGATGTTCTCCTCCAGCCAGGTTGTGAGGTCGTACGCCTCATGCCGCCAGACCTCCCTGAGCGGTATGCGCTCGATCTTCCCGATCTGCGCGCCCGAGGTCGTCGGGGAGGCAGCCGCGGGCGGCGCAGGCATCGGCTCAGTCTGCAATCGAGCATCAGACACGACGGTCGAAGAGTACGCCGCAGCGACTGGGATGTCAGCGTCTCAGCTTGCCCGAGGGCCTCCCGTCTCCCGCGAGGGGGTTGCTTGGATCCAGTGCCCAGCCCCGCCGGGTGTCCGCGATCCGTTCGTCAACGAACACGGCGAGTGCTTCGCCGTATCGGCTGCCAATCCGTCCAAAGACCCGTCAGTTCAGGGCTGCTCGGCCGCCACCGCTCCGGGCAGCAACGAGCCGCTCGGCTCCGAACGGTTCAACGCCCCTCGTCAGGTGGCCGGCTCCTTCGGGTTGAGGACCCGAAGGTTGAGCGCCGATTGTTACGTCGCCGCAGCGACCGTGAGCGGTTCCGGAAACCCGGCCGTCGCCATACACCGCGGAGCCGCTTAGCGGTTTCTACTCGTACGACAAACCCGGCCTACCGCCTTGGCATTCGGGGCATCGGCGCAAGTGTATGTCCGACCCGTTCGCGCCGTACATGTGCCCGCACTCGATACATCTCAATACGTAGACAACCTGTAGGTGATCCGTTCCGGGTCGGTCAGTACGTCGGACAACCTGTTGCCCGTTGCTATTCATGAATCCCTCCACCGTGCTGTAGCCAGCGCTCATCACGCCCTCCTTGTCGAGGATCTTTGCTACGGCCGCCTTTGTGAGCCCGACGATGCCCGCGACCTCTGCCTTCGTTCGACCCTCAGCGACCGCATGGAGAATCCCGGCGTCGCGAAAGATCCGAGCTTGCTCGGCCTTCTCTTCCGCCTCACGGACGCGCCGCGCGCGTCGCTGGAGCTCTCTCTCGGTCATCAAGTGCGAGAGAGTATACCGAGGTTTACTCCTCAGCCCAGCGTGACAGCTCTCCCTCGACCCGGCACCATCCTCCGGCGCACCGCGGCCCGGCCCAATGATCCCGCCCTCCAGCAGCCTCAGGCCCGGAGCCTGACGGCAAGAGCCATGCGAAGGAATCTCTCCTGCTCGATCGCGGACCGCCGCTGTTCTCGGCCGTCGCACTCGCCCGGGGCCGGCCGACGCTCGCCCATTGCTGAGTGGCATCGCCTTCGTCCGGGTCGACCGCGCGCGTGATTGCCTCGTCGCCGCCATTGCACTCGCGCGGCGGGGAGGAGGGGGATCAGGAAGGCGATCGCCACGACTCCGGTCTCCGCGGGCTGTCTGGTTCTACATGTGGCTCCAACTGATTGGCCGCTCATCCAACTTCTCGATGAGTTCCCCGACGCTCTGGTTCTCGCTAGCCCATCGCTTGTAGAGACTCGCGCGCACGGCTTGACTCCGCCCCTTCATTGCAGCGACCGCATAACCGCGCCACATCTGAGCTTCTCGACTAAAGAACTGCTCCGCAGGCCGCGTTTCGTTCTCTTCTGCGTGGCGGCCCCAAGCGAGAAGGGCGCGCGCTCGCACGAGTGGTGATTGATGCTCGAGTGCAAGCGTGGAGAAACGGTCCGCGACTCCCAAAAGTCGGCGGTCCGCCAACCGCAGACAAGCGCGGAGTATGTGGACCCATTCCTGATCGCGGTGGAAGACTTGGCTCACTATGACTTCAAGAGCCTCCCCGACCTCGGGAGCGTCTCGCGCACGTAGCTTTGTGAAGTAGCGCATGCACTCGGAAGTCAGCCCCGGCATCCTCGCCATTACATACCGGACATCTGCGACTCCATAAGGGTCTCTCTCCTTGGCGAATCCGCGAAGCGCGCCGATCAGCTCACGTCGCGGGTAGGTGTCGCGCCTGAGCTCGGCCACAGCATCATCGAACGACTGTTTTAGAAGATCGAGCCTTGCGACGTCGAGGTCGCTCTCCGACGGGCCGTAATCGAGGCCGGCCAAATCCACCATCGACTGCACGGCGTCATCGAGCGCCTCTTCGGGCGTGGCGAGCTCGGAGAGAACAGTCTCCGCGCGCTTGATCGAGGTCTTTCCTGAACCAAGCGACATGCCGCGCTCGTAGAGCACACGTTCCAAGTCATCGAGGAGCCGTCTGGCTGATGCGAAGTTCTCCGTCAGTGCCAGGAAGTCATCGGAGAAGCGCCAATAGGCAACCGCCTCGTCTTCTAACACCCGATCCAGAGGCAGCAGATAGATGTTGGCGAGAGGACCTGACGGCGGAAGCCCCTGTGGGAGACCGCGAACGCCTTGCTGTCGCCAGGCCTGCAGAAGGTCGTAGAGATCGCGAATAGCCTCGCCGTCGCCACCAAGGTCGAGAAGATCACCTCGGAGGCGAGATAGATCGACCGTCAGGAAGAAGCTCGAAAGATCACCACGAACGACATACGAGTCTGCGCTGCCTGCAACCGCGAGGACAGACGCGTCGTGGAAATCCCGCCATTGGGGACTCCCGGCGAACGGATCGTCCGCCGTTGTGCGGGATAGGCGATACGAGAACAGGGGGTCGCGCTCCGGTAAAGCGGCTTCTATGGGGCCTCGGAGCCTGTCGATGAGCGCCTGAAACAGGAGCATGTCTCCGACGTGTGGACGTACGAACGGTCGGATCGTCTGGGTCCCGATCTTCGTCGCCATCACCACTTGAACTGGCTGGACCTCGTGCTCCCGCCGCAGCCGAGGCTGGCTCTCCCACACGCGATCTGCGAGCTCGTACGGCAAACGATCCGGGACATCCATGATGTCCCCGCGAGCCCAACTCAGAACCCGGCGCCAAGAGCGCTCTAGGTTGAGATTTCGGACGGATCGCAGTCGCAACGACGGGAAGTTAATCGCGGTCCAGGCGTGCGTC
Organism: Solirubrobacteraceae bacterium; assembly: GCA_035504535.1. GTDB lineage: Bacteria > Actinomycetota > Thermoleophilia > Solirubrobacterales > Solirubrobacteraceae > Palsa-465. Next base: position 2,515 of record DATJRS010000214.1, on the reverse strand, counting down.
AAATTCGCGCCGTCGAGTCGAACGACTGCCGTCCGGGCTGCCGAGCGCCTTCGCCCCGCGTGGTGCCAACCCAAGCGATGAACGCCGGGCGACGATCTCTGACTTTCTCCTCAACGGCGTCGAGACCCCGAGCGTGTAGTTGCCGCGCTCGACCGCGACGGTAACCGACCAGCTCACGCGGATCAACTCAACGACGTGTTCTCATACATGTAGCTCGACTGGCTGATGTGCTTGCAGCAGGCGCTCTTAGCCTGGATCCACCGTGTTGGAGGGTCGGTTCCGTCCGGCTGTGAAAGAAGAATGACCTCCTGTGCAGGGCTTTAACGGCTGATTGGCGCAGCCGGGGCCTGCGGACAGGAGGTCACCTTCGTGGTTCATGATGGCGAGCCGGTCGGACTGGACGGTGTGCGGGTCGAGTTCGACGACGAGCGGGCGGTCTCGGACGCTGGAGTGATGTTGGTTTCAACGCTCGCGTGTCGGCTCGGGATCGAGGCGGCGGCGGGTAGGTTGGTGGGGCTGCGGCGTGACCGGCCGGGTGCCGCAAACGCCGGGCGCAAGGTGATGGCGCTGCTATTTGCGATGGTGCTCGGCGCCGACAGCATCGATGACTGCGACGTGCTGCGGGCAGGCAAGACGCGACGGTTGCTTGGCGGCTGGATGCCGGCGCCGTCGACGCTCGGGACGTTTCTGCGGGCGTTCACGTTCGGGCACGTGCGCCAGCTCGACGCGCTCCTTGGTGAGGCGCTGGTGCGTGCCTGGCGGGCGGGTGCGGGTCCCGGCGACGGGCGGTTGGTGGTCGATGTGGACAGCTTCGTTGGCGAGGTGTGCGGTCGCCTCAAGCAGGGTGCCGCCTACGGGTACACCAAAGTGCTCGGGTATCACCCGATTCTCGCCACCCGGGCTGACACTCGTGAGGTGTTGCACATCCGTCTGCGCACGGGGTCGGCGAACACGAGCAAGGGGATGCTGCGCTTCACAGACGAGCTGATCGCCCGCGCCAACCGCGCGGGCGCCACCGGCGTCAAGCTGCTGCGCGCCGACTCCGGGTTCTGGAACAACAAGGTGTTCGCTCGGTTGGAGAAGGCGGGCTGGCAGTACTCGATCGGGGTGCGCATGCACAAAGCGATTCGCCAAGCGGTCGAGGCGATCGAGGAGAGTGCCTGGCAGAAGGTCGAGGACTATCCCAAGGAGGGTGAGGCCCAGATTGCCGAGACCACTCACGGCGGCCGGCGGCTGATCGTCCGCCGCACCCGGCTGATCGGACCGCAAGCTGAACTGTGGCCCGACTGGCGTCACTTCGCGTTTCTCACCAACCGCGCCGAAGACATCGCGCTGGTGGAGGCTGAACATCGTGACCACGCCGTCGTCGAACAGGTGATCGCCGATCTCAAAGATCAGGCGCTTGTGCACTTCCCGTCCGGTGAGTTCAACGCCAACGGCGCCTGGACCGTGCTCGGCGCACTCGCGCACAATCTGCTTCGCTGGACCCAGCTGATCGGCTTGCCCGACAGCACCGTCCGCGCCGCCCGCACACTCCGCCGTCGGTTGATCACGATCGCCGGCCGGCTGACCCGCCACGGCCGCTGCTGGACGCTTCACTTGCCGGCCCGCTGGCCATGGCACGGCGACTACCTCGCAGCGCTGGCCCGCATCCGCGCGCTCCCGGTCGCCTGACCGCCACCACGGGCAACTCCACCGACGACCAACCGGTCGGCCACTCGACCGGCGCGATTACGCTGCACGTCAACACCCAGAACCAAGCACCGAGCGCCCGACTCACGCTCCCGACATGCCACAGCCCGCCCAAATCCGGCAAGCGACGCCCTTGACCCGTTCTCACACCCATTCGCGCGCCACCGAGCTCATCCATCGGTGGATCTGGGCTAAGCCGCCGGGCGGTTGGTTGCTCTCTCGGGGACGGCGCGCTGGTCGTCGGTCGATTTCAACGGGGCGCGGAGATGGGCCATGTGCTCGCCGACCAAGCTGAACCTCCGCCGGTGGGAACGCTTCGCGGGCACTCGCTCGAACGCATGCATTGCGAACGCCCTCAGCAGGTAAACGCATAGGCGACCGGAGCCCTCATCTTCTTTCGAGCGCGATCGTCGGATGTTTCCTGGCGTTGATTCTGATGACCCGACTGCTCCCTGAAGCCGTGAGTCGGGCGCGCGGTGAGCGGCCAGGCGCGCCGGTCACCGGTGACCAGGCACGGAAGGCAAGGTAAGCGGCAATGAACGTCATTCGTCGATCTACCGAACGGTGCGGGCCGCGCTCTGTACAGAGAGTCCAGATCAGCACCTCATGTTCCGTAACATTGTGGTAACGGTCGATGGCTCGGCGTGTGCTGAGCAGGCTCTGATGCACGTCATTGAGGCTGCGAAACGCAGGCAGCCAGCATCGCATCGCATGCCCGCGAGTGTGTCCCTGATTACACCGTGGGCCGGCACGACACCCGAGGCATGTGAGCACCAGGCGCCTAGAGCGAAGGTTCATCAGACTGTCTGACCCTGGTGCGTGA
>DATJRS010000213.1:0-20221 GCA_035504535.1 Solirubrobacteraceae bacterium | reverse complement strand
CGGGCCGGCACGCGCGCGATGGGCGACGAGGTGCTGGTCGTCGGGCCGATCGCGCTCGACCGCGCCCAGCGCGAGGTGACCATGGACGGCCGCCACGTACGTTTGACCTTCTCCGAGTTCGAGCTGCTCGACGCGCTGATGGCCGACCCCGGCCGGCTGCTCAACCGGCAGGAGCTGTTGCGGGCGATCTGGGGAGACAGCGCCTACCGGGATCCGCGGGCCATCGACGTGCACATCCGGCATCTGCGCGAGAAGCTCGAACCCGAGCCCGACAAGCCGCGCTTCATCATCACGGTCCGGGGCGCGGGGTACCGGCTTAGGGGGGCGTAGGAGTCATGCGGATCCGCCCGGCCCGCGGGGCGCTTGGACTGCGCGGCAGGATCCTGGGCGTCGTCCTGTTCACGGCCGTGGCGACGCTCGCGGTGGCGGCGCTGGCGCTCCTCGGACCGCTCGAGCAGTCGCTCAAGAACGCCGAGAAGGAGACGCTCAAGAAGGAGCTGGCAGGATCGAAGGCCACGGCGCCGTTCACGGCCAAGGGTTTCGATCCGGGGCTGGTGGCGTACTCCGAGATCACGCCGCCGTCGGCCACCGCGCCCGGATCGGGGACCGGCGGGGCGGCGATCAGCCCCAGCGCGGCCAAGGCCACGGCCGAGAAGGAGGATCGGCTGTACGAGCTCGGGAAAAGTGTCAAGCAGGCGCTGATCGTCGCCGAGAGCAACATCGTGTCGGCCACCGGCGCGTCGGAGGTGGCCCTGCTCGGATACGCCGACATCTCCGGCGGTGGCGCCAATCCGATCCTCGTGTCGCCCGAGGGCAACCTCGACAAGGCGGATCAGTTCGACGACGTGGCGCTCGCGTTCCGAACCCAACGTCGCGAGTTCACGTTCGGGACGATCGGCGATACGGAATACGTGAGGGCGGCGATCCCGTTCACCACGCGGGGTGTCGCCGGGGGCTCCCGCGAACACTGGGTGCTCGCGGTGCGCAAGCCACTCGACACGGTGAGCGCCGCCGTGTCGACGGTGCGGCGGGCGTTCCTTTATGCCGCCCTGGCGGGGCTTGCCCTGACGCTCATTCTCGGCATCCCGCTGTCGGGCACGATCGTCCGGCGCCTGCGCCGCCTCCGGTCGGCCGCGCTCCAGCTCGCCGCGGAGGGACCGCCTGTGCAGGTCCCCGCCGAGCGCGTCCGGGACGAGGTCGGCGACCTGGCGCGGGCCTTTGACCAGATGCAGCAGCAGCTCCAGCACCAGGAGGAGGCCCGCCGGGCGTTCGTCTCGACGGCGTCGCACGAGCTGCGCACGCCCCTCGCCTCGCTCGACGGGATGCTCGAGCTGCTCCACGACGATCTGCAGAGCGGCGACCCCGACCTCGCCGACGCCCACTCGCTGCTCGAGCGGGCGCGCACCCAGTCGCGCCGGCTGGCCCGGCTGGCGGCCGACCTGCTCGACCTGAGCCGGCTCGACGCCCAGGTGCAGCTGCGCTCCGAGCCGGTCGAGCTTGGCGAGCTGAGCCGTGCCGTGCTGGCCGAGTTCGAGCTCGGGACCGAGGAGCGCGGGATCGTCTCGACGCTCGACGACTCGGCCGGCCAGGTGTGGGCGCGTGGCGACCCCGGCTCGATCGCGCGGATCGTCCGCATCCTGCTCGACAACGCCGTGCGAGTCAGCCCGCAAGGGGGCGAGGTAACGGTCGAGCTCCGAAACGGCGAGAACGTCTCGCTCACCGTCCACGACGAGGGCCCCGGCGTACCGTCCGAGGAGCGCGAGCTGATCTTCGAGCGCTTCCAACGCGGCCGCCTGGCCAGCGGCACCGCCGGGTTCGGCCTCGGGCTGGCCATCGGCCGGGAGCTGGCCGACCGGATGGGAGGCGAGCTCGTGCTCGAGCGGACCGATCTGCCTGGGGCGACGTTCACCCTGCGCTTGCCCGTGGCCCGGGCACAGGAGGAGGAGCCGCTCGCAGTGGTGTAGTGCCTTCCCGGCACTGCCCGGCTGCGACGATTAGAACCATGGACGCACGCTTGATGAAGGCGACGCTGGAGCTCGACGACCGCCACTGGTGGTACCGCGGGCGCCGGCGAATCATCCGGGCCGAGCTCGACCGGCTCGCGCTGGCCCCAGGGGCTCGGATTCTCGACGCCGGCTGCGGATCGGGCCGCACGCTCGAGGAGCTTGTCGCCTATGGGGAGGTCCAGGGAATCGAGCTCGACCCGGGCGCGGCAGAGCTGGCAAGTTCCCGCCGAGTGGGGGAGGTCCGGATCGGCCGACTGGAGGAGCTGCCCTGGGAGGACGCGCAGTTCGACCTCATCACGTGCCTCGATGTGATCGAGCACACGCCGGATGACCGGGTGACCCTGAGCGAGCTCCGGCGCGTCTCCAAGCCCGGTGGGTTCCTGCTCGTGACCGTGCCCGCCTATCAGGGTCTGTGGTCGACGCACGATGTAGCCAATCACCACTATCGGCGGTATTCGCGGGCGCGCATGCGCGCTGCGGCCGGCGAGGCGGGCTGGCGGGTCCGGCGGATGACGTCGTTCAACGGTCTGCTGCTAGGCCCGGCCGCGGCAGTGCGCCTGGCCGAGCGCCGACGGCTGAGCCGGCCGGTCGCCGATCACAAGCCAAACGTGACACTCGGCCCGGAGTGGTTGAACGCCGTGCTTGAGCAGCCCCTGCGGCTCGAGGCTCGGTGGCTGGCCAGCGGTCGCAGCATGCCCGCGGGTCTGTCGCTGCTGGCCGTCCTTGAGAACCCGGGCCCGGTCGGCTGACGTAGGTGCCGGCATGAGGTGGGGTCTGGGGGCGATCGTCGGCTCGTTGGCCGCGATCTTTGGCCTGTCCAACAGCCTCGGCTATCTGCTCCCGGCGATCATCGGGCTCGAGTCGATGGGCATACCGTCGCCCGGGGAGACGGCGCTCGTTGCCGCCTCGGTGCTGGCGAGCCAGGGCAAGCTGCAGATCTGGCTGGTGATCCTGATCGGGGTGTGCTCGGCGATCCTCGGCGACAACCTCGGTTACCTGCTCGGTCGGCGCTACGGGCGGAGCGTGTTCACCGCCCCCGGGCCGTTCATGCACCATCGCGTCAACGCCATCCGCTCCGGCGACAAGTTCTTCCAGCGCCACGGAGCGAAGGCGGTTTTCATAGGCCGGTGGATCGCGCTCGTGCGCTTCGCCACCGCCTGGCTGGCCGGGATCAACCGGATGCCGTTCAAGCAATTCTTCTTCTGGAACGCGCTGGGCGGAATCACCTGGGGCGTGACCTACGGCCTGGTGGGCTACTACGGTGGCCAAGCCGCCGCCCACGTGCTTGCGGAGGCGGGCATCGTCGGCTTCGTCCTGCTCCTAGTGGTGCCGCTCGTCATCTACTTCGTCGTGCGGTGGCGGCGTGAGCGCCGCACGCTGGAGCGGTAGGAGCTCTCTAATCCGCGTCGGGCTCGAGCTCGAGCGCGCAGGAGTTGATGCAGTAGCGCAGCCCGGTCGGCGCCGGTCCGTCGTCGAACACGTGACCCAGATGGCCGCCGCAGCGCTTGCACAGGACCTCGGTCCGCCGCATCATCAGGCTTCGATCCTCGCGCGTCTCCACGTTCTCGGCCACCGCGGGCTCATAGAAGCTCGGCCACCCGGTGCCCGAGTCGAACTTGGTATCGGAGCTGAACAACTCGGCGCCGCAGCCGGCGCAGTGATATGTGCCGTCGTCCTTGACGTGGACGTACTCGCCGGTGAACGGCCGCTCGGTGCCGTGCCGGCGCAGGATGTTGTACTGCTCGGGCGAGAGGCGCTCGCGCCACTGCTCGTCGGAGAGCGCGACCTCGCGGGTCTCGGTTTCACGTTCGGTTGCCATGGAGAGAACCCTAGCGTGCCGCCTACCTCCGCTACCGTGAACGAGCCATGAAATTCGGCGTTGGCATCTTCCCCACCGAGTCCGTGCCGCCACCGGCTGAGGTCGCGCGGATGGCCGAGGACCGCGGGTTCGAGTCCCTGCTGTTCCCGGAGCACACCCACATCCCGGCGAGCCGCGACTCGCCCTACCCGGGGGGCGGCGAGCTCCCACCGTGGTACAGCCGCACATTCGACCCGTTTGTGGCGGCGACCGCGGCCGCGGCGGCGACCGAGCGCCTGCTGATCGGGACCGGAATCTGCCTGGTCATCGAGCGCGACCCGATCGTCACCGCCAAGGACGTGGCCTCGGTCGACGTCCTGTCCGGCGGGCGGTTCCTGTTCGGTGTGGGGGCCGGGTGGAACGTCGAGGAGATGGCCAACCACGGCACCGACGCTTCGCACCGGTTCGGGCTGATGCGGGAGCGCATCGAGGCGATGAAGGCGATCTGGACCGAGGACGAGGCCAGCTACTCGGGCCGGTACGTGAACTTCGAGCGGATCTGGTGCTGGCCCAAACCGCTCCAGAATCCCCACCCGCCAATCCTGGTGGGCGGGAACGGCGCGCGAGTGCTCGACCGCGTGCTCGCCTACGGCGATGAGTGGATGCCGAACTACTCGACCGAGGACGACATGGCAGCCCGGATCGGCGAGCTGAACGCGCGCGCCTCCGAGGCCGGTCGGGACCCGATCCCGGTCAGCTTGATGGGCATGGAGCCCGACGCGGGCGCGATCGACCGGCTCGGGCAGGCCGGCGCCCGCCGCGTGCTGTTCTGGCTGCCGCAGGAGAGCCCGGACGGCGTCGAGCAGGGCCTTGACCGGTTTGCCGCGGTCATGGAGCAGTTCCAGGCCGCGGGCTGAGCGGGCGTTCGGGACATAGGAGGTCACGGTTCGATTGTCCGGCTTCCATCCACGGACCGACCGCTCCTGCCTGGTGGGCGTGACGGCGGGTGCGAGTCGATCCCGCCGATGACTGCTTACTCGTTAGACGCAAGCACCTATTTCACTCGATCTTCCGAAGCACTACTGCGAACTCTTGCATGTAGCTTTGAGCGTGCACGAGATCGTATGGAAGGTCAAGCGCGTAGAGGAGGGCGAGAAAGCCCTCGAGTTCCCACACGTGAAAGTGATGGCGCGCGTCCTCTCTAGCAAACTCCGCAGCTCTTGCTTCCACCCGTTCCTCCGGAACGCCCTCTATCAAGCGCGCCCACTCGTGGTAATGCTCGCGGCGTGACGTTTCAGGGCCGTCGAGGTGGTCACGCATTAGGTGCTCAACGGTCGTGCGCGGCCGACGCGCGTCAAACGTATGGCGGGCATCCGGCAGCGCCAGGAGCACGATTCCGCCAGGGCGGAGAACCCGGACCATGCTCTCGAGCGATCCGATCGGATCCTCGATGTGCTCCAGGACGTGGTTCGCAACGATGAAGTCCAGGGATTGGTCCGCGAAGCTGGAGAGATCTTGCGCGTCGTCAACAACGTCGACCGCGCGGATCGACGAAGAATCCACGCCGCGAACCTTGAGAGAGGCTTCATCAGACCCAATCAACTCGGCCCTGCTCATACGATCGACGTACCGCACTCGTACTCCCGGCGGAACCCGGAGCGGCGCGTTTAGCGCACCAAGCTCGATCCCCTCGCCAGACAAGTACCGGCGAGCAAGATCTTCCCGCACGACCCAGAAGTTTGTACGCCCCGCTGCTAGGACAAGGTCGCGAACTCTTAGGTGAGCGCGGCTCCTGGCTAGAGAATGGCGAGCAGATCCGAGCATCGACCTGACCGTGCCGAGAGTCTTTGTGGATTTCGTCCAGATATTTGCTGGCTGCGCAGGCACGTGTTCGTACCTCGTGACGCGGGGACCGTTGGCCGCAGGTCCAGTCCCAGAGGTCTGTATCGACGAGCACCATGCCACAAGAGACGAGTTCGGGTCGCTTGGATCCCGAACGATGCCCTCGGGGCGGTGGGTCGGCTCGAAGAAGCTGGCGGCCACGGTGATGAGGAGTTCCAGACCGCGGGGTAGCGCGGTCCCCTTATAAGCGGTAGACCCAGACCCCGCCGAGGGACTGCCGCTTGAGCCCGAGCGATGCGAGCGCCCTGGGCCACCGTTGTGGTTCGGCGGGATCGATGATCACCGCGCCGATATGCCGGCGAACGAGGAAGGAGCGCAGCGCCTGCGGGTTCGGCTTGGCCTCACGGTACAGGGCGGGGAACAGCGGGTCGTGTTCGTAATCCGCCGGGTACTGCGGATTGATGTATCCGCCGGCCAGTCGGAACCAGAAGCCCGTGTCGGCCTGCCAGAGCATGCTGGCGTCGAGCTGGCCGAAGGGCAGGATCAGGACGTTTTCTCCGCGGGTAAGGACGCGTCGGTATTGATGGGTGGTGAAGAACGCGGGGTTGAATTCCCAGCCGCGCCACAGGCCACCGCTGATGTTGGGCAGCAGGAATGCGATGCTCGCGGCCGCCAGTGCCCACTTGGCCACACCCCAGCCTCCGGCACGTGGCTGCGCCAGCCACATGGCCCCGATCACGGCGATGATGAGGAACATGTAGACCGCGAGTCGCAGCGGGATCACATCGTGCAACAAGGACTGGTCGAGCAGCTTCCACGGAAGCGGGATCGTCGAGTAGCCCGCGATGTGCAGGTGCGATCCGAGGAGCAGCACGACGACCACTGCCAGCATCGCGAACAGGATCTTCGTCGAGATCAGGACCCAGCGGGTGATCGTGTAGCGGGCGACGATCAGCGCCAGCGGCAGGCCAACATAGGTGACGGCCTCGGCGTCACTTCCACTGAGGTTGAAGGCCCGGACAAGCGCTTCGAAATGCGTATAGCCAAGTCGGACTAGGTCAGTCGGTACGAGGAACCCGAGCGCGTCGCTGGCATCGAAGTTGCCGATGTTTGACGCGAACGTCACGGTTCCGTGGAGTTCGTAGTAGATCACCGGGCTGGTCACGATCACCGCCGCAACACCGGCGAGGAGAATCGGCCTGACGGTGCGGATGATGCGATCGCGCGCCCCGGGCGCCAGAGCGAACGCCACCGCGAGGGCAACGGCGCCGAGAGCTACGAACGTGAGCGTGAGCTCGCCCGAAGTCAAGAACAGCGCGGCTAATGTCAGTGCCATCAGGACGATGAACCGCCGCTCGCTGATGCGCTTATCGATCAGGCGTAGCGTGAGGAGCACCCCGGCCGGGATGGGAAAGATCAGCACGAGCTGGAGATGACCCTCCATGTGCCCCAGGATGTAGGTCGAGAAGCCGAACACATAGCCTCCGAAGAGACTCGCGGCAAAGCTTCGAGTGATGTAACGGCATAGGAGGAAGGCAAGGAACGCCGCGAGCACCGGGCTCGCCAGCATCAGTACGTTGTAAGACACGATCGGGCCGAACGCGATGGTGATCGGCGCGCCGACGATCCCGGCGAGCGGGCACAGCGTCGGACTCGTGGCGGCGAGGTTGATTCGGTCCGGGACGAACAGGACGTGTGTAACCAGCGGGTTCATCCCGTGAAGCACCGCGTACGGCCACCACGCGAGGCTCCACATGTTGACCGTCGGATCGCTCCAGTTGCGCAGTGCCACGGTCTTACTTCCGAGATGCGGAAGCACGTGCAGCCCGAAGTACCCGATCGAGATGACGAGGTAAAACGCGAGCGCGGTGGCGGCCTGGCGGCGTCCCGACGCCAGCCACTCACGACCTATGTGGAGCGCCCGGACCCGGTAGCCGGTCGCGGCGTGAGTGCCAATAGTCACTTCGTCGCGACGATCACGTTGTGCGCCGCGAGCCTCCTCAGCCCGGGCGTCGCCTCGACCGCGCGCTCGAGCGCGGCGGCGCGGCGGATCGCCCGAGGCGGGGTGAAGTCCGGGACGGCGCCGAGCTGCCTGCTCTGCTGGATCTGTCCGCCGGCGGCACGCAGGCCGGCGACGACCTCCGCTTCGGGAATCAGTCGCTCCTCGCCGGTGTCCTGGGGGACGCGGGCCATGAGGCGGCCCCAGTAAGGGTTACGGGGATTGTGGTCCCACACGACCACGCGTCCGCCGGGCTTCACTACCCTGACCATCTCGGCAAGTGTCTGACGTACATCGTCGGGGTCGGCGATGTGGTGCATGACGGCGACGGTGACCACAAGATCGAAGCTGTCGTCATCAAACGGCAGCGAGGTTCCGGACGCGTGCACCGGGCGGACCAATGACGTCCTGGCCTCGAGGATCTCGAGCATCCCGGCCGAGGGATCGACTCCAACCATCTGGTATCCGGCAGCGGCGAGCCGCTCGGCCAACACCCCGGTCCCACACCCCACGTCCAACCCGTCACCCCGAGGGCAGTGGGCGACGACGAACGCCGTGCGCTTCTTCAGGTAGTGCTCGGCGACGTGTGCGGGGATCGACTCGTCATAGACGGCCGCGATCGAGTCAAAGTGTGAGCTGCTCACGGGTGACCTCACCGTTCGACGCTCGCTCCGAGACGAACGCCGGAGGTCGGTGACGCGTTCGAGGAGACGAGCCCGCGGCGCGAAGCACGAGCCGGATCATTTGCAGTCCCACCGAGATCGCCTTCAGCCGGCTTCCCGTCACCGATGAGCGTCCAACGCGGGGGAGATAGTTGACCGGCACTTCGACGAACCGCGCCCCAGAGCTGATCGTCAGCAGCATGATCTCAGCACCGGCGTGGCTGCCGCCGACCGTCATGCCGTCCGCGACGCGCCTCGCCGTATCTCTGCGGAGCAGCCGGTACGTGCAGCCGACGTCGCTGAGATGACTCGTGTTGAACAGGAGCTCGATCAGCTTGGCCACGGCCCAGTTACCCCAGCGCAAGAACCAATCCATGTTCGCGCCTTCCCACACCAGCTCCCATGTGGTTCGGGTGCCGAACACGGCGTCGCACTCCGGGCTGTACACGAGCAGCTTCAGGATGTCGTCGGGCACGAACGTGCCGTCCGGCTCGGAGAGCACGATCAGCTCGCCGGTGGCCTCGAGCAGTCCCCGCCGGGTCGCGTGCCCGTACCCCTGACGAGGCTCCTTGACCAAGCGCGCCGAGGTCTTGCGAACCTCTTGCTCAGTTCCTGGCTCTGCGTTGTTGTCGATCACGAGCACTTCATCGACCAGGCCGGTGGCGAGGAACCCGTCGATCACCGCTCTGATCGAGTCGCGCTCGGCGTAGGTCATCAGCACGACCGACACCTGCTGACCGTTCCACATGGACTGACTCCCAAATCTCTCCTGTTATGCGGCGGGGCATTCTAGACGGGCGCTGGCGGGATCACGGCAGATTTACACCGGCAAGTAGCTGCTCGCGGCGGCGCCCGGATCGGCGGCGAGCAGCTCCATCACCAGGCTGGACCACGCGAAATCGACCGCGCCCATGCCCCGGCCGGTCGATGGGTGGTAGTACTCGCGCAGCCCGTTGGCGAGGACGGCGGCGCTGATCCGCTCCGCGAGTGTGTCCGCCCGCTCCTGGTACCCGAGTCGTCTCAGCCCGAGCCAGACCAACCAGGCGGCGTTGATCCACGTCGGTCCGCGCCAGTAGCGCCTGATCCACAGAAAGCCATGATCCTCGCGCGTGGAGTAGCTCGGCTCGGTCGGGGGGACGGATGGCGGCGGCACCGGGAGCCAGAAGCGCCGCTCGTCGAGCAGGTGCTCCTCGACCAGGCGCCGGCCGATTTCTTCCGGCAGATCGGGGAGCGCGAGCGGCGACAGGGCGGTCCAGGTGAGGGCGGGCCGCGGCGAGGGGCGGCGGGCCCGGAGGCGGCCCGGGCGGCGGGCGAGGCTCGTCAGCGGCTCGAACAGACCCGTACCCCGGTTGTACATGCGCTCGATGATCGTCTCGGTCAAAGATGGCCGCCCGAGCGCCATCAACGACAGCGAATAGAGGACGTTCGTCGCCACCTCGCAGCAGACCGGACCGCCGGCGGCGGCGATCCGCCGCAGGTCGTAGCCGAAGCGGCGGTTGCGCCGCACGAGTAGCAAGAACCCGGGACGGTCGTGCGAGCGCCACCCCCAGATCGAGTCGAACTGGGGCGAGGCATCGAGCCCCGACTCGTCGGGCTGCACGATCCAGACGAGGCCGTCCCCGTCCAGATCACGATTGCGGGCGAGCCAGTCGTAGTGGCGCGCGATGGCCGGCACCTCGGCCGGGTCCCCGACCGCGATCCGCCACGCCCAGGCCAGCGTCGGGGGTTGGATGCTGGCGGTCATCGGCGCGTCCGGCGAGGTCACGTTGTACGTGAACCGGCGCCGGCCGGTGAGAGGCGTGTTCCAGAAGATCGTGTGCCCGATGAAGCCGTCCTCACGCTGAGCGGCCAGCAGCGACTCGAGTTCGCGACGGGATCGGGTCGGGTCGAAGTGTCGCCAGGTGATCGCGGTGAAGCACGAGTCCCAGTACCACTGCCACGGGTAGTGGCCCGGGCTCGGGCACGTGTAGGCGAACGGGACGCCGTCGACGGTGCGCATGCCCTCGCGCCAGTTCCGCCGCAGTGTCGACTCGCACGCCTCGCGGACGGTCGTCGTGTCGGTCTCGCGCAGCATCCATCAGATCCTCGCATCCGAGGATCTGGTGGCGCGCTGAGTCCGACCTCAGGGGAGTGCTACGCGGCTTCGGCGCGCGGCGCCGTTCCGTCCACCGCCGGCGCAATCTCGGGAAAGAGAATGACCTCCGGTCGGTACTCGATCCGTCCGAGCTCCTGGCGCTCTGCCCCACAACGGTCGCACAACAGCACCAGGCGCAACTCGCCCGCTTCGCGGATGTACCGCGACGCCCCACTGTAGGTGCCTGTGTGATCGCACTTCATTGACGTCTATCAACGGCGCGGGAGGCGAAAAACGTCCGCCGGCTCGTCCGGTTAGGCTGCGCGCGTGCAAATCGCGGCCGCGGTCACCGAGTCGAAGGGAGCGCCGTTCGCGATCAAGCAGCTCGAGCTGGGTGAGCCACGGGCCGACGAGGTGCTGGTGAGGGTCGCTGCATGTGGCATCTGCCACACCGATCTGATCATCCGTGACCAGTGGTATCCGGTCCCGCTGCCCGCGGTCCTCGGGCACGAGGGGGCGGGCGTGGTCGAGGCGGTCGGCCCTGCGGTCGAGAAGGTACGACCCGGCGACCACGTGGCGCTCAGCTACGGGTCGTGCGGATCATGCGCCAAGTGCCACGCCGGCGAGCCGTGGGTCTGCCACGACTTCTTCGCCCGCAACTTCGGGGCGACGCGTCCGGATGGCTCGACGGCGCTGCAGGACAGCGGGCGAGCGATCCACTCCCACTTCTTCGGCCAGTCGAGCTTCGCGACCCACGCGGTTGCCCCCGAGCGGGGCGTCGTCAAGCTCGACCGGGATGTCCCGCTCGAGATCGTGGCGCCGTTCGGCTGCGGCATCCAGACCGGCGCCGGCGCGGTGCTGAGGACCTTCCGGCCCGAGGCCGGCTCAAGCATCGCGGTCTTCGGAACGGGCACCGTTGGACTGTCGGCGATCATGGCCTCGCGGATCGCGGGCTGCACGACGATCGTCGGCATCGACGTGCGGCCGGCGCGACTCGAGCTGGCCAGCGAGCTCGGGGCGACCCACGTGGTGAACGCCGGCGACGCCGATCCGGTGGAGGCGGTCAAGGAGGCCACCGGCGGTGTCGGAGCCGACTTCAGCGTCGAAACCACCGGCTCGCCGGCGGTGCTCCAGCACGCCGTCTACTGCACCGGCCCTGGGGGTGTGTGCGGCCTGATCGGCGCGCCCCCGTTCGGGACCGAGGTCTCGCTCGACGTCAACCAGGTGATGGCCATGGGCCGCACCCTGCGCGGGATCGTCGAGGGTCAGAGCATCCCGGAGGTGTTCCTGCCGCGGCTGATCGAGCTGTGGCGCCAGGGCCGGTTCCCGGTGGAGCGGATCATGACCCACTACCGCTTCGAGGAGATCGACCAGGCCGCGCGCGACGCCGAGGAGGGGAAGGTCGTCAAGCCGGTGCTGCGGATGAGCGATTAGGCGGGCCGGCGCTGGCTGTCCTGCTTGGCGATGCTCCGCGCGAGCATTCCGACGATGCCCGTGATGACGGCGGCGGCGAACACGACGTTGAGGACGATGATGGCGGTCATTTTCAGTCTCCGTTTCGAGGCGAGCTTGGTATCTGCACTAGTGATGGTCGGGCCCGCGCAGAAGACGAGCGTCGGCTGAGCGTCGGAGCTGTGTAAGAAGCGCGCTGCGCGCAAGATTCGTTGCAAGCGGAGGATCTGGTCGCCCTCCGTCGAGCGCTCTTGTTAGGGTGCTGCCGGCTTCCATCCAGGGGGCCGTACCGCCGCCGCGGCGCCCGAATTACCGGGCGCCCGCGCGCCGTTGTGTTGTTCACACCCGTCTGCATGCCCGCCGCCAGCCATCGCCTGAGAGCTGCCAGAGTTGCCGCCGTTCTGCTCGTCGCGGCGATGCTGCTGGGGAGCAGCCTGACCGCCTCGAGCGCGGGAGATCTCCAGAGTCAGATCAGCTCCGCCAAGGCCGCCGCGTCCTCGCTCAGCGCGCAGATCGCACGCGACACGGCGCAGATCCACACCACGACGCAGGGCCTTGCCGCCGCCGATCAGCACCTGACCCAGCTGCAGAACCAGCTGACCGCTCGCGAGGACCAGCTCAGGGATGTGCAGACCGCGCTGCTGAAGGCGCGAAACCGTCTCGTGGATCTCGAGAACTGGCTCGAGCGCGCGACCCAGGCGCTGGCCGCCAACCTCCGCGCCACCTACGAGAACGGACAGCCCGATCTGATCAGCGTGATCCTCGAGGCCCACGGGTTCAACCAGTTGCTCGATCAGGTCAACTTCATGCACCGCGTCGGGACCCAGGACGCGCAGATCGTCGCCAGCACCCGCGCGGCGCGCCAGGCCGTGGCCCGGGAGGCCGCGCTCCTCGGCCGGCTCGAACGGCGCGATCAAACCCTCACCGACCAGGTGATTTCGCAGCGCAACCAGGTCGCCGCGCTCCAGGCCGCCCTCTTGCACCAGCAGATCCAGGAGCTGGGTGCCCGCGGGAGCGCCGCGTCCAAGCTGGGCGCCCTGAACGCGCACCTGCACTCGCTCGAGGCCAAGGCGGCGGCGCAGGCCGCGCGCGCGGCCGCCACCGACAACGCCAACGTGGGCGGGATCGCCGTCGACACCGGTGGCATGGTCCAGGCGCCGCCGGGCGCACCGACGGCGGTGGCCCAGATCATCGCCGCCGGTAACGCGATCGCGACGCTGCCCTACATCTACGGCGGCGGCCACGCCTCGTTCCACGCCGACGGCTACGACTGCTCGGGGTCGGTCAGCTACGTGCTCGCGGCGGCCGGGCTGGTGACCTCGCCAATGGTCTCGGGCGATTTCGAGGACTGGGGCGACCCGGGTCCCGGTCGCTGGGTGACGATCTACGCCAACGCCGAGCACGTCTGGATGGAGGTCGCGGGCTGGCGGTTCGACACGGTGGCGCTGGCCGAGGACGGCACGCGCTGGGCCCGGGGCGGCGGCGAGTTCTCGGGCTTCGTGGTCCGCCACCCGCCGGGGTTGTAGCCGTCCCCGTCCGGACGGGGTGGATGGCCCCACGGACGCCGAGCTAGGGGAATCCGGCTCGGTCACGTCCCGAGCCGCGTCTCCGGATCGCGCCGGATTCCCAGGCGAGGCCCAGAATGGGCCGATAACCCGGAACTCGGCGCGCGCCCGGTGGTGAATTCCGCTTCAGTCGCGTATATGGCCCACGAGCCGGATCTCGGCGGATGCGGATCGCCGAGTTCCGGGTTATGACCCCCGGATTCCACGCGTAGCGATGCCCATCACAAGCTCAGGAGACGTTCCGCGTTGGTGTGGGCGATCAGCTCGCGCTCCGCGTCGCTGATCGCCGCCCGGTCGATGAACCGGCGGGCCTCGGCGCCGTCGGCGAACGGGTGATCGACCGCGAACATGATCTTGTCCGCCCCGAACGTATCGATCGCGCATCGCAGCGGCGCGTCGGTGAACAGGCCGCTGATCGTGAGGTGGAAGTTGCGGTCGAAGTACTCCTTGATCGAGAGCTCGGTGCGCGTCTTGGCCGGATCGAGCGCGGTCCGGCCACCGAGCACCTCGTCGATGCGCGCCAGCATGAACGGGATGCCTTCGCCCATGTGGCCGATGATGATCTGCAGCCCGGGGAAGCGGTCGAACACACCGGCCAGGATCAGCCGCACGGCGTGCAGTCCGATCTCGATGTGCCAGCCCCAGGCGGGGGAGGACAGCATGAAGCCGACGTCGTCGCCGAACCCCGCGTAGTACGCGTCGTAGACCGCCTTGGGCGGCGGCATCGGATGCAGATAGATCGGCTTCTCGAGGGCCTCCGCGGCCTCGAAGATCGGCCAGAAGAACTCGTCGTCGAGGAAGCGGTCAAGCGTGCGGCCGTTGACGAGCGCTCCCTTAAAGCCGAGCGCCTGGACGGCCCGACCGAGTTCCTCGGCCGCCGCGGCCGGGTCGGCGGTGGGCAGCGCGGCGAAGGCCGCGAAGCGGTCCGGATGCGCCGTCACTGCCTCGGCCACCGTGTCGTTGAACGCTCGCGCCACCGGAATGGCTCGCTCGGGCCTTGAGTGCTCGAGGCCGGGCTGCACCGAGGACAGGACCTGCATGTCGATCCCCTGGGCGTCCATCTCGGCGATCCGGCCCTCGCCCAGATCGAGCAGCCGCGCTTCGAGCGCCGGCGGCCAGCGGTGGACCGGGTAATCGGGGTGGATCTGGGGGCCAAGGAGCTCCCGGAGCTCGGGGGTCAGGCAGTGCTCCTCGAGGGCGATCGTCCGCATTTCGAAGGGCATTCTCTCGTTATCCGGGTTCGCAGGCGGTCGTGTCCAGCTCGTCTGGACGCGCCGGGAACGTCGCCGATCGCCGGTCTGGCCGGTCGATCCGCGGGCTGACGCGGGCTGCCGGTCTGATTGCAGACATCAGGTCTTGAGCCTGCGAGCCGATGCATGGGGTCGAATGAAGCGATTCGCCGCCACCCTGTGCGCGCTCCTCGGTGGGCTGGTCCTACCGGCGGGCGCTCTGGCCGCTGTGCCCGCCTCGACGCCGGTCCCGGTCTCGTACTCGACGCCTTCCGCGCCGGTGCACGGCCAGGTCACCGGCAATGTGATCGGGGTCGACGGGCGCACATTCGCGATCGAGGCGAGCGCGGGTCGCATGTCCGTGGTCTCGGCGCTGACCCTGGCCGCCAATCAGGTCACCGCCGGGGACTTCCCGTACGTGTACGGCGGCGGTCACGCTCAGGCCGGGATCGCCAGCATCGGCATCAAGGGCCCGGGCTACAACGGTCGCCGGATCGGGTTCGACTGCTCGGGGTCGGTCGCGGCCGTGCTGTCCGGTGCTGGGCTCTGGCAGGTGGCCAGCGGCGTGCCCAACGACGCCGGGATCATCGCTCAGCTCCTGCGCGAGCACCTGATCGCGCGCGGGGCCGGCCGCGGCGCGAACGAGGTCACCCTGTACGACGACCCCGGCGTGCACATCTTCATGAACATCGACGGCAACTTCTTCGGGACCTCGGACGGCGGTGGCGGCGCCGGTCCCGCCGGTGGCGCCGGCTGGCTCTACGACGGCGCGCCCGACGCCCACAGCCGCATTTACAAGGCCTACCACCTGCTCCCGGGCCTGCTCGGGGAGCAGACCACGTTCGCACGGATCTTCACCTTCCAGAGCGGGGCTCAGCCCAGCGTCGTCAAGGGCCTCGAGCTCGGTGGCGAGGTGCAGGTCAGCTACTCGCAGGCGCCGAACGGCCGTCTCACCGCGCTGGCCGTCAAATAGCCGCCGCCTCGGCCACGCTCTCCGGCGCCGCCTCGGCCACGCTCTCCGGGGCGGGCTCGAGCACGGGCCGCTCCTCGGCGTGCGGCTGGGCGAGCACCGCCTCGAGCTCGCCGATCTCGGTGTGAGCCATCGCTTGCTTGCCCTTGGCGGTGACCGGGATCCCCGTCATGACCTCGAATGACCGGCGCTGGGCGTACTGAAGCTCGCCCCAGCCGCTCCTGACCTTGCGGGTGATGCGGGTGATGCGTGAACTCATGGCTGGCCTCTCGGGTGTCGTCGTTGTGATGTCGCGACGATACCATCGCCATGATTCTCTGTCAATACTGAAATGATATCACTATGTGTGAGCGCACACCTCGTTCAGGGGTCTGCCTCTGCCGGCAAAGAAGAAGCCCCGCCATCTCTGGCGGGGCTTCGGAGAAACCGGATGTCCGGGAGCGGTTGGTTAGCCGCAGCCGGTGTTGAAGCCGCAGCTCGAGCACGTGTAGCAGCTGCCCGTTCGCTGCATCATCCCGCCGCACTGCTGGCAGGCCGGACCGAGATCGAGGCCCTTGCGCAGCGCCGGGACGACCGGCGGCTCGTCGGTCAGCGCGGACGCGGCCGGGAGGATCTGACCTTTCACGGCCCCGCCGTTGCCTCCGTTGCCGTTGCCGTCGGGCTTGCGTTCGGCCGGCGGCGCGATCGGGGTTGCCACGTCGCCGAAGTGGGAGCTTGCCGCCTCCTGCGCCGCCTGGCGTGCCCGCACGGCCGGTGTGAGGATCCCGAGCTCCTCCTGGAGGTCGACGTCCAGGAAGCGCGAGGCGAGCCAGCGCATGATGTAGTCGGGCATCGACTTGGCGAACGGGATCTCGGGGTTGGAGGTCATGCCCTCGGGCTCGAAGCGCATGTAGCTGAACTTGCGCACGAGCGTCTCGAGCGGCACCCCGTACTGAAGTGCGATCGAGATCCCGGTCGCGAACGAGTTCATCATGCCGCGCAGGGTCGAGCCTTCCTTGCCAATGTCGGTGAGGAAGATCTCTCCGACCGATCCGTCGTCGTACATGCCGGCGGTGATGTACCCCTCGTGGCCACCGATCGAGAACTTGTGCGTGATCGACTGACGCTCGCGAGGCATCTTCTTGCGCTTCGGGGCCTTGGCGATCGCATCGACCACGGCCTGCTGGATCTCGGCCTCCTTCGATGCCGGCGCGTCCTTCTGCGCCTCGGTCCGGAGCGCCTGCGCGGTCTTGGAGCCGTCCCGATAGATCGCCAGCGCCTTGATCCCGAGATGCCAGGCCTGGAGGTAGGCGTCGGCGATGTCCTCGACCGTGGCCGTCTGAGGCATGTTCACCGTCTTTGAGATCGCGCCGCTGATGAACGGCTGGACGGCGCCCATCATCTTGAGGTGACCCATGTGGGAGATGGCCCGCTCACCCACCGCCACGTCGAACACCGGCAGGTGCTCATCGTCCAGGTCTGGCGCGCCGATGATCGTCCCGTGCTCGTTGACGTAGGCGAGGATCTGCTCGATCTGCTCGTCGCTGTACCCGAGGTTCTGGAGCGCCAGCGGCACCGTCTTGTTGACGATCGTCATCTGGCCGCCGCCGACGAGCTCCTTGAACTTGACCAGCGAGAAGTCGGGCTCGATGCCGGTCGTGTCGCAGTCCATCAGGAAGCTGATCGTGCCCGTGGGAGCGAGAACGGTCGCCTGCGCGTTGCGGTAGCCGTGCTCCTCGCCGACCGCCACGGCGTCATTCCAGGCGCTCCGCGCCCGCTCGAGCAGCTCGCCGTCGGTGCAGACCGAGTCCGGGATCGCGTAGGAGGCGTCGCGGTGCAGGCGGATGACGGCGTTGTGCGGCTCGCGGTTCTCGGGATAGCTGTCGTACGTCCCGATCGCGCCGGCGATCCGCGCCGACCCGAGATAGGCCCGGCCGGTCATCAGCGCCGTGATCGCGGCCGCCGTGCCCCGACCCTCGTCCGAGTCGTAGGGCACGCCGTTGGCCATCAGGTAGGCGCCGAGGTTGGCGTATCCGAGTCCCAGCTGGCGGAAGGCGCGGGCGTTGGCGCCGATCTGCTCGGTCGGGTAGCTCGACGGCGAGACGATGATCTCCTGCGCCAGGAACATGATGTCCACGGCGTGCTCGAAGGAATCGAGGTCAAACGTCCCGTCGGCGCGGCGGAACTTCATCAGGTTCAACGACGCGAGATTGCAGGCCGAGTCGTCGACGTGCATGTACTCCGAGCACGGGTTTGACGCATTGATCCGGCCCGAAGCCGGGCACGTGTGCCACTGGTTGATCGTCGTGTCGTACTGGACGCCCGGGTCGGCGCAGCGCCACGCGGCCTCGGCGATCTCACGCATCAGCTCGCGCGCCGGGATGGGTTCGCCGACGGGCGCACCGGTCACGCGACCGGTCAGCTGCCACTCCTCGTCGTTCTCGACCGCGCGCATGAACGCTTCGGTGACCCGGACGGAGTTGTTGGCGTTCTGGTACTGGATCGAGAAGAAGCCCTCGCCATCGATCGACATGTCGAATCCGGCATCGCGCAGGGCCACGGCCTTCTCTTCCTCCTTGGCCTTGCACCAGATGAACTCGCGAATGTCGGGGTGATCGACGTCGAGCACGACCATCTTGGCCGCCCGCCGCGTCTTGCCCCCCGACTTGATCGTGCCCGCCCAGGCGTCCGCGCCGCGCATGAAGCTCACAGGACCGGAGGCGGTTCCGCCCTTGGCCAGCGGCTCGTTCGAGCCCCGGATCTTCGACAGGTTGATTCCCGAGCCCGAGCCACCCCGGAAGATCATCCCCTCCTTGGTGTTCCACTCGAGGATCGACTCCATCGTGTCCTCGACGCTGAGGATGAAGCACGCGGAGCACTGCGGGCTCTCCTCAAAACCGACGTTGAACCAGACCGGCGAGTTGAACGCCGCCATCTGGTGCAGCAGGATGTGGGTCAGCTCCGACTCGAACGTCTCCGCATCCTCGTCGGTGGCGAAGTAGCCGCGCTCACGTCCCCAGCCGGCGATCGTGCCGGACACCCGGCCGATCATCTGCCTCACCGACCGCTCGCGCTCCGGCGCGCCGAGCTGGCCGCGGAAGTACTTCTGGGCGACGATGTTGGTGGCGTTCTGGGACCAGGACTTGGGGAATTCGACGTCGCGCTGCTCGAAGGAGACCTTGTCGCCGTGGCCGATCTTGGCGTCCCGGCGCTCCCACTCGACGAGGTCGAAGGGGTGCGCGCCCGGGGTCGTGAAGAAGCGCCGTACCGAGAGCCCATCGCCGGTCCGTACCTCGGCGTCAAGTTGGGTCTGGGGGATCTGGTCCATACGGTGCTGCTCCTCTCGTGTTTCCGCAATTTCCCCTGCTCATGCACGACTTTCGGTGAGCCGAGCGGGCAGTGAATGAAAGCGGAGCCCCCGGACGGAAAAACCTGGCGGCCGATGGATCCCCGGAGTTCCAATTTTACTGCGCCGACCTTCGATTCCCGGGGGCTTGGGGGCTCTTCTGTTATATGTCCCCCGCAATGCGCAGGGATTACCGAGCCGGGCGAGACCGATGAAGTTGCTCGTGACCGGCGGGGCCGGCTACATCGGCTCGATCGTGGCCAAGCAACTCCTCGACAGCGGCCATCAGGTGACGGTCCTGGACAACCTCGAGCGGGGGCACCGGGCGGCCATCCCGGCGGGCGCCGAGTTCGCGCTCGCCGACCTGCGCGACCGGCCCGCGGTCGATGATGTCCTCGCGGGCGGGTTCGACGGCGCGCTCCACTTCGCGGCGCTGGCGCTGGTGAGCGAGTCGGTCAGCCACCCGGAGCGCTACTACGGGGTCAACGTCGGGGGGACGCTCAACCTGCTCGAGGCGATGGTCGGGGCGGGCGTTCCCCGGCTCGTCTTCTCTTCCACGTGCGCGGTCTACGGACAGCCGGACGAGATTCCGATTCCGGAGACGGCGACGCCCCGGCCGATCAACGCCTACGGCGCGTCCAAGCTCGCCGTGGATTTGATGATCCGCGACTTCTGTACCGCCCACCGCCTTGGGGCGGTGAGCCTGCGCTACTTCAACGTGGCCGGCGCGAGCGGGAATCTGGGCGAGGACCACGACCCTGAGACGCACCTGATCCCGAACATCCTGCGGGTCGCGCTCGGCGATGCGCCAGCGGTCCAGGTGTACGGCACCGACTATCCGACTCCAGATGGCACCGCGGTTCGCGACTACATCCACATCGACGATCTCGCCGCCGCGCATCTGCTCGCGCTCGCCGGCGCGCGTGAGGGCGAGCACCGGATCTACAACCTCGGCAACGGGAATGGGTTCTCGGTTCGCGAGGTGATCGCCGCGGCCCGCGCCGTCACCGGCGTCGACATTCCGGCGCAGGAGGCGCCGCGCCGTCCCGGCGATCCGCCGAATCTGGTCGCGGCCGGAGCGCCGATTCGCTCAGAGCTCGGCTGGGAGCCGCGCAAGCCGGGGCTCGAGGAGATGGTGAGTGACGCCTGGGCGTTCGCGCAGGCACACCCGAAGGGCTACGTCGACTAGATGACCGCGGGCCGCACCGATGAGGCCTTCGGCCTCGCGGTCTGCTAAGTCGGCGAGGGGAGGAGGTCGGCGAGCTCGTGGAGAGCCGCGGCCAAAACTTCGTCGGGCGG
>DATJRS010000212.1:0-89996 GCA_035504535.1 Solirubrobacteraceae bacterium | reverse complement strand
CACCGATCCACGACGCTGAGCCTCGGCGAGCCCCGCCTCCAGCGCTTCGCGGGCCTCCTCGAGGTGATCGCTCACGAACAGCGCCATGCTCGCCCCCAGGTACGCGGGCGAGAAGTCCATGATGCGTCCGTCTCGGAGGGCCTTCCTGGCCAGCTCGGTGGCCGTCGCCGCGGGCAGACCCGTGACCGCTCCGGTCCAGGCCAGCGCCGGCGCGATCGCAACCGCATCGAAGCTTTCGCCGCGCTCAAACCGATCGAAATGGCGCGCCGCGATGGCCAGCACCGGCTTGGTCATGGTCAGGTCAACCGCCCCGGCTCCGATGAGCAGGCCCTCGATCTGTTCCACCAGCGCGGGATCGAGCTCATCGGTGGCGTCAAGTACGCCGGTTAGAAGCACCGCGACGTCGGCGTTTCGGCCCATGGCGGTCAGGCCCCAAGCCAGCTCAAGCGCGATTGCGGCCCGCTGCTGCAGGCCGCGCGCGGACTCGAGCGCCTCCCGATACGCGCTCAGGTCATTGCCGTAGGGAAGCTGTGCTTCCGCCCGCCCCAGCTCCAGCAGCACGTCGAGCCGCAGTTCGGCCGCCGGTGGCTCCGCTAGGGCGCGGCGCAGGTAGGCGACCGCTGACTCGGGGGCGCCCCGCGCCAGCGCCTCCCGGGCCGCCCCCCGCAGAGCTTCGACCACCCACGCCTCCCCGTAGGCCTCGGCCGCCAGCAAGTGCGTTGCCACCCGGTCGTGCGGCGCCGTCTCGGC
Organism: Solirubrobacteraceae bacterium; assembly: GCA_035504535.1. Lineage (GTDB taxonomy): Bacteria > Actinomycetota > Thermoleophilia > Solirubrobacterales > Solirubrobacteraceae > Palsa-465. The sequence continues at coordinate 89,246 of DATJRS010000212.1, read as the reverse complement.
GACCAGGAGTGCCGCCGCTTGCAGATGCTGCGAGGCGCGCGAGGAGGGCGCGAGCTCGGCGGCGACTGCCTCCTGCACGATCGGGTGCATGAACGACAGACCTTCGCCGGGAGCCAGCAACTCGACGCGCCGCAGCTGATCGGCCGCTGCCTCCGCGCGCTCGCGCCCGACTCCCGCGAGCGCCGCGGCGTGCCGCAGGGGCGTGTCCGGACCGAGCACCGCGACCGCCTGCGCGAGTCGTTCGCATTCCTGGCCCAGCCTGACCAGGCGGACCAGCAGACTGCGTCCCAGCGCCCCGGTCCCCAGGGCTCGCACCCGCCGGGCCAACTCGACCGTGGGGCGCCCGCCCTCGGTCCGGAGTGCCGCCATCAGAGCCTGCAGATAGAACGGGTTGCCGCCGGTCGCCTCGCGACAGGACCGACACAGCTCATCGTCCGCGCGCGGTCCCAATTCTCGGCGGACCAGCACCCCGGCTCCGAGCTCGCTCAACGGCGAAGGCCGCACGATCGTGTCGGCGACGGCGGACAGGGCGGGCACCACGCCAACCGGGTCAGCGACCTCCCCGGGCCGGGCAGCGACGAGGAGCAGCACGGGCAGAGAATCGATCCGTCGTGCCAGGTAGAGAAAGAACCGGGCGGACGCGGGGTCGACCCAGTGAGCGTCGTCGAGGACGAGCAGCAGGGGGTGGCGGTCGGCGAGGTTCGCCACCAGCCAGTAGAGACCGTGCAGCACCGCGCCGACACGGTCGTGGGTCTCGCCCTCATCCGCCACGACTTCGAACACCGGCGCCGCGAACTGGGCGGCACCAGCCAGCAGCGTGACCTCGTCGCCGGAGACGGCCGGCCAGAGAAGCTCCCGGACCGCCGAGAACGGTGACTCCATCGCCACCTCATCGCCCCGTGCTCGCAGCACCGCCAGACCGAGCTCGCCACCTCTCTCCACGCACGCGTCCAGGAGCGATGTCTTCCCGATTCCCGCCGGACCCTCGACGAAGACGAACTGACCGGCTCCGAGTCGAGCCCGCTCGAGCAAGTCGTACAGGGCGCGCAGCTCTTCGCCGCGCTCCACGAGCCCCCCGGAAACGCCCTCAGGATCCATCCCGGGCCGATCATACGGCGGCCGGGTCAGGGTTGCCAGGTCACGTTTTGGCTACCTCGCGGGTCATCACGTTGGGGGCGCACCGCCGCCCAACCCGACCAACCCTGGAGGCAGCCATGAACTCCCTCTTAGACCATCGCTTCGCCGACACCCTCGCCGGCCGCTGGCAGCTTGACCCCAAGCGCTCGAGCGTCGCCTTCAGCACTGGGAACTTCTGGGGCCTGATGAAGGTCAAGGGCCGCTTCGACGAATATCAGGGTCGCCTCGACCTGAGCGCCGATCCGGCGATCGAGCTGACGATCGACGCGGCGAGCGTGCAGACCGGCAACCAAAAGCGCGACCAGCATCTGCGCTCGGACGACTTCTTCGACGCCGAGAATCACGGAACGGTGCGGTTCGTATCCGACTCGGCGGATTTGCGCGGCGACACGCTGAAGGTGCACGGGCGGCTGTTCGCCCGCGACCAGTCGATCCCGCTCGAGCTCGACGCACACGTCCGCGACGTCGACGGAGAGCTCGCGATCGAGGCTTCCACCAGCGCTCCTCATCGTGAGCTGGGGATGACCTGGAGCCCGCTGAAGATCATCTCCGCTCAGAGCGAGCTGCGGGTCACCGGGTACCTGCTGCCCGCCAGCACATGAGCGTGAGAATCCTGTCACCCCTTGGCAACCCCGGGCCGATGCGTCAAAGTTCCATGACCAGCGGTAACGACCAGTCGGTGCGAACGTGGCAACAGCAGTACAGCGCGCACCCACTGCCCGGCGATCGGGGCGGATACTGGCGCGCCTACTCGTGCCGTTGGTGCTTCTCGGTATCGCGGCCGCGGTCTATCTCATCGTCAGTTCGGCGAATTTCGACGCGGACCAGAAGTCACATGGACCCGCCGCCGCGGTGCACCGGCTCCCCCCGTACTACACGGTGCGGCCCGGGGACACGTTCGCGCAGATCTCCGCGCAGACCGGCTTGTCGGTTGAGCTCCTGCAGGCCTACAACCCGAACGTCAATGCCCTGGCCATCACCCCCGGGGAGCGTCTGAACCTCTGGCAGCACCCGCCCAAGCCGGCGGGGCCCAAGCCGAAGCCGCCGGGGCCGATGTTCTGGCTCGTCAAGCCTGGCGAGTCGTTTGGCTCGATCGCCGCCAGCACCGGCATCGACATCACCACCCTGGAGCAACTGAACCCGAACATCAAGCCCGCCTCGCTGCAACCGGGCGATCGGGTGCGGCTGCGTCACTGAGACGCGCTGGCGGCCCCGGACCTTAGGACGCAAGTCCCCCGTCGCGACGATCAAACGGCGGGGTGGCGGTCGTCCCCCGGCGCCGCTTGGTCTGCTGTCGGGCACGGCTCACCGCGGATGGGATCGACAGTCCGTGCTCGAGGCTGTCGCGTAGGGCGAGCACCTCGGATTGGTTGTAGCGCGGCTCGGACGGACTCGAGGTCGGAAACCCGTAGCGCACCTGCCAGGCCAGCAAGGTGTGGGGACTCACCCCCAGCAACGTTGCCGCGTGATCGAGGCCGAGGCTCCGGAGCGGCCGTTCGGATGGCGGCGAATCCGCGATCTCGGTGTCTGGCTCCGCCGCCATCGCCCTCGTCACGGTGATCTCCTCCACTTCATCGCCCCGCTTCGCGGCGCGGCAGACCGAGAGAACCACGAGCACGAGCGCAATCCATCCTGCGATTGCGACCAACACAATCATCTCCAACTCCATCGACGCCTCCGAGGAGGGGATACCCGCGAGCAGGCGCGGCCGCCGCCGAGCTGGACGAATGAACTACTCGCCGGCCGGCCCCGCTACAGAGGCGACGTGCGAGCGCCAACGGCATAACCCACCAGGTTGATCGGCACGTGAACGGCTGTGACCAGGGCGAACACCTCGACGATTTCGCGCACGGACATTTGCCAGACCGGACGAAGCATCAGCGCGGCAACCGGCACCCAATCGGCCTGATCGAAGATCGAGATCGCGATCCCGGCGGGGGAACGGCGCCGCTGGCCCGGCGCGATCCCGATCCGGCGTTTGAAGAAGCTGTTGGGGAGCTCTCCGACCCAGGTGGCGACTCCGAGTAGGCCGCCCACCACGACCGGAGGGGCGGCGGCCACCGGCTCGGGAAGGCGCCGGCGATAAGCGGGCACGCGATCGAGGGCGAGCGCCGCGAGCGTGGCGCCCCCGGTCATGACCAGCGCCCCGCGCCAGGTCTTGTTCTCGCCGAACAGGCGACGGCTGATCGGACGCTTCAGCGCCGGCGCCAGATCCCCACGCAGCACCGGCGCGTGCGCGAGGGGTGCGCCGAGCGCCGGCATGAACACCCACGCGGCCGAAGCCACTTTGCTCGCCCCAGTCGCCGTTGAACGTACGACCGCGCGCCCCCCGCTACCGAGTTAGGCGGCGGTCAGCTCGGCCTCGGCTCGCAGCCAGTTTCCGAGCTCGTCGACGCCGGCCTCCTCGAGGTGCAGGAAGTACGCGCGCTCGGCGATCTCGCCGTGAGACGGCTGGCGCGGCTCGACCTTCGGCTTGCGGGTGCGCGTGCGCCGGACGGCGGGCTTGCTGGTCTTCTCAGTCATGTTGACTCTCCGAATTCGAGTTCTGGGCGCGGCCGATGCCGCACGTGTTCTGCTTGTTCGACGCAACCAGGCCCAGCCCTCCGTCCGCTTCGGCCTACGAGTGACCGGCGATCGGATGGGGCACGTACGGCTCCTCCAACCGCGCCATCTCCTCCGGACTGAGCGTCAGCTGCTCGGCGGCGATCGCGTCCTCCAGGTGCGAGAGCTTCGTGGCACCGATGATCGGCGCGGTCACGCCAGGCCTGTGCAGCAGCCACGCGAGCCCGACCTGCACGGGCTTCTCACCGCGCTCCCCGGCCACCTCTTCTAGGCGGTCGATCACCGGGAAGTCGAGATCCGGCTTGTACAGGTTGTCCCCGAACGCGTCGGTCTGCGCCCGGGTCGTCAGCTTCTCGCCCTCCCGGGTGCGGTTCCCGGCCAACAGCCCGCGGGCGAGCGGGCTCCACGGGATGATCCCGACGCCCTGGTCCAGGCACTGCGGGATCATCTCCCGCTCCTCCTCGCGGTAGATCAGGTTGTAGTGGTCCTGCATCGACACGAACCGCGTGCGGGCGACGTGCTGAGCCTTGGCGAACTGCCAGGCGAACATGCTGCTGGCGCCGATGTAGCGCGCCTTCCCGGCGACGACGACGTCGTGCAACGCGTCCATCGTCTCCTCGATCGGAGTCGTCGGATCCCAGCGGTGGATCTGGTAGAGGTCGACGTAGTCGTGTCCCAGGCGGCTCAGCGACGCGTCGATCGAGGCCATGATGTGCTTGCGCGACAGCCCGCGGCCGTTCTCCCCCGGCATGGTCCGGCCGTTCACCTTGGTGGCGAGGACGTACTCCTCGCGCATCCCGAACAGCTTGCTCAGGAGGCGTCCGGTGATCACCTCGCTCTCCCCGCCGTTGTAGACGTCGGCGGTGTCGAAGAACGTGATGCCGCCCTCGACCGCCCGGCGGAGGATGGGCTCGGCCTCCGCCTCGTCCAGCGTCCAGGGACGGGTCTCGTGCTTGCCGTAGCTCATCATGCCCAGGCACACGCGCGAGACGCGCAGTCCGGTCCGGCCTAGATTCACGTATTCCACGCTGGTCGGCTCCTTGTTCGGTGTTGACGGTAGGCTCGCGCCGCCAACAAACACCATAGGAGCAGTGAGCGTGAACGTTTCCTCGCGATTCGATGTGGCCGGGTTCGGCGTGATCGTCACCGGCGGCGCCAGCGGCCTTGGCCTGGCCTACGGCGAGGTGCTCGCCGCGCACGGCGCCCGGGTCACGCTGATCGATGTTGATGCCGATCGGGTCGCGGCGGAGGCGGAGCGCCTTCGCGGTGAGGGCCTCGACGTGCGGGGCGCCACCGCCGACGTGACCGATCACGCCATGTTGGACCGCGTGATCGACGAGGCGGCTGAGACCTACGGCCGGCTCGACGTCGCCTTCGCCAACGCCGGCATCGATCCCGGAGTGGGCTTCGTCGGCGCCTGGGCGGGCAGCACGCGCCCGCGCGTGCCCGAGGGCGCGATCGAGCGCTACGGGGACGAGCGCTGGAACCGGGTGATCGACATCAACCTCAACGGGATCTTCGCCACCGCGCGCGCCGCCGCCCGCCACATGCGCCCGCGACGCTTCGGCCGGATCGTGATCACCACCTCACTGGCCGCGACCACCGCTGAGGGGGCGATCGGCTCCGCCTACATGACCGCGAAGGCGGGCGCCCGGCACTTCATGCACGTGCTCGCGCTCGAGCTGGCGGCGGACGGGATCATGGTCAACGCGATCGCCCCCGGGTTCTTCGTCACCAACATCGGCGGCGGCCACGCCCACAACCCCAACGTCCAGGCCGCCATGGGCCAGGTCATCCCCATGCACCGCGTCGGCTGGCCCGACGACATCAAGGCGCTGGCGCTGTTCCTCGCCTCCCCGGCCTGCGAGTACATCACCGGTCAGGAGATCATCATCGACGGCGGCTGGGGCCTGGGCGTCGCCGACTAACCCGAAACTCGGCACCCCGCCGCCGGTGAATTCCGATTAAGTCGCGTATATGGCCCACGAGCCGGATCTCGGCGGACGCGGATCGCCGAGTTTCGGGTTACGACCCGTGGCCGGTCAGGTAGCGATGCGTATGTTGGGCCGCCTTCGGCGTCGTCCGTGGGGCCGTTCCGCCGGGCGTCCGTGCCCGGCGGGCGTGATCGCGCCCACCGGAGGCCAGTCGTTGATCGGGTGCGCCGTCGCCGCCCACAGGTACTGCACGGCATAGGCACGCCAAGGTCGCCACCGCTCCGAGCGCTCGCTCAGAGCCCGCACGTCGTCCGGCAACCCGAGGGCAGCGGCCCCGCGCCGGACGCCCAGGTCGCCGATCGGAAACACGTCCGGATCGCCCAATGCGCGCATCGAAATGATGTCGTGGGTCCACGGACCTATCCCGGGCAGGCCGGCGAGGACCTCGAGCGTCCGCTCGCGATCGGCCGCCGGACTCAGGTCGAGCTGCCCCGAGACGAGCGCGCCCAGGAGCGCGCCCATGGTCCGCACCCGCGCCGCGGGCATCGCCAGCCGCGCGTCGACGAGCGCCTCTGGGGCCGGGAACAGACGGCTCAAGCTACCGCCGGGATCCTCGACCGCCTCGCCGTGCTCGGCGGCCAGCCGCCCTCCGTGGGTGCGGGCGGCCGCGGTCGAGATTTGCTGCCCGAGCACGGCCCGGATCGCCATCTCCGCGCCGTCGACCGCCCGCGGCACGCGACGCCCCGGCCTGCGCCCGATCGCCACGCGCAGCTTGGGCTCCTCGGCCAGCTGCGAATCGACCGCCTCGGGATCGGCATCGAGATCGAGCAGCCAGCGACAGCGCGCGATCGCGGCGGTCAGGTCGCGCAGGTCCGCGAGCATCACTCGGCAGGCGACCCAACCGCTCTCAGGCGTGAGCTCGACAATCCCCGGACCGTGGGGGAGCCGGAGCGTCCGCCGGTAGGTTCCGTCGCGGACCTCCTCCACCCCCGGGATCGCGGTCGCGGCCAGGTGGCCGAACAGGTTGTCCGGTGACAGCGGCCGGCGAAAGGCAAGCCGCAGCCGCAGCGAGTGGCCGGCGAACCCGGGTGCACCGGACGGACCCGCCGCACCAGACGCACCGGCCGCCCTGGCCGACCGCCGGCGCAGCTCCGTCGGGGTGAGCGCGAACACGTGGCGTACGGTGTCGTTGAACTGGCGGATGCTTCGGAACCCGGCTGCCATCGCGACCTCCGCCATCGACAGCGCGCTGCTCTCGATCAGGATCCGCGCCGCCTGCGCGCGCTGCGCCCGGGCCAGCGCGACCGGGCTCGCGCCGACCTCGGCGAGCAGCACCCGTTCGAGCTGCCGGGCGCTGTAGCCGAGCTGGGAGGCGAGCGCCGGGACGCCGCCGCGGTCGATGACACCGTCGGCGATCAGGCGCATCGCGCGCGCGACCACGTCCCCGCGCGTGTTCCACTCCGGGGATCCCGGGGATGCGTCGGGCCGACAGCGCTTGCACGCGCGAAAGCCGGCCTGCTGGCACGCAGCCGCGGACGGGTAGAAGCGGACGTGCTCGCGCTTGGGCGCCATCGCGGGGCAGCTCGGGCGGCAGTAGATACCGGTCGAGGTCACCGCGGTGAACAGCCACCCGTCGAACCGCGGGTCCTTGGTGCCGACCGCCCGGTAGCAGTGCTCGAAGTCCTCGATCACGCCCCGAGCGTGACAGACGCCTCACACCTGTGTCTAGCGGTTTTGCGACATCAACCGGTCACGTTGAGCGCAGCGCTTCGGTCGGGCTCAGCCGGGCGGCCTTGGCCGCGGGGTATAGCCCGGCGATGGCGCCGATGACGAATCCGGACGCGGGTGCGGCTACCAGCGCGTAGAGGGGAACGACAAACGGCTCGTGCCGGCTCAGCGCATAGATCTCGGTCGCGCCGGCGCCCAGCGCGAGCCCCGCGATTCCGCCGAGGAAGGCGAGGATGGCGGACTCGGCCAGGAACTGCGAGCTGATGTGCCGCCGGGTTGCCCCGAGCGCCCGGCGCAGTCCGATCTCCCCGCGGCGCTCCAGCACAGAGATGACCATGATGTTCGCGATCCCGATCGCGCCGACCAGCAGCGCCACCGCGCCGAGTCCGAGCAGCAGGGTGGTGAACTGACCCTTGGCAGCCGCGCGCGCTTCAAGCGCGTCCGAGGGGCGGCTGACCTGCACGCCGTCGGCGTTCTGCGGGTCCGCAGTGGCGGCAAGCAGATTCGACACTCCGACGACGTCGTTCTGATTGGCGCGGACGTAGATCGTCGACGGGTTCGGCTGCTCGGAGAACATGCGGTCGGCTACCGGCAGCGAGATGAACGCAGTGGAGTCCAGCGAGGTATCGAGCAGCGCCGAGTTCATGATGCCGACCACCGTGAACCACGTGTTGCCGAGGTAGACCATCAGGTGTCCCCCCACCTGCGTGATCTGCAGGACCTGCGCGGCCTGCGCGCCGAGCACGCACTCCGGAAACTGGTTGCTGACGGCGTTGAGGAAGTGCCCGGAGGCCATCGTCGTGCCCATCACCTCGGGCAGGTTGTCGCCGGCCGCGTCGACGCCGATCCCTCCGGTCTCGGCGGGCGGCACCAACGGGCTGCGGTACACGTTGACGTTCGAGACCTGGTAGACCGCCGCAGCGCTTTGCACGCCCAGCTGGTGCTCGATCGACGGCACCGCGGTGTCGGGCAGGACCTCGTTGGCGCCGAGGAAGGTCTGCCCCGGGGTGACCGTCAGCAGGTTGGTGCCGAGCGAGTCGATCTCCGCCAGCAGGTTCGCCTGGGCCGAGGCGGACACGCCGACGACGGCCACCATGGCGCCGATGCCGATCGCGATTCCCAACGCCGACAGCGCCGCGCGCAGGCGCCGGGTACGCAGGCCCTGCACGGCGGTGCCGAACAACTCGCGCAGCGGCAGCCGCGCGGCATCGATGCTCGTGGGACGCGGCGGGCGCGGGGGTGCTTCAGTGGTGCTCGTCAACTCCGGTCGTCCCCGACGATCTCGCCGTCGCGCATCTGCACCTGGCGCGGGAAGCTGGCCGCGATCTTCTCGTCGTGCGTGATCAGCACCAGCGTCGCGCCGTCCGTGGCCAGCTCGTGCAGCAGCGCGATGACCTCTCCCCCGGACTTCGAGTCCAGGTTGCCGGTCGGCTCGTCAGCCAGGACGATCACCGGACGCTTGGCGATGGCGCGTGCGATCGCGACCCGTTGGCGCTCGCCGCCCGAGAGTTGCTTGGGTTTGAAGTCGCGCCGGTGGCTTAGCCCGACGCGATCGAGCGCGACGCGCGCCACCTCGCGTCGATGCTTTAGCGGCTGCCCGGTGTAGAGCATCCCGAGCGCGACGTTGTCGGTCGCGCTCATCGACTCCTGGAGGTGGAACCCCTGGAAGACGAACCCGATCTCGTGCGCGCGCAGCCCTGCAAGCTGTCCGTCCGAGGCGCTCGCGATGTCGCGGCCGGCCACCTCGACCCGCCCCCCCGAGGCCCGCTCGAGCGTGCCCATGATCGTCAGCATCGTGGTCTTGCCCGAACCGGATGGGCCGACCACGGCGACCTGATCGCCGTCGGGTATCTCCATGCTGACACCGCGCAGAGCCGCGACGCCACCCGGATACTCCTTGACCACCTCGTCGAGCGTGAGCGCCACGATCAACCCTGCGAGTCGGTCACCTCGAGCCCCGAGTAAATCCCCGGGCCCGAGATCGCCACATAGCCCGCAGCGAACAATCCTGTAGTGACGGGGATCAGCTTGTGAGGCGGCGCCGCCTCCTGCACGTCGTAGTTCCCGCCGGAGGTGGCAAGCAGCGCGGTGACCGGCACCGACAGAACGTTCTTGGCCTCGGCCTCCGCGAAGTTGACGCTGACCGCGGCCTGGTCCAGACCGGCTCCGGCTCCGACCTGACGGCTGTTCAGCGCGATCGTGACCGGGACAACCGCACCGCTCGAACCGTTGCCGTTGTTGCCGTTGCCGTTGTTCCCGTTGCCATTGCCGTTGCCGTTGCCGTTCCCGCTCGAGCTCTGGGCCACCGGGCTGACCATCGTGATCTTCCCGTTCACGTAGTCGCCGTCCGGGAGTTCCACCTGCACCTTCTCGCCCACCTTGGCCTCGCTCTGCTTGGTGGCGTCCAGATCAACCGAGGCGACCAGCTGGGTGGAGCTCGTCGTCATGATCGCGGTGGCGGTCCCCCCGCTCCCTCCGCCGCCGTCTCCGCTGTTGCCGGTGTCGCCGGTGTTCCCGCTGTCGCCACTGTTGCCGGAGGTGCCCGAGTTGCCGCTGTTGCCGGAGTTGCCGCTTCCGCCGCTCTTGCTGGGTGACCCGGACCCCGACGGCGATCCGCTGGGTGAGCCGTTATGCGCCCCCTCGTTCTTCAGCTGCTGGGTTTCGGCCTGAAGCAGCGCGATCAGCGCCGCGATCGTCTCGGCGCTCGTCGGCTGCTTGCACGACTTGGCGCCCGACTTCGACTTCGCCTTGGACTTCGGCTTGCACGACTTGCTCGGGCCGGTCGACGACGGCGTCGTGCTCGCCCCCGGATTGCTCGTGCCCGAATTACTCGTGCCCGGATTGCTCGTGCCCGGATTACTCGTGCCCGAACCGCTCGTGCTCGGGCTACTTGACTTGGTCAGGCTGACGAACTCGGGTTGCGCCCCCCCGGCGGGCGGATCGTAGGAAGCGGCCGAGCCCGAGCCGTCCGAGCCCTCAGTCGCTGAGACGGTCGAGACCAGTTGATTGCCGGGCAGGAACACGATCTCCCCGAGGGTGAGATCACCCGTCTCGGTCTCGTCCAGGGACTCCTGGAACAGGTCGACACCCTCGGTGGTCGCGTCCTGCCACACGTCGTCGACGACGATTCCGCCCGCATCGAAGCCGAGCTTCACCAGGTTCCGGTTGAGCTCGAGGATGTCGGGGCCGTCGCTGTCGGACGAGTTCAGGTCGCGATAGGCGGGGGTGTCGCCGTCCATCAGGGTCACCGGCGCGTTGCCGACCTTGTACAAGGCCTGGCCAGGTTTGATCACCTGGCCGACGGCCGGGAGCCAGGTGATCGTGCCCGTTAGCCGGTTGTAGACCGTGTACGAGTTCGCATAGCTCAACGTGCCCGACTCGGTGTCGGTTTCGGTCAGGTTGCGCGTTTCGACGGCAACCGCGCCCGCCGACGTGTTCGAGCCGGCCGAGCTGCCCGAGGAGGGCGAGGACTCGGTACCGAGCACGATCGCGACCACCACACCGACGGCCACGACGAGCGCCAACAGCGCACCGAGACGGCGCCCCGCGCGTCGCCCCGCGCGGCTCTCCAACGTCCGATCCTCCGCCGTCTGCCGACGCCTCCATGGCAACCTCACGATGACCTCCTGACGCAGACCGGAACGAGGAAGAGAAGACTGGCTGGAATCATGGGGCAGCCACCGGCTTCGGACCCTTCGGTAAGCGTATCCCGCAGTCGGTCGCTGCCTGCTGGAACGCCGGCGAGCCCGGGCTGATCCCAGAGCCGAGCTCGAACGCCATCCCGTGGAGATCGAGGACCGCCACCGCTCCGGGGGCGGGCGAGCTTGGAACGGTGGTGAGCGGATCCGGGAAGTTGGGCACGCCGTGCGCGCGCATGCACTTGGCGAACGCAAGGGCCGCCGCGGTGTCACGTGCGGAGGTGACCGGCGGCGCCCCGCCATTGGGCAGGTAGCGCTTGCAGGCGTTCTGCGCTGTCCTAAAGCTCGGCGAGAAGGGATTCACGCCGCTGTTCGGCGAGATCTGAATGCCCCGCCCCGTCGGGTCCGGGAAGTTCGATACGCCGTTGGCGCGCATGCACTGCGCGAATTGGAGCGCTTGGCTTTGGCTCTTCCCGGTGGGGGCGCTCGCGTCGGTGACGGTCCCGCTCGCCGCGTCGGTCGAGCCGCAACCGGCGAGCGCCAGGCAACCCGCGACCCCGAGCGCAATGGCAACCGGTCCCATGTGCAACCTGCTGATCCTGCTCATGGCGCCAGGTTGTACGCAGCCGCCCATAACCGGCCCGTAACTTTGTTATCCCACTGTTATGTCAGGGCCGCCATCGTGAGAGCTACACATGAGAGTCCTGGTCGTTGAGGACCATCCGCGACTGGCCGAGACCGTCGCCGCCGTGCTTCGCCGCGAGGGAATGGCGGTCGACCTCGCCTTCGACGGGCGGGAGGCGCTGGAACGGACCGCGGTGACCAGCTATGACGTGGTCGTGCTCGATCGCGACCTCCCGAACGTCCACGGCGATGACGTGTGCCGGTCGCTGGTCGACGCCGGCCAGAGCGCCGTCCTGATGCTCACCGCCGCGGGAACGATCGAGGACCGCGTCGCCGGCCTCGGGATCGGCGCCGACGACTATCTCCCCAAGCCGTTTCACATCGCCGAGCTCGTGGCGCGCATCCGCGCGCTCGCGCGGCGCTCGCGCCGGGCACTCCCGCCAACGCTCGCCTTCGGTGACCTCGAGCTCGACAGCGCGCACCGCCGCGTCACGCGAGCCGGCCAGCCGCTGTCGCTCAGCCCCAAGGAGTTCGCCGTGCTCGAGCTGCTGCTCGGCGCCGACGGGGCCGTGGTCTCGACCGAGGAGATCCTCGAGCGGGCCTGGGATGACGCCACCGACCCATTCACCAACGCCGTGCGCATGACGATTAGCCGGCTGCGCGGCAAGCTGGGCGACCCTCCGGTTATCCAGACCGTCACGCCGATCGGCTACCGGATCGGAGACGGAACGTGACGTTCGCAGGCACACGCGAGCGCCTGCTCCATCCCCACACGACGATTCGGTGGCGGCTAACGCTGCTCTACGGAGGCATGTTCCTGGTCTGCGGCGCGGCGCTGCTCGCGGTCACCTACGGGCTCGTCTCGCACTCGGTCAGCGGAGGCGGCATCGTCGCTTTTGGCCCGGCGCCGGGTACGGCCACCCGCGACATCACCAAGGCAGGCTTCGGCGGCCTGGGTCTCCAAAAGCGTCCGCTCGGGACGGGGGCGATTCAGCTGCCCGCCCGGCCAACCGCATCCTTTGTCATCAAGGGCAAGGAGGTCGCGGTCCCGCCCAACGTGAGCCGGCTGCTGCGCTCCACCAGCGGGCAGGAGGCTGTCCGGTTCGTCGGTCGCCAGCAGCAGATCGCGGACCTGCACCAGCTCGAGATCGAGTCGGCGATCGCCTTGGCCATCATGGCGATCATCTCCGCGCTCCTGGGATGGTACGTGGCCGGCCGCGTGCTGCGCCCGCTGCGGACGATCACCGCCACCGCGCAGCAGATCTCCGAGGCCAACCTGCATCGCCGGCTGGCGCTTCCGGGCCCCCGCGACGAGCTGAGGACGCTGGCCGACACGATCGACAACCTGCTCGCGCGCTTGGAGAGCGCGTTCGAGGCGCAGCGGCGCTTCGTCGCCAACGCCTCTCACGAGCTCCGCACGCCGCTCACCGCCGTCCGCGCCCTGCTCGAGATGGCCATCAGCGACCCGCACGCCACCGTTGAGACGTTCCGCGAAACCTGCCGCGAGGCGCTCGAGGAGAGCGAGCAGCAGGAGCAGCTGATCGACGCCCTGCTCGCGCTCGCCCAGGGCCAGCGCGGCCTGGACCATCGCGAACCCACCGACCTGGCCACGATCACCGATGACGCGATCAAAGACCTCTCGCCGGAGGCCGAAGAGCGTCAGCTGCACGTCTACATGACCCTCGAGCCCGCCTCGCTCTCCGGTGATCGCCGGCTGATTGGCCGTCTGGTGACGAACCTGCTTCAGAACGCGATCCGCCACAACATGCCCGGCGGAGAGGTCCAGGTCCACGTCGGCGCCTTCGGCGGGCGGGCGTCCCTCACGGTCGCCAACACCGGACCGGTCGTGCCGGCCGACGAGGTCGAGCGGCTGCTTGCGCCCTTCCAGCGCCTGGCGGCGGATCGCCTCGGTCACCGGGAGGGATTCGGCCTCGGCCTGTCGATCGTGGCGGCAATCGCTGCGGCTCACGAAGCGCAGCTTGAGGTCCGGCCCGGCGAGCATGGCGGGCTGCACGTCGAGGTGACGTTCCCGGCCGCCGGTCCCGCCGCCGAGCCGTTGATCGTCGAGCGCGTCCCGGCGCCCGAGCCGACCGCGGCCTAGCTCAACCTCGGCGCCCGCGGTTCTCGCGCCCGCCGGTCAGCACCGAAGCCGCGAAGCTGAACAGCGTGGGGTGCAGCGCCCGGAGCCGGTCCGAGACCTCCTCAGGCGAGCTTTCGAGCAGGCACTGCTGCACCAGCTCGGCGATTCCGCCCACCAACCCGCGCAGGAACGCGTCGGGCACCGCGGGCAGGTCGGGTTCTTCCGCGCGTGCCCGCTCGCGAAGACCGCGGTAGTGCTCAACGTAGTCGCCCAGCACGCGCTCTCGCACCTCTAGCGCCCGGTCGCCGGCGCCCAGCACATCGATCAGCAGCACACGGGCGAAGTGAGGTTCGGCCGCGAGGATCGCCAGGTAGGTCTCGAGCGAGACGGATAGCCGCATGCGCCAGTCGGGGTGCTCGAGCGCGCGCAACGACGCGTCGATCTGAGCGATCCCGTTCTCACAACCGGTGCGGTAGGTCTCCAGGAAGCACTCCTCCTTGTCCTGGAACTGCTCATAGAACGTGCGGCGTGAGATGTGCGCCCCGGTCACGACGTCGCTCACGGTGACGGCTGCGTACCCGCGCTCGGACACGGCGCGCGCCATCGCCTCGAACATGCGCGCGCGCGTAATCGAAGTGGTGGTTTCGCCGACGCCGTCCCAGTCCTGGGGCACCCGGACCGACTGGAGGAACAAGGATGGTGGAGCCGCCGCCATCGCCTCAGACGATAACAGCCGGGTACGACACGGTTCCGGTTTGGTACGAATTCGTTCCGGGCATATTGCTGAGGCGAGCGTGCAGGGCGCTCGCTAAGGCGCCGCCGCCAGGCGTCGCCGACTTTTCCAAATCTCGACGGCTCCGATCCAGGGGACAAATCAGCGGGAGGGAACGTGCTGCATTGCAGGCGTGTCGTGACTGTGCTCGCAACCGTGGGCGCAGCCATGGCGCTGGCCTCGCCCGCGGCGCTGGCCGACGGGCTTCAGATCCAGGTGCTGTCAACTCGAGCCGACGCTCGAGGAGGGGATCATCACCCCCGAGCAGTTCATCGACATCAACCAGAAGATCGGCGGCTACGACAACAACTACGACACGACGACCGGGCGCGTCGTCGCCGAGGAGCCGGCGCTCGACAACGACTACCGCGGCGGCGCGGTGAACGAGACCAACAACCTCACGGACGTCGCGATCATCGTCCTGCGCGGCCCCGACGCCGGCACCTTCCACGACGCCTACCGCTCGTGGGCGATCCGCGCCCGGCTGGAGCAGGTCGAGGGCCACTTTCCCAAGAACGACGTGATCTGGTTCGGCGAGACCCCGTTGATCGGCGACCCGAACTACGCCGCCGAGGGTCTCGTGGCCATGGACCAGTGGCTCTCAGCGGTGCAGGACGACCATCGGGACGTCAGCCTCGAGCAGAAGATCGCCGATGACCGGCCCGCGAGCGTGCGCGATCAGTGCGCGGACATCCCCGACGTCGATCAGGTCGTGGTCCCCGGCGTGGGCGAGGTCTGCCAGTCGCCCCTGCTCCAGACCCGCTTCGCCACCCCGCGCATGGAGGCTGGCGAGAGCGTCGCTACCGATCAGGAGAAGTGTCAGCTGCAGCCGCTGAACGAGTCCTCCTACTACCCGATCACGTTCAGCGCCGCTCAGTGGGCCGAGATGCAGCAGATCTTCCCGAACGGCGTGTGCGACTGGCCAAAGCCCGGCATCGATCAGCAGCCGACGATCCCGTGGCAGACCTACCAGGATGCCTCCGGAAACGTCATCTACGGCGGCAAGCCGCTGGGGCCGGCGCCCGCCGGGTCCGGCTGCGGTTGGACCAGTCCCTCGTTTGACACCTGGTTGGGCCAGTAACGGCGGGAGGCGCCGACGGCTCATCGACAGTCTGGGGCCCGCTTCACCGCGTTGGGGCGGGCCCCAGATCCCGGTGCAAAACGCAGGAAACCGCGCGTCTCCCCGCCGCCTTCGCAACATAAGCGCCTCACAGGCGCTTATGTTGCGAAGGCGCTGGCATCAGAGGTGGTTTCGCGCGTTTTGCACCCCGATGGCTGGGCGGGGCGCGGGCGCTGGGCCGCGCGGGCGGTAGGCTGAACGACCGTGAGCGCCGACCCCGGCACCACGTACCGGAATCTCACCGTCGTCCCGGCCGACGAGACGCAACCAGCTGCGCGCGTCACCCTGAACCGACCGGAGAAGCGCAACGCACTCTCGCTCGAGCTGATGCAGGAGGTCATCGCGGCGCTCCGCGAGACCTCGGCGCGACCGCACACCCGCGCGATCGTGATCGACGCGGCCGGCCCGGCGTTCTCGGCCGGCCACGACCTCTCGGAGATGATCGACCGCGACGAGGCCTTCCTCGAAGAGCTGTTCGCCACCTGCACGGTGATGATGGAGACGATCCACGAGCTGCCCCAACCGGTGATCGCCAAGGTCCACGGCATCGCCACCGCGGCCGGCTGCCAGCTGGTGGCGGCATGCGATCTCGCCGTGGCGGCGCAGGGCACACGCTTCGGTACCCCGGGGGTCAAGATCGGCCTGTTCTGCTCGACCCCGATGGTCCCGGTCTCCCGCGCCGTCGGCCGCAAGCGCGCCATGCAGATGCTGCTCACCGGCGAGCCGATCGATGCCGACACCGCGCTCGACTGGGGCCTGATCAACCAGGTGGTTCCGCCCGAGGACCTCGACGCCGCAGTGCACAAGCTCACCGAAGCCATCGCCCGCTCGAGCTCGTACACGGTCGCGACCGGCAAGCGCGCCTTCTACGACCAGATCGACCGCGCCGAGCCCGACGCCTACGAGCGCACGAAGTCCGTGATGACCGAGAACGCGCTCGCCGCCGACGCCCAGGAGGGCATGACCGCCTTTCTCCAGAAGCGCTCACCCAACTGGGTCGGGCGCTAGCCGCGCGGCCACCGCCAGCGCCACCTCGACCATCTGCGGCGGGTCGAGCACCTCCATCGGCTCATCGAGCGTCGCCATCCACACCAGAAACCCGCGCGACCACGCACCCCGAGAGGTGACGATGCACGCCGCCTCGCCGTCTGGTTCGACCTCGGCCCAGCGGCTCGGAATGCGGTTGCGCGCGCTGCCCGCCGACACGCCCAGGCGGATCCGACCCGGCACCGCGTCCACAGCGCTCTCGCCCTCCCGCGTTCCTCGCAACCGATCGCGTACGAATGCGGCCGGGTCGCCGCCCGGGACGATCCGGCGCCGGCCTCGCTCGCCCCCACGCACGCGGCCGCGGATCCGGTCGATCCGGAACGTGCGCCAGTCGTCGCGATCGAGGTCGAAGGCGACCAGGTACCAGCGGTGACCGCTGTAGACGACCGCCGCCGGCTCGACCGCCCGCTGCGACGCCCGCTCGTCGCGCGCGATGTAGGGGAAGCGCAGCCGGACCTGATCGCGGCACGCACCGGCCAGGGTGGCCAGCACCTCTGAATCGATCCGCGGGCCCTCCATCCCGAACGCCGACGTCGCCTGGCTGAGCGCGCTCACCCGACGGCGCAAACGACCTGGCAACACCTGCTCCAGCTTGGCCAGCGCCCGTACCGACGTCTCCTCGATTCCGGCGATCCCACCGGCGGCGGCGGTCCTCAACCCAACCGCCACCGCGACCGCCTCGGCGTCGTCGAGCAGCAACGGCGGCAGCTCGCCGCCGTTGCCCAGGCGGTAACCGCCGGCCACCCCGGGGGCGGCCTCGATGGGATAGCCGAGGGAGCGCAGCTTCTCGACGTCACGACGGATCGTGCGGGAGCCGACCTCGAGGCGGTCGGCCAGCTCCTGCCCGGTCCATTCCCGGCGCATCTGGAGCAGTGAGAGCAGGGCGAGGAGGCGTGCGGATGTCTGAACCATGATGCGGCGCATCCTTACAGAGATCGCGGACAAAAGCTGACCTCAATGACCACATCCCTCGCCTATTGCGGACCAAAAATGACCGCAATAGACGAGAGGCTTCGAGCCATGTCAACCACCACGTTCAATCCCTCAGAACCCGCCTCCGCGCGGGACTTCAGTGCCCCCGCCCGCGCCGCCTGGCTGGGCTTCGCCGTCGTCGTGGCCGCCCTGGTCATGGACCTGCTGGACTCGACGATCGCGCAGACCGCCGCCCCGGCGATTCGTCGCGACCTGGGTGGCTCCTACGCCGCGCTCGAGTGGATCTCGGCCGCCTACACCCTGGCCATGGCGGTGACCCTGATGCTCGGCAGTCGTCTCGGCGACATCTTCGGCCGCCGTCGCGTCCTGCTCGCCGGCATCGCCGGCTTCGTGCTTGCGTCGGGACTGTGCTCACTGGCGCCCGATCCGAATGCGCTGATCGCCGGCCGGGCGCTCCAGGGCGCAGTCGCGGCGCTGATGGTGCCGCAGGGCTTTGGCCTGATCCGCGAGCTGTTCGGCGACGAGGGCCAGCAGAAGGCGCTCGGCGTTGTCGGGCCGATCATGGGCCTGGCGGCGATCGCCGGCCCGCTCGTCGGGGGCGGCCTGATCAAGCTCGATCTCCTGGGGATCAGTTGGCGGGCGATCTTCCTGGTCAACGTCCCGGTCGGGCTGATCGCGCTGGCCGCCGGCCGCCGCTTCCTGCCCAACCGCCCGCCGGTGACGCCAAATGCCCGCCTCGACATCTCCAGCGTCACGCTCGCGATGGTCGGTGGTTTCGCGCTCGTGTATCCCCTGATCGAGGGCCGCGAGGACGGCTGGCCCGCATGGTCGTTCGCGCTGCTCGCCGCCGGCATCGTCACGCTCGCCGGGTTCGCGAAGCTCCAGGCACGACGCGCGCGCCACGGCCGGACCCCGCTGGTCGAGCCCTCGATCCTCCGCCACCGGGCCTACGTCGCCGGGCTCGCGGTAGTGCTCGGCTTCATCGGCGCGATGGGCGGGATGATGATCGCGCTCAACGTGATGTTCCAGACCGGCCTCGGACTCACCCCGCTCGCCTGTGCCGTGGCGACGGTCGCGATCCCGATCGCCGCGATCGGCGGCTCGATCACCTCATCGACCCTGCTGCCCAAGATCGGCCGGCACACGATGCACATCGGCATCGTGGTGATGGCGATCGGACTGATCGTCGCCGTCCTGGTGATGCACTCAGACGGCGGCACCCTGACCGCGTGGGACCTGGCCGGTCCGCTGACCATCACCGGCTTTGGGATGGGCATGGTGTTCGTCCCGATGTTCGACGTGATCCTCGCGGGCGTCGCCCCGCACGAGATGGGCTCGGCCTCCGGACTGCTCGAGTCGATCCAGCAGCTCGCCATGTCGATCGGGATCGCCGCGGTCGGCACCGTCCTGTTCGACCGCGTCGGCACCGCGCACGGCCCGGCCGCGTTCGTGGGCGCCTCAGACCACGCGCTCCTGGTGGCGGTCGCGTTCCTCGCGGCGGCCTATGTGGCCGTGTTCTGGCTGCCCCGCCACGCCCGGACCGCTCACTGAACCGAGATTAATGGGCCGCCTAGCGGCGGCGTCCCTGGGGCCGGTTCCGCGCGGCGTCCGTGCCGCGCGGGGTGGCCGCGACCACGCCGCCGGGCACGGATGCCCGGCGGAACGGTCCCAAGGACGCTGCGCAAAGCGCAGCCCACACTCACCAAGGGCGACTCGGGAACCGAGGCGACGGACCGATCCGGTCGTTCGCCCGCGATGCGTATCCGATCGCGATGTTCGGATCGAAGATGCCCGACGCCGCGTAGTGCTGAGGACGTCCCGGGCAGGTCGAGTTCGCGCTCTCGCCCGGCGTGGTGACCCACACGAAGCCGTCCAGGTACGGGGAGTACATGCCGTAGTTGGCGCCGTTGCTCGCGCCCGGCTTCGGGCCGAGGCCGCGTCCGGGCGGGTTGCACAGCACTTCGTTGCCCTGCGTCACTGGGTGCTTGGTCTTGAGCGGACCGTTGCCATCGCCGCGGGTATCGACCACGAAGTGCAGGCCGCCGGTCAGCTTGGCGACCTTGTTGCCGAACTGGATCTCCTTGTAGGCCCAGTTGAAGTGGGTGTCGTTGAGGAAGAAGCCGCGGATCTTGGAGGCGTCGCTCGCGTTCAGGACGCGGGCCACCTGCCGCGGATTGTTCGCGTCCGAGGTACCGCCCTCCACGTAAAGCAGCGCATGCGGTATCTGGGACAGGGTGTCGATCTCATACTTGAGGAGCGCCTCCCGTTGCGAGACCACCGCCGGGCTGCGCCAGCAGATCGTGTCGATCGCGTCCTCCTCGACGAAGATCAGCGCCGGGAAGTTCCCGACCGCGTCCTTGACCGCGTTGACCTCGTCGTCGAAGTTCGGGTTGTTACTCGGAGTGCACCCTGAACCATGCTTGATGAAGTAAGTCGTGATCTCCGCCACCGAGCCGGGGGTGGTGCGCTGCATCCGGCACAGGTAATTCTGCACCTGAGTGAAGATCGCGGGCCCCGATCCGCCGGCGGTGTAGACGCTGAACTGATGAGCCTGGGGGTACTCCCCGATCTTCTCGAGCATGTGCACCTTGTACGCGACCTTCTTTGACAGGTGCATCGAGTTCACCTTTGCCTCGAACTGGCTCCACGGCATCGGGGTTCCGCCCTCCTGGTGAGTCATCCAGCCAAGGCCGACCATGTTGGCGATCGCGTCGGCCGCGTCTCCGCCGTACAGCCACGGGCTCTCGACGAACAGGTTCGCCCCGGCCAGCGGGTCCGTGCCGGTGAATCCCGGCGTGTCGAGTGGGTTGGCGGGATTGGAGGCGGAGGTGTCACTCGATGTGCACTGCGCCGCCGCCGCACGTGCCTTAGGTGAGGCACCCGACGCCGTGCTCATCACCGCGAGGGCGAGCACAGCCAGCCCGCCGAGGGTCACCATCAACGCCAATCTGCGCCGCCAGTTCATGTATCCACTCCCTACCAGGGTCGATTATCCGCGCAGGCCAAGGTTCCCTGCGTGGAGAAGAGTAGGCGATTCGCAACGAACCGAAACGCGGTGACAGACTAGATGATCAGCGATCGGTAGGAATGCGCAGCGAAATCTCCCGCCAGGGGAGGCGCACCCGTGTGCGCCTCCCCGGCCGTTGCCCAGCCCCCGGCCACGCTCGGCCCGGGCGGGCTCACGCTCGCGGTGCGAACGAGTCGGCCTCGCTCGGGCTGGCTTGGTCGCAGGTGCCTCCGGCTGGATTGCCCGCTGCTCGTGTCTGGCGACCCTATGGCGCCCGCGCGGGCTCGCCCAGCCACCCTAGGTGACGGCGCCCACACCTGCGCGACCGGTTCGGTTAGGGTCGCGCTGAACATGCGAGTCCGCCCCCTGAAGCGCCGTCGCCAGCCCGCCGCCTCCGCGGTCAGCCCGCACCGCGCCTTCGACCCGCTCCGGGTCGGCGGGCTCGAAACCGACGCGTGGGTGGCCTACTACCGCCGCGAGTGGGCGGCCTTCATGCGCTCGGCCGTCGCGCTCACGCGCCACACGTTCGGCCTGCCCTGGCCCGCGACGATCCACGGCGCCTGGCTCGTGCTGCGCGCGAATCAGCTCTGGGCGCCGTACCCGAACAACAACCCCGAGGGAGCGCGGCGGACGATGGAGCGCTTCTACCGCCTGCTCGCCCGGCGCCACCACGAGGCGTTTGATCCCCGCCACGCCTCCGAGCTGGAGGTCGAGTGGTGGCGCGTCCATCGCGAGCATCAGCGCGAGCGCCGCGACGGCGACGAGCGCCCGCTCGTGGCCGCACTCGCCGCGCTGTACGCCTACGTCTACGGCGTTCCCGAGGCCGACGTGACCGCGGCGGCGCAGGAGCGCGCGCTGGCGATGCGGTACTCCGACCAGTGGGTGGAGCAGGGCTGCGAGCCCTCCAGCCCGCTCGTGCCCCAGGAGCGCGCGGCGCTGGTGCGCTCCTACGCCGCCCTGCTCGCCGCCGTGCATCGCCCGTAGCGGGCCGCGAGGCCGGCTATTCGGCCGCACTTGCGCCTCTTCGCACAAGTTTCGCGCGTAGCTGCCGAATGACCCGTGGGACCGGAAGTTAGAGGACCCATATGGGAACAACGTCAAACCAACCCGGGCGATGACCAGCGACCCCGTGAGCTCGCGGCTTCGCGCTGCCTTCCCGCCGCACCGCCGCGCGCTCGATCGCGCGCCCAGCTTCGTCTGGCCGCTGTATGGCCTGCTCGGCCTGCTCGCGGCCGCCTACGTGGTGACGCAGCTCCTGAACCTGAACTGGGACTGGGTGAACGGCTGGGGGGTGGACGCCTTCGAGGTCGTCGCGAGCAGCCTCTGCGTGCTCAAGGCGTTCACGATGCGGCGTGGCCGCGCGGTGCCGATCCTGCTCGGCCTCGGCCTGTTCTGCTGGACCGCCGGCGACGTCGTCCTGACGATCCAATCCCTGGGCGGAGCGACGCCCCCCTCTCCCTCGCTGGCCGACGCCTTCTACGTGACGTTCTATCCCGTCACCTACGCGGCGCTGATGCTCCTGCTGCGCAGCCAGGTCAAGCGTTTCAGCCTGGCCAGCTGGCTCGACGGCGCGGTCGCCGGATTCGGCGCCGCGGCGCTGTGCGCCACCTTCGCCTTCACGTCCGTGCTGCACCACGACGGCGGCAACGCTCTCGGCGTCGCCGTCAATCTCGCCTATCCGGTCGGCGACGTGCTGCTGCTCGGGCTCGTGGTCGGCGGCGCCGCGATCGTGTCCGGCCGGCGCCGGCTGCCCTGGCTGGTGCTCGCGGCCGGCTATGCCCTGATCACCGTCGGCGACATCTTCAACGCGTTGAACTCGGCCTCGTTCGTGGGAACGGTGTTCAACGCGATCGCCTGGCCGCTGTCGATCCTGGTCGTCTCGGCGGCGGTGTGGATCAGGACTCCGGCCCCCCGTCCCGCCGCGGCCGAAGAGCCGCCGGGATTCTTGCTCCCGGCGCTGGCCGCCGCCGCCGCGCTCACGATCCTGTTCGTCGGCGCGCTGAACCACGTGGGAGCGGTGTCCCTGGGGCTGGCCGCGGCCACGCTCGTGGTGGCCGGCGTGCGCTCTGCCCTGTCACTCGTCGGACTGCGCACGCTCACCGAACAGCGCCGGCGCGAAGCGGTGACCGACCAGCTGACCGGCCTGGGAAATCGGCGCGCGCTGTTCGAGCTGCTCGACAGCTTCATGGCCGAGCGGGATAACTGGGATGCGGACGAGCCGGCCCGCAGCCTCGCTTTCATGTTCGTCGACCTCGACCGTTTCAAGGAGGTCAACGACTCCTTCGGCCACGCCACCGGCGACGAGCTGCTCCGGCAGCTCGGCGGGCGCCTGGAGGGCTCGCTGCGCGAGTCCGACCTCGTCGTCCGTCTCGGCGGCGATGAATTCGCCCTGGCCCTGATGGACAGCGACGCCGACTACGCCGCCACCGTCGCCGGGCGCATCACCTCCTGCATCGAGGAGCCCTTCGCGCTCGACGCCGTGCGGGTCCAGATCGGCGCCAGCATCGGCATCGCCGTGTTCCCGGACGACGCCCTCACTTCCGCCGATCTCGTCCGCTGCGCCGACCTCGCCATGTACCGGGCCAAGGTCGAGGGCAAGCGGTTCGCCAAATACCAGGAGGACCTCGACGGCGCAGCCAATCGGATCCAGCTCGTCGAGGAGCTGCGCACCGCGATCGAGGCACGCCAGCTCGAACTGCACTACCAGCCCCAGGTCGATCTCTCCAGCGGCGAGATCACCGCGGTCGAGGCGCTCGTGCGGTGGATCCACCCGCGCCTGGGATTCATTCCGCCGCTCGAGTTCATCGCGCTGGCTGAGGACGCCGGGTTGATGGGCGGCCTGACCGCCCTGGTCCTCGACGAGGCCCTGTTCCAGTGCGCCACGTGGCGCTCCGCCGGTAAGACCCTGACCGTGGCCGTCAACATCTCGGCGTCCGACCTGCTGAACCCCGAGTTCCCGGACCTGGTGGCGCGACTGCTGGCGGGGTACGGGCTGAGCCCCGAGGCCCTCGTTCTGGAGATGACCGAGACGACTGCGATCGCCGATTTCGAGCGCTGCCAGCACGCCATCCAGAAGCTTCACGATCTCGGCCTGGTCGTCTCCGTCGACGACTTCGGCGCCGGCTTCACCTCGCTTGCCTACCTGGGAAGCCTGGCCGTCGGGGAGCTGAAGCTCGACCGCAGCTTCATCACCCGCCTCAGCGAGACCAGTCATAGCCGCGACGTGGCCCTGGTGCGCGCCACCGTCGAGCTCGCCCATGCGCTCGGCCTGAGAGTGGTGGCCGAAGGAGTCGAGGACGATCAGTGCCTCGGGCTGCTCTCGGGGCTGCGGTGCGACCTCGTCCAGGGCTACGTGATCTCCAAGCCCAAGCCCGCCGCCGAGCTCGAGCTCGGTCGGCACACGCTTCCGGTCCTTCCCGCGCGCCGCGCCAGCGCCGCCTAAACCGTCGGCGCTGGGCCGCGGCGACGGCCGGCGGGCACCGGTCGTCATCATTGGCGCCGATGCTCGTGACCACGTCGGTGAACTCCCGCGAGTGCGCGCGCGACGTGGAGCCGCGGATGCTGCTGGTGCATTTCCTGCGCGACGAGCTCGGCCTCACCGGCACGCACTGGGGCTGTGACACCTCCAACTGCGGTACGTGCGTGGTGCTGATGGACGGCGAGCCGGTCAAGTCGTGCACGATGCTTGCGGCCACCGCCGAGGGCCACGAGATTCTCACCGTGGAGGGGCTCGAGGTCGACGGCGTGCTCGACCCCGTCCAGCAAGGGTTCACCGAGATGCATGGCCTTCAGTGCGGCTTCTGTACGCCCGGCATGATGCTCACGGCGCGGGCTCTGCTCGAGCGCAACGCCGATCCGAGCGAGGCCGAGATCCGCGAGGCCATCTCGGGTCAGATCTGTCGCTGCACCGGTTACGCCACAATCGTCCGCTCGGTCCGCTGGGCGGCCGAGCATCGGGCCGGCTGATGAGCGACGCGAACGGGAATCCGATCGGCTTCGGTCGCATGCGCCGCAAGGAGGACCCCCGCTTCATTCGCGGCCAGGGCCACTTCGTCGATGACGTGCAGCTGCCAGGGATGCTCCACGGTGCCGTCCTGCGAAGCCCCGTGGCGCATGCCCGGATCGTCTCGATCGACTCCTCCGCCGCGCTCCAGCACCCGAAGGTGCGCGCGGTGATCACCGGCCGGGATCTGGAGGAACGGGGCGTGGCCTGGATGCAGACCATCTCGGCCGACATGCAAGCCGTGCTCGCCACCGACAAGGTGCGCTTCCAGGGCCAGGAGGTCGCGTTCGTGGTCGCCGACGACGGATACTCGGCGCAGGACGCGCTCGAGTTGATCGACGTCGAGTACGAGATGCTCGGAGCCGTCGTCGATCCGCGCCGCGCGCTCGAGCCCGACGCGCCGCTGATCCGCGACGACAAGCCGGGACAGACGGACAACCACATCTTCGACTGGGAGTCGGGCGATCGAGCCGCGACCGACCGGGTGTTCGCGGACGCCGACGTCGTCGTCGAGCAGGACCTCGTGTTCCCGCGCTCACATCCGGCGCCGATGGAGACGTGCGGCGCCGTGGCCCAGTTCGACCCGGTGGCGGGCAAGCTGACCGTGTGGTGCACGACCCAGGCGCCGCACGCCCACCGCACCGTGTACGCGCTGCTCACCGGGCTGCCCGAGCACAAGATCCGCGTCGTCTCCCCGGATGTCGGCGGCGGGTTCGGCAACAAGGTGCCGGTGTATCCAGGCTACGTGTGCGCGATCGTCGCCGCGATCGACTCCGGCCGGCCGGTCAAGTGGATGGAGGATCGCTCCGAGAACCTGATGTCGACGGCGTTCGCGCGCGACTACGCGATGCGCGGCGGGATCGCCGCCACGCGCGAGGGCGAGATCCTCGCCGTCCGCGTCGACGTGATCGCCGACCACGGCGCGTTCAACGCGACCGCCCAGCCGACCAACTACCCGGCCGGGTTCTTCCACGTATTCACCGGCTCCTACGACATCGAGGCGGCCCACTGTCACGTCACCGGCGTGTACACGAACAAGGCGCCCGGAGGCGTCGCCTACGCCTGTTCGTTCCGGATCGCCGAGGCCGTCTACCTAGTCGAGCGAATGGTCGACTGCCTCGCCTACGAGCTCGAGATCGACCCGGCCGAGCTGCGGCTCGCGAACCTGATCAGGCCCGAGCAGTTCCCGTATGAGTGCAAGACCGGCTGGGTGTATGACTCCGGCGACTACGAGCGGACGCTGCGCAAGGCGCTCGAGCTCGCCGACTACGACGCGCTCCGTCACGAGCAGGTGCAGAAGCGCGCTCGCGGCGAGTTGATGGGAATCGGCGTCGGATTCTTCACCGAGGCCGTGGGCGCCGGCCCTCGCAAGCACATGGACATCCTCGGGTTGGGCATGAACGACGGCGCGGCGCTGCGAGTCCACCCGACGGGCAAGGCGCAGCTCAGCATCAGCGTTCAGACCCAGGGCCAGGGTCACGAGACCACCTTCGCCCAGATCGTCGCCGAGGAGCTCGGCATCCCGCCGGAGGACATCGAGGTCGTCCACGGCGACACCGACGTGACGCCGTACGGGCTGGGTACCTACGGGTCGCGTTCGACTCCTGTGAGCGGCGCGGCCACGGCGATCGTCGCCCGCAAGGTGCGCGACCGGGCGAGACTGGTCGCGGCGGCGATGCTCGAGGCTTCGCCCGACGACCTGGAATGGGAGAAGGGGCGCTGGCTGGTCAAGGGCGACCCCGAGAAGCACGCGACGATTCAGGAGATCGCGATGGCGGCCCGGGGATCGGTCCAGCTCCCGCCAGGCGTCGAAGCCGGGCTCGACGCGGAGACGGTCTACGACCCGCCGAACCTGACGTTCCCCTACGGCGCCTACATCTGCGTCGTCGACATCGATCCCGGCACGGCCAAGGTGCGGGTCCGGCGGTTCGTCGCCGTTGACGATTGCGGCACCCGGATCAACCCGATGATCATCGAGGGGCAGGTCCACGGCGGGCTCACCGACGGGGTCGGGATCGCCCTGATGGAGCAGATCGCGTTCGACGAGGACGGCAACTGCCTGGGGGGCTCGCTGATGGACTACCTGATCCCGACCGCGCTCGAGGTCCCCGACTGGGAGACCGACTTCACGGTCACGCCGTCGCCGCACCATCCGATCGGCGCCAAGGGCATCGGCGAGTCCGCGACCGTGGGTTCGCCGCCAACGATCGTCAACGCGGTCTGCGACGCGCTGCGTCCGTTCGGCGTGCGCCACGTGGACATGCCGTGCACGCCGTCGCGGGTGTGGCATGCGATGCGGGGAGGCGCATGAGCACCATTGGTCTGGTGCTCGCCGCGGGCGGCTCGAAGCGCCTCGGACAGCCCAAGCAACTGCTGCCGTACGGCTCGGCGACGCTACTGGACCACGTCCTGAACACGGCACGAGCGTGCCCGTTCGACCAGCTGATCTGCGTGATCGGCGGTGGCGCCGGCGAGATCAAGAACCGGGTCGACCTCGACGGGGTTGATTTGGTTGAGAACGACTTTTTCGGTGATGGCTGTTCGTCCTCGATCGCCATTGCCCTGACTGTGGTCGATGAGCGATGCGACGTGCTCGTCCTGATGCTCGGCGACCAGCCGGGGGTCACCGCGGCAACCGTCTCCGAGCTGCTCGCCGGGCGCGGCGACGCTGCCCTCGCCGCCTGCGCGTATGAGGACGGGCGCGGCCATCCGCTCGCGTTCGCGCGCAGCACGTTCGGCGAGCTCGCGTCGTTGCATGGCGACAAGGGCGTGTGGAAGCTCCTCGACCGCGCCGGCGACGAGGTCGTCGACGTGCCGGTCGGCGGCCTGATCCCGCGCGACGTCGACACGTGGGAGGACTACGAAGCGCTCACGCGGGACGTGCCGTGATCGGCGTCTCGATCGACCGGGACCGCCCACCCTGCTCCTGCGCCACCGCCCGTAATTCGGAGGGAGCCTGGTCGAGAAAACGACCCTATGGTTCGTTTTTCCGACCACCCTCCCCGGCTCGTCCCCGGATCACCCGCTCTCGCTCCGGACCGGACCGACCGCCCCCGGCTGATCAGCGCCCCGCGGCGGCGTCGATCTCGTCCGCCACCGAGCGCCACAGCGTCACGTGCACCTTGGGGCGAACCCGCGTCGAGACGGTGCCGGCCCGCCCCGTCGAGATCGCCTGGGTCGCATCCGAGGTCGTCGCGAATCGCTGTAGCGCCAGCGCCGCCGGCACTGCCCGCTCGAGGCCCAGTGTGCTCGCGTGCCACATCTCCTCGATCGGGGTCCCGCGGACGTCGATCCGGGTCAGTGCCCGCCGTCGAACCTCCTCGATCACCGAGTGCGCGAGCGTGAGCAGGATGCCCTCGCCCGCGGCGGCGGCGGCAATCGCCGCAGCGTGGCTGGAATACGACGAGATATCCGCCGGCGCCAGGCCGTTGCGGGCGAAGAACAGCCCGGTCGCGGTCGTCGGATCGATGTCGGGCGGGCCGACGAGCCAGCGCTCCCCAGCCAGCTCGGCAGGCCCGACGTCCGGCCGCCCCGACAGCGGGTGAGACGGCGCGGAGACGATGATCAGGCGACAGCGCAGGAACGGGACCGTGGCGATCGTGCTTGCGCGCTCGAGCCCCGGATGCGGGCCAAGTGCGATGTCCGCCTGGCGATGCTCGAGGCGATCGGCGAACGAAGCGCCGGGGACTGCTTCGATCGCGATCTCAAGCCCCTCGTCCCGGGCGGTGAACGCCTCGATCAGGGGTCCGATGTGCTCGGCCACGACGTTGGTGGCCACGACCTGCAGGCGACGCTGACCGGCCGAATCGTGAACCGATCGGCGGGCCTGCTCAGCCAGGCCCAGAATCTCGCTGGCCAGCGCCGCGAGCCGCCGGCCGCCGGCCGTGAGCGCGATTCCCCGGCCCTCGCGAACGAACAGCTCGTCGCCGAGTTCCTTACGGAGCGCGGCCACCGCGACCGAGACCGCGGGCTCGGTCACCTCGAGCTGAGCCGCGGCCGCCTTGACCGACCCGAGCCGGGCGACGAGCACGAACGACTGGAGCTGGGCAAGGGTCAAACGTTTGGCTCCTAAGCGATCACTTAACTCAAGTTGACGGCCCACGATAACAACGTCAAAGTTCCACAAAGGAGAGAAGGCTTTGGCACGCGAGGGAGCGCATTGCAAGTTCCGGCCCCGTTTGAGTACGAGCGAGCGACGAGCGTCGAGGAGGCGCTCGAGTTGCTCACCCAGCTGGGACCCGACGCGCGCCTGCTGGCGGGCGGCCACTCGCTGCTCCCGATGATGAAGCTTCGCCTGGCGTCGCCCGCGTACCTGATCGACATCGATCCGCTCGCCGACGAGCTCGGGTACGTGACCGAGCACGATGGCGAGGTGCGGATCGGGGCGATGACCCGGCACCGCGCCCTGCTCGAGTCCGAGCTGCTCGCCAACCGGCTCGCCATCTTCACCGACGCCGAGCGCGTCATCGCCGATCCGGTGGTCCGCAACCGGGGCACGATCGGGGGCGCGCTGTGCCAAGCCGACCCGTCAGAGGATCTCAGCGCGGTGTGTGCCGCGATCGGCGCGCAAATGGTGGTCCGCGGGACGGACACCGAGCGAGTCCTCGGCATGGACGAGTTCCACCGCGGCCCCTACCAGACCGCGGTCGGTCCCGCCGAGATGCTCGTCGAGATCCGCGTCCCGCTGCATGACGCCTCCGGCAGTGCCTACGAGAAGGTCGACCGCCGGGTGGGCGATTGGGCGGTCGCAGCGGCGGGGGCGTCGATAACGCTTTCGAAGGACGGAGCCATCGCCCGCGCGGGCGTCGCTCTGGCCGCGGTCGGCGCGGAGGTCACCTCGCGCCGGGCGGAGGAGGCCCTGGTGGGCGAGCCTCCGTCGCAGGAGCTGTTCAGGCGGGCCGCGGCGGCGGCGGCCGACGCGTGTCGTCCGGTCACCGATCAGCGGGGATCGGCGGAATACAAGCGACACGTGGCCGGCGTGCTGACGGAGCGGGCGCTGCTGCGAGCCGCAACCCGGGCGCTACCCGGACAGACCCCACGTAGACGTAGAAAGACACAGGAGGTGTGACTTGCCGTTGGTGATCGGTGCTTCCACCGGTTGGATCATCGGAATCGTGCTCGGGATCGTCGTGGCCGCGGTGGCGGCGGCGATCGTGATCACGATCGTGATGCTGGCGAGGAAGATCGCCGCCCAGGCGCGGACCGCCGTGGACGGGGTCGAGAAGGTGCGGGCGCAGACCGAGGGGCTGGCCGGGATCGGTCGGATCAACGACTCCGGGGTCCGGATCCTGCATTCGGCGCGCGCGCTGCGCAAGGTGGCGGTGGGCAAATGATTGGCTTCGCCACCTTCACCAACCATGACGCGTGGGCGGTCGCGCTCGTGATAGGCCTGGTCGCGGCCCTTGCGGTCGCCGGCCTGCTGGTCGTCCTGGTTCGTACCGTGGGCGAGATCAGGACCTCCGCCCACGCTCTGCTTGAAGTGGCCGGCAAGGTCGCCGGCAACACCCAGAACATCCCTCAGCTCCAGGCCACCGCGCCGGTGCTGGGGCTCATCGTGGAGGAGGCCGTGATCCAGGACGGCTACATGAACGCGTTGACCGACGGTTTCGGCAACGGGAACGGGAGCGGCGAATGACCACGCTCATCATCCTCAGCGTCGTGCTCGCGGTGATCATCATCGCGGTCGTGGCGGCGGCGTTGATCAAGGTCCAGCAGGACCTCGAGGCGACCTCGGCCGACCTCGCCACCCTCGCCGGCGCCCTACAGATGGTCGAGTCCGAGCACCTGCAGCCGCTCGAGCCGGCAGTCAAGGCGATCAACGGTCAGTTCGACGTGATCATCGGCGCCTTCCCAGGCATCGCGCGCAAGGCCAAGATGGTCGCGGAGAGGAGGCCCCAATGACGCTCGAGTGGATCGGCGACGCGCTCCTGCTGCTCGTCGTCCTGCCGGTCGTCGTCTATCTGCTGCGCGGAGTCCTGAACGCCGCGAACAGCATCGTCCCGAGCGCCCAGCAGATCGCGCTCGCCGCGACCGCGGGCTCGAAGGACCTCGACGCGACCACGCTCCTGCTCACCACGCAGGACCAGGTAAAGACGACGATCGTTCTCGCCGCCGACTACGGCGGCTCGCTCGACGTGATCCTCGACGACGCGAACTAGGGGAGGCAAGAATGCCAGCAGCTGGTGTAGTCATGATCATCGCGGTCCTGCTGATCGTGCTCGCGGTCGTCTACTACCTCGTGTCGACGATCGTCGCCCTACAGCGGATCACGAACTCCCTCGACGAGGCGATCACGGGCGTGGTCGGGATCATCGAGAAGAGCGCGCCCGTCGATGAGGTCGTAACCGACATCAACACGAACCTCGATGCCGGGGTGAGCCTGCTCGAGGGCTTGCTCGTCAAGAAGGCGGGCATGCAAGACGCCGTCGGTCTCGTCGATGGGCTGTACCCGGGCGCGGCCGCCGAAGGCTTCCGCGATTTCCCGGAGAGCAAGGAGACAAAGGCCCCGCGGATCAGCGAGGTCTACACGAAGGGCACGCTCACGCTGGCCCGACTCGGTCGGGAAGCCCCGATCGCGGCCGCCAGCCCGAACGGTCCCGCCCTGCGCAATCCGTCCTACGGCAGCCTCGCAGCGCGCTCCCTCTACCCGGAAGTGCGCCAGACGCGACCAGGCGCGATGCCGCGCTCGCCGATCATCGGCACCGACTCGCCGGTGCAGTACGAGCCGAGCGAGTCGCCCGGCGTCCGCAAGCGGATGCCGGTGGCAGTAGGCGCGACGCCCGAACCGACCGCGGAAACCGGCGGTGTGGTCAAGTCGGGGCTGGCTTTCCTGCGGCGCTTCAAGAACGACGAACAGTGAGGAGAAGGGATGCAGACTCCAGCGCCGTTTGACTACGAGCGCGCGACCACGGTGGACGGCGCGATCGCGGCGCTCGCCGAGCATGGCCCGGAGGCGCGGCTGATCGCCGGCGGGCACAGCCTGCTGCCGATGATGAAGCTGCGGCTGGCCAACCCGGAATACCTGATCGACATCAACGACCTCGAGGAGCTTTCCTACATCCAGGAGCGCATCACCGAGATCCGCATCGGAGCGCTGACCCGGCACTGCGAGCTGCTCGAGTCCGAGCTGCTCGCTCAGCGCGCGCCGGTCTTCCGGGACGCCGAGGAGGTGATCGCCGACCCGGTCGTCCGCAACCGCGGCACGATCGGCGGATCGCTGTGCCAGGCCGACGCGGCCGAGGACCTGTCCGCGGTGTGCGCGGCCCTGAAGGCGCTCCTCGTAATCCGCGGGCCATCCGGCGAGCGCACCACCGGCATGGACGGCTTCTACCTCGGACCGTTCATGACCACGGTCGGCGCGGATGAGATGCTCACGGAGATCCGACTGCCGATCCGGCAAGGGTCGGGCAGCGCCCACGAAAAGGTCGAGCGGCGCGCCGGCGACTTCGCGATCGCGGCCGTGTCGGCGGCGGTGTGGATCGACGGTGGCACGATCGCCGATGCCGGGATCGCGCTGGCCGCGCTTGGCCCCAGCACGATCATCGTCTCCCGCGCCGAGGAGGCGCTGAAGGGCAAGCCGCCCTCGGAGGAGCTGTTCGCAGAGGCGGGCGAGATCGCCAAGGAGGACTGCATGCCGGTCGCCGACGGGCGCGGACCGGTCGACTACAAGCACCACCTCGCGAGCGTTCTCACCGTCCGCGCGCTGCGGCGCGCCACTGCTCGCGCCCTGCAACAGGAGGCCTAGTGACATGGAAGTGAAGATCACGATCAACGGGCAGGAGGTCTCGCGCGAGGTGGAGCCGAGGACGCTGCTCGTCCACTTCATCCGCGACACGCCGGGATTGACAGGCACCCACTGGGGGTGCGACACGTCCAACTGCGGCGCGTGCGTCGTACTGATGGACGGCAAGCCGGTCAAGTCCTGCACGACGCTGGCGGCGATGTGTACGGGCCACGAGATCCGGACCGTCGAATCGCTCGAGCGCGACGGACACCTCGACCCGATCCAGATGGGCTTCCACGAGAAGCACGGGCTGCACTGCGGCTTCTGCACGCCGGGGATGCTGATGACGACCCGCGCGCTGCTCGACTCCAATCCGAACCCGACCGAGGCCGAGATCCGGACCGCGATCTCGGGGGCGATCTGTCGCTGTACGGGCTACAAGAACATCGTCAGCGCCGTGCGCTGGGCGGCCGAACACGAGGCCGCACTAAAACAGGAGGCGTGAGCATGGCCACGATGGACACCACAACCACCGAACGTCCGATCGGCTTTGGGCGTCTGAAGCGCAAGGAAGACGCCCGCTTCATCCGCGGCAAGGGCACCTATCTCGACGACATCCGCCTGCCGGGGATGGTCCACGGCGTGATGCTCCGAAGCCCGTACGCCCACGCCAGGATCATCTCGATCGACACCTCCCGAGCGCTCGCCCACCCGGGCGTCGCGGCGGTTGTCACCGCCAAGGACCTGGAGACGCTCGGGCTCGCCTGGATGCCGACGATCTCCTACGACACCCAGGCCGTGCTCGCCGGCGACAAGGTTCGCTTCCAGGGGCAGGAGGTGGCGTTCGTGATCGCCGTCGACGAGTACACGGCGCGCGACGCGCTGTCGCTGATCGACGTCGAGTACGAGCCGCTGCCCGCCATCGTCAACGCGCGCAAGGCGCTCGACCCGGATGCGCCGCTGATCCGCGACGACAAGGACGGCCAGACCGACAACCTGGCCAGCCCGCTGTGGGAGGCCGGCGACTCCGAGGCGACAGATCGCGCGTTCGCCGAGGCGGACACGATCGTCACCCGCGACATCATCTATCCGCGCTGCCACCCGGCGCCGTTGGAGACGTGCGGGATGATCGCCGACTTCAACCCGAAGACCGGCCAGCTCGACATCTACAACGGCAACCAGGCGCCCAACGCGCACCGCACCGTGTACGCGCATGTGGCCGGCCTGGCCGAGCACATGATCCGCATCCGCTGCAATGACATCGGCGGCGGATTCGGCAACAAGGTGCCGGTCTACCCCGGCTACGTGTGTGCGATCGCCGGCTCGATCGTCGCCGGCGTTCCGGTGAAGTGGATCGAGGACCGCTCGGAGAACCTGATGTCGACCGGATTCGCGCGCGACTATGTCATGCACGCCGAGATGTGCTCAAAGGACGGGAAGATCACCGGCCTGCGGGTCGACGTGATCGCCGACCACGGGGCGTTCGACTCGACCGCGCAGCCGACCAAGTTCCCGGCCGGCTTCTTCCACATCGTGTGCGGCTCCTATGACCTCGAGGCCGCGCACGTGCAGGTCAAGGCGGTCTACACCAATAAGGCGCCGGGGGGCGTGGCCTACCGCTGCTCGTTCCGGATCACCGAGGCCGTGTACCTGGTCGAGCGGATGGTCGACGCGCTCGCGCTCGAGATGAAGGTCGACCCGATCAATCTGCGGATGAACAGCTTCATCGCACCCGAGCAGTTCCCGTATGAGACGACCACCGGCTGGACGTATGACTCAGGCAACTACGCCGCGACGATGCGCGAGGCGATGCGGATCGCGGGCTATGACGAGCTGCGAAAGGAGCAGGCCGAGAAGCGGGCGCGCGGCGAGCTGATGGGCATCGGTACCTCGTTCTTCACCGAGGGTGTGGGCGCCGGCCCGCGCAAGCACATGGACATCCTCGGGCTGGCCATGAACGACGGCGCCGACCTGCGCGTGCATCCGTCCGGCAAGGCCATGGTCAGCATCTCGGCCCAGACCCAGGGCCAGGGTCACGAGACCACCTTCGCCCAGATCGTGGCCGAGGAGCTCGGGATCCCGCCCGAGGACGTCGAGGTCCGGCACGGCGACACCGACCGGACCCCGTACGGCCTGGGCACATACGGAAGCCGCTCCACCCCGGTCTCCGGCGCCGCCGTAGCGGTGGTGTCAAGAAAGGTGCGGGACCGGGCCCGCCTGATTGCGGCCACCATGCTCGAGACCCGGGCCGAGGACCTGGCCTGGGAGAAGGGTCGCTGGTACGTCAAGGGCGATCCCGAGAAGGGCGCGATGATCGAGGAGATCGCCGCCTACGCCTACAGCGGTGCGGCGATGCCCGAGGGCATGGAGGGCGGGCTCGACGCCCAGGTCATCTACGACCCGCCGAACCTCACCTATCCGTGCGGCGCCTACATCTGCGTGGTCGACGTCGATCCGGACACCGCGGCGGTCAAGGTCCGCCGGTTCATCGCGGTCGACGACTGCGGGGTGCGGATCAACCCGATGATCGTCGAGGGCCAGATCCACGGCGGCCTGGCCGAGGGGGTCGGGATCGCGCTGATGGAGGTGATCACCTTCGACGAGGAGGGCAACTGCCTCAACGGCTCGTTCATGGACTACCTGATCCCGACCGCGCTCGAGTGCCCCGACTTCGAGCTCGGCGAGACGGTCACGCCCTGCCCGCACCACCCGCTCGGCGCCAAGGGCGTGGGCGAGTCGCCGAACGTCGGCTCGCCGCCGGCGATCGTCAACGCGGTGATCGACGCACTGCATGAGACGCATGGCGTCGACCACGTCGACATGCCGTGCACGCCGGCGCGGGTGTGGGCCGCGATGCAGGGCCGGGCAGAGCCGCCGCAATGATCGTGGGCGGGGCACTCAGTTCCCGGGCGCGAGAGCTGATCGCGCAGGGCGAGGCGTTCGTCACCGCCACCGTAGTCCGGGTCGAGCACCCGACCAGCTCCAAGCCGGGCAACGTCGCGCTCGTGCACGAGGACGGGAGCATGGAGGGGTTTGTCGGCGGAGTGTGCGCGCAGAACAGCGTGCGGCTGTACTCGCTCAGGGCGATCGAGCGGGGTGAACCGCTGCTGCTGCGGATCTTGCCCGAGGGGCCCGTCAGCGCCAAGAACGGCGCAAATGTAGATGAGAATCACGAGGTCGCGCACGATGAAGGCTCGGTCACGGTCCAGAACCCGTGCCTCTCGGGGGGCGCGATCGAGGTGTTCCTCGAGCCGTTTCTGCCCCCGCCGCGGATGATCGTCGCAGGCGACACGCCGATTGCCGCAGCGCTCCTGCGGCTGGGGCCAGAGTTCGGGCTCGACGCCGTCGATTCCTACGGCGGCGACAGCGGCACGGTGGTCCCAATCGCCGACGACCTGGCGTTGATTGTCGCCGCCCACGGACGTGACGAGCTCTCGATCCTGCGGGCGGCACTCGAGGCAGAAGTTCAGTATGTGGGGCTGGTGGCCAGCCGCAAGCGTGGCGCCGGCGTGCTCGATCAACTGCGCGGCGAGGGTGTTGGAGAGGAACTGCTCGCCCGGATCGACACGCCGGCGGGGCTGAACATCGGCGCCCGCACGCCGGCCGAGGTCGCGCTCTCGATCTTGGCTTCAATCATCGAGGTGCGCCGCCGCGACAGCACGGCCCCGCGCTCGTGGGCCGCGGCCCCGCCGACCGCGGTCGACCCGATCTGCGGCATGACCGTGGTCGTAAGCGCGGACGCGCTTTCGATGCAGTTCGCCGGCGACACGCATTACTTCTGCGGCGAGGGCTGTCTCCGCGCCTTCGAGCGCCAGCACGCGCCCGCATGACGCCACCGCGGGTGACCGGCGAGGCAGCCGACGAGGTCCGGCAGCTCGTCCCCGACGTGGAGACGCTGGCCGTCCGCCTGGGGGCGGTCGACTACCTGGTCGACGAGGCGCTCGCGACCTCCATGTTCCTCAGCCTGCGCCTGCCGCAGCCGCTCCTGCTCGAAGGCGAGGCCGGCGTTGGCAAGACCGAGGCGGGCAAGGCGCTCGCCGCCGTGCTCGACACGCCCCTGGTCCGCCTGCAGTGCTACGACGGGATCGACGCGGCCGAGGCGCTCTACGAGTGGAACTATCCGCGCCAGCTGCTCAGCATCCGGCTCGCCGAGGCGCAGGGCACGGCGCTGTCAGAGCAGGACCTGTTCGGTCGCGAGTACCTGATCCGCCGCCCGCTGCTGCGCGCGCTCGAACATCCGGGCCCCCGGCCGGCCGTCCTGCTCATCGACGAGATCGACCGGGCCGACGACGACTTCGAGGCGTTCCTGCTCGAGCTGCTTGCCGAGGCCGCGGTGACCATCCCAGAGCTCGGCACGATCCGAGCGACTCATCCCCCGATCATCGTGCTGACCTCGAACCGCACGCGCGATCTGCACGACGCGGTCAAGCGTCGCTGCCTGTACCAGTGGATCGACTACCCGAGTGCCGAGCGCGAGGTCGAGATCGTCCGGCGTCGCGTGCCCGGGTCATCGCAGTCGCTGGCCGTGCAGGTGGCCGACGCGGTGTCGCGGATGCGCGGCTCCGACGTGCAGAAGCCGCCGGGGGTGGCCGAGGCGATCGACTGGGTCGCCGCGCTGACGGTGCTCGGCATCGAGGAGTTGGACGTCGCGGCGATCGACCGGACGCTGGGCTCGGTGTTGAAATACGCCGAGGATCAGGAGGTCGTCCGCGCGAGCGGGCTCGAGCAACTCGTTGGCCGGCGATGACCCCTGCTGAGGTGCCGTTCCGGGTGCGCACGCTGGGGCTCGACCTGCCCGCCTTGGCAGCGACGCTCGGCCGGCGGCTGCACGACGCCGGCGTCCCGGTCACCGCCGAACGGGCCGCCTGGTTCGCGCGCGCCCTGTCCGCGGTCGAGCCGGTCTCGCGGCGGCGCCTGTACTGGACGGCGCGCGGCGTGTTCGTGACCGACACGACCCAGACGCGGGCGTTCGACGCCGTGTTCGCGAGCGTGTTCGGCTCGCCGTCGCCGCGGGAGGACGCGACGGCCGCACCGGAGGACGCACCCACCGAAGCGACCGTTCCCGACGAGACGCCGGGCCGGGGCGAGGCGAGCTCCGGCGACCAAGCGCCGGGTGGGGCGGCCACCTCAAGTTCACCACCGGGCGACGAGCGCGCCGTCGACACACCGTTTGCGGTGCTGGCCAGCGATGAGGAGGTGCTCCGGTCCAAGCGCTTCGACGCGCTTTCGCCCGCGGAGCTCGCGCACCTGTATCGGTTGATGACCAGGATGCGCATTGCCACCCCGTTGCGCCGCACCCGCCGGGCCGAGCGCGACCGCCACGGCGCACGGATCGACCTGCGCCGCACGCTCCGGGGCAGCCTGCGCACGGCGGGAGATCCGATCCACCTCGCCCGCCGCCGGCGGCGGATCGTCCCCCGCCGCCTCGTCCTGCTGTGCGACATCTCGGGCTCGATGGAGCCTTACGCGCGCGCCTACCTCCAGTTCCTCACCTGCGCGGCGGGTGGCGGCCGCCGCGCCGAGGCATTCGTGTTCGCCACGCGACTCACCCGGCTCACACGCGCTCTGCAGTCGCGCAACCCCGAGCGGGCGATCCAGCGGGCCGCGACGGCCGCCCCGGACTGGTCCAGTGGCACGCGCATCGGCGACGCGCTCAAGGCATTCAACGACCGCCACGGCCGACGCGGCATGGCGCGCGGCGCCGTGATCGTGATCCTGTCCGACGGCTGGGAGCGCGGCGACCCCGCACTGGTGGCACGCGAGATGCAGCGACTGCGCCGCGTGGCTCACCGGATCGTGTGGGTCAACCCCCGCGTCAGCGCCCGCGGGTTCGAGGCCCGCGCCGGCGGCCTGGTCGCGGCCCTGCCGCACTGTGATGCGCTCGTGAGCGGCCACACGCTGGAGGCACTGAACGAGGTCGTGGACGCGATCGGCGGTGCATATGCCGGTGACCCGCCGGCCGCGGTCTCGACGCAGGAGCCCGAGGAGGAGCCGTGGCCGAGCGCGACGCCCGTGCCCGGAAGCTCGGTCGCGATGCCCAGCGGGTACGGCCCGAGCCGGGGCAAGACGACTCCAGGATGGTCGCTCGGATCATGAGCGGGACCGAGCCGAAGACCTGCATCTACCCAGGCTGCGGGCGCCCGGCGGTGCCGCCGCATCCGCTCGGCGGCCCACAGCCGAGCTTCTGCGACTTGGAGGAGCACAACGCGCTGAGCGCCCATCTGGAGCGCCGGCGCCTAGCAGGCGAGACAACAACCGAGGAGGACGAGTGATGGCCAACGAGGCGTACCGGGCGGTGTTCCTGCGGGTGCACCCCACGGGCAAGATGGTGCTGAGCCTGACCACCGAGTCCGACGGCGAAGAGGCGCGCTACGCCCAGCTCGTCGCGGTCGAACTCGGCGTCCCGGCGCTGGACGTCAAGGTCGTCCCCGCCGACACCGACCGGTTCGGCGTCGGTCACGGCTACAACACGTCGCCGTCAGCGCAGACCCCGGAGGCGATCCAGAGCGCCACGGGCAAAATCCTGGACAAGGCGCGGCTGCTTGCCGGAGCCGCCCTTGAGACCTCGCCGGACGGGATCACCTGGGAGAACGGCGCGTTTGTCAGTTCAAACGATCCGTCGCAGGCGAGGACGATCGCGGACATCGCCCTGTATGCGCACGGCACGGGTCAGCTCCCGCCCGGGGTCGAGGGTGGTCTCGACGCCCAGACCGTCTACAAGGATGATTAATGCGGCGGACCGCACCAACGAGGCCTTCGGCCTCGCGGCCCGCTAGCTTGGCTTCGCGTCGATCTCGATGTCGATCTCGTCGGCGACCTTCAGCGCGCCGAACAGCGTCGAATACGGCTTCATCCCGAACGCGGTTTGGGTGACCTTCGCGTTGCCGGTGACCCGGCCGTCATCGCCGATCACCAGGTCGAACTCCGCCGGGCCCTGCTTGCCGTTCAGGCTGAGCTCGCCCCGCACCGCCAGGCCGCCGGGCGTCGAGGAAACCTCGCTCGAGCGGAACTCGATCGCGCACCCCTTCAGCACTTCCTTGTCGATCGTCTTCTTGATGTCCGCCTTGTCGTTCTCGGTGAGGGACTTGAGGCCGCCGGTGCCGTCGAGCACTCGCAGCGAGCGCGAGTCGGCGGTCAGCGTGAGTGCCGGCTGCGCCTCGGGGTCGAGCGTTGCCTGCCACGATTCGACCTCGATCACCAGGTCGTGCCCGGCCTTGGCAGCGCCTCCCGTCCGCGCGGTCCGGATCTTGAGGCTGCCGTTGTCTGGTCCAAAGTTCTGTGACATACCCCCAACCCTAACCCAGGAGACGATCAATGGTTGAGCTGGACCACACGTACTCGAACGGCAAGCCGATCGAGCACAACTGGGAGACAATCCTCGACCTCGACAAGCTGATCTCGTGCGTCGAGGGCGGCAGCGTGACCGAGGCGACCAGCCCGGAAAGCGTCAAGGCCCAGATCAAGGTCAAGATGGGCGCGATGTCGATGACGTTCAAGGGCACGGTCGCCGTGATCGAGCAGGATCCCGATGCCCATCGCGCGGTGCTGCAGGTCAAGTCCCGCGAGGCCGGCGGCCAGGGCCATGCGAACGCCGACGTGACGTTCACGCTTTCGGACGGCGGCGCCGAGATTCACACCGCCGCGCAGATCACGGGCAAAGCGGCGTCGATGGGCGAGGGCGTCGTGCAGAACGTGCTCGACGCGCTGATCAGGGACTTCACCTCGAAGCTGGCAGCGCTGTAGGAGAAGCGCGATGGCGACGATCGCGATGAGACGAACCGAGCCGGGCGAGGTCCCGCCGGATGGCGGCACCGCGGTGCAGATGCATCCCGACCGGCCCGTCTTCTCGGGCCACGGCCCCGACGACTACGTGTGCGTGGAGTGCGGCAACGTGCTCGCGGTCGCGATGCCGCCCGAGTACATGAACCGCAAGCTGCGGATCCGCTGCGCTCGGTGCCGGACCGTGAACGCCGCGATCGAAGTGCCCGGAGTCGACTACCGCGCGGCGTTCAAGCGCCGCCCGGACTGATCGCCCCGGCCGGGTCGGACGGACCTGGGCTGACCGCGCCGGCGGCGTCGCGTTCGTAGTCGAGCTCGCTGCTCACCCCGAGCTCGTGCAGGGCGTCGTTGGCCTCCTCCAGGCTGGGGGCCTCCGCGACCGCCTGGGCCAGCCGCCCCGCGGCGTTG
Organism: Solirubrobacteraceae bacterium; assembly: GCA_035504535.1. GTDB lineage: Bacteria > Actinomycetota > Thermoleophilia > Solirubrobacterales > Solirubrobacteraceae > Palsa-465. The sequence continues at coordinate 48,751 of DATJRS010000212.1, read as the reverse complement.
ATCGTGATGTCCACGTCCAGGTAGAAGGTCAGCGCGGCCACCGCGCTCAGCTCGAGCGTTCGCGTGCCGCCGCGGATCGTCGTCAGGCCGGACGCGCCACGGAAGGCACGCACGGCCTGGGCGCTGGCCTCGGTCTTCACCAGCTGCATCGCCGCCTCGAGCCGGTCCGCCACCGCGCCGGTCAGGCCGCGGGCGCCACACAGGCCGCCGGCAGCGGCCACCGTGGCCAGCCGGGCGAGCACCTCGTCCGGTGTCAGCTCGGCGTCGCACCCGATCCCGAACACGCCGAGCAGGACCGGCTGGCCGCTGGTGCTCAGACGTCCGCCGGCGGCGAGCATGACGGCGTCGCACAGCGGGCTGCGCAGGCCCGGCTCATCTCCGTTCGCGATCACGTCACCGCCGACGTCGACCAGCACGAGGAGATCGCATTTGAGCGCGGCAATCGCCTCGGCCAGGCCGTCGGCCACCGCGCCCGGGCCCGCGTCCGGGTCGATCAGGACCGTCGGCTGGTTCAGAAACTCGGCCATACGCGACTCGGCGAACACCACGTCGCGGCCGCGCACCCGGGTCTCGGCGCTGGCCAGCAGGACGCCGGGCGCGAGCTCCTCCGCGCCCTCGATCTCGGCCGCGGCCCGCGGTCCCGGCACCGGGTCGATCGGTCTCCGCTCCCACGTCAGCCCGCCGAGCACGGGCTCCGCGTTGTCGTACAGCCGCGCCAGCTCCGCGGTGGCCAGCGCACCGACCACATCGCCCCCGCCCCCCATGCCGATCACCAGCGGGCGCCTCGAACCCCGCAGCAGCAGCTCAGCATCGCGCATCTGACTAGTTGTAGCGGGCGCGCGACGTCGCCCGTGTTACCAACCAACTGCCACCCCGCCCTACGGTGCAAAACGCGCAAAACCCCGCCCGAGTCGCATCCTCCCCGACGCATAAGCGCCTGAGAGGCGCTTATGTTGCAGAAGCCGGGCAGGCGAAGGCGCTTCTGCGCGTTTTGCACCCCCGGGAGGACGGGTCGAACGTTTTGCTCCTCGGCACAGCGGGAAGCCCTTCCCCTGAGAGACGAGCCGCCGGAGGAGGGGACCATGAGCGTCGAGCGCGACGCGCCGGCCGATCGCGAACCCGCTGTCGTGCCCACATCAAACGCCGACGCCGCTGCACCGAACGTCGACGAAACCGCCGCGCCCAAGGGCCCCACCCGCCTGCCCCGGCAGTCGTGGCGCGGCGTGTTCACCAGGACGTTTCGGGAATACAAGGCCGACAACCTCAGCGACTGGGCGGCGGCGCTCACCTACTACGGGGTGCTGGCCATCTTCCCGGCCGCGATCGCGCTGATCTCGATCGTCGGACTGATCGGCCACTCCGCCACCAGCACGCTGATCAACAACCTCGGCAAACTCGCCCCCGGGACGGCGCGAACGGTCTTCATCAGCGCGATCCAGGGCCTGCAGAAGAGCCGCGGCGCCGCTGGTGTGCTGTTCGTCGTCGGGATCCTCGGCGCGCTGTGGTCGGCTTCGAGCTACGTGGCCGCATTCATGCGCGCATCGAACGCGATCTACAACGTCGAGGAGGGCCGTCCCTTCTGGATGACCTATCCGGTGCGGCTGGCGGTGACGATCGTGATGGTGGTGCTGCTCACAGCGGGCGCGCTGGCCGTCGTGATCACCGGCGGACTGGCCGGTCAGGTCGGCAAGCTGCTCGGGGTCGGCGGGAACGCGGTCGCGGTGTGGGACATCGCCAAGTGGCCGGTGCTGCTGCTCGTGGTGGGCGCCATGTTCGCGATCCTGTACTGGGCCTCGCCGAACGTGAAGCAGCCCGGCTTTCGCTGGCTGACGCCGGGCGGGCTGTTCGCCGTGGCCGTGTGGGTGCTCGCGTCCGCCTTGTTCGCCCTGTACGTGGCGAATTTCGGCTCCTACAACAGGACCTACGGCGCGCTCGCCGGGGTGATCATCTTCCTCGTCTGGCTGTGGATCACCAACGTGGCGATCCTGCTCGGCGCCGAGCTCAACGCCGAGCTCGCCCGAGCCCGGGTGATCGAGGCTGGACATCCCGCGGACGTCGAGCCGTTCGTCGAGCCGCGCCGGCAGCCCAAGCCGGCCAGCAGCCGGTCCTGATCGCCATTCCATAGCCGGGCGATAATGCCCGGCTCGATGTCCGAGCCCATCAAAGTAGCGATCGCCGGCCCCCTTGAAGCGAACCTGGTCGAGTCGATCCGAGCGGTCGGCGCCGGCGTGGAAGTCGCCTACGACCCGGACCTGTTGCCGCCGACGCGCTATCCATGCGATCACCGGGGCACCGCGGGCTTCCGGCGAAGCCCCGAGGACGAGCGACGGTGGCAAGAGATGCTCGCCGGCGCCGAGGTGCTGTTCGGGATTCCCGGCGACTCTCCCCAGGGCCTGGCCGACGCGGTCCGCGCCAATCCCGGCCTGCGCTGGGTGCAGGCCACGTCGGCCGGCGCCGGCGAACAGGTCGGCGCTGCGCGGCTGACCGACGAGGAGCTGCACCGGGTGACCGTGACCAGCGCCGCCGGGGTTCATGCCCGGCCCCTCGCCGAGTTCGCCGTCCTCGCGATGCTGGCCTTCGCCAAGGACCTTCCCCGGATCCTGGCCGATCAGCGCGCCCGGCGCTGGGATCACCATCCGGTCGCCGAGCTGTCCGGCCGCACGCTGCTGATCGTCGGGATCGGTCAGATCGGCGCGGAGGTGGCGCGGATGACGGCCACGTTTGGAATGCGGGTGATCGGACTCAACCGCACAGGTGCCGGCGAGAATCCTCACGTCGCCGAGTTCGCCCCCATCGACGCGCTCGGCGACTTGCTCCCGGACGCGGACGTGATCGTGATCTCGCTCCCGCTCACACCCGAGACCCGGGGGCTGATCGACGCCGCCGCGATCGCCCGGATCAAGCCCGGCGCCGTCCTGGTCAACGTCGGCCGGGGTGGGGTGCTTGACGAGCCGGCTCTGATCCAGGCGCTGCGCCGCCAGCGGCTGGCCGGGGCAGCGCTCGACGTGTTCGCCTCCGAGCCGCTGGCCACCGACAGCCCGCTGTGGGAGCTGCCCAACGTTCTGCTGACCCCGCACACGGCGGGGCTGTCGGTCCGCGAGAACGACCGGATCGTGTCGCTGTTCGTCGAGAACCTCCGTCGCTACCTGCGGGACGAGGATCTCCTGAACCGTGTCGATCCCCAACTGCTGTACTGACCGACCGTGGCCGAGGTGACGCTCAGCGGTGAGGAGCTCGAGCGAGTCTGCGTGGACCTGCTCTGCGCAGTGGGCACGCCGCCGGACCTTGCGCTGGTGGTGGCGGAGGGACTGCGCGCCGCGAACCTGGCCGGCCACGACTCACACGGCCTGGTCCGCCTGCCCCAGTATCTGGAGCGGGCGCGCGAGGGCAAGATCGAGCCCGCCGCGCGGGCCGAGGTGGTGCGCCGACGGGGCGCGACGGCCTGCGTCTCGGCCCGGCGCGGGTGGGGCCAGCCCGCCGCAAGACTGGCCTCGCGCACCGCGGCCGAGATCTGCGGCGAGCTGGGCGTTGGCGCGGTCGTGCTTCAGGACTCTCCGCACACGGGGCGCATGGCCGACTACGTCGAGTTGATCGCGGCGAGCGGGCACCTCGCCATGGTCGTGACCAACGCGACCCCCAACGTGGCGCCCTTCGGCGGCCGCGATCGGCGCCTGGGAACCGACCCCATCGCCTTCGCGATACCCCGCCCCGAGGGCCGGCCCCCGATCGTCGTGGACTTCGCCACCGCGGTGCGGGCGGAGGGCAAGGTCCGGGTCGCGCGAGCCGCGGGCCGCACAGTTCCGCCCGGGACGCTGATCGACCGCCACGGCCGGCCGAGCGTCAATCCTGAGGACTTCTACGCGGGCGGGGCGCTCCTGCCGGCCGAGGGCCACAAGGGCTACGCGCTCGCGGTCGCGATCGAGGCCCTGGGCGGCATCCTCTCGGGGATGGGACCGGCGATGATCCCCGCGTACGGGGCCGGCAACGGCATGTTCCTGCTCGCGCTCGAGATCGACGCGTTCGTCTCGGTCGAACGCTTCATGGGCCAGGTGGAGGAGATGGCGCAGGCGCTCGAGGGCGCTCGGACCGCACCCGGCGTCGAGCGGGTGCTGCTCCCCGGCCAGCCCGAGCTGCTCACCGCCGAGCGCCGCCGGCGCGACGGGATCCCGGTTGCGGAGGCCACCTGGCGCGAGGTGCTTGACGTCGCGTCCGAACTCGGCGTCGCAATCGCAGAGCCGTCCGGGGTGTAACGCGTGACATGCTACCGGGACCCACCCGGGCCGACACCGGATCCAGCAAACAAAGGAGGGCCCGAAGACGATGACTGACACGATCACCGCGCCCGGTTCGGCGAACTTCGTCGGCGGGCAATGGATCGCCAGCCGCGCGGGCCGGACCTACGAGCGCCACAATCCCTGGCGGCCCTCCGAGCTGCTCGGCGAGTTCCCGAGCTCGACCAGGGAGGACGTCGAGGATGCGGTGCGGGCCGCCGCCGACGCCTGGCCGAAGTGGGCGGCGCTCCCCGCCGCCAAGCGCGGCGCGATCCTGACGCGCGCGGCGGAGGCGATCGAGGCCCGCGTCGAGGAAATCGCGCAGGACATGACCCGCGAGATGGGCAAGCCCCTGCGCGAGTCGCGCCTCGAAGCCGGGCGTGCGGCACAGATCTTCCGCTTCTTCGCCGGCGAGGGATGGCGCCCGGTGGGAGAGATGTTCGAGCAGTCCGCGACCGGCTCCACCGTGTACACCCGGCGCCGCGCGCTCGGTGTGGTCGGGCTGATTACGCCGTGGAACTTCCCCGCCGCGATCCCGGCCTGGAAGCTCGCCCCAGCGCTGGCGTACGGCAACGCGGTGGTGATGAAGCTGGCTCAGGACTCCCCGCTGACCGGGCTGCATATCGCCCGAGCGCTCGAGGAGGCCGAGCTTCCCGCCGGCGTTCTGAACGTGGTCATCGGTCGCGGCAGCCAGGTCGGCGAACCGCTCGTCGACGACCCTCGGGTGGCGGCGATCTCGTTCACGGGATCGGTCCCTGTCGGCCACGGCGTGCGCGAGCGCGCCACCGCGGCCGGCAAGCGCGTCCAGCTCGAGCTCGGCGGGCACAACCCGCTGATCGTCGCGGGCGACGCCAAGCTCGACGCCGCCGTGCAGGCCGCCTACGCCGGAGCGTTCTGGTCCGCGGGCCAGAAGTGCACCGCGACCCGCCGCATCTACATCCAGGACGGCGTGTATGAGGAGTTCCGCGACCGGTTCCTGCAGCGTGTCGGGCAGGGGAAGGTGGGCGATCCCACCGATCCCGACACCGAGGTCGGACCGGTGGTCAACCAGACGCAGTTCGAGAGCGTGCTCGACGGAATCGCCCGCGGGCGCGAGCAGGGCGGCACGGTGCTGGCCGGCGGCGAGCGGGCCGACCCGGACGCCTACCTGATCGCGCCCACCGTGTTCGAGAACGTAGGCGACGACGCCTTTCTGTCCTGCGAGGAGGTCTTCGGCCCGGTCACCTCGCTCTACCGCTACGGGATGCTCGAGGAGGCGATCGAGCGCGCCAACGGAGTCCGCTTCGGGCTCTCGGCCGCCGTGTTCACGACCAGTCTCGAGACCGCCACCCGCTGCGTCAACGAGCTCCAAGCCGGACTCGTCCACGTCAACTCGCAGACCGCGGGGGCGGACGTGCACGTCCCGTTCGGCGGCGTGAAGGAGTCCGGCTTCGGCCCCCACGAGCAGGGGCGCTCGGCGATGCAGTTCTACACCGAGGAGGTCACCGTCTACCAGGACGTGTGACCCAGCCCGGCTAGTGCACGCCCCGCGACTCGGCCCAGCGGCGCATCGCATAGCGGAACCACGCGTCTCCGAACGGGACGTACAGGCGAACCGGGATCCCGCGCGCGGCCAGCGACGCTTGATCGGCTGGCCGGACACCCAGGAGCATCTCGACCTCGACCCCGGGCATCGCCGGGATCAGCGCCTCCCGCAGCACTGGGTCGTGGGTGGCCAGCGAGAAGGCGGCACCGGCGCGCTGAAGCGTGTACGCGAGCTCGACGAAGGCCACGTCGGTCGCGTCGCCCCAGGCATGCGCGAGCGCCGGCGACTCGACGTAGGCGCCCTTGACCAGGCGGACCGGCACGCCCGCCTCGGCGAGAGCCCGGGCGTCGGTGGGGCTGCGGCGCAGGTTGGCCTGCACGGTGGCGCCGACCGATCTGCCGGCACGCGCAGCGGTGAGCACCGCATCGAGGATCCGGTCGGTGCGGTCGGCCTGCTCGGCCCCGACCTGGACCAGCGAGCCCTCGGGCAGCGCCGCGGCGATCCGCTCGAGCCGCCTCGCCACCGCCTCGGCGGGGCCGTCCAGGCCGATGTGTGACAGGTCGAGCGCGAGGTAGGTGCCGGGCGGCGCGTCGGCCACGCGAGCCGCGAGGCGGACGTATTCGTCGGCCACCAGATCCGCTTCGGCCGGGCTGGTGACGTTCTCCCCAAAGAAGTCGACCGAGCTGCGCACGCCGCGCCCGGCCAGCTCGCGCGCTGTCGCCATGGCGTCGTCGGCGGTCGGGCCGGCGACGTAGGGCGAGGCCAGCCGGTAGGCCAGCCCGGCGCCACCCGGGACCGCGCGCACCGCCCGCTCGAACCGCTCACTGGTGGCGAGCTTGAAGAGCAGGTGGCGGCTGGTCGGAAGCACGCCGAGAGCGTAATCCGCGAGACCGAACCGGGGCCGGCTGAGAAACCCACGATATTTCGCGTTTTCTCGGCCAGCCTCCGCTACGCCGGCCCCCTCGGCTAACCGCGGTACGTCAGCGCACGCGGAACGGCGCGCTCAGTGCCGAGGCCGACCCCGCCGAGTTCGACGCCTGGACCCCGCACTGAACCTTGTGGCCTCGGATGGAGTGAGTGACGTTGAGCGTCGAGCTCCGCGCGCCCGCCTTGGCCTTCCCGCCGACCAGCCAGTGATAGGCGAACTCGGTCGGCGAGTTGGCCCACGTTCCCCTAGTACAACGGAGCCGGTTGCCCGACCGCGTGACGTGCGGCTTGGCGGTGTTCGCCGGCTTGACCGCGCCCTGCCCGGTCTGCCCGCCGCCACCGCCGCTGCCACCGCTTCCGCCACCGCCTCCCGTGCTCTGGAAGTCGACGATCTGCGAAGCGGTGGCGAGCGTGTCGCCGGCGCCGTCGTCGGTGTAGCCACAGAACAGGACGCTCGCGGCCGTTTTCGCGGTGTACCCGTTCGGGTTCGAGAAGTTCCCGTTCGAGTCGACGTTCTCGGGTTCGTCGAAGGCGACGAAGCTGCCACCGCTGCTCGCCGCGAGCTGGCTCCCGTTCAGGTAGCCGACCGGACAGGTCGTCGTGAAGCTGGCCGGAATCGCGTCGATCTCCAGGTAGTACGGCCCCTCATCAGCCGGGACGTCGCTCCCGCTGCCGGTGATCGCGTACGGCATACCGACGGTCCCGCTCGCCGCGCCCGACAGGCTCAGCGTGCAGCACCCCTGCGCGCCCGCCGGCGCCGCCACGCCAAGCGCGATTGCCCCGATCGCGATGCTCAGCCACGCGAGCCGAGCCCAATGACCCCTCATATCGTCCTCCCCGGTTCGAACGTGATCCGCCCCACGGACCACTATGGCAGGCAAGCTACCAACCAACCTGCGTCGCAGCAACCGCCCCTACCCGCTCGGGTGGTGGCAGCGAAATCACCGGGTCCTCGGGGGGATAAGTCCGAACTCGGCCGCCCACGTTTGCCGAGTTACGGGTTGGAGGCCATATGCGCGCATGAACCGGAATTCACCCGCCACGGGATGCCGAGTTCCGGGTTATGACCCGGTCCGACACCCCGGGCGCAAAATCGCACCCACGCATGCATATAGAGAAATTCGATCAAGTTAGTGTTGTATACTCGGCCGCACATGCCTGCTCCCCCCTCGCCCACCACGACCGACGTCCACCAGCACCTGTGGACCGAGCCCCTGCTCGACGCCCTGGCCGCCCGCGATCGCCTGCCGTTCGTGACTCGCAGCGACGGGGCGGCGATCGTCCACTGCGCGGGAGAGCAGGCCTACGCGATCGATCTCACCACCGAGAATCCGGCACATCGTGCGCGCCTGGCCCGGGATGAGGGCCTCGATCGCGTGCTGATCGCGCCCTCGAGCCCGATCGGGATCGAGTGCCTGCCGGGCGCCGACGCCCAGGAGCTGATCGAGGCTCACCTCGCCGGGGTCGAGCACGCGGGCGAGGGGTTCGCGGCCTGGGGACCGGTGGCGCTTGATCAACCCGACCCGAACACGGTCGACGATCTGCTCGCCCGCGGGTGCGTCGGGATCTCGCTGCCCGCGGGCGGGCTCAGCTCCCCCGACGACCTCGACCACCTCGAGCCCCTGATCGCCCGCGCCGCCGAGCTCGACGCGCCGGTGTTCGTCCATCCCGGCCCCGGGCTGGGCCGGCCGACCCGCGAGCCCTCGCTGACCGAGCCGGTCTGGTGGGCGGCGATGACCGACTACATCGCGCAGATGCAGGCGGCCTGGCTGACGTTCGCCGCGCTCGGGCGCCGGCGCCATCCCCGCCTGCGGGTCCTGTTCGCGGTGCTCGCCGGCGGCGCGCCGCTGCTCGGCGAGCGGCTGGGCGCCCGAGGCGGGCCGCCGATCGAGCTGCGCGATCCCCTCACGTTCTACGAGACCTCGAGCTTCGGCCGCGCGGCGATCGAGGCCATGGTCGAGCTCGTCGGCGCCGACCAGCTCGTGTACGGCTCGGACCGGCCAGTGGTCGAGCCGGCGCAGACCGGATGGGAGCACACCCTCCAAACCAACGCCAGCCGCCTTGTGACCGGCGTCAACCACGCGGTGGCGGCATGACGCTCAGCCGACTCGAGCTCGAGCAGTTCGTGGCCCATCTCGCCGCCACCCCCGAGCGCTGGCGCCACGCGGTCCGGCACGCCAGCGACGTCCGCGTGTACGAGCAGATCTGGGACGACGACGACGTCAACGCCTGGGTCATCTGCTGGAGCGAGGACCAGGACACCGGCTTCCACGACCACGACGAGTCCTCGGCGGCGATCGCCGTGATCGACGGGCAGGTGCGCGAAGATCGCCTGCGCCTCGATCAGCCGCCGCGCTCGCGCACGATCGGCCCGGGCTCGATCTTCACGGTTCCGGCGACCGCGATCCACCGCGTCCTCCATGCCGGCGACGGGCCGGCGGTCACGATTCACGCGTACTCGCCGCCGCTGGTCCGTACCGGCGCCTACCGGATCGGCCCGGACGGCGAACTCGAGCGCGAGCTCCTGTCGGGCGAGGAAGAGCTCCGCGCAACGCCGGCCGCCGCCCTGAGCTGATCCACCACAGGCCCGCCGCCTAGGATTACGCCCATGGCGGGCGTCGGTCGGTACATGAAGTTCACCGCCCAGCCGGGTCGCGTCGACGAGCTGGCCGAGCTGCTGCTCAAGGCGGCCGCGTCCCTGAGCGAGACGCCCGGCTGCGAGCTGTACGTCATCAACCGCGCCGCCGACCAGCCCGATGTCGTGTGGGTGACCGAGCTGTGGATGAGCCAGGACGCGATCGACGCCTCGCTCGAGCAGCTGCGCGCCGGGGACGCCAAGGCCCAGGTGGCCGAGCTCCAGGCCCTTTTGGCCGGACCACCCGAGCGGATCGAACTGACGCCGCTGGGCGGGGTCGGCTACCTGCCGGGCGGCAGCGGATACACCCATGTCAACCTCGACGACGTCGAGGACGTGGCGCCTCGGTTCGGGCTCGGCGAGATGGGCGAGTCGCGCTTCGCCAATCGCGCGCTGCGCACTGAAGGCACCGGCGTCAGTCATCAGCGGCTGCGGCCGAACGTCCGGCAGGCGTTCGGCCACCGCCACCAGCACGCCGAGGAGGTGGTCGTGGTGCTCGCCGGCTCGGGCATGGTCAAGATCGAGGACGAGATCCGCGACCTCCGTCCCCTCGACGCGATCCGCTTCGCCCCGAGCTCGGCCCGCGCGTTCGAGGCCGGGCCGGAGGGGCTCGAGCTCCTCGTGTTCGGAGCGAAGAGTCCCGGCGATGCCGTCATGGACCCCACCTTCTGGCCACCGGAGGCATAAGCTGGCCTACACCTTCACCAAGGTCGAGCACGACGGGCGCGAGGACGTCGTCGCGGTCGAGGAGCCGCTCGAGATCCGCGTCGACGGCGCGCCCCTGGTGGTCACGATGCGCACGCCGGGCCACGACGAGGAGCTCGCACTCGGGTTCCTGTACGGCGAGGGCCTGATCGATGGCCCCCACCCCGCCGGCCCCACCGAGGACTTCGCGGTGAACACGGTGGAGGTCGCCGGCCCGCTCACCCGCGACCCGGGAGAGCGACGCTTCTACACGACCTCCTCGTGTGGGGTGTGCGGCAAGGGCGCGCTCGAGGAGGTCGCCGTGCACAGCGCTCCCCTGCCTGAGGGCCCGGTGATCGCGCGCTCGCTTCTGGCCGCTCTTCCCGACCGCCTGGTCCAGCCGGCGTTCGAGCGGACCGGCGGTGTGCACGCGACGGGCCTGTTCGACCCCAGCGGGGAGCTGCTCCTGGCCCACGAGGACGTCGGACGCCACAACGCGATGGACAAGGTGATCGGGCGCGCTCTGCTCGACGGCGCGGTTCCGCTCGGGGAGCGGATCCTGTGCGTGAGTGGCCGCCTGTCGTTCGAGCTCGTGCAGAAGGCGGCGGTCGCCGGCGCGCCGATCCTGGTCGGAGTCGGTGCCCCGAGCTCGCTGGCCATCTCACTCGCTGAGGACCGCGGGATGACTCTGTGCGGCTTCGCTCGGCGCGGTCGCGTCAACGTGTACACGCACCCGGAGCGGGTCCGGGACGGCTGAGGCGGTCACACGGAACGGGGTCATCCGAAGGAGGGGGTGTGGACTACGACGATCGGTTGCTCAAGGCGGCCGCGGGCGGCGACCGGGAGGCGTTCGCCGCCTTCTACCGCCGCTGGCTGCCGGCGATCACGAGCTACCACCTGCGCCGCACGTGCGCACGCGAGGCCGCCTTCGATCTGACCGCCGAGACGTTCGCGGCGGTCGTGGCCGGATGCGGGCGGTTCGACCCGTCCCGCGGCCCAGCCGCCGCGTGGCTGTTCCAGATCGCCGAGCACAAGCTGATCGACAGCCGCAGGAGGGCGCGAGTGGAGAGCTCGGCTCGCCGTCGTCTGGGATTCGAGCCGGTCGTACTTGAAGACCTCGACCTTGGGCGGGTCGAGGAGCTGGCGTCGCTTGGCGACGACGGTTACGTCGAGCGCTTGCTGGGCGCCCTCCCGCCCGAGCAGCGCGACGCCGTGCGCGCCCGGGTGCTCGACGAGCGCTCGTACGCCGAGATCGCCGTCGAGCTGCAGTGCTCGGAGGCGGTCGTGCGTCAGCGGGTCCACCGGGGGCTGAGCCGCGTGCGCGAACGACTGAAGGAGTTTTGATGAGTGGTTTTGACGATCTGCAGCGTCAGCTGTTGGACGCCATCGAGCGAAAGGGATCGCGGCGGCCGCGTCGGGCGGCTGCGTTCGTCGTCGCTGCGAGCAGCGCGCTCGTGGCGGCGCTGGTCGTGTTCGCCATCGTCCTGCTCGGCCACGGCAAGTCGCCGTCGCCGCCTCCGAGCCGCACCTCGGCAGCTCCATCACCCCGCGGCACCGCCCCACGGTCGCTCGGCGGCATGGAGATCCTGTTCAAGTTCCCGCCGGGTAACCAGGGCGAGATGCGCTCCGCCAGCGCAGCCCTGTTTGGCGTCGAGAGCAAGGATCGCGTCTGCGCACCGGTACAGCCGCCGAACCCGACGGGCGCAACATTCAGCCAGGGCGCGCCGAGCGCCGCGCTCCTCTCGGCGGTGGGCGTGCTAGGGCGCCCGGCCACACGGGCCGATCGCCTGCCGGGACCGCTGTATCACGCTGGCCGTCCGGTGTTATTCGGCGAACCGAGTGTTGCCTACGTCCGCTACATCCGGCGCGCCCGCGTCGTCAATGGCGTCGCCTACTACCTCATCCCGGGCGTGATCGGGGCGCCCGCGCCGACGGAGGAGGTCTTGAACCGCTGCTACGCCGAAGAGATGCGGGCGCTCCGGAGCCGGCTCGTGCACGCGACGAAGTCATCCCGGGCGGTGACCTTGGCCTACGGCGCGAGGGTGTTCGCAGATAACCGCGCGGCGGTGGCTCGTCAGCGCCCGTTCGATGGCGTCGTCGTGCTCGACTGGTCACTCCACGGCGGCGGCGGCGGAGGCGGCGGCGGCGCCAACGCGGCGGCGATCGAGCAGCAGGGCATGATTGGCGGCGCGATCGGCTCCGCCCTCTACGGCGTGGTCCCGTCCCGCGTCGCGACGGTCACTCTGGAGTGGCCCGCCCGCGCCGGCGCAGGGCCGCGGACCGTCACGGCCGACGTCATAAGCAACATGTTCGTGGTGAAGGACCCCAACCAAGGCGGTGACTACCAGCCCAAGATGATCTGGCACGCCGCCGATGGCCGCGTGATCAAGACGGTCGGCTCTTCCGGTTAGGCGACCAGCTCGACCAGCCGCTCGAGCTCTTCCTCCGAGGTCCACGCGCCCACCGACGCGCGCACCAGCCCGAAGGCGGGGATGCTCCGCACGATCACGCCCTCGCCGGCCAGCCGGTCGACCTCGGCCTGGGCATCCTCGGCATGCCAGGAGACGAGCGTCGAGCGACCGCGTGGACGTACCTCCAAGCCGCGCTCGGTCAGCCGGTCCGCGAGCCCGGCCGCCAGCGTGGCGGCGCGCTCGTGCACCCACTCCCACCCGGCGGCCTCGAACACGCCGAGCGACGCGAGCGTCCAGGCGCTGCGCATCCCGGCCGGGAAGCCATGGTCGAGACGTGCGACGCCCTCGGCCCAGTCGGAGTCGAGCGCGTTGCCGGCGTCGGCCAGCGAGCTATAGCCGGGCCACGGAACGAGCAGGTCCTCGAGCCGCTCGGGGCGTACGTACAGGCAGCCGCTTCCCTCCGGTCCGCACAGCCACTTCTGCCCCGAGGCGGCGTAGAAGTCGACGCCGAGCGCGCCCATGTCGAGCGGCACCGCACCGATGCCCTGAGCGGCGTCGAGCAGGACGGGAACGCCGGTGGCGACCAACCCCGGCACGTCGACGACCTCGCCCCCAACCCAGGAGACGTGGGAGCAGGCGATCAAGCGCGTCTTTGACGACACCTCACCGGCGATCTCGGCGAAGGGGACGACCCGCACGTCGACCCCATGGCGCACCCGCGCACGCGCCAGCGGCGCGAGCAGGCCCGGGTGCTCCTGATCGGTGGTGACGATCTCATCGCCCGGGCGCAGATCGAGTCCGCCGATGACGGTATTGACGCCGTCCGTCGTGGAGCCGGTCAGCGCGACCTCGGAGGGATCGCAGCCGAGCACGGACGCGTATCCAGCCCGCGCCCGGTCGCGCAGTCCCAGCGTCTCCTCGAAGTACGGGCGCCCGCAGCGGCCGGCGTCGGTTTCCATGTCGATCCGGAGGTGAACCACCTCAGCGGCAGCGCGCGGCACGGGACCCTCGGTGCCCGCGTTCAGGTAGGAGAGTCGCTGGAGTACCGGGAACTGGGCTCGGAAAGTGGTCGGGTCCGTGGGGGAAGTCAACGATTCAGTCATACCCCTATTGTGTCCGGACGCATGTGCTTCGACTTCGACGCCCGTCCCCCCGCGCCGCCCGAAGACCTGCTGCTCGCTCCGATCGCCGGCGGCGCCGGCGCGGAACTGCTCGAGCTGACCTCCGCTGACGGCACCCGGTTCTCGGCCTCGCTGGCGCAGGCGGACGCGGGTCGGACCGGCGGCATCGTGATCTTCCCTGACGTCCGCGGCCTCTATCCGTTCTACATCGAGCTGGCCGAGCGATTCGCGCAGGCCGGCTACCACGCGATCGCGATGGACTACTTCGGCCGCACCGCTGGCCTCGGCCCTCGCGATGAGGACTTTGAGTACATGCCTCACGTCCAGCAGCTGAGGGTGCCCCAGGTACAAAAGGACGCGGCCGCCGCGGTCAGCGCGCTCCGGGAGCGGGCGGGGGCGGAAAAGATCGCGACCGTCGGCTTCTGCCTGGGTGGCATGGAATCGTTCCTGGCCGGCGCCGACATGGCCGAGCTGACCGCCGTCGTCGGCTTCTATGCCGCGCTCGACGGCTCGCGCTTCGGCATCAGCGGCCCGCTGGAGCGAGCCGCCGAGATCAAGGCGCCCCTCCTAGGCCTGTTCGGAGGAGCCGACCAGGCGATCCCGGTCGAGCAGGTCGAGCGGTTCGACGCCGGGCTGACCGAGGCCGGACTGGAGCACGAGATCCACGTCTATCCAGGCGCGCCCCACTCCTTCTTCGACCGCCGCTACGAGGAGCACGCGGACGCGTGCGAGGACGCGTGGCGACGGATGCTCGGCTTTCTCCAGCAGCACATCGCCTAAGCCGCCGGCTTGGCCTTCGGCTTCCGGTTGCCGTTCTGCGGCTTACCCGGGCCCGATCCCTCGGCTTCCACACCGCGCTCGGCGAGCTTGCGCTTGAGGACCTTTCCGGTCGGGTTGCGCGGCAGCTCGTCTAGGAACACGACCTCGCGCGGCACCTTGTAGTTGGCCAGGTTGTCCTTGACGTAGTCCTTGATCTCGTCCTCACTCAGCTTGGCGGCGCCCTGGATCACGACGAACGCCTTCAGCCGCTGGCCGAACTTCTCGTCATCGACACCGATCGCCGCTGCCTCCTGGATCGAGTCGTGCGCGCACAGCAGCTCCTCGACCTCGGCCGGGAATACGTTCTCCCCACCCGAGACGATCATCTCGTCGTCGCGGCCGTCGATGTACAGGCGTCCCGCCGCGTCGAAGTGGCCGACGTCGCCCGAGGCCATCAATCCCTGCAGCATGTCCTTGTTGCCGCCGCCCGTGTAGCCCTCGAACTGGGACAGGTTGCCGACGAAGATCCGTCCGGTCTCCCCCTGGGGGACGTCCTTGCCGTTCTCGTCGAAGAGCTTCACGATCGATCCGCGCACGACCTTCCCCACCGTGCTCGGATCGGCTCTGAGGTCCTCCGGGGTGGCGATCGTCGCGTAGGCGATCTCGGTCGACCCGTACAGGTTGTAGACCACCGGCCCGAACGCCTTCGTCGCCTTCTGCGCCAGGTCGGCGCCGAGCGCCGATCCGCTCACGAAGATGATTCGCAGGTCCGACACGTCGCGCTGCTCGATCTTCTGCTCCCCGAGCTCGAGGATCCGCGACAGCATCACCGGCACGACCACCAATGCCGTGGCGCGGTGCTCCTCGAGGCTGTCGAGCGTCGTCTCGGGGTCGAAGCGCCGGCGCACCACGAGCGTCGACCCGAGGCCGACGCCGACGATCGCCTGCATGAAGCCGAGGGCGTGGAACATTGGGACGCAGAGCTCGGTGATCTCGTGCGCGCGGAACGGCACCTTGCTGAGCAGCCCGCCCATCAGCGATAGAGAGCGCGGCTCCGAGCGGGGCGCGCCCTTCGGCGTGCCGGTGGTCCCGCTGGTCAGGATCGTGATCCGCGGCCATTCGCCGGGCTTGGGCGGGCCACTGGTCTCGGCGCCCTCGATGAGCGCATCGAGCGTGTCCTCGCCCGGCTCGTCCGCCCAGGCGCGGAAGCGCCCCCGAGGAGGATCGTCGATCCCGCGCAGGGTGTCCGAGTACTCGTTGTCGTAGACGAGCAGATCGGTCCCCTCGCGCTGGGCCACCTCCCGGATCTGCGGTCCCGCGAACGACGTGTTGAGCAACACGATCCGCGCGCCGCACTTGGCGGCGGCGAACACCGCCTCCAGGAAGCCTCGGTGGTTGCGGACGAGAATCGCCACGCCCTCGCCGGCCTCCAAGCCGCGGTCTCGCCACGCGTTGGCCAGCGCGTTGGTCCGCTCGTCGAGCTCCCGATAGCTGAGCACGCCGCGCTCGTCGATCATCACGGCTCGGTCGCCGTGGCGAACTGCGCCGGCCACGACCGCACCCCCGAGCAGACCGTAGCGCTGGAAGCCGACCACCAATTGGGCAACGCGCTGTGGAGGCTCGGGTCCCACCAGCCCGCTGCGGATGCACAGCGTGGCGAAATATGCCTCGTCGCCGGCGCGCTCGGCGAGCTTGGCGGCGCTTCCGATCAGACCCTTGGGGTCGAGCGCGGCGCCGAGGATGGCCTTTGGGTCCAGGTTGACGATGGGACTCCTCCTCCTTCGGAACTGATCAGGCCGGGAAGGTTGCCAGCAGTTCGGGCGTCATGCAGATCATGGGCATGCCTACCAGGACTGACCCCAAACTATTCGCGATTCTTGCCGGGTATGCGCCGCTCGCCGAGGAGTCCGCGAGCTGTAACGCAGCCAGCTCGCTGCGGATCTAGCAGCGATGACATGACGCCGCCGCCGACCCCACGCGGCGGCGGCGTCGCTTATTGCGACACCGTTTGATGAATCGTTTGCGCCCGCCTGGGTAGTACACCAGGCGATGGCGGGGAACCTGATCACGCTGCCGCTGCGCGTGTCTTTCCAGTCTGTGCGCGTATTGACGCGGGTCGCAGGCGGGACGACCGAGCGCGCGTTGTCGCTGGTCGGACGGACGATCGGCGCGGTCGCGCCCTCTCCGCCAACCCCAAGCACGACGGCTCCCGCGCCCCCGCCGGCGGCTTCGCGTGAGCGGTCAGAGACCCAGGCGCCCCGCCGGAAGGCCCCATCGGTTCGCGCGGTCTCCTCGCTTCGCACACCGACACCGGAGCCCGAGACCGAGACCGTTTTCCAAGCGCGCGAGCCCGAGGTGTCGCCGCCAGGCGCCGCCGAACAAACCCCGATGCACGTCTCCGAAGAGCCGGAGCTCGTGCGCGAAGTCGCCGAGTCGGGGGCCGAGGACGGCGCCGGCGCGGCGATCACCGTGGCTGAGCCGTGGAACGGGTACGCGCGCATGAGCGCCAAGGACGTGATTGCGCGAGCCCGGGCCGGCAACCCGGCCGAGCTCGCCGCCGTGAGGCTCTATGAAGCCCGCCACCGCAGCCGCCAGACCGTGCTCGCCGCGGTTGATCGCCAGCTCAAGCTGGCCGGCGGCGGCGCTCCGGCCTGACCCGCACTGCCGACGAAAGGACGATCGACATGCCCGCAGCGAAGACCCTGAACGAGCGCGACACGAAGCTGGTCGGATGGCTGGGCGAGGCGCACGCCAAGGAGGCCGAGCTCGAGGCCGATCTGACCGCCCACATCGCCCTCACCCAGAAGCAGGCCTACAAGAAGCGCCTTCAGCAGCACCTTAAGGAGACGCGCGATCACAAGCGGCGCGTGGCGGCGCGGATCAAGCAGCTTGGCGGGCCAACCGGTCAGGGCCTCATCGGTGCCACCGGCTCGGCCGTTGGCGAGGTGGCCGGCAAGACCGTCGCCGCGGTCAAGGGCCAGGTCGGCGCAGCCCGCGCGCTCGTCACCAATCAGGCCGAGACCCATTTGCGCAACGCGGAGGACGAACTCCGCGAGGAGCACGTCGAGATCGCGCTCTATTCCCGGATCGAAGCCTTCGCCACCGAGGTCAAGGACCGCGACACGGCACAGCTCGCCCGGGCCATCCGGCGCGAGGAGGAGCGGATGGCCAAGTACCTCCAGGCCGAGCTCGGGCGGCTGGTCAAGGACGTGATCCGCGCCGAGATCCCGCGTGACCAGCGTGGCACCGCGTCACGCTCGCGCGCGCGCCGAGCCTCCACGACCAGCCGGTCGCGCGCGGCCGCGGGCAGCAGCCGGGCGCGGACGACATCTCGCAGCGCCGCGTCGCGCGGCTCGGGATCGCGGACCACCGGGTCGCGGAGCTCTTCGTCGTCACGCGCCTCGGGCTCGCGGAGCGCGTCATCGCGCAGCGCATCGTCCCGGAGCACGTCCTCGCGGAGCACGTCGTCCCGCGGATCGACCCGCACGCGCAGTCGCGCGGGCGCACGGAGCTGACCGAGTCATGCCAGCCGCGGACCGGACACTCCACCTCGCCACCGGCGCCGGCTCTCGAGAGGAGCCGGACGCTGGCCTGGCGTGGTTCTCCGAGCAATGCATGACCAACGGCGCGCCACTGGAGCGCTACATCGCGCACGCGGAACGGATCGGCGACCCGGAACTGGCCACGTTCTTCCGCCGGGCGCTGGCCGAAAGCAATCGGGTCAGTCCCAGCGACCGGCGCCGGCGCACGCGGCGCGTGAGCCCCGACCGCCGGGCGATTCCTGGCCGCGGAGCCGGGGTTACGGCCGAGATCGACCGTGCACCGCCAGCCGGAGGCCGGCACCGACCGGCACGACCGTTTGGGTCAGCGACGGCTCGGCCTCCATCAGTGCCGTGAACTCCACCAGCTCGTGCTCGTGCGAGATGACGTTGTCGACCGCGAGCACGCCGGCGGGTGCGAGCGTCCGCACGAGATCTGGCAGATATCCCGGATAGGCCGGCCGCTCGGCGTCGAGGAACACGAACTCCCACGCCCCGTCCTCCGAGCGCGCCAGAGCATCGGCGGCGTCCCCGGAGCAGAGCTCGACGGGCTGGCTCAGCCCCGCGGCGGCCAGATTGGCGCGGGCCAGCTCGGTCCGGGCCGGGTCGAGGTCGATGCTCACCACCCGCCCCCCGGTCGCCCGCACCGCGTCGGCCAGCCACAGCGTCGAGTAGCCGTTGGAGGTCCCGAGCTCTAGGACCCGTCGAGCTCCGGTGGCGCGGATCAGCACACCCAGAAGCTCCGCGGTGGGCGGCTCGACGTTCCGGAAGCGCTCGAGCCGGTCGGCATGCGCGCGGTCGTGCTCCTGGCTGACCGCGTACAGCTCGTCGGCGAAGCGGCGGAGAGCCTCGTCCATCAGCTACGCCGCCGCCTCGATCGGCGTCCGCGAGGGATCGCGTGGCCGCAGGTGCTCCAAGCGATCCACCTCGGCCAGGGCGGGGAAGATCCGCCTCCAGCTGATCGCGAGCAGGATCGTGATCGCGCCGCCGCCCACAACCGCCGGCACGGTGCCGACCAGGTAGGCGGCCAGTCCCGACTCGAACGCGCCGAGCTGGTTGGAGGCGCTGATGAACACCATCTCGACCGCGTTCACGCGCCCGCGCAGGCGGTCGGGAGTGGCAAGTGCGACGGTGGTCGAGCGAATGTTCATGCTGAACAGGTCGACGAACCCGCTCACGCCGAGGGCGATCAGCGAGATCACGAACACGCGCGAGAGGCCGAACACGATGATGCTCGCACCGTATAGGCCGACCACGATCAGCAGCGTGCGGCCGGCACGGCCGCCGAGTGGACGCCGGGTCAGCACGGCCGCCGCCAGCAGGGCGCCGACCGCGGGCGACGCCCGCAGCACGCCGAGCCCGGCCGCCCCGACGTGCAGGATCGACCGGGCGAAGACGGGGAGCAGCGCGACCGCGCCCCCGAACAGGACGGCCAGGAGGTCGAGCAGGATCGCGCCGAGCAGGATCTGGGTCTTGCTGACGAAGCGAAGCCCCTCGAGCACGCTGTCGATGCTCGCGGACCGTCCCCGATCGACAGCCGCGGGCGAGGCCTCGGCGGCGGGGTGCGGACGCATCGCCATGACGCTCGCGCCGGCCAGCAAGCAGCAACACGCCGCGAGCAGATAGACCGCGACCGGCGAGACGCCATAAAGCAGACCACCGATGGCCGGCCCCACGACCTGGCCGCTCTGGGTGGCGATCGAACGGAGCGTCATCGCGCTCGCGAGCAGCTCAAGCGGCACCAGCGTCGGCGCCATCGCCCGCGCGGCCGGCCAGCCGAGCGCCATGGCGATCCCTGAACCCACCGCCAGCGCCAGATAGGCCCACAACTCGGTCGTGCCCGCCTCGGTGACGGCGGCCAGGCCGACCCCCACGCCCGCCCCGAGCACCAGGGCGCCGGCGAAGATCAGCCGCCGCGGCACCCGGTCAGCCAGGTGACCGGCGGGGAGTGCCAGCACGAACAGAGGGATGAACTCGGCCAGGCCGATCCAGCCGAGGTCGAGCGCGCTTCGGTGCAGCGCGTACACCTCCCAACCGATCGCCACCTCGAGCATCTGCAGACTGGTCCCCATCCCCAACAGGGCCAGCCACCAGAGGCGGAAGTCGCGCTCCTCGAGCGCGGGACCGAATCCTCTCAAGCGCCTGCCGTCACCTGGATCATCAAAGGGAGCGTAGCCGCGGCCGTTCCTGGGTATTACCTGAGCACAGGGAAAGCGTCCCGAGGGCGGGCGCGCGGAGGCAAGTCACACACATGAACGTCCGGACACCAGAGATAGTCGCTGGCACTGGGGAGCACGTCGTCCAGTTCTACGACCACGAGTCCGATCTGGCTCGTGCCGTGGGCGCGTACCTGGCCCAGGCGCTCCAGGCAGGAGACGTCTCGATCGTGATCGCCACGCCGGCCCACCGAGCTGCCTTCCAGGAGGAGCTGGCGGTGGTCGGTCTCGCCCCCGCCAAGCTCGAATCCGACGCGATCGTGTGGCTGGACGCCGCGGAAACGATGGCCCGGTTCATGCCCGATGACCGGATCGACCCAGATGCCTTTCGGGAGGTCGTCGGCGGCCTCGTGCGCGAGGCAAGCCGAAATGGACGCGCACGGCGCCGGAGCAACCGGAGCGCCACCGGCCAGATTCGTGCCTACGGAGAGATGGTCGCGCTGCTGTGGGACGCCGGCGACGTACTCGGCGCCATCGAGCTCGAGAAGTTGTGGAACGAGCTGGCCCGGGAGCTCGAGTTCTCGCTGTGGTGCGCCTACCACGGCCACTCCCTGGCGGTCCACGAGCACGCAGATGAGCTCCACGACGTCTGCCACCTGCACACGTGCGTGATTGAGGAGGCGACGGCGCGGTTCGCCGCGGGCGCCGATGGGCCGCTGGCGGCACGCCGGTTCGCCTCGAGCGTCCTGACCCGCCGCCCCTACGAGGACCGCGTCCACCTGGCCGACGCGCGCCTGCTGGTCAGCGAGCTCGCCACCAATGCCGTGATCCACGCTGGCACGCCGTTCACCGTCTCCATCCGGTACACGGGCTCGAGCGTGCGGATCTCGGTTCGCGACTGGAACCCGACCCAGCCGGTCCTGCGCAACGGAGGACCCGCCTCGCTATCGGGTCGGGGCCTGCATCTGGTGGCCGCGATGGCCGAGGCGTGGGGTGTCGACGACGGTCCCGACGGTAAGACCGTCTGGGCGGAGCTTCCGCTCCGCTGAGCTTGCCGTCGGGCGCGATCAGACTGTGGTTGCGCTGCGCCGGCGGACGAGCGCGTCGATCGCCGCCGCGACCAAGAGCACGATCGCAGTCGCGATGAACTGGCCGGCCGCGCTGATGCCCATCAGCGCCAGGCCGTTGTACACAACGCCGATCACGAGCCCGCCGAGCAGCGCGTGGAGCGGCTTGCCGCGGCCGCCGAAGAGGCTGGCCCCGCCGATGACGGCCGCCGCCACGGCGTACAGCGTGTAGTCGCCCCCGTCGACGCCGGTCGAGACCGACCCCAGGGTGGAGGCGTATACCAGCCCGGCGAGCCCTGCGGTCATCGCGCTGAACACGAACGCGAGCCTCCGCACGTGCTGCACGTTGATACCGGCGCGACGGGCCGCCTCGGGATTTCCGCCGATGGCGTACATGTATCGCCCGGTTCGCGTCCGGGCCAGGAAGATCGAGTACACGAGGAGCACGATCCCGACGAACGGAATCACGTACGGGACCCCCTTCAACGAGATCAGCAGGCCACGGTTGACGCTGCATACGTAGACCAGCAGGATTCCGCCGACGGCAGCGGCGCCGATCTGGAGCAATGTAATGCTGATCGGCGGCGCACTGAGCCCGTGGGCGCGGCGACGCGCGGCGCGGCGTATCGATAAGAACGCGTAGAGCGCGATCACCACCACCAGAATGATCCAGCTGGCACCGACGGGGATGTTGGAGTTGACCAGCTTGAAGACAGGGCTCGTGGTCGAGACCGAGATCACTCCGCCGACGGCCTGTTTATCGATGGTGGCGAGCTCGATCAGGACACCCTCGAAGAACAGCAGGCCGGCGAGTGTCACAACGAACGACGGAATGTGGAGCCTCGTGATCAGGGAACCCTGGATGTAGCCGATTCCCGCGGTAACGCCAATGCCGCAGAGGATCCCGAGCCACCAGGGGAAGTTGACCGGGGGAGCGATCAGCTCGGCGATCACCATCCCGCCCACACCGAGAACGAAGCCGACCGACAGGTCGATCTCCGACAGGATCAAGGCGAAGATCTGCGCGGCGCCAAGCAGGATGTAGATCGACGCCTGCTGGAACAGGTTGACCAGATTCAGAGCCGAGAGGAACTTGGAGCGCTCGGCCTGGAAGAAGATGATGATGACGATCAGACCGGCGACGATTGGCAGCGCACCGCTCTCCCCGCTCTTGATGCGTCGCCACTGCGCGCCCAGGTAGTCGCCGAGCGAGTCGGCCAGCACCGCCGGGTCGGCCGTTACCAGGTCGGCGTCCGTCTCAGGGGCCGCGGTCTGGTCCTCCTCTAGTTCGGTCGAGAGTGGTGGCTCCTCCAGCTCGGACGGGACGCTCGGGCTTGAAAACTCGTCAGGCATCAGCCCTCCTGTCCGGCCGAGCGTGGGATCGCCGCGTGATCCACCGCGCGCGTCGAGCGCCCGGTCGTCATGTAGTCGACGACGGAGGCGGGATCGAAATCGGACACGGGACCTTGCGCGACCATGTTGCCGAGATACAGGATCACGACCCGATCCGCGACCGCGAACACATCGTTGAGGTTGTGCGAGACCAGCATGACGGCAACACCCTGTGAGGCCAGCCGCTTGATCAGGCTCAACACCGTCCTCGTCTGCGATACGCCCAGCGCCGCCGTCGGCTCATCCATGATCACGAGCTGTGCCTTGGCCATCACCGCCTTCGCCACCGCAACCGACTGGCGCTGGCCGCCCGATAGTGAGGCTACCGGCTGGCGGATCGATCTGATCGTCTTGACCGAGAGCTCCGTGAGCGTCTGCTTGGCGGTCGTCTCCATCTTCGCTTCGTCGAGAAGCCCACGCTCGAGCGGCTCGTGCCCGAGGAACATGTTCTGCACGATGTCGAGATTGTCGGCAAGTGCCAAATCCTGGTAGATCGTGGTGATGCCGATGGCCTCGGCCTCACGCGGCCCATGGAAGTGAACGGGCTGCCCCTCCCAGACGATCTCGCCCTCGTCGGGCGGCCACAGCCCGGCGATCGTCTTGATCGTCACCGACTTGCCAGCGCCGTTGTCACCCGCGAGCGCGGTCACCTGACCAGGCGGGATCTCGAAGTTGATTCGAGTCAACGCCTGTACAGGGCCGAACCGCTTGGTGATCCCGCGAAGCTCCAGCAGCGGGACGCCGTTCGAGTCCCCGGTCGTCGGGATCGACTCGGTGGCGGGATTATCCGAAGTGCTCATCGTCCTCCCTATAGGTGCGACGGGCCCTTCCGGCGCACCGGAAGGGCCCACACACACTATCGCTTCGACAACGGACCTTCGATCAACTCGTGATCCCCGCCGCCTTACAGTCGGACGCGTACTTCCCGGCGCAGAGCTGCGCCGCGGGCACGAAGTTGTCCTTGATGACCGTGTCGTTCATGTTCGCCGTCGTGACCCACTCGGGAACCAGCAGCGAGGAGGGCACCGCGATGTGCGTGGTCGGGTCGACCGTGCTCGCGTTCAACAGCGTCGCCGGGGCGGTCTTGCCGGCCCGGAGGTACATCGCGAGGGCGACCGCCGCCTGCGCTTCCGCCCAGATCGGCTTGTAGACCGTTCCGCACTGATAGCCGGAGAGGATGTTCTGCAGACCGGTGAGGGTCGCATCCTGCCCGGTCGTCGGGAACGTCTTCGGCTTGACGCCGTGGCTCTGTAGGTAGGAGATGATTGGCGCCCCCGTCTCGTCGTTCGGGATCACCGCCGCGTTGATGTTGTGGTGCGCGGTGTAGGCGCCCTCGAACTCCGTCAGAGCGTCCGGCGGCATCCACGTTCCGGCCGTCCGCGTGACGAGCGTGTACTTGCCGGACTGGAAGTACGGGGCGAGAACCCCGTTATAGCCCTGGGCAAATAGCGTTGCGTTGTTGTCGGTCACGGCGCCGTGCATCACGACGACCTGCGGCTTGGCTACGTGCCACGCGTTGACGCACTGCACGAATCCGGAGCCGATCAACTGGCCAACGTGCACGTTGTTGAAGCTGACGTAGTCAGCCGTGCCCGCGGGCGCACCGAGGGTGAGGCGGTCATAGTCGATGACCGCGACGCCGTGCGCCTTGGCGTAGCGCTGCACTGTCACTCCGGTGCCGGAGTCCTCCGGGTCGATCAGCAGGACGGTTGCACCGTTGGTGATCGCGCTCTCAGCGTCGGTGATGAACGTCGCATCACTACCCAGCGCGTTTTCGACGGTCATATCCCCACTGGGCAGACCCGCGGCCGCCGCCGCCTTCTTCAGGTAAGGCGCGTCAAACTCAACGTATCGCGTCGAGCTGGTCGTGTCCGGCAAGATCGCCGCGACCTTCCCCTTACCCTGCGCCGCGAGTGATCTCAACGCATTCATCGCGGAGAAATCGTTCGTGAGCGATGTCACCGAGATGCCCGGCGTGGACGTGCCCGCCGAGGAAGTCGTCGTC
Source organism: Solirubrobacteraceae bacterium (assembly GCA_035504535.1). GTDB lineage: Bacteria > Actinomycetota > Thermoleophilia > Solirubrobacterales > Solirubrobacteraceae > Palsa-465. Next base: position 24,259 of record DATJRS010000212.1, on the reverse strand, counting down.
GCACTTGTGGCGGCGGAGGTCGTCGTCGTACTACTGGATGAACTTCCACACCCGGCGGCCACTGCGGACAACGCCAAGCCTAATGCACACACTCGTAACACACGAGCCTTCATACCTGCACGCTCCTCTCAAGACGCGCAACTGACACTACAAAAGTTAACTACTACTTAGCCGAGGTTTCGCCCCGGTCCGAACTACAGTGGCAAACCGCCACGCTGCCGTCCACCTAGATTAACGCTTCATAAACATAGGTGACCCAAGCAGGCTCGCCGCGTCAATCGCGCAGGGGGTTCGGTGTCGGGGCATGGGCCATCGCGCTTAGCGCGCTCGCCACGACGGGTCCACAGGTGCTGAGCGCGCATCGCCAGCGCTGGCGGCTCTGGCTGGGGGTTCGTCGCAAGATTTTCGGGCCGGCCTCCCTCCCGTCTGCGGAATTTGAGCAGCTAACGTCAAAAAACCTGAGGGTACGGAGGCGCGGGACGCTAACACTCCGTCAGTGGACCCGTCAAGACGCCAACCTTTGCCTCCTTTTAGACCTGCAGCGAGCCAAAACCGCCCGGGTTCGTTAGGCTGGTCCCGTGGCTCGCATCTCGAACCCTGAAATCACCTCAAGCACGGCTCACGCTCTGCTGCGCTCCCATTTGCTCGGCACCATCCGTGACCAGGCGCCCGTCAGCCGGTCAGAGCTCTCGCGCGTGATCGGCCTGCCGCGCAGCACCACGACCGCGCTGGTCGCCGAGCTTCTGCGTGAGGGTGTGATCGCCGAGGAGCCGGGCCGCGGAGGCGGAGCCGGTTCGGGCAGCGGACGCCCGGCAACGCTCCTGTCGTTGCGCAAGCCCGACGGGCTGGTGGCCGGATTCGACTTCGGGCACCGCCACCTGCGCGTGGCCGTGGCGTCCGGAGACGGCCGCCTCCTGGCCGAGGAGAGCATCCTGCTCGACGTCGACCGCCACGCCTCCGACGCGCTCGACTGCGCGCACGACCTGCTGAACACGGTGCTCGATCGAGCCGGCGTTTCGGTCAGCGAGATCCGCGCCGCCGCCGCCGGCATACCGGCGCCGCTCAACAGCCAGACCGGTCGGGTTGGCTCACCGACCATCCTGGCCAGTTGGGTGGACCTCGACCCGGCCGAGGAGCTCCACCGCCGCACCGGGCTGACCGTGACGCTCGGCAACGACGCCGCGTTCGGCGCCCTGGGTGAGATGACCTATGGGGCGGCCCGCGACTTCACCGACTTCATCTACGTCAAGGCCTCCAATGGAATCGGCGCGGCGCTCGTCCTGAACGGCCGGCTGTATCGCGGCTGTCACGGCATGGCCGGGGAGATCGGCCACACCCAGATCGACCCGACCGGCGCCTGGTGTCGTTGCGGCAATCGCGGGTGCCTGGAGGCGACCGTCTCGATTGACGTCGTGCGCCGCCAGCTCGAGCCCCTCGGGCTCAATCCACTCGACGCCGAGGACATGGAGCATCCGGTCGCGAACAAGGTCCTGGCCGAATCGGGCCGGACCGTCGGCGTTGTCATCGCGAACCTCTGCAACACGCTCAACCCCGAGGCGGTCATCCTGGGCGGTGACCTCGCCTCCACCGGGGTCCACTTCACGGCCGGCGTGCGCGATTCGGTCCGCCACCTCGCGCAGCCCGGGCCGGCGGTCGACACGGCGGTGATCGCCACCAGCCTCCAGAACCGGGCCGAGCTGCTGGGCGCGGTGGCGTGCGCGGCGGCCACGCCGTACGCGGTCCTGCAGAGCTAGCAGGGGCTCGCGCTCGCAAATCCCCGGACGCGCGATCACGCCGCCGGGTCGCCGCGACGGCCTCCGCTCGCATCGCCGGACGCCCGATCACGCCCGCCGGGCACGGACGCCCGGCGGAACGGCCCCACGGACGCCGAGCGGAGCGAGGCCCAACATGGGTCATAACCCGGAACTCGTCCCGCTGGCCGTGGTGAATTCCGGTTCAATCGCGCATGTGGCCCACGAGCCGGATCTCGGCGGATGCGGGTCGCCGAGTTCCGGGTTATGACCCGGCGACGGCGGAGTGAGCTATCCGCCCTGCGGCGCGAGGTCCATGTCGCCGGACTCGAACACGACGCCGACGGGTTCGAGCAGCACGCGCCGCGGCCCCTCCTCGACCGCCCCTGCAACGCCCGCGGACAGGCCAAGCGACGAGGCGATCGAAACGACCTCCGGACCCGACCCGGCGGCGCAGTAGACGGCGAACCCGCACCCCATGTTGAACGTGGAGTAGGCCGCCGGCGGTGACATCCCGGCCTGGGCAACCAGAAACTCGAGCACCTCGGGAACATCAGGTAGCCACGTGAGCCGGTAGGTCAGCTCCCGGCGCGGGCGCATCAGCTTGAGCAGACCGTGGCCGGTGATGTGACTCAGGTAATGCACCTCGACCCCGCTGGCCAGCAGCGCGCGCACGAGGCCGGCGTACAGGACGCTGCGGTCGAGCAGCACCTCGCCAAACGGCCGCCCGCTCGGCAGCGGCGTTGCATACCCATCAGAGAGGCGCGAGGCCACGGCCCGCGCCAGCGACGCGCCGTTCGCGTGCAGTCCGCTGCTGGGGATGAGCACGATCTCGTCCCCCGGCGCCAGCCCTGCACCGAGAATCGCGCGCCGGCCCTCGGGGACCAGCCCGACCGAGCTGCCGGCCAGCTCGATGTCCTCCGGCGAAACCAGCCCGGGCAGCGAGGGCGACTCGCCGCCCCCCCACGTCGCGCCCGCGTCGGCGCACGCTTCGCGCCAGCCGGCCAGGAGCGCCTCGTGCCGTTCTCGGCGGGCGTACCAGTCCGATGACCCGGTGGCGAAGTAGGCGTTGACAACGAGCGGCAGCGCTCCGACGCAGATCAGGTCGTTGACGATCGCCGCCACCGTGTCGTAGGCCACGTCCGCAAACCGGTTCACGCCAAGGTCCTCGGAGACCTGCCGGGCGATGATCGACTTCGTCCCAAGGCCTTCGACGACGAACGCGAGCTGCCGTCCGCCGGCCTCGAACACGAACGCCGGCTCGCCGCGCGACTCGTCCAGCGCCTGCCCACCGGCGGCGCGCAGCAGCTCCGAGGTCGCGAGCGCCTCGGTCAGGGCGCTGCGCTTTCCGGCATCCAGCGCCTCGTAGTCGACGCCGGCTGAGCGATACGCGTCGCTCACGCGGTCAGTCGAGCGGCCACTCGTGGACCGGCTGGTTCGAGTGCATGTGCTCGCGGTAGCGCCGCGTCATCTCGAGCAGCGCCTCGCCCCGGTCCAGGCGACCGCCCTCGTGCAGACGATGGAACACCTGACTCTGCCACGCAGCACCGTTCAGCAGCGTGACACATCGGCGCTCGATGATGCCGAGCAGCCGGTCGGCATCGGCCGAGTCAAGGCCCCACCGCGAAAGTCCCTCGTGCGCGAGCGGCAGCAACCGGCGAAGCACGAGCTCGGCGGCGGGAACCTCGCCCAGCCCCGGCCAGTACAGCTTGGCGTCGATTCCCTCGCGCGCGCCCGCATGGAAGTTCTCCTCCGCGGCCGAGAAGGACATCTGCGACCACACGGGGCGCTCATCCTCGGCGATCACCCGGATCAGGCCGTAGTAAAAGGCCGCGTTGGCCATGATGTCGAGCACCGTCGGGCCGGCGGGCAGGACGCGGTTCTCGACCCGCAGGTGCGGCTGATCGCGTACGACGTCGTAGATGGGGCGGTTCCAGCGGTAGATCGTGCCGTTGTGCAGTCGCAGCTCGGCCAGCTGCGGGACGTCGCCGCGTTCCAGCGTCTCTAGCGGATCCTCATCCTCGGTGACCGGCAACAGCGAGGGGAAGTAGCGCACGTTCTCCTCGAACAGATCGAAGATCGAGGTGATCCAGCGCTCCCCGAACCACACGCGGGGGCGGACGCCCTGGATCTTGAGCTCCTCTGGCCGGGTGTCGGTGGCCTGCTCAAACAGCGCGATGCGGGTCTCCCGCCACAGCTCCTTGCCGCAGAAGAAGGGTGAGTTGGCCGCCACCGCGACCTGCACGCCGGCAATCGCCTGCGCCGCGTTCCAGTAGCGGGCGAACGCCTCGGGCTCGACCTGCTGGTGGAGCTGGACGCTGGTGCATGCCGCCTCGGGGGCGATCGTGTCGGCGTGAATGAACAGGCGCTCGACGCCGGCGATCGAGATCTCGAGGTCCTCGCCCCGCGCCGCGAACACCTGCTCGTTGAGGAGCGCGTAGCGTGGGTTGGCGCTGAACACCTCGGCCCGCAGGTGCTGGGGCCTGATCGTGGGCAGGATCCCGATGATCATCATGTGCGCGCCGACCGTCCGGGCCCGCTCCTCGGCGTCGTTCAGGCTTGCCCGGGCGTCGTTCTCGAGCTCGGAGAACACCTCGCCCTCGAGCAGCCGGGGGGCGACGTTGATCTCGACGTTGAACTGGCCGAGCTCGGTCTGGAAGCTCGGGTCGGCGATCGCCTCGAGCGCTGCGGCGTTGACCAGCGCCGGTTCCCCCGCATCGTCGGTCAGGTTGAGCTCGATCTCCATCCCGAACGAGCGCCGCTCGGGATGAAAGCGCGCCTCCGAAAGCATCCGGGCGAAGACATCGAGACAGGCGCGGACCTTATGGCGATAACGCTGGCGGTCCTCGCGGCTGAAGGTCCTGGGAGCGACCTGCTGGCCCACGCCCACAGTATCCCGGCAGAACACCCCCGGGTTCAACCAGCCGGGGTGAGCCCGGCCATCGCATAGTCTCCCGCGCCATGCCGCGCGCCTTCACGCCCGAGTCACTGAGCCTGCGCATCCAGCAATGGGGGGCGCTGGCGCTCGACGCCCTGCCACCGCGCGTGCAGGTGCGCCTGTCCGGCAAGCCGCCGATCAGCATCGATGGGGACACCCTGGCACCCGAGGTCCAGCTCGGCCTGGCTGTGCTCGGGCTCCGGCGCGAGCCGGCACTGCAGACGCTTCCCCCGCCCAGTGCCCGCGAGGGCCGCCGGCGCCTGGCCGCCGTCTACGCGGGCCGGCGGATGGACGTCGGCACCGTCGAGGACCTCGAGCTGCCCGGGGGGGCTGGGCTCGTGCGCGCCCGCCATTACGCGCCGCGCGAGCTCGGCGGCCCCCACCCGCTGCTCGTCTACTACCACGGCGGCGGGTTCACGTACGGGGACCTCGAGACGCACGACGGTACGTGCCGCCTGCTCTGTCGTCACGCGGGCGCACACGTGCTCGCGATCGATTACCGCCTGGCCCCCGAGCACCCGTTCCCGGCCGCGGTGCAGGACGCGCGAGCCGCGTTGGCCTGGGCGTGCGCGAACGCCGGCAGCCTGGGCGCCGACCCGGGCCGGGTGGGCGTCTCGGGCGACAGCGCCGGGGGCAACCTGGCCGCCGTGGTCGCGCAGCTGGCAGCTCGCGACGGTGGTCCGGCGCCGGTACTCCAGCTGCTCATCTACCCGGCTACCGACTTCACCCGGCGACGGCGCTCGCGCGAGCTGTTCGGCGAGGGGTTCCTACTCACCAACGACGAGATGGACTGGTTCGAGACCAACTACCTGGGGGAGGCGAGGACCGGCGCCGCCGACCCACGCGCCTCGCCGCTGCTCGCCGAGGATCTCTCCGGACTGGCCCCGGCCTACGTGGTGACCGCGGCCTTCGACCCGCTGCGCGACGAGGGCGAGGAGTACGCGCAGGCGCTGCGCGCGGCCGGGACGCCGGCCACCCTGCGCCGCTTCCCCGGCTTCATCCACGCCTTTGTCGCCGCTGCCGGAGTCAGCCGCCCGGCTCGAGACGCGGTGATCGAGATCGCCGGGGTGACCCGCGGCATGTTCGCCGCCGGGGACGGCGTGCGCCCAGCCGGTTAGAACCGAGCGTCCCGCAAGCTAGCCCGCTATATCAGGCCGCGTACCGCTGGGCGGACCGGGCGCGAGCCTTAGCCGCCTCCTCCTCCCGATTCTTGGCCGGCGCGGTCGTGCTCAGCGCTTCCAGCAGCTCGGCGGAGGCCTTCGCAACCGCCTCGACGGCGCGAGCGAACGCCTCCTCGTTGGCGCGGGAGGGCTTGTTGAAGCCGCTGATCTTGCGCACGTACTGAAGCGCGGCGGCGCTGACCTCCTCCTCGGTGGCGGGCGGATCGAAGTTGTAGAGGGTTCGGATGTTTCGACACATGTGCCCAAGCGTAAACCCCCGCAGCGGAGCGAATAGGATGCCGCGCGGCGAGCGGCGCCGAACCAAACGAGGGGAGGGTTCATGCGTCCAATCAAGTCATGGCGGCTCGGCGCGGCCGTGGTCATCGCGACGGCTTCGATCGGGGCCTATGCGGCGGTGGCGAGCGCCACCGCGGCGGCCGGTCCGAGCCACGCCGGTCGTGCGCGCACCGCCAAGGCCGGCGGCCCGAGCATCAAGCGGTTCAACCTGAGCGGCTACGTGATCAACACCGACTACAGCCTCGGGCGCAACACCGGCAACACGTTCCAGCAGACCTACAAGGCATCGACCGTGATCGGAGTCCCGATCGCGGGACCGTACGTGGGCACGAAGTTCCCGCGCGAGGACTACGTGGCGATGCCGATCGGGAACCACGAGCTGTACGTGGCCTGGCAGGACACCAAGACGCACGCGCTCCTGGACGTGTTCGTCATGGACTTCTCGACCGGAGTCGTGTTCGACTACGCGCCGGGAAGCACTCATCCGGAGAGCTCCGGCACGGTGACCGTAGTCCACAAGGGATCGCATCCGCTGCCGTAACCATCGCCGACAGGACCGCGCGGCGCCCTCCGCACACGAATGGGGTGCGCCGCGCCGGTCCATGTACTAAACTAATATCGCAGTGATAGCGGATCACGACACTGCGACGACCGTCGAGCAAAGAGCGGCTGCAGCCGGCCGGCGGGTGCACGAGCAGCAGCGCGCCCGCGCGGTGGCCGGCGGCCAGGCGGCCGGGATCGCCGTCGTCGCCGCCGTCCTCGGGCTGGTGTTCCTGATCGTCGGCCTGTCGGAGGCCTCCGCTGCGCCGGCCGTCATCGGCGCGGTCGTCGTGGTGGTGGACCTACTGCTGGTGCCGGGCTTCGTGGTCGTGCAGCCGAACTCGTCCCGGGTCCTGATCCTGTTCGGGCGCTACATCGGCACGCTCACCGAGCCTGGGCTGTGGTGGGTGAACCCATTCACGGTCTTCTGGCGCCGCGATGTGTCGTTGCGCGTACGCAACTTCCAGAGCGACCGGATCAAGGTCAACGACGCCAGCGGCAACCCGATCGAGATCGCGGCGGTGGTCGTCTGGCGCGTCACCGACACGGCCAAGGCCGCCTTCGACGTCGAGAACTACGAACAGTTCGTCGTCGTGCAGAGCGAGACCGCGGTACGCCATCTGGCCAGCCGCTACGCCTACGACGACTACGACGAGGGGCGCGTGTCACTGCGAAGCGGCTCCGACGAGGTCGTCTCAAGCCTGCACGAGGAGCTTCAGTCCCGCCTGGTGGCCGCCGGTATCGAGGTGCTCGAGACGCGTCTCACGCACCTCGCCTACGCGGCCGAGATCGCCGAGGTGATGCTGCGCCGCCAGCAGGCCGAGGCGATCCTGGCCGCCCGCCGGAAGATGGTCACGGGCGCCGTCGGGATCGTCCAGATGGCCGTGGCCCAGCTGGCCGACTCAGACTTGTTCGACCTCGATCCCGAGCGCAAGGCGGCGATGGTCTCGAACCTGATGGTCGTGCTGTCGGGCGATCACGCCCCCACGCCTGTGCTGAACACGGGTTCCCTGTATACGTAGCGGGTAGCGAGACACGATGGCCGAAAGCAAGCGTTTCCTTCTGCGACTCAATCCCGACCTGTTCGAGGCGATCAGGCGCTGGGCCGACGACGACCTGCGCAGCATCAACGCCCAGATCGAGTACCTGCTCACCGATCAAGCGCGACGCGCGGGCCGGCTGGCGGCGAAGCGCACGCCCCGCCCGCGGCAGATCGAGGAGGAGCTCACGCCCCCGGAGAGCATCGAGGCGCTCGAGGAAGCCGATGAGGTCCCGGCGCCGAAGCGTTCGCGCGCGCGGACCTCGGCCTGATAGCCCTCAGCGCCCAGGTGCTCTCACTCATTTGGGTGGGGATGCCGGCGCAGCGTGACATTGGTCACGAGAACGTCAGCGCCGCCACATCCGCCCCGGCATCGGCCAGTGGTGGTCTTCGACGCGTTCCTATGCGGGCTGCTGCGACACCCGCCGGCCGGTTCCCTCGCCACGCGCGCCGCGCGAATCCCTGGGTGGCGCGCCTTCCGTGCGCGCGCGATCCCGGCCGGCGACTGCGCGACTACGGCTCGGTGGTCCTCGGGTCGCGGGCCACGGTCGCCTCTCGGACAAGGCCATCGGGACCAACCACACGCTCCCGACCGGACAGACTGCCCGCTGCTGAGGACCGCCGGCGACGCGGCGGCTACGCCGCGGCTTCGCCAAACGCTGGAGAAGCCAGACCGCGGGAGGGCGCCGGCCGGTGCCCGAGCACCGGAGCCGCCGGCTGCGGGTTAGGTTGGTCGACCGCCACCACGGTGCGAAGCGCAGCCACGCACTCGGGATCGAACGCCGTGTCGCGTTCGTCCTCGAGCAGCGCGAGGGCGCGCTCGGCCGGCCAGGCCGCGCGGTACACGCGGTCCGCCGTCAGCGCGTCGTAGACGTCGGCCACCGTGAGGATGCGGACGGCGAGGTCGAGCTCGCCCGCGGGAACACCATTCGGGTAGCCGCGGCCGTCGAGCCGCTCGTGATGGCTCTCGACCAGGTCGAGGACCAGCGGCGAGAAGCCGCCGAGCTCGGTCAGCAGCTCGCGGCCGGCGCCGGGGTGCCGCCGGATCTCAGCGAACTCGGCGTCGGTCAGCTTGCCGGGCTTGTTCAGGATCGAGTTGGGCACCGACAGCTTGCCGACGTCATGGAGCAGGCCGCCAAGCGCGAGCTGGCGCAAGCGGCCCTCCGGCAACCCGAGCCGCTCGCCGATCGCGACCGCGAGGGTGGCGACTCGGCGGGTGTGCCCTTCGGTCGATGGGTCCTTGTCGCCCAGGCGGACCAGGAGGGCGCGCACGCGACCGCCCAGGAACATCTCCTCGTGCTCGACCAGGTGGCGGGCGCGCAGGTCGCCAACCAGCGGGCGGGACCCGGTGGCGTGACGAAGGTCCAGCGCAGCCGGGATCCCGACCATCCCAATGCCGACAAGTTCGAGCAGGTGCGCCGCCCACCAGGCGCAATCCATCATGCCGAAGTTGAGCAGCCCGTACTGGGCGCAGATCAGACAGACGACACCCTGGGCCACGAGCAGGTCCATCACCCGCTGGGTGAGCAGATAGGTCCGGGCAGCCCGCCAGGCGAGCACCGCAAGTGGGACAGCACCGGCGACGAAGATCAGGTTGGCGAGCACCGACGACGGCGTCGGCACCACCGGGACTGAGGAGGACAGCACCAGCGCGGCCGCGCCGACCGCGGCGAGCACTCCGACCACGCCGAACTGGACGCCGAGGAGCAGCCGCGCGCGGCGCGGGCGCCGCAGCAGCGGCAATGCCGCGGCGGCCAGAATCGTTCCGCCGATCGGGAGGTTGAGGGCACCGGCCACCTGCACGACGCCGTTGGCCGGGAAGATGACGCCGGGTGTGGCGAGCCCGTGGATGATGAGCATGGTGGCGACGACCGAAAACGCCATCCCGATCCATACCGCACGGCCGTCGTTCCGGCGGGTCGCGATTATCGACATCGCGACTGAAGCGGCTCCTGCCAAGACGCCGGCAGCCCCGACCACGATCATGTGGACAACCGGGCCCGGCATGAACATGTGGTGCACTCCGGTGCCGACCAGCAGCAGCACCGGACCGACGGCGAGCCGCGAGAGCACGGCGACGACGGGCAGTCGGTGACGAAACTGACCCATACGAGGGGCCCTCGGCAGAGCTGCGCCCGAACCTGAGTCGCAGATCGGTTCTCCCGACAGCTGTCCATCGGGACGCAGGTCATCCGGATCGGGTGATGCGACGCCCGCGAGCCCTGTGAGGCTCGGTACGAGATCGGACCGAGGCTTCTACGAAGGCGAGACGATGGGATTTCTACACAGGCATGAAGACGCAGCCGGCACCCGCTACCAGATGCGGCAGAAGCTGCTGGCGATCGGCGATGACTTCTGGATCGAGAACGAACACGGGGACCACGCCTTCAAGGTCAACGGAAAGGTGCTGCGCGCGCGTGAGACGTTCATCCTCGAGAGCCCGTCCGGCGAGGAGCTCTACAAGATCCAGAAGAAGGCGCTTCACGTTCACGACACGATGAAGGTCGAGCGCGGCGGCGAGGATGTGGCCACGATCAAGAAGGCCCTGATCACGCCGTTCCGTGATCGGTTCTCCGTCGAGCTCGGCGACGGGACCGAGCTCAGCGCCAAGGGCAACGTGGTCGATCACGAGTTTGAGATCGAACGCGACGGCGAGACGGTGGCCGAGATCTCCAAGCGCTGGTTCAGGGTGCGTGACACTTACGGAGTCGAGGTCGCCCCCGGTCAGGACGACCCGCTGATCCTCGCCGTCACGGTCTGCATCGACGAAATGGCCAATCGCTAGCCCCGATGGCACCTAACACCACGACGACTCTCGGCCTGTCCGAGGAGCAGATGCGAGGCGATCGCGAGCCTGCTCAAGGAGTTCGTGCCCATTGACTGACGCGGCGCTGGCGGGCGCTGTCAGCGGCAATGCAGACGCCGCGAGCTACCGTCATGATTGACGTCCGATGGCGCGAGCCGCGGGGCACCGAAACGAGAACGAGGAGCGAGGGACCAGATGAGCGTTTACGCAGTCATTGACCCGGCGACCGGCGAGACGGTCAAGGAATATCCGACGATCAGCGACGACGAGCTGCGCGATGCGATCGCGCTGGCCGACGAGACGTTCCGCACCTGGTCTGGCTCCACGACGGTGAAGGAGCGCGCTGGGCTCATCCGCCGGGTCGGTCAGCTCCACGCCGAGCGGCGTGAGCAGCTGGGCGAGATCATCGTGCGGGAGATGGGCAAGCCGATCGAGCAGGCCATGGGCGAGGTCGACTTCTCGGCCGCCATCTACGAGTTCTACGCCGACAACGGCGAGTCGCTCATGGCCGACGAGCCGATCTCGCTCCTGGAGGGCGACGGCTCGGCGTATGTGCGCCGGAGCCCGTACGGCGTCCTGCTGGGGATCATGCCCTGGAATTACCCGTACTACCAGGTGGCGCGCTTCGCGGGGCCGAACCTGGTGATCGGCAACACGGTCCTGCTCAAGCACGCCCCGCAGTGCCCCGAGTCGGCCGCGGCCATGGCGGACATATTCCACGAGGCCGGCTTCCCCGACGGCGCCTACGTCAACATCTACGCGACCAACGAGCAGATCGAGTGGGTGATCGGCGACCCGCGGGTGCGCGGCGTGTCCCTCACCGGCTCTGAGCGCGCCGGCGCCGCCGTGGCCGCCATCGCCGGCCGGAACCTCAAGAAGGTGGTGCTCGAGCTCGGTGGCTCGGACCCGTTCCTCCTGCTGAGGACCAACGACCTCGACAAGGCGGTCGAGGCGGCTGTGGCGGCTCGCCTGGAGAACACCGGGCAGGCCTGCAACGCCGGCAAGCGGTTCATCGTCGTGGACGAGCTCTACGAACCCTTCCTGGAGAAGTTCACCGCCGCCCTCACCGCCGTCAAGCCCGGCGACCCGAACTCGTCCGAGACCACCATCGGTCCCCTCTCTTCCAAGACAGCCGCCGACCGGCTCGAGGATCAGGTACGCCGCGCCATCGACAGCGGCGCGAATCTCGTCGCCGGCGGTAAGCGCGAGGGCAATTTCTTCGAGCCCACCGTGCTGACTGGGATCACGCCCGAAAACGACGCCTACCATGAGGAGTTCTTTGGACCGGTGGCTCAGGTGTACCGAGTCGAGGGCGAGGACGAGGCGGTCAAGCTCGCCAATGACACGCCCTTCGGCCTCGGCTCATACGTGATGAGCGACGACCCCGCGCAGGCTGAGCGGGTCGCCGACAAGCTCGAGGCCGGCATGGTGTTCGTCAACGCGGTCGGCGCCGAGGGCGTCGAGCTGCCCTTCGGGGGCATCAAGCGCTCTGGCTTCGGCCGCGAGCTCGGCCGCTACGGCATGGACGAGTTCGTCAACAAGAAGCTCATCCGCATCGGCGGCTGACCACGTTCACTGAGGAGGGCAACCCGTTCGCCTCCGGGTGCGCGTGGATTGAGGGCGAGTACGTGCCGATCGGCGAGGCGCGGATCCCGATCCTCGACGCCGGCTTCGTCCGCTCGGACCTGACCTACGACGTGGTCGGCGTCTGGGACGGCAGCTTCTTCCGCCTCGACGACCACATGGAGCGCCTGGCCGCGGGCCTGAAACGGATCCGGCTGGAATGCCCGCTGCCATTCGAGGAGGTCAAGCGAATCCTGTTCGAGGTGGTGCGCCGCTCTGGCCTGCGCGACGCCTACGTCGAGTCGGTTGTCACGCGCGGGGTCCCGGCGCCCGGCGAGCGGGACCCGCGGAACTGGACGCCCCGCTTCTACGCGTACGCGATCCCGTACGTCTGGATCGTCCGGCCCGAGACCCAGGAGGTCGGCACCCAGGCCGTGGTCGCGCGTGACTCGATCCGTATCCCGCCCGGCTCGGTCGACCCCCGGGTCAAGAACTTCCACTGGGGCGATCTCGTACGCGGCCTGTTCGAAGCCTACGACCGTGACGCCTGGCTGCCGATCCTCACCGACGGACAGGGTCACGTGATGGAAGGGCCCGGCTTTAACGTGTTCGCCCTCGTCGACGGCCGCCTGCTCACACCGGCCACCGGCGTGCTCGAGGGGATCACTCGCAGGACCGTGATCGAGCTAGTGGAGGAGGCGGGACTCGAGATGGCGGTCGGCGAGGTTCCGGTGGACGCGCTCTACCAGGCGAACGAGCTCTTCTTCACGAGCACCGCGGGAGGCGTCATGCCGGTGACCACGCTCGACGGCCAGCCGGTCGGTGACGGCCGCCCGGGGCCCGTGACGATGGACCTGCGCCGCCGCTACTGGGACCTGCATCGCGACTCGCGCTACGCCCTGCCTGTCGACTACTCCTGACCAGGACCGTCGCGACCATCGGCGGCCTCAGCTCTGCGTCGCGAGCGCCTCGCAGAATCCTGGCAACGTCGGTGAGCACCGCATCACCGAGAAATCGCAAGTGCTCCATCGCCCGCGCGCCGGCCTGTGCGTTCCCGGCGGCGCACGCATTCGTTACCAGCACCGGGATGAACCCCAAGTCCCCCGCGTGCCGCACCGTCGGCTCGATGCCGATCTCGGTGGCCACGCCCACGATCGCGATCGCGTCCACCCCCGCTCCTCGCAACGCCAGCTCCAGCGGAGTCCCGCGAACGCCGACAGCGTGAGCTTGTCGAGTACCGATTCCTTTCTCACTCGTTCTGAGCTCGGGCACGCTCTGAGTCTGAGGCGCATCGGGGAGGAATGGCGAGCGCACGTCCTCGAGTCGATCCACCCGCTGCCACGTGCGCCACATTCTCAGCTGAGCGACCCCCATCAGCTCCACCGGCAGGGTCACATGGCGAGTGAAGTAGGTCCTCACCGCGTCCGAGGAGCAAAAGCACCAGCTGCTCGCGATCTCGGAGTGGATGCGCGAGCACGGGGTAAGCGGGTTCCCGGATCCGATCACGGCCGCGACGCCGCCGATCAATCCGCAGGACTACGGCATCGCCGAGGGCGTCGGCGACCTGTGGCTGCTGGTGCCGAGCACGATCAACGTCAACTCCCCCGCCTTCAGGCAGGCGGGCGGCGCGTGCAACTTTCACTGACTGGCCGTGGCGCCGTCAAGTTAGCTGCGGATCGCCGACCAGGGCGGCGCGGTGGCCTTCAGGCCGCTTGACGCAGGTTCGTGCGCGGCGCCGGGACCTTGTAGACGAACCGTCGGCGTGCTTCGTGGTAGCCGGAGTCGGGGCCGAAAAAGCATTCGAGGCACTGGGCCAACTCCTCGTTGCGGTAAGTGTGGAGAGGCTTGACGCGCTCGTCGTGAACACGCCGTCGGCGCTTGTCCTCCATCCGCGCGCGATGCAGCCCGTCGCGTGCGATTCGCTGTGCGAAAGTCCGAACTGCGGTCTGGAAGTCCTGCAGACTCGTGCCCAGAACCGTGTCGACGAGCCCGATCTTCACTGCCTGGGCGGTGCCGACAGGATTGAACGGCGGATTCGTCAGCCGAGTGGTCATAGTCGCACCGATCCGGCGGGGCAGAAGGTAGGTCCAGTACTCGGACCCGTACAGGCCACCCATGTGGCGGTAGTACGGGTTGAGCACGATGTCTTCGCGTGCCACGACGTAATCCGCGGCCAGCGCCAGCGGCACGCCTCCGGCCGCGGCGTCACCGGCGAGGGCCGAGATCACGAGGTGCGAGTCAGTCTGAACGATGTCGAGTACAAGATCGTCGATCGCGTTCAGGTTGCGCCACGACTCGGCGCCTGGGTCCTCGGCGGCTTGGATCACGTTCAGGTGGATCCCGTTTGAGAAGTAGTCATCGCCGCCGGTGAGCACGATCACCTTGGTGGGTCGCGCGCGGGCGTGCTCATAGGCAGCCCGCAGCCGCCGGCACTGCTCGGTGCTCATCGCGCCGTTGTAGAAGTCGAAGTGCAAATACCCCACCCCCGCGTGCTCCTGGTAGACGATCTCACGGTAGGTGTCCTCGGCGGGCACTCCCGTGTCGAGCGCGCTCTCGATCTCGGGCAACTCGAGCTCGACGCCCGCCCGCTCCAGCGCGTTTGCGGCCGGCAACTTGAAATACCGCAGGCTCGGCGTGTCGCGTTGCCGGAGGGTGGTGATCCACACTGCGCCGTCCGCCGTGGCCCGGCAGATGGCGCCAGATCTCTTCGCTATCAATTCACCGGGGCGACCGTGCTGCGACCGCTCCCGGTGGGCGCCGAACAGGTAAAAGTCGCGTCCGCCGATGGAGTCGAGAACCCCGGGATGTCCCTCGCCGCCACGGATCTTGCGCATCACAACGTCGGTGCTGTCCTGGTTCCAGTCGATCGCGCGGACGTCCTGGGTCATGAGCGGCCGGGCGCGGCCGACGCGCCGCGCCGCGCCGCCTCGCTCCTCGCGGCCCGCGCCCAAGAGGAGCCGTCCGAGTGCCTCGATCAGGGCGTCAATCGCCGCGTTGCGCACCTCGTGCCGGTACAGGCTCGCCTTCCCGGCCTCGCGCATCGGGAAGGTGCGCGACGCCAACACCTGTCCTGCGTCGAACTCGCCGTTCGCGAGCAGGACCGACACTCCCCACGCGCCCATCCCGAGCTCGATCGCCCAGTCGAGCGAGGAAGGTCCCCGGTCGCCGGGCGGACCCGGATGCACGACCAGGCAGGGACGGCGGTTCCAGATGCTCTCTGGTATCAGCGTCTTCAGAAACGGGCACACGATCAGGTCCGGATCGTGCTCGCTGACCGCAGCGTGCATCGCCGCGGCCGAGTCAACCACCGCGACTGCCACCTCATGGCCGCGCTCGGTCAGCGCGACCCAAGCGCGCTGACTCAGGCCGTTGTGCGCCGAGACAAGGAACAGGATCCGCAGCGAATTGCATCCGCCGCCCGTCTGTGAGGTGAGGATTGATGGGTGTCTGTCAGATCTCTTCATTGGTCTCTCTCGCGTCACTGGTCGTGGGGAAGCCACGTCGTGGTCGGAGTGCTCAAATCGCATCTGGCGACGACTTCGATCCACCCGGCGCCCTCCTCGAGAAAGAGTGGGCAAGCCTTCGCGTGATACGCCCGCGGCGGGCTTACGGTTCCCGTGCTCTCAGGCGGTTATGGCTGAGCTTGGATGCGCGAGATGGTGTCGGTGCTGGGACCAGTGGCCTGGATGGCATCGGCGTCCGGCGGGATCGAGTACGCGGCGGAGGTGTTCGAACTGTGGCTTGCGGCTGCGATCCGGACGGGTAGCCCGACCGTCTGCAGGGCGCGATCGCCGATGCGCGTGATGGTGCCGTCGCTCTGGTTGGCGATGAACACGTAGCCGTCAGTCGCGGCGAGGTAGAAGGCGCCGCCGAAGGGGTGTGAATCGAGCGTCCGCCCGCTCGGGACGGCGAGCGGCAGTAGAAGAATCGGGTCCCGCACCCTCGTCGGTTGTCGTCTGGGCCGGCGGTAACCGAGTTTCAAGCCGCCTCCCTCGCCGTGCTGCGCCCTGATCACCACTCGTGCGGACCCCGACCCCGGCCGAAGCTCGAGGCCGACGTCATTACGTGCTGGGCGTCACCTTCTCCCACAGCTCATTGAACGAGATGCTGTCGTAAAACGCGGTGCCGTCGACGACCGCTCCGTCGCGAAGCGTCATGAACCAGGCATACGTGTTGCGGTACCGCGTTCCGATCGTCGTCATTCCCGATCCGTCCCACAGCACGATGACCGTGCTGCTTGCGTCATCGGCATAGATACCTCGGATCGTCACCGGACGGAAGGGCTCCTCGCTGCTGAAGCGCGCGCCGAACGGCGCCAGTACCTCGTCGATGAACTCCTGCTTGTTCGCGTATTTACGGGATGCCGCCGAGTGGCCGACAATCTCCCAGGTCATGCCCTCCGCGAAGATGCTGGTGACGTAACCCGTCCCTTTGGACCACGCCGCGAATGCCTCCGTGACGAGCTCGCGGTTGCTGGGCAATGTTGCCTCCTGAGTATTCGATCGTGAGTTAGGGTTCGGCGCTGGCTCGTCGTAGCACGCTAGCGCTCGCGCTGCCGGTTGCCGACGACTCCAGCCGCGAGACCACCTAGCTCGGATGCGTGCTTCGCGGGCAAAGCCATGGCGCGCCGGCGAGGGGTTTATTTTCAGTTGTAGGCCAGCGCCGGGAAGTTCGACTCGTTGCCGCGGCCGCCCGGCGTCAGATCCAGCAGATTCCAGATGGGCCAGATCGAATCGACGTGGCGCGCCTCCAGACCCTCGTCGCGCGGGGCGTACATGAGCTCCGAGGACCAGGCATGGCGGAACTGGTCACCGTCACGGACGAACACGCTCAGAATCGGCATCTGCTCACCTTCAGGCGTCTCCGCGTTGTAGTCGCGGTTGTACGCGTTGCTACGCGAAGACAGCAGCAGCAGGTGGCGCCAGCCACGCTCACGCGCGAAGTTCCGAAGCCGTTCGGGGTCAGACTTCGCGACCACGGCGAGGTTCAGACGCCGGGCGAGATGAGGAGCCGCGCCGTCGAGCGAGTCCAGGATAGAAGTGCAGGACGGACACGGGGTCTCGGACAGCGGAAGCCGGGCGGTCTCGCCCCCCGAGGGTCCGGGCCTGGTATCGCCCGAATACCGCGGGAACATGAAGCTATAGATGGCGAGCGTGTCCTTGCCCGGCTCGAACAGCTCACTGAACCGTACCTCCTCCCCGTCAAACGCCCGCTCAAAGCGATAGTCGTCAGGGACAAAGCCACCCAGCGGTAACGCACGACGCTGGGCCGCGACCTGTTCGATCGCCCGCCGTAGCCGGGCCTCGGCCTCGAGCAGGCGATTGCGCGCGCGACGGTACTCCTCGGACTCGCCAGGAAAACGAACACCAGGGTCCATATCCGCCACCTATCTGCCTCCTCGTCATCGGTCCGAATACCTCGCGGGCGACGAGCCGCCTCCACCGGCAGGCAGCAGACCGCGAGTCTCGCTTAGCGTAACGCCGCGACCGTTATCGCCCATGCGGTCCCGCCGCCGCGCGGCCCTGACTGCCTTCGCGGCGAACCACCCGGCTGTCTACGCGACGAGGGGTCAGACGCGAGGCCGAAGCTGGCGGGCTCGGCACTAGGATGGCGCTCCGATGGCGGCGTTTGATATCGCCCCCTGGAAAGACCTGTTTGTCGCGACCGCAGGCGCTTCTGCGGCGCTTGCGGGCCTGGTGTTCGTTGCCGTGTCGATCAACATCGACCGCATCCTGAAGTTCAAGGGGCTTCCGGAACGGGCGCTCGAAACCGTACTGTTGCTGCTGAGCGTCGTTCTGGTCTCGATCATCGGCCTGATTCCTGGCCAAAGCCACGTGGCGCTCGGGGCAGAACTACTCGGCGAAGCGCTGCTCTTCGCGGCCCTAATCGCGGTGCTCTTGAAGCGGAGCTTGCCGCCTCGCTCGAGCCCGCAGTCCTGGCGGCTCAGCCGACAGTTGGTTGCGGCGGCGGGGACCGTGCCGCTGATTGTGGGCGGTGCGAGCATCCTTGCCCAGTCTGGCGGCGGGCTCTACTGGACCGTCGCCGGCATTATCTTCGCGATCGCGGGTGCGGTGGGGAATGCCTGGGTGCTGATGGTGGAAATTCTGCGCTAGCGGTTTCGTGCGCCCTGCGTAGCGCAGGTCCAGACTACTCATGCTGCGAGCGTTGATGCTTCGATAGGGATTGCGACAGCCGCGCACGCTGCGTATGAGGGGCTCGCGCTGGACGGACAGTAGCCGCGCCGCGGCGCGAGCCAGACCGCCGCGCCGGCCCGGCATTGCACAAGTCGATGCAGCTCGCCGCGCGCGCGGCGGCTTCTCACAGCTGCTTTGCGAGGCGAAGCAACAGTGGCCTCCGGCGCCACCCTGTTCGTTCAGACTCGCAGCCGCGCCTGTCAGCAAGCGCCGGCGGTGACGCCCGCCCTGCGGTGGACCGACTCAGAGCAGCAGTAAGAGCCGCCCGCCTCGCGTTGCCCCTTTGCCACGGTTTCGCTTACGGCGCCGAGGCGAGCCGGACGATCCCGTTCATCGTTGATCCTCGTGGCGCGCGCCGCTGCAATGGCGACGAAAGGCCGCCGTGGATAGGTCGGGCTGCGCCGGGGAGAACGATCGGATTTCGCCCTGGCGAGCCGACGGCGTGCGCACCCGGCCAGGGGGTCGAACCCAAGTCCAGATTTCTGCCGCGACGGCGCCGGCAGCGGTAGCGTGCGCAGCTAATCGGCAAACATCTCGGGGGTAACACGATGGCTGGAGAGGCAATTTTCCTTGGCTGGGGTCAAGTTGTGCGGGGGCGCGAACAGCTTGCGCTGCAGGTCTTCCAGGAGGCCGTCAGCTACTACGGCAAGCTCGAGCAAGAGGGACAGATCGAGAGATTCGATGCGTATCTGTTGGATCCGCATGGCGGCGATCTCGACGGGTTCTTCGTAATCCACGGTGAGCGATCTGCGCTTGACGCCGTCAGGTCCAGCGCGGAATTCCAGCGGCTGCTGGTGCGGGCCGCATCGGTGATCGACAATCTGGGTCTGGTCAGCGCATACAGCGGCGATGCATTAGGACAACAGATGGCACTGTTCGGCGAGAGGGCCCAGGAGCTGCCTCAGGCTAAGTAGCCACCCACCGCGGGGCACCGGACCGAATCCACACGCGAGGTGAATCGGGCGCCGTCGGTAGCCAGAACCCGGCCCTACGACAGGCCACGCGCCGCCCACGCTCGCGCCGATACGACAAACGGTGCGTGAGGCAGCCGTTCTCTGCACAGCTCACGCAACTGGCACCGCTCCGCCGCGCCGAGCTGCGTGACAAACGCCCCGGCGGGACCCACTCCGAGCGTGAACGGCTCCCACCACTCCTCGAAGCTTCCATGCTCGACCTCGACCGACACGGCTCCCTCCTCGACGTCGCCAAGACCTGCGGCCTCGAACAGCTCGGCGAGCTGTCCCCTGCGAGTGCCCGCGCGCGAGGACTCATCGTCAACATCTACGTCCAGCACCCGTGCGGCTTCCCAGAACACGCCGAGCGGGCCGCGGCCGCCGGCGTGATCCCAGACGCATGCGGCGACTACGCCGCTCGGCTTCGTCACACGACGCATCTCGTGCAACCCGGCCACGGGATCGGCCATGAAATGAACGACCAGCTGCGCGAGCGCGGCTTCGAAGACCTCATCTGCGAACGGCAGCCCCTCTGCCGCGGCGCGCTCGACGCTGACTCCCGGCAGGCGCTCCCGAGCTGCCGCCACGAAAGCCTCCGAGGGATCGAGGTGAAACTCACACGCCGACTCTACGCAGCCGATGACCATGCGTGTATTACGGCGAGGTCGGAGCGCCAATGTTCAGTCGCCCGCCCACCAGCCGTCCGGTCGATGGCGCGCGCGTAGGCGGCTCAACCCCACCGGCGGGGTGGCGTCCGCTTCGGCTGCGTCTGCGTCAGCCAGCGCGATCGCCGATCTCGCAGCCGGTGTGCGGACCGCCTCGCGTCTGTCGTGCAGTCGTACGTGCTTTGGGCACACGCCCTGGTGCAGTCCCGCGCTCGACGTCAGATGACAAGCGAACCGTTTCGATCCCCAGCGCGTAACGAGCTACAGAGCAGCAATCCACCTTTCTCGGAGCGAGCATCATGTCACTGTCCAGAAACCTTAGAAAGCTCATATCCCGAGTCGCGAGCGCAATCATCGTCACCGGGATAATCGTGTGTGCGAGCCCGATCGCGGCCTTCGCGCAGCCGCCCGACCCCTGTCACTCGACCCCGGTCAGCGCCGAGGGCTCCTAACTGGTTGGCGTGACCGTGAAGACGGTCTCAGGCGCATCCGCGATCCGGACGCACGCGTTGGGCCGCATCACCAGCCCCGTGGGTCGCCGTCGCCCTGCGTGATTTCACGATCACATACCTCGCAAAGGAACCAATCGATGTCACCCACGCTCACCTACCTCGCGGCACGCGAACACATCAATGATCTGCGGCGCGAGGCTGAGCGAGCCCGCCGCGCCAGCAAACTCAGGAGCTCACGCCGGCCCAGGCCCCGGGGCACGGGAATCGGCACGTCCCCGACCGCTTCCGCCGACGCGGTGACGTTGCGGCTCTCCCGCCCGACAGACGACCGCGCGCTCGAGGAACTGGCAAAGCTCGACAGCGCCAGACCGCTGCGCGGACCACACGTTGTGGCTGAAGCCGGCGGCGCCCTGCTCGCGGCGATCTCGCTCACCGACGGCGCAGTCATCGCGGATCCGTTCCAACGCACCACCACGATGGTCGACCTCCTACGCGCGTATGCCAACACGCAGCTGTCTGACCAGCCCGGGGCGAGGTCGACCGCGACATCGCTCCTGCGCCGGCTGGTCGGCCTGCGCAAGCGGAGCTGGCAGACGGCTTCCTGACTGAAGCGGAGGAGAGGAAAGTCCCGCTGGACGCGCGGCGAGCCGCTGCAGCGTGTCCGAGCTTGTGACTCAGCGTCGAGAACGGCGGCGCGAGGCACCCGAGCACGAACAGGGGCTGTATCGGTGTCAGTACTCCGGCCGACATTCCGAGCGATCACCTAGGCGGCCGACAAGGCGATCACCAGCACCGCGTACCCGGCCGATACCGGCTGGCGGAGTCACGTCACTCCGGAAGCCAGCTGGCCTGCATGCGCTGGCGCCAACGTGGCTGGATCTGGGGTTGAAACCAGGTTGCGCGACCGGGTCAACTGGACGGGACCGGCTGGCCAGTTCGTGCCGCGGCGGCGGCCACTGAAGCCGAGGTACGAGGCGGCCGCGCAACCAGCCGGCCTGTGCAGTTCGGACACGTATCTGCCATCTCGCTGCTGCACTTCACGCAGAAGGTGCATTCGAAGCTGCAGATCATCGCCAGACCATCGGCGGCCAGCGGCTGATCGCATCGCTCGCAGTGGTCGCGCATTTCAAGCATGGAGCCTCTCCGTATCGTCGTGGGTGCTAACTGGTCGCAACCGGGCGTCGCAAATCGTTCCCCGAGATACCGCTGATCCGGAACGCGCGCCGGTAGGCGGTCGGCGTCGTCGCTTCGTGACGCGCCAGATGCAATCGGAGATTGGCGGCGGTGCCCAGACCGCAGCGCCTGGCGACCTCTTCGATCGGCATCTCGGTCACTTCGAGCAGCCGGCGAGCCTCGCCCAATCGCTCCTCAGTGAGCCATCGCAGTGGTGTGATGCCGACCTCCGCGACGAAGCGTCGGGCGAAGGTTCGGCTGGAGTAGCCCGCGTGCCGAGCGAGGTCGGCGATCGTGAGCGGGCGATGCATCTCCTGGATCGCCCACGCGCGCGTTGCGGCCAGGCCCGGTCCGTCCTGGGGAACCGGTCGCTCCATGAACTGCAGTTGGCCGCCGGGACGGTGAACCGGGGTGACCATCCGTCGGGACGCTTCGGTCGCGGCCACTGCCCCGTAGTCGCTGCGAATCATGTACAGGCACAGATCGATCCCGGCGGCGATCCCGGCGCTGGTGAGCACTTCGCCCTCATCGACATACAGCACCTCCGGGAGCACCCGGACCGCCGGAAACCGCGTCGCCAACTCATCCGCGAACTCCCAGTGTGTGGTCGCGCTGCGCCCGTCCAGCAGACCAGCCGCCGCCAGGGCGAACGCTCCGACACACACCGACGCGACCCGGGCCCCGCGCGCCGACGCGTCCCGGAGCGCGTCGATCACGACCGGCGATGGACTGTCCCTCGGGAAGAACCCCGGCACGATCACCGTGTCCGCCTGCTCGAGCAGCTCCAGACCCTGGTTGATCCGCACATCGAACCCTGACGCGGACGAAACCATCCCCGGGTGCTCCGTGCAGACCGCGAACGAGTACCCCGGCTCGACCTCGCGCCCGAAGATCTCCGCCGGGATCGCGAGGTCGAAGATGATCACGTCCGGCACGACGAGCGCGACCACCCGGTGCATCCGCTGATTTTATCGTGGTCGGGCACGATCCTCGGTGATCGCCGAGGTCGTTCCCGACCATCCGGTCCGCACGAGAAATGGCTGGATCCTGGCGAGATTCGGCCGTCCTGACCCTGGTCGCCCTGCCTTCTTCCGCCTACCGTCAGGAGTCGCCTCAGCACCTCGTGCCCGACCACGCGATGACAATCGCCAACGCCAGGGGATCGTCGGTCCGCTCTGAAGGAGTACGACGAGTCGTTCGCGATCAACGCGAGGATCCCGTACTTCGTCGGCGCAACCATGTGGGTGTCGTGCCCGATTCGGCTGCAGCCATCGAACACGGCGGCCCTCGTGCGAGGGCATGGTTGGTTCCGCGGCCCGGGCTGTTCGAGCGGCTGAGCCGGGCGGAGCGGGTGGTGCTCGTCTCCGCGTCGGCCGGCAGCGGCAAGACGTTCCTGGTGCGTTCGTGGATCGCAGCGGAGGGTCTGGGCGACCGGGTGGCGTGGGTGTCGATCGGGCGCCAGGAGCGTAACCCGCAGGCGTTCTGGCTGTCGGTCCTCGAATCATTGCGGGGGACGCGGATCGGCGCGGAGCGGATGCGGGAGCTGACGGCCGCGCCTGGTCTGGATGGCGCGACCGTCGTGAGACGGTTGCTTGAGGATGTGCGCTCGCTGGATGAGCGACTGTGGCTGGTGATCGATGACCTGCACGAGCTCGAGGCGGAGGAGGCCATCCGCCAGGTTGAGGTGCTGTTGGGGGCCGCGCCGCCGCAGCTGCGGTTCGTGTTGTTGACGCGCCGGGATCCGCGGCTGGGGTTGCATCGGTTGCGGGTGCAGGGGGAGCTGACCGAGATCCGGGGTGAGGACTTGCGCTTCAGCCTGGACGAGTCGCGTGGGCTGTTGGAGGCGGCGGGTGTGCGTTTGTCTGACGGCGCGGTTGAGTCACTGGTCGCGAGAACGGAGGGGTGGGCGGCGGGTCTGAGGCTCGCGGCCCTGTCCCTAGCCCGCGATCCGGACCCTGAGCGCTTGGCGGCGAGTTTTTCCGGGCGTGAGCGTGTGGTGGCGGAGTATCTGCTGGCCGAGGTGCTCGAGCGCCAGCCGCAGGAGGTGACCCGGTTGCTGTTGCGGACTTCGATCCTGGAGCGGGTCAGCGGAGCGTTGGCCGACCGGCTGACGGGGGGGTCGGGGTCTGAGGGGATCCTTTGGGAGCTGGGGGACGCGGGGGCGTTCGTGGTGTCGCTGGACGCCGAGCGATCGTGGTTTCGCTATCACCGGCTGTTCGCGGATCTGCTCACGCTCGAGCTGCGAAGGACGGCCCCGCAGGAGCTGCCCGGCCTGCATACCGTGGCCGCGGAGTGGCTGGCCGAGCACGGGTGTCCGGTCGAGGCGATCCGCCACGCGCAGGCGGCCGAGAACTGGGGACTGGCGGTGCGGCTGCTGGCGGACACCTGGCGCTCCTTGTACCTCGACGTGCGGATCACCACCGCCCGCGAGCTCCTGTCGGGGTTTCCGCCCGAAATGGTCGCGGCGGACGCCGAGCTGGCAGTGCTCGCTGCGGCCGACCGGTGGGCGGCGGGGTCCTTGCGTGAGGCCGAGCGATATCTGGCGCTGGCGGAGCGCATTTCGGGGCCGGTGACCGGAGAACGCCAAGGTGTTGACGGACAGCCAGGATGGTGATGGTGGCGTCACGTTGGATGGTGACGGGATCGTGGGGAACGACCGAACGACATAACGACGGAAGTCAGGAATGTGTGTTTGTTCGTCCCTCCCCGGACTTGCTGGGTGGTAGCG
>DATJRS010000211.1:0-16575 GCA_035504535.1 Solirubrobacteraceae bacterium | reverse complement strand
GTGTTGCGAACCGCAGCGCTTCCCCGAAGATCACGAGCAGGCCGATCTCCTCGACCCCGGGTACGACGGTTACCGGCGGGTCTCCACCGAGCAGTTCGGCGACGCGCCGGGCGTGCGACGGCGGGTGCAAACGGTCAAACTCACCAGTCCAGAGAGAGGCGCGGACCGCCCCGGGCGTGATACCCCACGGCTGGCAAAGGATCCGGACCTCCTCGATGAACCCGTTCGGGTTCGCAAACAGCTCCGCGGTCGTCGCTACGAACAGTTCTTTGACCCACGGGATCTGGACGACCTCCGCATCTGGCCCCTTGAACAGCCCGAGCGCCGAATCCGGCAGCTTCTTGTACTGCCGCTTGAAGCCCGCCCGCAGCAGAAACGGCACGCGCCGGGACATGAACGCCGCCATCTTCATGTCCTTCCCGGCCGCGCGCCACTGGGCCTTCTCCGCGAGCGGCGCGAGAGCTCCGAGCAGCGAGTGAGCCGTGACCCGCTCTGGAACCGCACCGGCAACGGCGATCCCGTAGGGCGTCCCGCCGGACTGCGTCACGATCCCGAAACGCTCAACATCCAACGCGTCCATCAGCGCGAGATGATCAGCGGGCCAATCGGCGACCGTGCGACCTGGTTTCGGCGTGCTCGCGTGAGATCCCGGACGGTCCGGGATCACCAGCCGGATCCCAAGCTCGCGCGCGGTCGCGGCGAGCGCCCGCCCAAGCCCGCGGCTACACGGACCGTCCAGCACCGTCACTACCGGCCCGCTGTCGGCACCCGCGAGCAGGTAGGAGAGCGTGCGCCCGTCGGGCAGCGTGATGTGCGTGTCCGGCTCAGATTGCGACATAGTGTCGCAACAGCATTGCATACTCTGCGACACGATGTCGCAACGATCTACACGCGTTCCATCCGACGACGCCCGGCGACGGATTCTCGACGCGACCCGGGAACTACTACTCGACCGGCCGTTCGCAGCCCTGACCGTCGGTGATGTCATGACGCAAGCGGGCCTGACCCGCACCGTCTTCTACCGCCACTTCGACCGCCTCGCGCAGCTGGCGCCTGAACTGCTCCCGGACTCCGAGGATCCGCTCCTGGATCAGGTCCTGCGCGGTCCTGCGCAAGACCTCATCACAGCGATGGTCGCCGGGCTGGTGCAGCTCTATGCCGACAACGGTCGGTGGCTGCGCGCGCTCGACGCCGCCGCCGCGGCCGACCCGGCAGTCGCGACCGAGCTGGACCGCGCCCTCGTCGGTCCGCGCCAACTGCTCGAGCAGCTTGTCGCGAACGCCCCACACCCACCGGCGAACCCACGCGAGTTCGCGCTGCTACTGATGGCCACCCACCGCGCATACCTCCTCGACACATTCGGCGACGGCCACGACTCCGCCGAGCGACGCAACAACGCCACAGCCGCGCTCACGGCACTCTGGGAGCGACTCCTGGCTGAGTAATCCGACGCCCGCAGCTTGTGGACTTCCCTCGTTCTCGGCACCAGCCCCATCCTTTCCCCGGCTTACGACCGGAAGCGTCCAAGTGTCGTCGAAAACGGGGGAAGTCCAGTGGCGCGAGCGGTTACGTCGGCGTCGGGGAAACCAACGGCCGAACCGCATCTACTGACCCCGTGTCCTGGCACAATCGCTTCCACCACAGCGGCGTCATCGTGCCGGCGATGCCTATGCCACCGATTGATTCGCGCAAGGTCGCCCTCGCGGGGCCGCGGACTCGCTTCCGGGCGGTCCGAGCGCGTTGGCGTGTCCCTGACGATGGCGGCCGACGAGGCGGCCGCGATGATGGTGTCGTTCGGGATCCGTACAGTTCGCGAATGCTCACCAGCGGCGTGGCCACGATCGCCGTCATCGCGTTCCTGGCGGTGCCGACAGCCGCGCTCGGGGCTTCCCACCAATCGCCGGGGGCATCGACGACGAGCTTGGCCGCAAGCCCCTCAATGGTCGCCAGCGGGCAGCCAGCAACGCTGTCAGGCACGGCAACGTCTGTGGCAGCCGGGGCGTCGGTCGAGCTGTACGCAAGCCCGTATCCCTTCACTGCGGTGACTGCGGTAGCGAGCACCACGACGGCCGCGGACGGCTCGTTCTCATTCACGGTCACGCCCGACCGCAATACGCAGTACAGCGCGGCGGTGAGCGGCGTTTCATCGCCATCGGTGACGGTGCTCGTTACGGGCCAAGCCGTCACCAAGGTCAAGGCATTGACGCTCGGGCGGGCGAAGGTGGTAGTGGTGATCTTTCACCCGAGGGACCTGCAATGGGGCAACGCGCGCGTGTCCTGGTCGTTCGCCGCCGGACGGCGGGGACGGTTCGCGCGTGCCGCGGGCACCCGGTCGGTCAATCTGAGCCCCTACGCCGTGGTCCTATTCACTACCGCGACACTCCCTGCCGGCCACTTCCGATGGCGAGCATGCCTTCATGCGCCCGAGGCACAGGCCCTTGCCAACCCGACCCTGCCGCCTGGCTGCACCGGACGCGGCTACTCCGGGGGCGGGTACCTGCCGATCGGGTTCCCAGGCCCGGTCGCGATCGCGCGTGCCGAGCGCTACTTGCAGAGCCGGATGGGGAACACGGCGCTGGCCATCGTCGACAGCGAGGGGCGCTTGTCCGGGGTCAATCTGAACGAGCAGTTCATTACCGGCAGCGTCGTGAAGGCGATGCTGCTGGTCGCGTACCTGCGCCGCCTGAACGCGATGGGGCAACACTACGTCGACTCCTACAGCAACTCGTTCCTGTACCCGATGATCAACGTGTCGGACAACGACGCGGCCACGAAGTGCTGGTCGATCGTTGGAAACGCTGGCCTTTACGCGGTGGCCCAAGCGGCCGGGATGACGCATTTCTCGATCGACACCACCGCGTCCTGGGGTGGCTCGTGGGGCGCCGCGCTGATCACCGCCGCCGACCAGGCGAGGTTCTTCTTCGAGATGGACTCCCTGATCCCGCGGGAGTTCGTCGGCTACGCCAACTATCTGCTCTCGACGATCGCTGGCTATGAGAGCTGGGGGATCCCAGCGATTGCCCGCCCGCTTGGCTACACCGTGTACTTCAAGGCCGGATGGCGCCCCAGCCCTGATGTCTTCCTGGTACACCAGATCGCCCGTCTGGTGGGTCACCACCACACCTTCGCGATGGCGGTGATGACCGACGGCGACCCCGACATGAGCTACGGGATAGACACGATCCAGGGCGTTACCGCGGCGCTGCTTCGGTGAGCACGCCCGCCGCCCGCGCCTCGAGTAAGCCCCTTCTCGCCGCTTATCCGAGGCCGGTCGATGCTCCGGGCGTGGGAACGTACCGGCGGGCCGTGACGTACTCATCGCCGCGCGCGGCGAGAGGGATTATGCGCACAGCGCTTGACGAGTTAGGGGATTCGATGATCTGCCCGCCGCCGACGTACATCGCCACGTGCGTGATCGCCCTCGACGGTGGGTCCGTCGCGAAGAACACCAGGTCGCCTGGCGCGAGATTCGCCCGGGCCACCGATCGGCCGACCCTGGCCTGAAGCGCCGCGGTGCGGGGCAAGAGGATCCCGAACGCGTCGTAGATCGTCTGCGTCAAGCCCGAGCAGTCGAAACCGAATGCCGACGTCCCGGCATACAGGTAGCGGACGCCCAGGAACATCTCGGCGGCATTCACGAGCTGCTCGCCGCTGGGCGGCGCGGGACTGGTGCCGGCTACCCGAACAACAACGGCCGAGCGAGCGATCACCGCAGGGGGCCCGGCAGGCGGTTGCACGACAACCCATCGTCCGGTCTGAGCGAGCGCCGGCAGCCTCGTGTTATAGCTGAGTAGCAAGAGACGACGGCCGGCCTGCCCCGCGGCGGTGCGCGCGAGCAGCCACGCAGTCGGCCTGATCACCAGCGCGATCGACGCCGCGGAAGAGGTCAGCGAGGTCAGCGTGCCCGGGTACGAGTTTGGAGCCGACCCCGACGGAGGCGAGGTTGGGTTCGAATCCGTCACAGGCGCCGCGCCCGTGAGCGTCGTCGCGCTGGTAATGACCGGCCCGATCACCAGTTGGCGCGCGGGCAGCCAGCCCGGATAGCTCAGGTGATTTGATGTCGGCTGATCGGTCAGCGAAACCTCGACCCACGCGCCGCGACGGGCTCGCACGACGACCTGCTGGCCGTATAGGGCCTGGGTGACCAACCGGCCATCAAGCCAACGCCGCTGTAGGGTGCCCATCGCACTCAACCACGCTTGCAGCCGGACCGGGTTCGCGAGCGAGGGCCGATCGAGCGGACGGGTCTCGGCCGGCTGCATCCACAGGGTCGCGACCGACACATCGACCAGCGCCAATCGCCATTGGCTCTCGCCCGAGCCGACGGCGACAGGCGACCGCACAGCGACTCCCGAGGCGGTGGCCTGCGCACACCAGGCGCCCGCCACCGCAAGGCCGAGCACGAGGCTCACCTCCCAGCGCACAAGCCCCAACTGAATGACGCGAAGGCCCTTACGCATATCCGCGGGTGTCAATCATCGCGGGCGCCGCGCCAGATGTCCAACCCCACACTGCTCCGGCGAACGACAGGGCTAGGATCAAATCGCGCGCCGATGATGCGACTCCTCCCGGCCTGCACCCCGCCCGAGCTGCCTTCAGTTTCCAGCCGGCTCTCACGACCACCTAGCCGACGCCTCTACCGCAAGCGTGGCAAACCGGGAGCCCGACGCTCTCCAAAAAGCACAGTGCAGCTTCTGCCGTCGAGCGTCCTGCGGCCTCCGCATTGTCCGGGCGGTGCGCCCGTCCGCCTCGCGCAGCGAGACGGCCGAGGCATTGCGACCAAGCTGCCAACCGTGGTCGGACTGGCTCGTGGTGGTTGGCGGGGCGGTCGCGGGTTTGCGAGCTGGTTCAGGATGAGAGTGATGGGGGGGCGATGGCCGCGACCAAGACGGGCGTCGTGCGCGGGGCTAGGGTGGCTAGCTGCGGTTCGAGGAGCCTGATCCGGTGAGACCCTATGCGGTTCGATTAGGATCGCCGTCGGGATGAGCACTGGCGCGCAACCCATCGCGATCCTGTTCGATATCGACGGGACGTTGATCGACACCGGCGGCGCGGGTGCCGCATCCTGGCGACTGGCGTTCAACGAGCTGTACGGGATTCCAGCCGACATCGGGCAATTCACCGAAGCCGGGATGACGGACCCCGAAGTCGGGCGCAAGACATTCATCGGGGTCCTCGGACGTGAGCCCGAACGAAAAGAGTTCGCGCGGCTACTGGAACGCCGGCTGTACTACCTTCACCAGACAGTGGCTGGGTCGAAGGGGTACCGGGTGCTCCCCGGCGTGCTCGAGCTGCTGCCCAAGCTGCTCGAGGATGGCTATCTGACCGGATTGATCACCGGCAACCTAGAAGCCGCCGCCCACATCAAGCTCCATCGTGCGAACCTGAACCGATTCTTCTCCTTCGGCGGGTATGGGTCGGACTCCAACGACCGAAGCGAGGTCGCGCGCACCGCCCTCAGACGGGCCTCCGTGGTCTACGGCGAGGATCTCGCACCCGGGCAGGCGATTGCCGTCGGCGACACCCCTCGAGACGCTGAAGCGGCTCACGCCGCAGGGATGAAGTGCGTCGGGATCGCTACCGGCCATTACGACGAACAACAATTGCGCGACGGCGGCGCCGACTGGGCGATCGGTTCCTTTGAAGAGCCTTTTCCGCCGTGAGTACCGGGACGTGCGGTTAACCCCGCCGATGAGGACGGCCCAAGACGCCTCGCGGGCAATCGCTCATGTGCCGCTACCACCAGCCGGTCGCCAGACCCGGGCCGTTCTCAGTTCGGAATCGTTGGGCGTTACACCATGCTGTCGAGCTGACTGGCGCAACTGTGGCAAAGGGGCTATGCGAGGCGCGCGGCTCTGACTGCTGCTCTGAGCCGGTCCACCGCGGGGCCGGCGTCACCGCCGGCGCTTGCTGACAGCGGCGGCTGCGAGTCTGAGCAAACAGGGCGCCGTCGGAGGCCGCTGCGGCTTCGCCTCGCAGAGCAGCTGTGCGGACCCACCGCACGCGGCGAGCTGCATCGACTTGTGCAATGCCCGGCCGGTGCAGCGGTCTCGCTCGCGCCGTGGCGCCGCTGCTGTTCGTCCAAAGCGCGATGACGTGCTAGACCGAACCGAGTTAGCACCCCCCGTCCTGACGCTATTCGCGTGGGAATGCGGTCACGGTGTCGTCATAGACCGAGCAGCAGTGACGGGCTTTCGGCCAGGTTTATGCGGAGCGCTCGGATTCACGCGACGCAAGTTCGCAGGGCCTTGCCGCGAGTGCCCCCGGAAGAGACGATCTGGGCATCCTTGCTCAGATCGTCCCTCCGAGCGCGGGCGGCGTGGCGCCCGACTGTTACTTCACTGGCTTAGGGCTGATCCTGTCCCAGAACGCACACTGGTGATCAAACGAGATGGCGGCCGCCGACATCAGCTCGTCATCGCCTCCCGGTTGTAGCGACATCACCAGGTAGCCCGTATTGGACTTGTACCGCGGCCACAGGGGCACTCCGGTCGTGTTTGGGCTACCGGTCGCGGCGAACGCCGTGATCTGCGCGATCAGTTCGCTGCGGAGGGTGGCCTCATTTGCGTCCAGTTGACTGTCAACTGGGATGCCCATCGCGGTGGGGAAGAGGTAACCCGGCTCCCAGTCGTGCTGTGAGCCTGGTGGGTTAGCCGTCGCGGTGCCGTACGGCGGCAGGTCGGGGTTGTCTCCCTCAAAAGCGTACAGGGGCATTACCTTCGACAAGTACTGATCCCGCACCAAGGCAGGGCAGACCGTGTTTGAGTCCGCGGCGACCGTGCGCGACGCGACGTATGGAGATGGGAGTCGAGCGAGTGGGTAGTGGAGAAGCACCTCCGATGACTCAGCTCCATACTGAGAATCGATCAGGGAGGTGTAGGCGGCCGCTGTGGTTGCTGTACCGGTCAGGTCCTCGTCGCGATTGACGCCGAGGAGCGCCGGAACGCGGTTGACGCGTCCCGTCGCAAACGACTCCAGGGGCTGCTCGGTAAGCGTGGTGCCGTTGACGATCGGAGAGTTCGTGCCGCCAGAGGCCTGGGCGGTCAACAGTGTCTGCCAAGGCACGGCACGGAGGCAGGTCGCGACCGTCGCGTCATTTCCTTGACTGCAACCGACGCTGGCTGCGAAGAGGGCGCCGGTGGCGTTAGCTTGCTGCTGGGTGGGCAGTTGCGCCTTGCAATCCTGAGGTTGAAGCGAGGTAGGTGCGCCGAACAGCGAGTTGTACTCGCCGCTGAAGTTGATCGCTTTCTCGAACAGCCCGTGGGCTGCCGGTGAGGCGATCTGGTCGCACACGCTCGAGGCGCCGGCCGAGCTGCCCATGATCGTGATGTTGGCCGGGTCGCCGCCGAATGCCGATATGTTCTGCTTCACCCAACTCATCGCAAACTGCTGGTCCTGCAGACCGAAATCTCCGGAGTGGGGACCAAGCGCCTTGTCAGCGAGGAAGCCGAGCACACCCAGCCGATACTCGATGCCCACGACGATCGCCGGCCCTTCGGTGGCCAGTTCCTGTTCGGGATAGGTGGATGTCGTGCCGCCCGTGAACCCCCCGCCGTGAATGTAAAAGATGACTGGCAGCGCTGAACCTACGCCAGTCGGAGCGGTGATGTCGAGCTGCAGGCAGTCTTCGCTCGCGGTGCTGGTGCCTGACCCCGGGCACCCCGGTGGCTGGGTCACAGCTGCAAGAGTCGTGGTCCACGGCTGATGCGGCTGCGGGGACTGCCAGCGCAGCATGCCCACAGGCGGAGCCGCGTACGGGATGCCAAGCCACTGGTTAAAACTAGTTTGAGCAACAACACCCGTTGCTGAAGTCCCAGCGGGATACGAGATGCCACAGACCGGCCCGCTGGTGGTCTGAACGGTCGTGCCCGAGCTGCACGCGGAAGCCTGGGCGGCCCTGGCCACCGTCTTTCCCGTAGCCAGGCCCGAGCCTGCTAGCACCGCAGTGCCAGCAGTCACGGCGAGCACGGCAGCAACCGCTGCCAGCCACCGCGATGGGATTCGCGACCAATCACTGAAATGCACAGCGTCCTCCTATTGTTGGAGCTGGACTGGATGATGGGAGCTGCACTCGAGCTTCAGCTGCAAGCCCGGCCGAGTTGTCCCCCGAACGGAGACGCGGGCTGGCGCGCGCTCGCCTCTGGCTCCGCCACGGCAGCACCGACAGCCTCCTGGCACTGGCCACCGACCGGTAACCGGGGTCGTCTCGAGCTGTTGCCTAGGAGCGATCCGAGATGGCGAATCGCGATCGCCGTTCACCGCGATCTCACACATCGCCCCGCTCGATCTCTACCGCGTTCGTGCCCGGCGCGCGTTTCGCTGGGTACGCGCTGGCGGACCTCGTTGCAGGACCAGCCGAAGCAATCGCGATCATGCCGCCAGCCAAGAACGGCGACGGCAAACACTGACCCCAACGGCCGAGATCGTGTTCGGCACGATCTCACCTCTCGGTCATGTCTCCCTCTATTTGATCTGAACTGCGCGAGTCGCTCGAAACGATGCGACCGTTGCCTCGACCTGCGTCGTCTCTACTCCGCGCCGAGTTTGTGAGTTCTCGGTTTGGGTTCGCGTGGCTTCCGGCCACCGACTGGTGTGGCGGGCGGCGCGCGGGCGCACCGATAGATAGCGCCGCGGAAATTCACGGCTTTCCATTGGGGTTGCACGGTCCCGTTCCCCTTTGGCCAACGGCCGATCAGCAGCCGGACCCCAAAATGGTGGCTGCGTTCAGCCAAAATACTGGCTGAAATGTCCCTGTCAACCATCTACCTACCTACCAGATCAACCCGGCCGAGCTTGCATAGGTTCAGGCTCGAAATCGAACCCGGGTCCACAACCACCGCGACTAAGAAGGAGAGCCTTGTCGCCCCCAGAGCAACCACAAGCTCCGACTCCGCACAAGACTGAGCTGGCCGCCCGGCTCAAGCAGCTCAGAGCCGAGCACGGCCTCTCCCTCGCTCAACTAGCCCGCGCCACCGGTATCTCCAGCTCGTTCCTGTCGCTCATAGAACAGGCGCAGTCCGACATCACGATCGGTCGACTGGCCCGCCTCGCCGAGTTCTACGGCCTCGAACTGGCTGACCTTCTCAACGGGCCGCCGACCGCGCCGGCCGACCATGTACGGATCCTCCGCACCGCCCCTGAGCACATGCTCCACTCTCCAAGCGAGGGAGTCGACCTCTACGACCTCACCTGCGGCGCACGCTGGACACTCGTCCCGACGCTAAGCAACTTCCGACCCGGCGGCAGCATCGAAATCGACGACGAGCACGAACACGAACGCATGATCTACATTCTCGACAGCACCTTCGAGCTGGTCTTTCCGGGCGAGGTGCCAACGCGCCTTCGGACCGGAGAGGGCGCGACCTTCCACAGCGTGGGCCGGTATCGCATCACCAACGTCGGGAGGGGACAAGGCCGCGTTCTTGCAGTCCGCGTGCATCCCGACGCCCACTAGAACCGGCCGTGGCGGACCGCCGACACGCCTCCCTCGGACGTTGCCGAGCTCACTTCCGTGCTCGCCAGGCGGTCCGCTGCGAGTGCTTTAGCAAGAGCCCGCCTGCTCGATGAAACCAAACGAGCGTGTGACGTTCACGGCTGCCCCGAGAAGTTCGATGCGGTTCTCACGGAGCGATGGACAAACATGACGGCTCAGCTAATCGATCGGGACGGCCTGTACGCCAACGCCGACGAATTCCTCGCTGTCCACCCGGAGCTGCGACGAGGTGACCTCCTCGGCACACCGAACCGTCGACCGCCCGCGGGTCCTCGGGCGGGATCAGCGCCTGATCGACCTTCGTGACGACGAGCGACGGCGTCGACCATCGGTTGCCCGTCCACGTCTAAAGGGGTCGCGGCGCTGGCGCGACCCCTTCGTGCCGCCGCCGACAGTGCGACCGGGTCAGCGCGGCCAGCCGCGCTGAGCAGCCGGGCAGGCCGCCGGGCGCGCGTGCAGCGTGGTGGGACTCGCGGGTTGGCTATTCACGCGTCAGGTGCGAAGGGGTTATTGGCTGCGAGCGGGTGGCTGGTCGGTGGAGGCGGGTGGCTGCGGTTGGGGTTGATGGAGCAGGCCGGCGAGGAGGGGTAGGAGTCTGGTTTCGCGGGCGTCTAGGAGCTTCCACGCGCGGTCGATGGCGATTACGAAGAGTGCGAGGAAGAGTGCAGCCTCGGTGTGGACCGGACCGGCGTCGTGGGTGTGGGTGAGGAGTTTCAGTGCGTTGAGTAGCTGCAGCGCAAATACGAGGAGCAGCGCGGCGAGGCGGATTAGCCCGGCTGGGTGGTCGCCCTTGGGGCCTGTGCGCAGGGCGAGGATGGTGAGGCCGATGATGGAGCTGATCGCGATGGCGGACAGGATCACACCGGCCTGGTCGAGGTTCTCTCCGGGGAGTAGGGCGGCGAGCGCGATGATGAGCGTGTTGAGGAGGGCAGCGAACGCCGAGCCGGCTCCGATTTGGAAGGCCAGCGAGGCGCGGTCGCCGGCCATTTTGTGTGGGGCGACGGAGATCGCGACGAACAGCAGTCCGATCAGGGCACCCGCGACCGAGGCGCTTGCGCTGAAGAAGGAGTGATAGGCGTTGGGCACCATCAGCAGCGGCTATTGGTTCGATGGACTGCGTGACGCTTTGATGCGGGCCGACACTCAGCGCGTCGGCACGGTCGAGGGGTCATCGAGGTGAACCGGGTCGCCGGTTCCCACGCGGCTGGCGCGGGCGGCGAGGGCGATGCTCCGGGTGAGGATCATGGCGATGGCCATGAATAGCAGCGCGTCGGTGATCGCGTTCTGGCTGACACTGTGCTGTGTCATCCAGTGGTGCAGGCTCGAACCGAACCAGTGCACTGACCCGTACGAGAACGCGCTCCGCGCGCCGATGATGACGATCCAAATCAGGGCGTAGCCCAGTCCGGCCCGGCTGACGGCCTTTTGTGTGGTGGGACTGTGATAGACGGTCATCATCGCGGTGGCGAGTAGGCCGAGCAGGATGCCGGCGGCGGCGAGCGCGAGTTCGACGGTGAGGCCGGTGCCGCTGGTGGTGACGCTCTGCATGAATAGAGCGACCGCGGCGGCTGAGGTGACGAATGGTCGCAGAACGCGAAACCAACCGATCGCGCGGTGGGCGCCGAGGTCGGCTTCGAGCACGACCACGAGGACGATGGCGTTGAGGATGAGGGCTTTTTGCATGTCAGCTCCAGAAGCTCGGGGACGGCTCTGATGTTTCCGCGATGTGGCGGTGCTGTCATCGCCGCACGGGGCGATCTTCGGGGTGACATGTGGTATGAGCCCGACGGGAATCTGGTACCGGGAATCAACCCTGGCTCCGATGGCAAGCGCCCGGGTTCGGCTTACTGTCGAGGGCGTTGGGTCGGCTATGGGGCTGGCCCGGAAAGGAGACAAATCATGACCACCTCGACGCTACTTGTAGGAGCCGGATCAGCATGGTGATTGGCGCGATCATCAGGGCTCTGATACGCCTCTTCCGCAGCAAGCAGACAGGGTCGGCGCAACCCGCATCAGGGCGGCGTGGGCGCAGCTGACGCCATCTCGGGAGCTTCCCGGGGTTTGCTCGCCGGCGAACCGCAATCCGCGACCCATACCGCTCGGAGCTGTACAGCGGGTCCGGGGGCGGATGCGGTGAGCGAAGCGGCCGACCCCGGGCGCGCCCGGGCTGCCGGGCGGTTGACCGATCGCGTGCAGGGGGTAACGCTCATCACAGCCGGCGTCTGCGCAATGCGATCGTGTTCGCCGTCGTGCTCAGCGTCCTGGCCGGCACGATCGTGCTCGCGGTTCCGGGCCTGCGCACGGTCGCCGATCGCCTGGAGCACGTCGACGCCTGGTGGATAGCGCTGGCAGTCTCGCTCGAGTTGGCCTCGTGCGTGGGCTACGTGATCATCTTTCGGCTCGTGTTCTCTGACACCCCGCGGCGTGTGGCAACCCGGGTCGCGTGGGCCGAGATGGCGTTCGGGGCGGTGGTGCCTGTCGGGGGGGCGGGCGGGATCGGCCTGGGGGCGTGGATGCTTCACCAACGCGGCGAACCGCTGCAGCGGATCGCGGACCAATCGGCGGTGCTGTTCTGGGCCACGAGCGCGGTCAATTTGGCTGCGCTGATCCTGGCGGGGTTCTGTCTAGGGCTGCGGATCGTTCCCGGACCGCATGAACAGCTCCTCACGACCGCGCCGGCGGTGGGGTGCGTGCTCGTACTCGTCGGCTTTGTGGCGCTTCCGGCGGCTGTGCGCCGCGTGACCGGCCGCGGCCGGCTGCGGGCGCTGGCGCGCGCTACCGGCGCAACCGTCACCAAGACCGAAGTATTGCTGGGCGACGGCAGCTGGCGGCTGCTGGGCGCAATCGCCTACCTCTGCTGCGACATCGCGGTGCTGTGGGTCAGCTTTCGCGCCTTCGGTCACCCGCCGCCCGCTGCCGCGCTGGTGCTCGCCTACCTGATCGGATACCTGTCGAACATGATCCCGATCCCTATCCCGGGCGGGATCGGCGTCCTGGATACGGGCCTGCTCGGCGCGTTAGTGCTCTACGGCAGCCCGGCCGCCCCCGCGGCCGCGGCCGTGCTGCTGTATCACACGATTGCCCTGTGGCTGCCCACGGCCGGTGGCACGCTCGCATTCCTGCGCGCCCGCCGCGACCTCATCCCGGCCGCCGACGACGTCGGCGGCGTCCCAGCTGCCGATAGGTGCGATCATGGTTCTTGATGCGCCGACTCCGCGGCGGACGGGACTGCGGTGAGCCCAGGAGCTGATCCCGGGCGTCTCCGCGGAGCGCGGCTTCTCGAAGGACCACCGCGGTACGCGTTCTGGCTAGTCCGGGCAGCGACGTTTGTACTGATCTGCGGCTTGACACTCGCCCGGGCGAGCAGCACCGGGCATCGCGCGTTTGAGATCGTGGTCCTGGGTGTCATCGGCGTGCTCGGGGCGCTGTGGGCCGTCCTGGACCGGGCCGGCCCTCGCCGGCGCCTGTCAGGGTCGTGGCTGGCGGGCGTCACGATTGGCGCGATAACGGTGTGTGGGGGATTTGGCGCGGCGCTGAGCCCGGCTCGCTCGATCGTTTGGTTCGCGGTCATCGCGGCGTTGGCGGCCGGCAGTGACCTCTCGTTCTTTGCGGCGTGCGCGGTGACCGCAGCCGGCATCCTGGGAGTCGAGGTCGGCGGGCTGGCCTTCGGCATCTCGACGACGACGGCGGTCGGGTTGCCGCTGTTGTTGATCGTGGCGCTTCTCGGCGGACTGGCCGCTCGCGAGGTTCGTGTGCGCGCCGACCAAGCAGCCGCGCTCGTTACCCAGATGAGAGAGACTCAGAGAGAGCAACGGCGCGCCGCTGCCCTTGACGAACGCAACCGGATAGCGCGGGAGATCCACGACGTCTTGGCGCACTCCCTTAGCGCCCTCGGCATACAGATCGGAGCCGCTCGAGCCGTGCTTGACGACACCGGCGACATCGCAGCCGCCAACCGACTGCTCGAGCATGCGCAACACCTCGCCGACGACGGGCTCTCCGAGACCCAACGCGCGATCCACGCGCTGCGCGCTGACACTCCACCGCTGCCCGACAGTCTCACCAGCCTCGTCGCCGACCATCAACAGCACAACGCGCGTCGGGTTGACCTCGCCGTCACCGGCGAGCCCCGCCCACTGCGCCCCGACGCAAATCTGGCTCTCATTCGCACCGCACGCGAAGCACTGACCAATGCCGCCAAACACGCCCCCGCCGCCCCCGTGACCGTGACCCTGGACTACGGTCCCGAAGTGACAACGCTAACCGTGGCCAACCCCACCCCTCTCGCTGGGACCCTCCAAACGCCGCCAAGAAGCGACGCCAACGGCCTGGGCGGAGGCTACGGACTTGCCGGAATGCGCGAACGACTGCTGCTCATCGGCGGGACGCTGACCGCGGGGAGCGCCGCCGGTCACTGGACCGTTCAAGCCCACGTGCCGCGATGACCGCCAAGCCTGCTCCTGCGGTTGAGATCGTCGTCGCTGACGACCAGGCATCAGTCCGCGACGGATTGGTGCTGATGCTTGACCTGCTCCCCGATATCACCGTCGTCGCTGCCGCCGCTAACGGCATCGAAGCGCTCGCCCTCACCGAACAGCACCACCCGGCCGTGGTCCTGGTCGATCTGCATATGCCGATCCTCGACGGTATCGAGACCACTCGCCGCATCACCGCCGAGCATCCCGATGTAGCCGTCGTGGTACTCACCACCTACGCCGACGACACCTCCGTCCTCGAGGCGCTGCATGCCGGCGCCCGCGGCTACATCACCAAGAACACTCCACGCTCTGACATCGCCCGAGCGGTTCACGCCGCCGCCAACGGACAGTCCGTCCTGGACCCGGCCGTACAGGCCACCCTCCTGAACGCCGCCACCCAGCCCTCTCACGCCAAGCGCCCGCTCCCCGCTCAGCTCCCCGACGGCCTCACCAAACGAGAAGCCGAAGTCCTCGATCTAATCGCACAAGGCCACACCAACGGCGAGATCGCCGCCGCGCTGTTCCTCAGCGGACACACCGTCAAAACCCACATCACCCGCATCTTCGCCAAGACCGGATCGCAGACCCGCGTTCAAGCCACTCGCTACGCCCAACAACACAGACTCGCCAGCACCGATGACGATGCCGACCAGCCCGTCTAGCCCGAGCCAGTGCCGACGTTCGGTCGGTGTGAGCTGGGGCTCTGTTCCTCGTGCGCTGGGCCGGGGCCGAAGCGTTTGCTCATCCGACATGTCTCAAGACGGCCGCCACCGTCGGCCGTCCAGTGGTATTCGCCGAGAGCGGCAGTCTCGAGCGCCCTGATAGCGGTCCGCGGGACTGCCCCTCGTTCGTAGAGCGCAAGCTGCATCGGGCCGGCGATAGCTATTCGGGGGTCGAGACCGCCGCCGGCTGCCTGAGCCCGCGCCGAAGTGTGCGGGCACGCGTTAGGGGTTGCGTTCCATCATCGGAGGTTGTCCGAGATCTCGTAGAAATTTGAGTGGCGGTCCTCCCGTCTCGTCCGCTCCGGTTGGGAGCGTTCGGGGCGACCAAGCCCAAGTCCGAGAGGACAGGAGGAACCGCCATGAAGAAGGTATCCGGCCCGCAGGTCGTCACCTCTGGGGAGGCGTTGGAGAGTCCGCTTCCTGCGCGGATTCAGGAGGCTCTTGGGGAGCTGGTGGGCGCGGCGAGGGAGGGATTGCTCGCACTGAGCGTCGGTGTCGGGCTGAGCGTGGTGCACGAGTTGATGGAGGCCGAGATCGACGAGGTGGTCGGGCCGAAGGGTAAGCACGACCCGGATCGCACGGCCAAGCGCCACGGGCATGAGCGGGGATCGATGACGCTGGGCGGCCGGCGGGTCGAGGTCAGTCGGCCACGGATCCGCACCGCGGATGACGAGCGCGAGTTGGCGGTCGAGACGTACGAGTACTTCGCCGACCGCGACCCGCTGACCGTTGTGGTGATGAACCGGATGCTCGCCGGCGTGTCCACCCGCCGGTACGCCAGCGTGGGCGAGCCGGTCGGCGAGACGGTCGAGCGCGAGTCACGCTCGACGGGTAAGAGCACGGTGTCGGAGTCGTTCATCGAGCGCACCCGGACCGCGCTTGGGGAGCTGATGGGCCGCGGGCTTGGGGACGTGCGCCTGGCGGTGATGATGCTCGACGGGATCGATATCGCCGACCGCACCCACGTCGTGGCGCTCGGGATCACCACCGACGGGGTGAAGATCCCGCTTGGGCTGTGGGAGGGGTCGACCGAGAACGCGACGCTCGCCCGCTCGCTGCTGTCTGACCTGGTCGACCGGGGCCTGGATCCCGAGCAGGCGATCCTGTTCGTGATCGACGGCGGCAAGGCGCTGCGCCGGGCGATCAAGGACGTGTTCGGCGAGCACGCGCTGGTTCACCGCTGTCACCGTCACAAGGAGAGAAACGTGACTGACCTGCTCCCGGAGCGCGACCGTCCTGTCGTCCTGGCCAAGATCCGTGGCGCGTGGGCGCTGACCGATCCAGGCCTCG
The DNA here is from genome assembly GCA_035504535.1 of Solirubrobacteraceae bacterium. GTDB lineage: Bacteria > Actinomycetota > Thermoleophilia > Solirubrobacterales > Solirubrobacteraceae > Palsa-465. Next base: position 592 of record DATJRS010000211.1, on the reverse strand, counting down.
CTCAAGAGCGCCTCGAGCGGCTCGCCTCCGAGCTCGAGCGCACCTGGCCCGACGCCGCCGCGTCGCTCAGGGAAGGGCTGAGCGAAACGCTGACGCTGATGCGCCTCGGGATCGGCGGCCAACTCGCCAAGAGCCTGTGCTCGACCAACCCGTGCGAGTCGATGATCGAGATCGTCCGCCACACCCAGCGCAACGTCAAGCGCTGGCAAGACGGCGACATGCGCAAGCGCTGGACCGCCGCTGGGATGCTCGTCGCCGAGCAGCAGTTCCGACGGATCATCGGCTACCGCCACCTCGCCCAGCTCGTCATCGCGATCGAACGTCGCGCCGCCCGACTCGCCAACGCCGCCGACACCGCCGCCACCCACACTCAGGTGCCAGAAGCCGTTACCGTCTGACCGTCAGGCCACCCGGAGGCCGCCACCAAGTTCCACGACGATCCGGGCATCCTCCCGCAAGCCGGCGAGGAGCACAGCCGCGTAGCGCGCGAGGCGAGTCCCCGTCGCCTCGGCGATGGCCTCAGCCTCAGCAATCAGCGAACTAGCCATCGCAAAGTCGCCACGCACGGTCGTGACAATCCCCAGTGTCTGGA
>DATJRS010000210.1:0-6189 GCA_035504535.1 Solirubrobacteraceae bacterium | reverse complement strand
CCAACTACCTGACTGCCCCCACGAACCTGCGCCCCCACGCACAACTCCGGCTTGGTGTGTTCCTTGCTCCTCGGCGTCATGCGATGGCGGTAGCTAACTACGCCTCGGCGGGGTTCGCACCAGGGAGCGACCCTAGTGTTTTCACCCGCCCTACCCCTCGAAGTCGGAGACCCCGGAACCGTCGCTCGCGCTACGGACCGCCTCGATCGCCGCTACCAGCTCGATCCAGCCCGTGAACGGCTGCTCGACGTGGCATCCATTCGAAATGGACCCGCTGATCGGCTCTGAGTCGACGTCGATCGCCAGGCTCATGTGAGCGGTCCCGCTCCTCATCGTTCGCAAATCTGGCGTATTAGGCCCGCTTCCGCACCAGGGCACCACCCCAGGATTTAGAGCGTCCCGAATCTGACGTCCCTTCAATTGCTCAGCAGACTTAGCACTAAAAACCACCAGTCCGGGTACATTGCTCTATATGCCGGTGCGGGAGGCGCCCGACAGACGTGGCCGGCCCCTGCGTGGACGCATGGGCCTCCTGGAGCGAGAGTCGCCGCTCCAGGCCATCACCGCTGCGCTCGACTCGATCGCCGCCGGCGACGGCGCGGCCCTCCTGCTCGAGGGGCACGCCGGGATGGGCAAGACTCGTCTGCACGAGGCCGCGCTCGACGAGGGCAGGCGCCGCGGTATGCGAGTGCTGCGCGCGGCCGGCAGCGAGCTCGAGCAGAACCTGGCCTTCGGCGTCGCCGGCCAGCTGGTCCGAGCCCTGGTGGCCGACCTGCCGCGCGACGCGCGCCGGGCCTTTCTGAGCGAGGCGCCCGAGCGCGTGCGTTCGCTGGCGGGCGCCGGCGAGGACTTGCCCGAGCCGGGCGATACCGGCGACCTGACCGTGTCCCACGGCCTGTTCACGGTCATGGCGGGGGCGGCCGAGACGCGCGCCACGCTGCTGGCAATCGATGACCTGCACTGGTGCGACGCGGCTTCGCTCGAGTTCGTGCTCTACATCCTTCACCGGCTCGACGAGCTGCCGGCCGCGGTGATCATGACCCGCCGGCCCGAGTGGGGCGGGGAGGGCTCGGCGGCGCTCGACCGGATCGGCAGCCATCCGCGCGTCCGGCTCGAGAGCCTGACGCCTTTGGGCGCCGAGGCGGCGCGGGAGCTCGCCCGCGCGGCCCTGGGCGATCGTGCCGATCCCGATCTGGCGCAGGTGTCGGTCGAGGTGACCAGCGGCAACCCGTTCTATCTGCACGAGTTGCTGGCCGCGCTGGCCGAGGAGCCGAACGTGGCCGGCCCCGAGCTCACCCGGCGCGCTCGTGCTCTGGCCCCGGATGCGGTGATCCGATCGCTGCGCGTCCGCGTCGGCCGACTCGGCTCAGACGCGGCGGCGCTCGCCCGCGCGGTCGCCATCCTCGGCCCCGACGCTCCGCTTCGGCGCGCCGCGGCGCTCTCGGGTCTCTCCCTGGAGGCGGCCAGCAGCGCCGCGGATGCCCTGGCCGGGGTCGAGGTGCTGCTCGCGCGCGAGCCACTGCGCTTCATGCACACGCTCGTCCAGCACGCGATCGAGCAGGACATCCCGCTGTTTGAACGCTCGACCCGCCATCTCGATGCAGCGCGGTTGCTCTACGCCGACGGAGTCGAGGTCGAGCGGGTCGCCGCGCACCTGCTGCTGGCGCACGCGGGGGGCGATGAGTGGGTGGTCGAGCAGCTGCGCGCGGCCGCACGCGAGGCGCGGGCCGCTCAGCCGGCCGTCCGCTACCTGCGGCGCGCGCTCGAGGAGCCGCCGCCCGCCGAGCTGCGACCCGATGTCCTGGCCGAGCTCGGGGCGTGCGAGGCCGCGCTAGGCCTGCCCGAAGCCGCCGAGCACCTGGCGCAGGCCGCCGAGGCTTCGTCGGATCCGCGCCGCCGCGCCGAGCTGGCGCTTCAGTTGGGCCGGGCGCTCGACGCCCAAGGCCTGCACGAGCAGGCAGCCCGCGCGTACGACTCCGGCGTATCCGAGCTCCCCAACGAGCCGGACGACGCGCGAGGACTCGAGCTGCGTGACCAGCTCGAGGCGAGCTTCTTCTCGGCCGCGTCGATCGTGCCCGAGCTCCAGCCGGAGGCACTCGCGCGCTCCGCCCAGGTGATCGAGCACGCGGTCAAGGGTCCGCGAACCCAGGGCCAGCGGCTTCTCCTGGCGCAGGCCGCCCTGCACGCCACGACGAGCACCGGCGAGTCAGCGCACAACGCGCTCGAGCTGGCCGAGCGAGCCTGGGACGGCGGCCGGATGCTCGTCCACGCCGACGCCCCCTGGATCGGCTGGCGGATGGTCGCCGCCGCCTTCCTGCTCAACGGCGAGCTCGAGCACGCGATCGAGGTCGCCGACGCGGCGCTCGAGGACGCCCGCCAGCGGGCCTGGCCGCTGGGGTTCGCGACCGCCAGCTACGTTCGCGGCCTGCCGCGCCTGTGGCAGGGCCGCGTGAACGACGCGATGGTCGATCTCGAGCTCGCCCGCGACGCCCGGCGCTACGGCTGGCAGGAGTTCGCCCGCTCGGCCGCCGCGCACTTCGCTCTGTGCCTGACTGAGCGCGGGGAGCTCGACCGGGCGGAGGAGGTCCTGGCCGAGGACGGCCCGCTCGATGACCCGCAGGACATCGAGGACGTGCTGCGCGTCTACTCCCTCGCCGAGCTCCGCCTCGCCCAGGCCCGTCCTCGCGAGGCACTCGAGGCGGCGCTGCTGGTGGGGCAGATCGGGGAACGCACGGTGCGCTTCCTCGGTTACTGTCCGTGGCGCACGACCGCCGCCCAGGCCGCACTGCTCCTCGGTGAGCGCAACCGCGCGTTCGTGCTGGCGGAGGAGGAGCTCGCCCGAGCCGAGCGCAGCGACGTCCTGCATCTGCGGATCCGGGCGCGCCGGGTGGTCGGCCTGTGCGAGCAGGGGACCCGCAGCATTCGCAGCCTGCGTGCCGCGGCACGATTGGGCGCCGACGCACCATCGCGCCTGGAGACAATGCGCGCGCTGGTCGACCTGGGCGCCGCCCTGCGGCGGGAGAACCGCCGCACCGAGGCGCGCGGTCCGCTGGCCCAGGCGGCGGACATGGCCAGCCGCGGCGGCGCGGTCGCGCTGCACGAACGAGCCCGCGGGGAGCTGGCCGCCACTGGCGCTCGCCCCCGCCGCGACGTGCTGCTTTCAGGGCCTGAGTCGTTGACGCCCTCGGAGCGGCGGATCGCCGAGCTCGCCGCCACCGGTCAGAGCAACCGAGAGATCGCCCAGGCCCTGTTCGTGACGCCGAAGACCGTCGAGTACCACCTGCGCAACACCTACCGCAAGCTCGACATCCAGAACCGGCAGGAGCTGGCCGAAGCCTTGAGCGTCTAGACCACCCCCACCCTTCGGACGCCCGGCCCCTCGGCACCCCGAAATTTCCGCCATTCCAACGCGGCATCTCCGCCAGGGACGGATTTCTCGGGCTGGAGACGAGAAATCCGGAATTTCAACGCGCCCCCGACTGGAATGGCGGAAATTTCGGGGTTCCCGTGGGGCGGGCGAGCGCGGACTACTCCCGTCAGCCTGGAGTCAGGGCTATTTCAGGAAGCCTTCGTAGTTGCGCATCATCAGCTGCGCCTCGAGCTGCTTCATCGTGTCGAGCGCGACCCCGATCACGATCAGGATCGAGGTACCGCCGAAGAAGAAGTTGGCTGAGGTCTGGCTGATGAGGATCGTCGGCAGGGCCGCGATCGCAGCCAGGAACAGAGCTCCCGGGAAGGTCAACCTCGCCAGGATCCGGTCCAGGAATTCGGCCGTGGGTCTACCTGGCCTCACCCCCGGAATGAAACCGCCGTATTTCTTGAGGTTGTCGGCCTGGTCGACCGGGTTGAACGTGACCGCCGTGTAGAAGTAGGTGAACAGGATGATCAGGAGGCTCTCGCCCAGGACGTAGTGCCACCCCTGGGGGCTGAGGAAGTTCTGCAGGTCGGTCCAGAAGTTGTTCTTGTTCTGGCCGAGCAGCTGGCCGAGCGTGGCCGGGATGGCCATCATGCTGGCGGCGAAGATGACCGGGATCACCCCGGCCATGTTCACGCGTAGAGGCAGGTAGGTCTGGCTGCCCTGAGTCATGCGGCGGCCGATCACGCGCTTGGCGTACTGGATCGGGATCCGGCGCTGGCCCTCCTGCACGAACACGATCGCCGCCACGACGCCGAGCGCGATGAACGGCATGATCACCTTGAACACCTGGTCGGGGTTGTTCCACCAGGATTGAATGCCGCCTGGGATCCGCGACACGATGTTGGCGAAGATCAGCAGCGAGATCCCGTTTCCGATGCCGCGCTGGGTGATCAGCTCGCCCATCCACATCAAGAGGACGGTTCCCGCGGTGAGCGAGATCACGATCAGCAGCACCTTGGCGAGGTTGAAGTTCGTGATCACGGACACGCCGGCTTCCTGCTCGAAGCTGCGGAACAGGAACACGTAGCCGATCGACTGGGCGAAGGCCAGCCCGACCGTGAGGTAGCGCGTGTACTGGGTGATCCGTGCCTGCCCGACCTCGCCCTCCTTGGAGAGCTTCTCCAGCGAGGGAACCACGACCTGCAGGAGCTGCAGGATGATCGAGGCCGTGATGTAGGGCATGATCCCGAGCGCGAAGATCGCGATCCGCCCCAGTCCGCCGCCCGAGAACAGGTTCAGGAAGCCGAGGATGCTCGAGCCGCCGAAGTTGCTCTGAATCGCTTTGACCGCGCTCTCGTTGATGCCGGGCGCCGGGATGTATGAACCCAGCCGGTACAGGCCGAGGATCAACGCCGCGAACAGCACCTTCTTGCGGATGTCCGCCACCCGGAACGCGCCCAGGATGGTGGAGATCACTTCGGCAGGCCCCCGCCCTCAGCCTCGACGATCACCTGACAGGTACCGCCGGCCGCCTCGATTCGCTCCCGAGCCGTGGCGCTGAACGCGTGCGCGTGCACGGTCAGCGGCTTGGTCAGCTCGCCCTTGGCCAGGATCTTGACCGGGATGCCCTTCTTGGTGGCCAGCCCGTGCGCGTGCAGTGCCTCGAGCGTCACTGCGTCACCCGATTCGAACCGCGCCTCCAGGTCGAGCAGGTTGACCGGCTGGGTGTGAGTGCGGAACGGCTCGAACGGCATCGACTTGCGCATGTGCGGGCCGCGCAGCTTGCGCATCCGCATGTGAATCGGGTTCTGGCCGCCCTCGAACCGGGCTCGGCGCTTGGCGCCCGAGCGGGAGCCCCAGCCCTTCTGTCCGCGGCCGGAGGTCTTGCCGGTGCCCGACCCCTCGCCGCGCCCGACCCGCTTGCGCGGCCGGCGCGATTTGGGGGCCGGCCTCAAGTTGTGCAGCCCGATGCGCTCCTCGCGCTCTTCGGTCTGGGGAGTCTCGTCCTCAGCCATCAGGAGTCCTCTGAGACTTCGACGAGATGCGCCACCTTGGCGATCATCCCGCGAATCTGCGGCGTGTCCTCGTGCTCGACGCGATGGCCGATGCGGTGCAGGCCAAGTGAGCGCAGCGTGTCCCGCTGGCGCTGGTCCGACCCGTTGCGCGACCGGCGCTGAGTGACGACCACCTTGGTCACGCCTCGGGCTCCTCAGTGGGTTCCGCGGGGGCCGCCTCAGCCGAAGCCGTAGCCGTAGCCTCGGCCGACCCACTGCCGCCATTGCCGTTCGTCCTCGGATCCGCCGAGATCGTCTCTTCAGCAACCTCCGGCTCGGCAGTCAGACCCAGCACCTGGTTGACCGAGAGACCGCGGATCTCCGCCACCTCATCCGGAGTCCGCAGAGACTGCAACCCGGCCATCGTCGCCTTGACCAGGTTGATCGGGTTCTGGGAACCCAGCGACTTGGACAGGATGTCGTGGATGCCGGCCAGTTCGAGCACGGCGCGCACACCGCCGCCGGCGATCACGCCGGTACCGGGCGCGGCCGGCTTCAGGAACACCCGGCCCGACCCGAAGATGCCGGTTGTCTGGTGGGTGATGGTCGAGCCGTGCTTGGGCACGCGATAGAGGTTCTTCTTGGCCTGCTCGACACCCTTCTGGATCGCCACCGGCACCTCGTTGGCCTTGCCGTAGCCGATCCCGACTACCTCTCGCTCGTCGCCGACGACGACCAGAGCCGTGAAGGAGAAGCGCCGCCCGCCCTTGACCACCTTGGCCACGCGGTTGATCTCGACCACGCGCTCCTGGAGGTCGAGTCCGGCTGAAGAGACTG
>DATJRS010000209.1:0-11610 GCA_035504535.1 Solirubrobacteraceae bacterium | reverse complement strand
GGATCTCGTGAGCCACAAGACCAAGATCCTCACGGCCGGCCAGCACTACACCGCCACACGGCACTGAGAGCCCAGGGACACCGACTGGCGGCTCTGGCCGGGTTGCCAGGTGTCTCACGGCCACACCTTTAGTAGCTAGAGCCGACGTGGTTGCGCCCGGATGATGGTGCCATCAGCAAAACCGCACGAAGGGGGCAGGAGCATGATGCGACGAGCAGACATCACTCGTGGAGGCAAGCGCGGCGGCGGGAGAGCGCGTCCGGCCAAATGGGGGCGGAGGGTGGCTTCGTTGACTCCCGTGGTTGCGTGCCTAGTCCTGGCCTGCGCGGCCCCGGCATGGGCTTCACCGACGATTGAACTCACGCGCGGGAACGTCGAACCCGTAGAGTCGATCACGACACAGCTTGGGAGCGTCGTCAAGGACGGCGGCAACGACTACTTCTTCCTGAACGTGAAGCCGACTGGTGGCGAAGGCTGCGGCGCGAACCCGGACGCCGACGCGGGCGAAGGCGTAATCAACAGCTTCGTGACGCCCGAAACGAATCCCGTCTCGTTCACACAGAACTGGACGTTCCGGCTAGCTGGCAACTACCTCGTCTGCGCCTGGGTGACCACTGGCAACACCGAAGAAGTCTTGACGAGCGCCCAAGCGACGTTTCACGTCCGACAGCCTCACCTCGCGCTCTCGATCAGCGTCCCGGCTACCGTCGCGTCCAATCAAACATTCGAGATCGCGACGACCGCGCAGGCGGAGACGGAACGGTCGGCTTGGGAGTACGTACTCCCCAACACTGGGGACGGGTGCCCTTCGAACGCGGCGGCGGCCGGCAACGCCTCCGGCTCACGTGCCGTCCTCAATTGGTGGAACGTGACCGGGGGCCCGCTCACGGAATCCAAGAATGAATCCATCGAATCGCCCGGCGTCTATCTTTTCTGCGCCTACTTCGAGTATCCAAGCACCGAATCAACGCCGGAGCTCGCGGCGAGCGCGCAGACCACGGTTGTCGAGCCGCCGCCACCCTGTGTCGTCCCCGGCTTTGGATTCGGCGGCGCGCTCGCGAGCGTCGAGGGTAGCCTAAGTGCCGCGTCTTGCTCGGTCGGCGCCATTCACTACTCGGCGAGTAGGAGCGTCAGCCCCGGCGGCGTACTCGGCCTAGATCCCGGGTCAGGCACGACCCTTGCGGCGGGTGCGCCGGTAGCGATCGATGTCTCAGCGGGCAGACCGTGCGTTGTCCCATCGGTCAACATGAGGGCGAACGTCCAGCGCGTCGTGCGTCTCCTCGGCGTCGCGGACTGCCGAGCCGTCATCGTGCATGCGCGCAGTCGCCACGTGCGCCGCGGCGCCGTGATCGGCCTCGAGTCCCGGGCGCACTCGTATTTGTTCCCACTGACCCAGGTTCGGGTCGTTGTCTCGAGCGGCCGATGAAGTTGCTGCAATCGATCGTCGGGCGGCCGGACAGTTCATTGGCCTTCGAGGGCGCAGCGGTGTTGTCGCGCCGGGGAGCTCCGCTGGTCGGCGATCGACGCCGGTGCGTCTTGTCCGTGTGTGGTGCGCCCAGGTACTCAGGCGTTGGGGACCGGCAGACCCGCGCTTGGTACGGTACCGGCCGACAGGAGGACGGGAATCAATCAACATGGGACACGTACAGCAAGTGCAGGCGCCTCGTCAGAATGGCAGGGCTGTTGCCGGGCGGGGTGACATCTCGGAGAACGCGACGCGGCGCCTGCGATGCAACGTCGGCCGGGCCGGCTTGGCCACCCATCTCTACAGACAAACCGAGCCACCGGAGGCAGGCGGTGTGTGAGAGGCACCGACTACGAGCCGTTGTTGGGGCAGCTACGGGGTCGAGGAGATTGAACTCGGCTTCGGCTCTGGGCTCGCCCAGGAAATCCACAACTCCGGCCATTAGGAGCATCCCCCAAGATGCCTAATCTGCGTCGACAACACGACGAGCTTGGTTCAGTTGAGCGAGCCATCCGCTGCTCTGACCGCCGACGGGGCCCGGTGCTCGTTCGGCTACTGGGGGCTGTCGCGACACTGCTCGTCATACTTCCAAGCGCTGCTCAGGCGCGCTCGAGCGCCCCGCGCGTCTCCGCCTCATTCGCCGCGGCCGGCAGCGAGGTCTCCGCTGCCGGGACCGTGAGCGCCGGGAGCCCGCAGCGCGACGGTTCCCGCTCTCGCTGGAAGGTCGTCTTGCAGCAGCGCGTGGGCGCACGCTGGCTCGCTCGTGCCACGAGCGGTATGCGCGCACATGGACGCGTCAGCGGCTTCTCCGTCTCTTGGACGGGAGCGGCGATGGGCGAGCGTGAGACGGTACGCGTCGAGATCGTCTCAGGCAAGCGGGTGGTCGCAAACAGTGGCGCGCGCTCCGTCGAGGCCACCTCACCGATCTCCGTCCAAAGCTCTGTGCGCTCCTCGACGGTTCAGCTGGCACCGAGCGAGGTTCTGAGCGCGAGCGGCACCCCCAGTGGAACAATGACGGTCGCGCTCACCCACGGTGCCCGTGTCCCGAAGGTCGGCGCAGCGCTCGTCATCGATCCGTCGGCTCAAATCCCCAGCGGCCTGCTCGGCCTCGTGACGGCCAGCCACAGCTCAAGCGGCACGACGACTGTGACGACGAAGCCTGCAACGCTGGAAGAGGCCTACAGCTCATTCGACGCTCACATCGACGGCAAGCTGGGCGAACTCGCCGAAGAAGCTGGGAACGGAGCGACCGCAGCCAGCGCGAGATCTCGTCGCGCCCACACGGCCATCAACCTCGGCATCTTCAACACGTCGTTCGGCTGTGATGACCCATCGGTTCAGAAATCGATCACCCACAACATTGATCTCTCGGAAATGACCATTCAGGCCGAAATCACGATCCCGAGCTGGGGCAACGGGTTCTCCGGGCCGGGCGTGCTCTTCACGATCGGCGGCCACCCAAAGTTCGGCCTAGGCGTCCAGTTCACGGGAAGCCAGACGTGCTACGCGAAGGCGATGGCGAAAATACCAATCCCGGACACCCCCGGCCTCGAGGTCGAAATCGGACCCGACTTCACCCTGACCGCCAGCGGTGCCGTCGGTGCTGAACTAGATTGGACACCCTGGCTGTTCTACGGCTTCAGCCGCTTCAAGGGCGAGCCCTCGAACAACTGGAAAACGTTCAAGAACGAAGGGCACACGAACTTCACCGGCGACGCCAGTCTCACCCTCGGCCTGGCGCTGGAAGCAGGCATCTCACTAGACGGCCGCATAGGCATCCGCGGATCGCTCGGACCCGAAATCACAGGCGAAATCGACGCAGAGACCTCGCCACCTCAGACCTGCCTTTCGGTCAACGCGGACTTCGAGGCAAACCTAACGGCCTACGCCAACGCCTTCTTCAAGGAATACACCTTCGACATTGGCAGCGCGAGGTTCGGAAACTTCCAGCTGTACCATGCTTGTAACCCAAGCAGCTCCGGCGGGGGCAGCGGCTCCGGCGGTGGAAGCTCCTCCGGGGGTGGAGGCTCGAGCGGTGGTGGTGGAGGTAGTCCCGGTGCGGGCTGGACTCTGGAGTCGCCTCCCGGTTTCTCTAGCACCGACAGCGGTCTCGGCAGCATCTCGTGCGTTGCCGCGAATTGGTGCCTGGCGCTCGCGGGAAACGAAAGCTCCGCGCCCACCGAGATCTGGAGCGGATCGAGCTGGTCCGCAGGACCTGGGTACCCAGCGGATCTGATCAACGCTACGTGCCTATCGACGAGCTGGTGCATGGGCGTCGGCAACGACGGCGTTGGAGCGGCTTGGAACGGCGCGTCGTGGGCCGAGAACACGATGCCGGCCCCCTCTGGAAGCCCCGAGGCGTACTCGTACATCTGGGTCTCATGTGCCTCGGCGAGCTACTGCGTCGCCGTCGGTGACGCGACGTACAGCGGAGGAGAATTCGTCCCTATCTCGGCGCGATGGAATGGCAGCAACTGGACGGCATTGAGCTCGCCAGGCCCAAGCGGCTCCGTCGACACGGACCTCGTCTCCGTGTCTTGTCCCGCGGAAAACAACTGCACGGCCGTTGGAGGCTACGACAACGACGAAGGCATCTACACGGGCGAGGCTTACGCCGACCACTGGAACGGCAGCACGTGGACCATCCAGACGGTGCCTAACCCGTCCGGCGGCGTCTGGAGTGGCCTGAACGGAGTGTCCTGCCCGACGACGAGCTCGTGTGTCGCCGTCGGCTATTGGGATACGGGTCTCGGCTCGAACGTCGTGCCGCTCGCGGAGAGCTGGACCGGCAGCGCGTGGTCGAGCAGCGGTGCGGTGCTCCCAGCCGGAAGCGTCGCAGGGGAGACAGCGTACGTCTCGTGCCACACCTCGACCGAATGTGAGGCCGTCGGCCAGTATTATCAAGAACCGACTGACGCACCACTCGCGGAGGCGTGGAACGGGAGCACGTGGACGGCACAGACGGCGCCCGACCCGCTCAGCACCGCCGAGTCTGACTTCAATGGCGTCTCTTGCCCTAGCAGCACCGGCTGCGTCGCCACCGGGGCCTCGCTATTGCTCTCACCAGAAAGCGGCTCTCGGGCGTTCGCCGAGGTCTACTCCGGGAGCTACTGATGAGGCCGACGCTCTGTGACAAACAGTGCCCAAGCGCAGGGTTGCGCCAGCGGCTTGTAGACGCGCGTGGTGTTCAACGAGTTATCGGCCCGCACTGGGCGTGGTCGGCGGTACTGGCTGCTGTCGTGGTGCTGGCACTCGGCTTTGCTGCGTCAGCTCGGGCGAGCGGCGGGTCGCTTTCAGGCACAGTTATCTATGAAAACATGACGCCGGCCAGTCGCGTGCTCGTGCTCATCGTGCCCGCCCATGCGACCGGTACGGTGCCAGTGTATGAAGCTATCACGAATGCTCAAGGCGAATGGTCATATGGCTCCATACCCGCTGGCGAATACTCGGTCGCCATGATCGTGGTCGAAGCCGACGGCACCAATGACACGCGGCTCTCGAAGATCGTCGAACTTCAGGAAGGGGAGGCGCTCTCGCTCGGTACTCTTACGATTGGCGCTCCCGCGGTATCTGAAGCCCGAACGCACAGCGAAATCTTGGCCGAAGGGACGCTGATGGTCCAGACAAAGACCGCTGAAGGACTTCCAGCAAACGATGCGGTGTTGACCATAGACGGCGAAGAGTCCGGGGGAACCTTCATGACGCCCCTCGACGGGTTTTTCACACTCCCATTGCGGAATGGGCCGGTCACGGTATCGGCGACCGACACCCCGCCAGATAGCGCCAGCCAAGTTTCAGCGACAGCGCACGGCGTAGTGGTTGCGGGCAGCACGACGGCCATCGAACTGGTCCTGCCGTCTGTCCCGCCGCTCGCGGTGCCAGCTGGTGTTGAGCCGAGCTACAGCGAACGCGACCTCACCTACCTAAACGCCGAGCGGGCCAGGTGGGGCCTTCCCGCGGGCGTCACACTCGACCTGAACTGGTCGCAGGCGTGTGCGGCTCACGATCTCTACATGGCAGACAACCATGTTGTTGAACATCCCGAGGACAGCAGCCTCCCGGGTGCGTCTCCGGGCGGCGCGTGGGCCGGGCTAAGCAGCATCCTCGCCGGGGGGCCGGACTGGCTGCCCGAAGCGAATCCTTGGGAGGACGCCCCTATACATCTGGATCAGCTCTACACGCCGGACCTTGCCGTAGTCGGGATCGACGAATCGCGAGAACGAACGTGTACCACGACCTGGCCGGGAATCGGGCCGCCCCGGCAGCCAGCAGGCACGATCACGACCTACCCCGGCGAAGGCGCCGGCGGCTTTCCCCCATCTGAGCAAGCGAGAGAGCTTCCATTCGTCCCTGGAAAGTTCGTTGGCCTACCCGAAGGCACAGTCACCGGACGCGAGCTGTTCGTCTACGAGGAGCGCGGCACCTGCGGTCTCTTCTGCCCATCACAGGTGGCGCCGGCTATCGAATCGGCCTCCCTTAGCGGCCCACAAGGCCCAGTCGAAGTTCGTTCGGTCAGCGGCGATACGCCTGAAATCGGTTCGTATCTGTCCGGAGCGATCGTGATTCCCGTGAAGCCGCTCGCCCCCAACGCGACCTACACGGCCGAAGTCACGCTCGCCGCATACGGGGACCTGCCGGCTGAGCACCATCGCTGGGCCTTCAGAACCGGGCCACCCAACGCGTACGGTGAATGGCCCGGTCGTCCCGTACACGCGAGCAGTGAGCCGTCGGCGGTTAGCGGACTCACGATCACCCCGAGCAGGTTCGCCGTGACCGGCAGACGGCACCGGGACTCGGGCGCCACGGTCAGCTACCAGGCCCCCGAGGCAGGCACGCGAATGTTTGTGGTGTACAGACTAGAACACGGAGTCATAACGAGAGGGCGGATTTGCCGGGCCCACACCCGGGAGGGCACCAAGGGTAGGCCCTGCTCGCTTGACCGGTGGACGTATGCCATCCGGCATCGTGACGCCGTCGGACGAAACTCGTTCCGGCTGACCGGTCATTACGGGCATCACGTGCTGTCTCCGGGTGAGTATCGGCTTGTGGCGAGCCCGACGGCCGCCGCCGATTTCACGGTGACGAGATAGCTCATTGGATGGTCTAGCTCGTCCCCGCGGGCGACTTGCTCGCTGGGTTCTGAAGGGGAGCGTCTCGCCGGCCGCCGCCCGGCATGAGCGATAACCCTAACGGACGAGTGGTGTGTCGGGTCGAGAGCCCTACCCTTCCCCGAAGCGAAGCCGCGCTCTGGCGGCCTTACCGATGCTTGCCAAGGTCTCAGGCAACACAGCGAAGCGCTGCCTGTGCTGCGCTGGGTCACCCGATCCCGCTCACCGCGACTGGAACGGCGCTGCTTTCCGTCGTCCCGTCCCCGAGTTGTCCTCCACGGTTTTCACCCCAGCAGTCGACGCCGCCACCGGCGAGCACCGCGCAGGTGTCACGTTCGCCGGCGCTCACCGCGGTCGCGTTCGTGATTCCGCTCACGCTCGCCTTGGGCGAAATGTAGGACGTGGTGCCATTGCCGAGTTGGCCGTATTCGTTGAAGCCCCAGCATTCAATGCCGCCGCTCGCGAAGAGCGCGCACGCGTTCGCATACCCCTCAGTGAGCATCGTGGGGTCGACGATGCCACTGAGGACGATGGGGCTATAGAAGGTGGCGAGGTTCCCACCTTCGGGGTGTTCGGGCGCGAGCTGCCCACCGCCGCCCCAACCCCAACATTCGACGTCACCGTCGGAGAGCAGGGCGCACGTGGTGCGTTCGCGCGCGACAAGCCCGGTAGCGTTCGAGACTCCCTGGACCTGAAGCGGCGTTGCACTGCCTTCGACGTTGCCGTTCCCGAGCTGACCCCCCCAGTTTTCGCCCCAACAGTCGACGGTGCCGTTGCTGATGAGCGCGCACATGAACTCCTCACCGGCGGCGAGCGCGGTCACGTGGCTGAGGCCACTCACCGGCACGGGCGTCAGGTTCGTGGTCTGGTGCCGTCCTTCGTCGTAGGACGCGAGGCCCCAACAGTCGACCGTGCCGCCGCTGAGAAGGGCGCAGGTCTCGTAGCCACCGGCCGCGACGGCAACGGCGGTGCTGATCCCTTTCACGACCACGGGCACGGTGCTTTCTTCGGTGCTGCCGTCGCCCAACCGTCCGTATTCGTTGTCGCCCCAACAGTCGATGTCGCCGGTGGAGAGGAGCGCACAGGTGTCACGCAGCCCGGCGGAGAGCGCAACGGCGTCCGTGACCCCGGTGGCGCCGACGGGCGTCGTGCTGATTTCGTTGGAGTCGTCGCCGAGGTCGCCCCAACCCCAGCAGTCAACGCCGCCGGTCGTCAGCAGCGCGCACGCGTTCAGGTAGCCGACGGCAACGGAGGTCGCGCCCGTGTGCGCACCACCCGAGCCTCCGCCACCCGAGCCTCCGCCACCGGAGCCCCCGCTGCCACCAGAGCCGCCGCCACCGCTCGAGCCGCCACTTCCACCAGAGCCGCCGCCGGAGCCACCCCCGCCGCTTGCGCAGGACGTGTAGAGCTGGGTGTGCCCGAAGGCGAAGCGACCCAGAGTGAAGTTGTAGTCGTCGAAGAACACGTCGGCGTACGCCGTGAGTTCCGCGACTACTTCCGCGTCCACGGTCAGGCAGGCTGCGCGCGTCGCGGTTGACGCCGAGACTTCGCCAATGATCTCCGGGCCGATGGTCCCGCCGACGCCGAGGCGGCCGGCGAGGCTGATGCCGGCCTTAAGTGCAAGGGAGACGCTGAGGTCGGCATTGCCGCTGAATGTTGTGTGGCCGTCGTTGTGGAACGCCTCGTAGTTGTTGCTCGGGTCGTCGCGGCCGCGGGAGAAGCCGTAGTTGACCCACGGTTCCCAGTCCATGTTCACGCTGACGGCGCCGCTCGCGCCGAGCGTGAACTGCGGGCCGATTTCGACGAAGAGGCCGGTGTCGGCGAGCGGGATGTTCACGGTCGCGTCTGCCGTGCAACTCGCGTAGCCGCCGAAGCTGACGCCGAGGTCGAACTTCGGATGACCGCCGAGGTCGAAGTTGATGAACGGCCCCGAGAACCCATTTGACCAGCTCGGGATCACGATTTCTGAGCTCACGTGGAGTTCGGAGAGGTTGATGCTGTGCGTGATCGAGTGCTGCACGCCAGGGTCGTCGCAGCTGAACGCGACATTGGCGAACGAGCCGATGCTCACGTCGGCGGCGTGTGCGGCGGCGCTGGCGTCTTCGTTCGCGAGTTCGCCGAGGGTGCCGTTGATCTGCGCGTCAAACGAGCTGTACGCTTCCTCGAGCGTCGCCGGCCGCGTGGTCACCGATGTCCTGCCGCCAGCACCGTAACTGACCGAGGTGACGACGCCGAGCAGGCCATCCGGCGCGTGCGTGGAGACCCCGA
Organism: Solirubrobacteraceae bacterium; assembly: GCA_035504535.1. GTDB lineage: Bacteria > Actinomycetota > Thermoleophilia > Solirubrobacterales > Solirubrobacteraceae > Palsa-465. Next base: position 2,769 of record DATJRS010000209.1, on the reverse strand, counting down.
GCACGAGCGCGCCACCGATGCCTGGCACCTTGGCGCCCCTCGCGAGCACCACCGTCTGCGTACCGCTCGGGCTGCCGCTGACACTCTGCACGACGCCGGCAGGCTCCTGGGCGGTCGTAGGCCGCAGCTTGCTCTTGACGACGAGCGCCGGCCCGAGGCGGATCGTTCTCGAGGAACTCCGCGCGAGAACATGCGAGCCGGAGACAAGGCTGGTCCGCAAAGTAATCGTGCCCGCGGCCTGGGCGATCTTGAGGCGGACGATGAAGGGGGAGCGCCGAGCGCGTGAAGTAAGCGGCGAGGTCGCGCGCACATGCCATTCCGACGCCCCGCTTGAGGAAACAACCTCGTCTTCGAGCTCGACCCGGGTCGCGGTGCGAGCGGAGGTCAGCGCGCCCGTCCGGGCGACGACGCCACGCGCGGTCACGTGACCGTTGCGCACGGCGTACGACGCCGAGACGTGAACACCGCCGGTCTCGGCAGCGTCGGCGACCGGCACGGAGACGAGGAAGAGCCCGCCGAGACCGAACGCGAGCAGTATGGCGGCCCGCATCCGTGCCCACCGTTGAACCTTGTGCCCCCGCCTCACTCGCGGGATCGTAACGTCTCCAGCACGAGTGCGCGAGGAAACCAGTCGCGCTTCCGCGGCACGGTTCTAACTGTGTGCGACTTTGCTCCCGGGCCTACGTGAGGAGGTTCGAGGCCACACGAGCGCGCTCGTGACGCGCGCGAGCGAGTCGCAGCGCGTCACGGGGGGCAGCGGTGCAGCCGCAGCTCCGAGCCGGGGTTTCAGGTGCTCGATAACGAGGTACTGAACCGCAGCGTCTTGACCCTCTCGTCGCCACGCGCGGCCCCCCCGCGACAACCTCGGATGGTGGCGTTGGTCACCCCGCACAGGGAGAAGCGTGCATCGACCGAGTCGCGCTGCAGCAAGCCGAGGACGCCCGTGGTGCGAGCGACCAGCTCAACGGCCGCCGCGAGCACTCCAGCCACGAGGACGCCCAGCGCCTCTCGTCTCCCGGCCTCACCCGGCACGATTGACAAAGGGGACCGGTGCCGAGATCATGCGCGCTCGGCGTTTGGTCGGGGCTTGGTCGCACGGATGCAGCCTCGGGGTGGCCTTACTCCACACCTTGGTGTCTGGAGCATAGGTCGGCGGAGGGTAAAGATGCGCGAAAGCACACGAGGAGGAGGGGCACGAATATGTCCGGCACCGAAGACGACTGCCACTGTGGCCACGCAGGCGCACGCGGCCGAGTCTGCGCGGCAGGGACGCGAGTATCAACGTGGCAGCCCGGCCGGCGAGCCGCGGCGCGCACGGCTAAGCGAGCGCGTGTGCCCGTCCTGCGCGGCAGCTGGCTCCCCGTCGCGCAGGTTTGCGCACTCGCACTGATGATCGCTCTCGCTTCGGCATTGCCAGCCAGCGCACTGGGGGATGGCTGGACGGTCCAGAGCGTTCCCTTGCCGGGCGGCGCAAAAGCCGGCGCCCTCGAAGCCGTCTCCTGCGCCGCGGCGAGCGCCTGCACCACAGTCGGTTGGCAGGAGGACAGCCCGAGCGAAGTCTTGTCGCTCGCGGATTCCTGGAGCGGCTCAAGCTGGACAGATCAAAGCGTCCCCTTGCCGAGCGGCGCGAAAGAAAGCCGACTTGACGGCGTCTCGTGTGCCGCGGCGAACACCTGCGTCGCCGTCGGCTTCTGGAGCGAATACAGCGGCCTCGGTGCTGGAGGACAGCCCCTCGCGGCGTCATGGAATGGCTCAACCTGGACGCTAGAGGGTGTGCCTCTGCCGGGCGGCTCGGAAGAAGGTTACCTCCGAGGCGTCTCTTGCAGCTCGGCAAGTGCCTGCGTCGCCGTCGGTTACTACTTCGACAGCGCCTTGGGCTGGCTGCCGCTCGCGGAGTCGTGGAATGGCTCAAGCTGGTCCTCTCAGAACGCTTTCGCGCCGAGTGGCGCGATGACAAACTCGCTGTATGGCGTCTCCTGCACTTCGGCTAACGCGTGTACTGCCGTCGGCGAGTACGAGAACGGCTCCGAAGAATTCCTGCCATTGGCGGAGTCATGGAATGGATCGAGCTGGTCGAGCCAGAGCGTCCCTGCGCCAAGCGGCACGCAGCAAGGGAGCTCCCTCAACGGCATCGCCTGTAGCTCTGGAACCGCCTGCGCCGCCGTCAGCGGCTACATCAAGAGCGCCGGTGGCGAACCCGTGCCGCTGGCGGAGTCGTGGAATGGTTCAACCTGGTCACTACAGAGCGTTTCTGCGCCGAGCGGAGCATTGGCGAGCTGGCTCGGTGGCGTATCCTGTACCTCGGCCACGGCTTGCACCGCTGTTGGCGACTACAACAACGCCGCTGGCGAAGAAGTTCCCCTCACGGAGTCTTGGAACGGATCGAGCTGGTCGCCAGAAAGTACGCCGGTGCCGAGTGGTGCGTCGACAAGCCGGCTGACTGGCGTGTCCTGCACCGCGGCGAGCGTCTGCACTGCCGTAGGTTCATACCAGAACGGCTCCTTCGAAGGAAGACTACTCGCGGAGCGCGGCTCGGGGAGCGGCCCCGGGGAAGAGCCAGTAGCGAAAGAAGAAGAACACCCGAGCGGTGGTGGCGGTACTGGCGGCGGGTCATCGAGTGGTGGTGGTTCGGGTTCGACGGCGACGACGGCGCAGGTAACCACTGCAGGGGAATCGGTGGCGGTGCCGGTGGTGGGGGTGCGTCAGACGGTGAGCCCGGTGTCTGGGACGGTGTTGGTTCGGTTGAAGGGTTCGAGCCGGTTCGTGGCG
>DATJRS010000208.1:0-6413 GCA_035504535.1 Solirubrobacteraceae bacterium | reverse complement strand
CAGCCCTAGCACGAAGCGGGCAGCGTGCAACCTATCGTCCCGCCCGATCCGATGGGGCACGAGTGCTTTGACGGATCCGGCCACCCACCGCGCGTTGCTGCTTTCGGCGCCCAAGCGCAACCTGCGATGACGTGGCGCTAGGTGCCTGACGACCAATATGTCGATCTCGGGCGCGGTCCGGCGAGAGTCATGCCTTTCGGCTCGTGTCGCCGTCAGCTGACGGCGTGTGCGCGCGCCGATTAAGGTGGGCCGCCCGAGGGAGTCATCCCAGAGTCAGGTCGTGGCCTAGATCCTGCGGTTCGAGGGCCTCACGGGTCGGCTCGTTTGCAGGTCGATGGGCTGTGGTGCGTCCGAGATGCAGGACAGAAGCGAGGCGCTTTGTCGGTGGAGCGATGAGGTGCCGCTGTGTGAGGGCGGCGACCTGAGCTACAGGCCCCCCGAGTAGGCGGGTCCGTGCGCTTCCGCAGGGCCGGGACTGGCTCCAGCCCTGAGGTTCTCGGTGGCCGCCCGGCGGCATCCGAGGGGCGGCGTGGTTCCTCCCGTTCAGTCAGTCGGTCAGGTCGAGCGAGCTCGGATCACAGTGCTGGCAGCGCAGGTTGCGCAGGCCGAACTCGAGGTTTCCCCGCGCCCACTCGTTGAGCTCCTTGGGGTCGGGCGAGCACACCTTGATCTGTTCGCCGGCTGCGCCGCTCCACCGCCGAAGCCGGGCTCGAGTGTGAAGCCGCTCGCCCGGTGGAGGCGGGTGTTGTCCCGGTCGGGGTAGTCGCGGTGGGTGTTGAGCACGTAGCCGCGGGGACGCGTTGCCACCCAGGCACGGAACTCGTCGTCGTCGCCAGCGAACTTGGTGATGGCCACCGGCGGAACGTAGTACCGGCCGGGTGTTTTTCTTCAGCCGAGCGCGAAGCTGTCCGGCGGGATTCACAGGGTCGTTGAGCAGGTGGCCTGACCGACGTGCGCGGTGATCTGCCGTCCGGGCACGTAGCCGCCCGACTTGAAGTAGACGTCGGCGTAGCCTGAGCCGTCGGTGTGCCAGCTGTCGGAATGGCCGTTGGCGTAGGTGACCGTCACCGTGTGATCGGGCTGGTTTGAGCGGACGTAGACGTCGTAGTCGTGATAGCGCTCGTCGTAGGAGGCGTTCACCGTACACTCGGCGGTCGATGATGAGGATGGCAGCGCGGGGTTGGACGAGCCGCCGGCAGCGCCCGCCCCGAACGGCTGCGCGCCCGCGTAGTCGCCGTCGAAAGTACGGCGCAGCGAGGCGATGATGCTCGGCGTGGAGAGGACGATGCCGAGCTCGCGGTTGTCGAACAGCGACTCATCGGAGAAGTTCTCCGACCCCAGGAACGCGCGGGTGGAGGTGAGAATCATCTTCGCGTGGATGTAGAGCGGTGCGTTGGCGGCGTAGGTGCGCACGTGCACTCCCGCTGCCGCCAGCTCGGAGAAGGCCGCATCCCACGACGGGTCGGCGGTCATCGTCACCTCGACGTTCACGCCGCGGCGGGCGTCCGCCTCGAGTGCTCGCTCGATGTCGGGTGCGTCCATCTCCTCGTTGTAGACGTCTATCCACGCGTGCGCCGATTCGATGAGGGTCAGCTGCGCCCCCTCGGAGCCGGGGCTCCACACCAGCTCCTTGCCGTCCGGTGCGGCGATGTGCCGGCCAGACCAGTCGGCGTCGAAGGTCTGGAGGATGGCCGAGACATCCTGGGGGTTTGAGTTCACCACCCCGAAATCGCGACTCGAGGCGTAGTAGCCGGGCGTGAAGTTGAATGTGAGGATGTATGCGGTGCCGTCGACCACGAGCGTCTTCTGGTGGGTGAGGGCGAAGTACGCCGGGGTCCAGCGAGTCGGCACACCGTGGGCCCGGAGGTAGACGTAGGCGGCCTGATTCTCGGCGGACCCTTGGCCGTAGTCGCCGCCGTTGAGGAGCACGCGGACGCGAACGCCGCGACGCTCATCTGCGGCCAGGGCCGCGTCGACCTGCGGGTCCTCGTCCTCGTACATCACCAGCTCGACCGAGCGCTTCGCGTGCTCGACGGCGTCGAGCACGGGCGCGATGCCCTGGTTCGGTTCGGTGATAAGCGACAGCGCGGCGGGGGGCCGCGGTGAGCGGCGCGGCACCGGCGTCGCCGCCCGAGCGGTGGCCGTGCCGCTCGCGGTGCGGTCCGGCGCGGGCGCGGACGCCGCGGCGCTTGCCGCGCCGTGTCCGGCGCATCCCGACAGGCCGACAGTCGCACTGACGGCGACGAGCAGGGCCCACGGGCGCGATTGGCGGATCGCGGCGGGCCGGCGTGGGGCGGTTGGGTTCAAGATTGCGAAGGAGACAGCAGTGGGGAGGGGGTCGACGGGGACCGGGCGCCGAGGTCGCCGCCAGTCGGCCATCCGGCCAAGTCGACGGCTAGCAGGACGACGGTAGGAAGACCGCCGGACCAGTGCATTTGACCAGGCTAGGGCGCGAGCCGGCTGATCGCGTCGGCTTCCGCGGGGGTGGACGACCCAAGGCCGCTGCACGATGCAGCGACGACTCTCGCCACTGATACATGGCCCACCGCGCAGGCCAAGGACGAACGTCTGACCCAGAGCCTCGGGGTCGATCCGGTTCTTTTACTTCGACCGCTTGTTCGGTAAGTAACCGACAATCAGAGAGTGACCGCGGCACTTTCGGGCCTCGGGTTCGCGACTGACGTAGCCGCCGGGCTTCCGAGGGAGACGGCGGCGACGCAGCGCTCTTGACAATGATGCGAACATACGTTCGACTTAATGCTCGAGTACGGGCTCACGATCACCGAGCACGATCCGGAGCGCCCCTGGATGGTCCTGTCGAGCGAGCACCGGACGATCAAGCTGCCGGACGGGCGAGACTTCTTCGCCTGGGCACACGAGCAGTGGCCAGGACCGCGATGGTCCGTTGGGCTCGACCCTTGGCAACTCGCTCCGTTGTGGCCGCGATGATCTGCCGGTGCGTGACCGATCTGATCGATCGCCAAAGCGACCGTCTCCGCGGCTGGTGTCGCTTGCTCAGCCGATCTGTGTGACTTCCGCGCTGGCGACGCCCGCGCTGACGCCGACGCTGAAGGTCGAGGCGGGCCGGCTGTCCAACCCGTAGTGGAGCCGCTCGGACGACGGCGGCAGGGCTTAGCGCGACGCGCGCGCGTTCGACGCGGCGAGCCGGCGGCGTGCCTTCTGAACGGATGGAAGCGCCGCCCTCGCCTTCGCCAGCGGGCGCGCTCGGACATCGACGCTCGCCGGCTTGGCCGCGATCGTGATCTCCGCACCCGTCGCCGGGTTGCGGCCCGCTCGCTTCTTGGTCGCCGGCTTGACGCGCACCGTCAGCTGGACGAGCCCACCGAGACGGACCTTCTGGGCGTTACCCAGCTCCTGAAGGACGATCGCATCGAGGGCCTCGAGCGCCCGCTTCGCATCGGCCTTGCTCATCTCGGCGCGGTCGGCCACAGCGGCGATCATCTGGGACTGGGTCAACGGCATGCGTACTCCCCTGGGATTCGTGTTGCCTGAGCAGCGATATTGAACCTCGCGTTGAAGACGGATAGCCCGTGCTCCACCCCACAGGCAGCAGGCCATGCGTCCTCTGACTTATAGCTGAGGGCGTGAGTCCGGTACGGACCTGCGCTCGCTCATCCGGACCGCATAACCCGTGGTCGTGCTGGCGAGTCCATCCGTGGGAGGCTGTCGGAATATCGGTGCCGTCTGGCGGGTTTAAGACGCTTCCGGGTATGGCTCGAGATTTCGTTTCGTGTGAGCGCGGCCAGTTGTTGTTGATGCCGCCGTCGCTGGTGGAGTGGCTGCCTGAGGATCATTTGGTGTGGACGATCTTGGGGGCGGTTGATCAGATGGATCTGGAGCGTTTCCGTGAGGGGTATCGGTTGGGTGGCACGGGGCGCGCTCCGTATGACCCGGCGATGCTGGTTGCGTTGCTTTTGTACGCGTATGCGCGTGGGAATCGGTCGTCTCGTCAGATCGAGCGGGCGTGCCTTGAGGACGTTGCGTACAAGGTGATCCCGAGCATGCGGGTGCCGGATCACTCCACGATCGCGGAGTTCCGCCGCCGGCACGAGACCGAGATCGCCGAGCTGTTTGATCAGGTGCTCGGGTTGTGCAAGGAGGCCGGGTTGGTGTCGGTCGGGGTGATCATGGTCGATGGGACGAAGATCAAGGCGAACGCGTCGATGGATCAGAACCGTTCCTATAGCGGGGTGGTCAGGGCGATCCTGCGCGAAGCGGAGCAGACCGATCGGCGGGAGGATGAGCTCTACGGTGACGCGCGGGGTGATGAGTTGCCCGAGCAGCTGCGCACGGCGGAGGGTCGCAAGCGGGCGCTGGCGGATGCCAAGCGGCGGATCGAGGAGCGCACGGGCCGTGCGGTCGGTGGTGAGGAGCTCGAGCGGGAGGTGGAGGTTGAGCCGGCCCGGTCGGTGAGTGGGAGGGGCGGCCGGCGTGAGTGGTTCAGGGTCGCGCGCCACCAGCTCGAGGAACATCGTCAGCGCGAAGGGCGTGCGATTGCGCGGGGTCGTGAGGACCGGCTGTTTGAGGCCGCCCGGCGGCTTGAGCAGAACCATCGGGTGCAGTTGGCCGCCAACGAAGCCTACGAGCACCGGCGTGCGACCGAGCGCGACAAGCTCGGGCGGGTTCTGAAAGGCAACAGCAAGCCCTACGTGCCGCCCGAGGCTCCGGAGGGGCAGGTCAACCTGTCCGATCCAGATTCGCGGGTGATGCGCTCAAAGGGACTGCCGCACCGCCAGGCCTACAACGTGCAGACCGCCGTGACTGAGCAGCAGATCATCCTTGCCGCCGAGATCTCGTTGGAGGCAGCCGACTTCGGACAGCTGGAGCCGATCCTCGATCGGGCGCTCGCTCACCTGTCCCGGCACGGGATAGACGAGCAGCCCGAGGCGGTCGTGGGTGACGCCGGCTATTGGCATACCCGTCAGATCGAGGCGATCACGGCCCGCGGGATCGAGGTGCTCGTCCCGCCCGACGGCGCAGCCCGCGAGGGCAAACGTCCCGGCTGGGAGAACGGCCTCTACGAGCAGATGCGCGACAAGCTCAAGACCGAGCGCGGTCGCGCGCTCTACGCCCTGCGCAAGATCACTATCGAGCCGGTGTTCGGACAGATCAAATACAACCGGCGCGTTGATCAGTTCATGCGAAGAGGCAGAGCCGCCGCGCACTCGGAGATACGGTTGGTGGCAGCGACCCACAACATCCTCAAGCTCCACAACCACTGGATCGCCAACACCGCCTGACACCACCGCGGCGGGGCACGCGCAAAAACGTTTCTCAGTGGAAACGTCCCCAGCCCGAAATCGCGCTCTTTCCGCATTTTCCGACGGCCTGCCACGAACGCGATGGCCGGCTCGACGATGGTGGGCGTCATCGCTCCGGCGACGATGCAGTGTCCGCAGGGGCGGTCTGTGAGCGCGATTGCCGATTGCCGTCCCCAAGCGGCGCTCATGCCGCGTTGTTCGGGGGCGACGCTTCGAATCAACTGAACATCGAGATCCAGTGACTCGGCTGCGACGTGCCGTCGGCGTCCGGAACATCCTGAGGATCGACACATTGCGCGGTTGCGGGCCGGCCCACCTTGTCGTTTCATCAGTGCGGGCGCAACGGACTCGCCTAGGCGAGCTCGTAGGTAGGGCTGCGTAACCGAGGACAAGCCGCGGGCTTGTCGCAAAGTGCCGCCCGGATCGCTTAAGCAGTCGGATGTCCGCCACTGCCTCAATGCGCCGGCGAGAAGTTCTGCTCGAGGACCTGACGGGCCTAGCTGCGGTCAACGCCATTGCTCGCCTCCGGGAGCTCGAGCTCCGCCCAGCCGTCGAAGCATGCGATACGGACCAGCCGGAACAACACGGCCTCGTACTAGCGCACGATCCGACGCCGGATAGCGCGGTTCGCCGGGCACAGTTGATCACCCTCCTCGTCGGGCAACACGCCCAAGGGGAACAACCGCCGCGGCGGCCGATGTCGGGCGAGTCGGGCGTGGGACGGCGCAATGGGACGGAGCCAACCGCCGTGCGGCCGCGACCGAAGCTGGAACCGGTCGCTCGAAGCGCGGCTGGTGTGGCGGCCGGCGCTGATATCTACGAGCCGGAAGACGAGGCCCCTCAACTCCCTGACCTCGCGTCTCGTCGGCGGGAGCTATCCCACCGAGAAGACGAGCAGCGCTCCATGGCGCCCGAGCTCGACGCCCCGACCGGCGCCAAGGTCGATGTGCTTCGCCGCACCGCGGACAAGGACGACGGCCCGGCGAAGCGGATCAAACCCGGCTGCGTGGAACCACGTCGGCGTGACCTGAAACGTGCAGTGCTGCTAGTGGCATTGCTATCGCTCGGGCTCGTTCTGATCGCGACAGCCACCGGTCTTCACGAGATCAGCGATGCACCGGCTAAGTCGGG
>DATJRS010000207.1:0-23855 GCA_035504535.1 Solirubrobacteraceae bacterium | reverse complement strand
CGGCATCGATCCCGCATGGCTCTGCCTCGAGGTCACCGAGAGCGTCCTGATCGAAGACCCCGAGTCGTCGATCCGGGTGCTCACCGAGCTCAAGGAGCTCGGGATCAAGATCGCGATCGACGACTTCGGCACCGGCTACTCGTCGCTCGAGTACCTGCGCCGGCTCCCCGTCGACTGCGTCAAGGTCGACCGCTCGTTCGTGCGCGGCGTGCCCGAGAACGAGGAGGACGTTGCGATCGTCAATGCGGTGATCGAGCTCGGGCACGCGCTCAAGCTTTCGGTGACCGCCGAGGGAGTCGAGACCGCCGAGCAGCTCGGCAGGCTCCAGACCGCAGGCTGCGACACCGCGCAGGGCTTCCTGTTCTACCGGCCCGAGCCGCCCGAGGTGGTCGAGCGTCTGTTCGCGGTCGACGCGCCCGCGGGAGCGGACGCGGCCTTGGGCTCGGCTTCGGCCTCGGCCTCGGCTTCGGCTCCGGATTCGGCTTCGGGTTCGGCAGACCCCGCCGCGGGTGCTTCGGCCCATCTTCCGGCAGCGTTGCCCACCGCGGTTGCGCGTGCCCAGCGCCGGCTGATTCCCCCGGCCGGCGCTCCCGGCCGCCGCCGCCGCTTGGCGCGGAGCTCGCTGGTCGCAGGTCTCAGGGCGATGGCCCACACCTGGGCGAGCGGCGAGAGCGAGCCTGTGAGCGGGGACAGCCCGGCATGAGTCAAGGACCCGCTGGCGCGGCCGATCACGCGGGTGTGGAAGCCAATCCTCTGCCCACGCCGGTCGACGTGCGACGCGCGAGGCGGAGGCGCGCCCTGTGCCTGGTCATGTTCGCGGCGCTCCTTGAGGTCGTGCTCGTGATGCCGTTCGTCGAGCAGCTCGCCCTCAACCCCACCATCCACTTCACCCAGCACGGGTTCATCTTCGCCGGCGGGGTGCTGATGGGGCTCGCGCTGCGCGACGTGCAGCGCACCTCACGCTGAGGCGCCGCCCAGGGCTGTCATGGGCAAGCTGCTCGCCGAGCACTGGCCGCACCTGATCTTCGTCGTCATCGGCGTCGCCGCGTTCCTGTGGACGGCCTACCGCCCGGGCCGGGAAGGCTCCGATCCGCTGTCGCCGCGTTCGCGGGCGGGGGAAGACTACGGTCGGTCGCCGGCGTCCCCGCGGGCGCGGGAAGCCTACGGTTCGTTGCCGCGGGGACGGGTGGGTCAAGACTCGGCACCTCGGGGTGTGGTGGCCCTTGCGGCGGCTGCCCGTGAGGCTTCGGCCCCCGTGCCGGAGCCGGCGCCGGTGCGGCCGGCGGGGACCGTGCGGCGCTCGGCGGCGCAGCGCGGCCTGCTTGCACTCGGACCGCTACTCGGCGCGATCGCCACGGGCGCAATCCTGTATGGCATCAACGTCGGAGGTCGTTCGCTGCCCTGGGCGGTTATCTGGGTGCACGCCGGCATCTCCACGCTGGCGTTGCTGCTCGTCGCGCACAAGATCGGCGACGTCGGCATGCTCCGGATCCGCCGCGCCTTCGCCCGCGACCGCCTCTGTGACCTGGTCTCGGTTGGGCTCTTTCTCGTCTCGGTTCCGCTGGCGCTAACGGGCGCCGCGCTCTTGTTCGCGCCTGCCGGCGGATCGTTTCTGTCCTACATCCACCTGATCACGAGCGTGTGGTGGACGGTCCTGCTGGTGTGGCACCTGCGCCGCTATATGGGGGCGTCGTTGCGCGCCGCCCGGAGAGCGCGCTCAAAGAACCGCGCGGATCTCCTGCTCGAAGGTCGCGATGTGGCGGCCGATGATGTCCCGCGCGCGGTCGGCGTCGCCGGCTGAGATCGCCTCGAGCACCTCTTGGTGCTCGTGTACGCGCGCGAACAGGTGGGGCAAGCGGTCGATCACCAGGTACCAGATCCGCAGCGAGAGGTTCAGATACCGCCCCAGGGTCTCTTCCAGGAAGGGGTTCCCGGCGCAGCGGAAGACGAACCGGTGCACGGTGGCGTCGAGCTCCATCAACGCCTCGAGGTCGTCCCTCCCGCGGCTGAGTCGAAGCTCTTCGAGTAGACCGGCCAGCTCGGCCCGTTGTCCGTCGGTTATCCGTTCGGCGGCCCGATAGGCGGCGTGGGCCTCGAGCTGGGCGCGCACGTCCGAGATGTGAGCGAGGTCGGTGATGTTGATCTCCGAGGCGAACGTGCCGCGCCGGGGGAACACCGTCACCAGGTTCTCGAGGGCCAGGCGCTTGATCGCCTCGCGCACCGGGGTGCGGCCCATCTTGAGCTCGCGGCCGATCGCGTCCTCGTCGATCGGCGAACCGGGTGGGATCTGGAGCGTGACCAGACGGTCGCGCAAGGCGCGATAGGCGCGGTCAGCCAGCAAACCGCGCGAGGCACCGGTTCGAGCCCCCTCGGGGACGACTGATATATCAGTCATCGTTTAGGAGTCTACGGCTCGGCGACGTCCGCGTCCAGCGCTGACCTGCCGGCCGATGGCGGCGGTCTGAGCCCGCGCCGGGATGGATAACACGTGCCGGCTAGCGCGGAAGCGTCGCGCGGACCGATCGCACGAGGATCAGCGCGAGCGTGGCCACGCACAGCGCTGAGGCCAGGGCGAACGGCACGGCGTCGCCCGCGGCCTTGGCGAGCGCGCCGCCGCCGGCGGCGCCGGTGATCTGCCCCGCCGCCCAGGCGAAGTTGATCAGCGCGAGGGCGTAGCCCTGGCTCATGCCCTGCGCGTCGGCCGCGTCCGACAGCATTGCCATGGTCGGCGCCCAGAACCCGCCGAGCGCCAGCGTCTCAAGGACGATCACGACCGCGAGCAGCAAGCCGGTGTGCGGGAGCGTGAAGAGCAGCAGGGTGATCGTGGCGGCGGCCAGCCCGATCCGCAGCGGGAAGATCCGCCCGCGACGATCCGACACCCGTCCGACCATCGGGCTCAGCGCGGCCTCGGCGGCAGCGGCGAGGAGGAAGGTGGCGCCGATCGCGACCGCGCCCGCCCCGAGTTGGCCCAGGCGCAGGGGGCCGAGCACGTTGATCGCCCCCGACGCCAGGGCCGGGAGCGCCACCAGCCACATGCCAAGCGCGATCGCCGGGTGGCGGATCTGGCGGGCGAGGCTCGGACCGCCACGCCGGGGCTGGGGCGCCGGGGGGCTGGGGAGGATCGTCAGCGCCACGGCCAGGCCGGCGGCGACGACCACGACGGCCGAGAACACGACACCACGGCCGAGCGCGTGGGCGAGCGTGCCGACCACCGGACCGACCAGCGCGCCCCCGATGCCGGCCGCGAGTGCGCCTCCGATCGCGCTTCCGCGCCGCTCGGGAGGAGCGACCAGGATCAGCCAGACCATGCTGCCCGCCCAGGTGCAGGCTCCACCCAGGCCCTGCACGAAACGCGCCGCGTCGAGCAGCGCGACGTTATTGAGCAGTCCGAAGGCGAGGCTTGCCCCGCCCATCATCGCCAGGCCGGCGTAGAGCGTCACGCGCGGGCCGTACCGCTCGGCGAGCATCCCCCCGGGGAGGGACCCGACCAGCGTCCCCGCGGCATAGCCGGCGGTCAGCACTCCGGCGGACGCCTTCGAGAGGTGCAGCTCGCGCGTCAGCGAGGGGAGCAGCGGCACGACCGCCGCGTAGAACGCCGTGTCGAAGAACACGACCGCGCCGGCGACTAGGAACAGCAGCCGTAGCTCGCGGGCGTTCATGCCCGCGGTCGGTTCGGCCCGGATCTCCCGGGGGCGTTCATGCCCGCGGCCGGCTCTGGCCGGGTCGGGGCGGCCAACCGTTAGTCGCCGAGCTCGGCGCGCCGGCGCACCACGAACTCCTCGAGCTCGGCCCGGATCGCGTCATCGAGCGGAGGTTCCTCGTAGGCCTCGATCATGTCCCGCCAGATCTCGCCGGCGCGGGCGGTCGTGTTCTTGGCACCCCGCTTGGACCAGCGATCGAAGTTCTCGGTGGAGGAGAGCAACGGGCGGTAGAAGCATTCGCGGAATCGCTCCAGGGTATGGGCGGCGCCAAGGAAGTGGCCACCGGGTCCGACCTCGGTGTGCGCGTCGAACGCCAGCGACGCCTCGTCGATCTCGAGCGGGGTGAACTCGTGTCGGAGCTCGCGCAACAGCTCGACATCCACGATGAACTTCTCGTAGCAGGAGACGAGGCCGCCCTCGAGCCAGCCGGCGGAGTGCATCACGAAGTTGGTTCCGGCCAGGAACGTCGGGAGCAGCGTCATGAGCGATTCGTAGGCGGCCTGAGCATCGACGGTCTGCGACGCGTTCAGCCCGCCGCCGCCGCGCCACGGCAGACCGAACCGCCGCGCGATCTGGCCGGTGCAGAGCACGCCCAGTCCCGACTCCGGGGTGCCGAACGAGGGCGATCCCGACTGCATGTCGGTGTTCGACAAAAAGCTCCCAAACACGACCGGGGCGCCCGGGCGGAGCAGCTGGGCCAGCGCGATCCCGGCCAGCGCCTCGGCCACCTGCTGCACGAGGGTGGCCGGCAGCGACACCGGCGACATCGCGCCCATCAGCAGGAACGGGCTGATCACCACCGCCTGGTTTGCCTTCACGTACTCGAACATGGCGGCGAGCATCCGGTCGTCGTAGCGGAGCGGCGAGTTGACATTGATGAGGCTGATCGAAACCGGCGCGCGCTCGATCGCCTCGCGGCCGCCGAACAGGATCTCGCCCATGCGGATCGTGTCGGCGGCGTTCGGGCCCGAGGTGACCGATCCCATGTAGGGCTTGTCCGACAGGGTCTGAAGGGCGAACACCATGTCGAGGTGGCGGGAGTCGAGCGGGCGGTCCTCAGGCTCACAGATCGTCCCGCCGGGCGAGTCGAGCTGGTCGAACACCTGACAGAGCTTCACCAGGTTCTCGAAGTCGGCCATCTTGGCGTCCCGGCGGGTGTCGCCGTCGCGGATGAACGGAGGGCCGTAGACCGGCGCGAACACCATGTGGTTGCCGCCGATGTGGGCGCTGTGCTCCGGGTTGCGTGCCTGGAGCTCGAACTCGCGAGGCGCCTTGGCGACCTGCTCGAGGATGAACTCCGGATCAAACCGGATCCGGTTCTCGTCCTCGAGCGTCTGGCCCGCCTTGACGAGCACCTCGACCGCCTCCGGGAGCAGGAACTCGACCCCGATCTCGGACACGAGCCGTCGCCAGCCGCGGTCGATCACGTCCATCGCGTCTTCGCTGAGGATCTCGTAGCGGGGCATCGAGTTGACGAACACGGGCGGCTCCTCGTTCGTGGGTTGACCTGGCGGCGTGAATGCGTAATCTATACCGCGTGGAACAACAGTTCCAAGCGACGGCTCAAGGGACCACGGCGATCGACCGCGGCGCCGACCTGCTCGTGCGGGTGCTCGAGTCCGAGCAACCGGTGGCGTTGACCGACCTGGCTTCCGCCGCCGGGCTGCCCAAGAGCACGGCTTCGCGGCTGGTCAGCGCGCTCGAGCGCCGCGGGCTGATCGAACAGGACGGGGAGCGCGGACGGCTCCGGCCCGGGCCCGCGATCCTCAGGATGGCTGAACGCGGCATGCTCGAGCGCAACCTGGTCGAGCTGGCGCGCCCCTCGCTCGACAACCTGTCGGAGGCCTCGGAGGAGACCATCAACCTCGCCGTCCCCGCGCATGACGGGGTGGAGCACATCGCCCAGGTGGACAGCCGGCACTTCCTCGGCGCCGGACAGTGGCTCGGGCGCTCGGTCGGCTATGAGCATTCCGCCAACGGCAAGGTGTTTGCGGCCTTCGGCCGGGCGGCGTTCGGGCGCGGGCCCGTTCCGCCGGCCGGCTCCGCTGGGGCGACGGCCGGCCCCGCCGGGGCGACGGCGGGCAGCGAGCTCGAGGCGGTTCGGCGCAGCGGTTTCGCCACCTCGATCGACGAGCTCGAGGTTGGCCTGTCCGCGATGGCGGCGCCGGTGCGGGGCGCACAAGGCGAGGTGATCGCCGCGCTAAGCATCTCGGGACCGACGCTGCGGATGACGCCGGCCCGGATCGAGGAATTGCGACCGATACTGACAAGCGAGGCGGCGAGTTTGAGCCGGCGCCTCGGCCATCACGACGATCAAGGAGAGCGGGCGGCGTGACCGATGAAGAGATCCTCCAGCTGCTGTACGACGAGACGCTGGTTGGCAATGCGCCGGCAGTCCGGCAGGGCGTCGAGGACGGGCTGGAACAGGGGCTCGAGCCCGAACGGATGCTCTATGACGCGCTGATCCCGTCGCTCGAGGAGGTCGGGGCCCGGTTCGAGCGCGGCGACTTCTTCGTCCCCGAGATGCTCATCGCCGCGCGCGCGATGCAGGGCGCGCTCGACATCCTGCGCCCGCTCCTGGCCGAGACCGGGATGGCGGAGGTCGGCACGTTCCTGATGGGAACGGTCAAGGGCGACGTCCACGACATCGGCAAGAACCTCTGCAACATCATGCTCGAGGGCGCTGGCTTCCGGGTGATCGACCTGGGCGTGAACGTGCCGCCCGAGAAGTTCATCGAGCAGATTGAGGAGCACAGCCCGGACATCGTCGGCTTCTCCGCCTTCCTGACGACGACGATGCCGATGTTCAAGGCCAACATCAACGCGCTCGAGAAGGCCGGCCTGCGCGAGCAGGTGATCGTGATGGTGGGCGGCGCGCCCGTCACCCAGGAGTACGCCGACGCGGTCGGCGCAGACGGCTACTCGGCCGACGCCTCCTCGGCGGTCAAGAAGGCCAAGGAGCTGATGGAGCTGCGGCGCGAGAAGGTGCTGGTATGAACGACGCGCGCATCAAACCCGCCGAGACGGTCCTGCGGTCGGCGACCAAAGAGGTCACGATCGGCGCCGGCCGGCCGTTCTGCATCATCGGCGAGCGGATCAACCCTACCGGGCGCAAGAAGTTCGCCGAGGAGCTGCGCGAGGGCGATCTGTCGACGGTGACCGCGGACGCGCTGGCCCAGGTGCAGGCCGGCGCCGACATGCTCGACGTCAACGCCGGCATCCCGCTCGTGGACGAGGCCGAGCTGCTGGCCACGATGCTGCGCACCGTTCAGGAGGCGGTCGACGCGCCGATCTGCATCGACTCCTCGGTGATCGAGGCGCTCGAGGCCGGCCTGGCGGTCTACGAGGGTCGTGCGCTGGTGAACTCGGTGACGGCCGAGGATGAGCGCCTGCAGGAAATCCTCCCGATCGTGGCTCGCTACGGCGCGGCGGTGATCGGGCTGGCCAACGACGAGACCGGCATTCCCGAGACGCCCGAGAAGCGTCTGGAGTGCGCGCGCAAGATCATCTCGGCCGCCGCGGATTTCGGGATCGCGCGCGAGGACGTGATCATCGATCCGCTGGCCATGACCGTGGGCGCCGACCCGACCGCGGTCACGACGACGCTGACCACGATCAGCCGGATCCGCGACGAACTCGGCGTAAACATGTCCCTGGGCGCCTCCAACGTCTCGTTCGGGCTGCCCGATCGGCATGCGCTCAACGCGGGGTTCCTGCCGATGGCGATGGCGGCCGGGCTGACCAGCGCGATCATGTCCACCGCCCGGCCGGTCGTCGACGCCGTACGGGCCAGCGACCTGCTGCTCGGGCACGACGAGTGGGGCGCGAACTGGATCGCCGCGCACCGGGCGCGGCAGGCGGCGGTGGCCGCGGGGGCGCCGGTGTCGTGAGCGGGGTATCGCCCCACCGGCGCAGGCTCGAGCTCGCGGGGGCGGATCCCAGCTCTGTAGATCCAGCGCCCGACGACGGCGCGGCGCGCGTCCGGCTCAGGTTCCTTCCCGAGGGCGCCGAGGTCCGGGTTCCGAGCGGGACGCCGGTGTTCGACGCGGCGAGCTGGAACGGGATCGCGATCGACTCCACCTGCGGCGGCCACGGCACGTGCAAGAAGTGCCGCGTGCGGATCGTGTCCGGCGAGGTGCCGGTCGGGCCGCTCGATCCCCGGGCGTTCTCGCCGGACGAGTTGCGGGAAGGCTGGCGGCTCGCCTGCCGGGCGTCCGCACGCGGCGATCTGGTCGTCGAGGTCCCGCCGCTCCAGACGCGGCCGAAGGCGGCGCTGGCCGGGGTGGGTCGCCACGTCATCCTGCGCCCCGCGGTGCAGAAGCGCCACCTGGTGCTGGCCGAGCCCTCGATGGAGGACCAGCGCTCCGACCTTCAGCGCGTGCTTGACGCGCTAGACGATCTCGAGCCGGAGACCTCGGTCGAGGTCCTGCGCTCGCTCGGGTCGGTGTTGCGGGCCTCGGGTTTCGACGTCACCGCGGTGGTGGCCGATCAGGAGCTGATCGGACTCGAGGCCGGCGACACGACCGCGCGACGGTTCGCGATCGCGTTCGATCTCGGCACGACGACCGTGGTGGCCACGCTCCTGGATCTCGAGAGCGGCCAGCCCGTGGCGGTGCGGTCGATGCTGAACCGCCAGCAGCCGTTCGGCGCCGACGTGATCACGCGCATCTCGGCGACGATGATGGACGATCAGGCTTTGGCGGCGCTGCGCGAGCGGGTGCACGAGACCCTGACCGAGTTGGTGTCCGAGGTTTGCCTCGAGGGCGCCGTCGAACCGCAAGAGGTGTACGAGATCACCGTGTGCGGGAACGTCACGATGATGCACCTGGCGCTCGGGATCGATCCCGAGCCGCTGTCGATGGCTCCGTTCGTGGTCTCGACCCACTCGTTCCCGGAGGTGCGCGCCCACGACTTTGGCGTGGAGGTGCATCCGCGGGCGCCGGCGTTCGTGTTCCCGTCGCTCGGGGCGTACGTGGGCGGCGACATCGTCGCCGGGATGCTGGCCACCGGCATCACGCGCGATCGCCGGGTGCGGCTGTTCATCGACGTCGGCACCAACAGCGAGATCGCACTCGGATCGGTCGACCGCGTGGTGGCGACGGCGGCGCCGGCGGGCCCGGCGTTCGAGGCGGCCCAGATCAAGTGCGGGATGCGCGCCGCGGCCGGGGCCATCGAGGGGGTCAAGATCTCGGCCGACGACGGCGTGACGCTCGACGTGATCGGCGACGTGCCGCCCGAGGGCATGTGCGGTTCGGGCCTGGTCGACGCGGTGGCGGAGCTCGTCCACTGCGGGCTGCTCGATCACTCCGGGCGGTTCATCCCCGACGAGGCGGCGGCCGTGTCGCATCCCGCCCTCGCCCCCCGGCTGACGAAGATCGGCCAGGAGCGGGTGTTCGTGCTCGACTGGCGCGGCGGCACGGATCCGCAGCGGTCCGTGTTCCTCTCCCAGCGTGACGTCCGCGAGCTCCAGTTCGCCAAGGCGTCGATCGCAACCGGCTGGAACATCCTGCTCTCAGAGCTCGGCCTCACGGACCGGGACATCACCCAGGTGCTGCTGGCCGGCAGCTTCGGGGCGTACCTGACGCCGTTGAGCGCGGTCCGGATCGGTCTGGTGCCGAAGATCGCCCTGCCCCGGATCGTGTCGGCCGGCAACGTGGCCGGCGAGGGGGCCAAGATCGCCGCGCTGTCGGTGCGCGAGCGGGCCGAGGCGTATTCGATCCTGCGCGAGGTCGAATACGTCGAGCTGTCCGGCCGGTCCGATTTCAACGACATGTTCGTCGACCAGCTGGCCTTTCCAGGATGAGCCGGGCCGCTGTTGTGGCCTGCGGGGCCCTGGCGGTCGACGTGCGCCGGATCGCCCGGAGGCGGGGGTGGGACCTGGATGTGATCCCGGTCCCGGCTCTGCTCCACAACCACCCCGAGCGCATCGGTCCCGCCGTTGCCGGGCTGTCCGAGGGCCGAGACGTCGTGGCCGTGGCCTACGGAGATTGCGGGACGCTGGGCGCGCTCGACCCGCTGCCGCGCCTGCGCGGCGAGCACTGCTATGACCTGTTCGCGCGCGCGGAGGTGAGTGCCGCGCTGGATGAGGAGCCGGGGACGTACTTCCTCACCGACTTCCTGGCTCGGACGTTCGAGCACACGGTGTGGCGCGAGCTCGGACTGGACCGCTACCCCGAGCTGAGCGACGACTACTTCGCGCACTACACGCGTGTCATGTGGCTGGCCCAGCGGCCGACGCCGGCGACGCGCGCGGCCGCGGAGCGGGCTGCGGCGCGGCTCGGGTTGCCGCTCGTCGTGCGCGAGGTCGGCGACGGGGGGCTGGAGCTGGAACTCGAGCGCGTGGTCGAGCCACGGCTGTCCGGTTCGACGGGACCGCTCACGCCTGCAGCGCGCTGAGCACCGCGACCCCGGCCAGCATCGTGCACACGCCGAGCGTGCGTTTGCGGCTGAGCCGCTCGCCGAACACGACATACGCCGCCAGCGCCGCCAGTCCCCCGAACTGCGAGGAGAGCACGGCGGCCACCGCGATGCCGTGACGAGCGCCCGTCGTGTACGAGTAGAAGCCGATCACCTCGCACACCCCCGAGGTGATCACCAATGGGGCGGCACGTCGGGTGATCTGCAGGCGACGGGTGATGGCCAGCGGCAGGGCGAGGGCCACGGTCCCGATCGCGCGCGCCGACAGAACGACCCAGGACACCGGCAGCTCGGTTCCGGCACGCCCAGTGGCATACAAGCTGACGCCGAAGGTGAGTGCGGCGGCGATCCCGAACAGGATCGCTTGGTAGGGATGCGGCGCACCCGAGGGGTCGGGCTGCGCGCCGGGGGCAAGCGCACCCGAGGCCTCGAGCCCGGTCTCCGGACGCGGGGCCTCCTCCACCGACGCCAGCCACACGCCCGCCAGGATGGCCAACAGGGTCACTGCGACGCCGGGCGCAACCGATTCGCCGGCGATCACGGCGATCACCGCGGCGACGGCACCCTCGGTAGAGATCAGCGGAGCGACGATGGCAACCTGACCGACCCTCAAGGCGCGGTAGGCCAACACCAGCCCGCCGACGTTGCCGATGCCCGATGTGGCCAGCCAGGCGACCGAGCCGGCGCCGAGGCGGGCCGGGATGCCGCTCAGCGCGGCGAGAGGAGCGGTGATCACCAGGCCGACGACCATCATCCCGGCCACCACTGAGCGAGGGTCGATCAGCCGGCTCGAGCGCGAGGAGCAGAGCGTGGAGAGCGCCCACGCGACGGCGGCTCCCAGGCCGCCGAGGATCGCGATCACGCGATGTTCTCGGGCGGCCCGGTCATGGGCGCCAGATTACGGTGCTGCGGGCACGTCCATCGTTGGCACGTTCCAGCCGACAGGCTGACGACAGGCTCGGCGCCATTCAGCTGCGCCCTGCGGTAGGTGGCGCGCAGGGTCTCGGACTCGCCCGGCCACAACGTGATGTCGTTGTCGCTCCACGCGATCGGCAGGACCTCGCTGTCCCAGGTCGTGCTGGGCGGCTCCTGCGCGCCGTCCCGGCGAGGGTGGTTGACGCAATCGAGCGTGGGGCGCATGGGGTGGCGCGCAGGGCCCGCGTCGGCGCGTCGCCCAGCGAACCGATCGTGGGCGCGGCACTGTTGGTGCTCGATGCGCTCGCCTCGGATGCCCTCGCCTACGGCCGCGCTCGAGCCGAACTCGACGCGGCGGTCGCAGCGCTGGGCTAACGCGCGGGTCGGCGGCTCGGCCGTGAACGCGACGTGCGTTGCCGAGTGGTGCGAGCATAGGTCGATGCACAGGGGAGGATGGCGAAGGGGGATCGCGCTCGGAGTAGCGGCCGTGGCCCTCGCCGCCGTGCTCATGGTCGCCGGCTTGCTCTCGGGTTGCGCGGGCGGGTCAAAGGCCCAGGCAACCGCGCAGGCCCAGACACGGACGCAGGCGAACCAGGTGGCCGGGTCGCCACGGGCGCCGGCCGGAGACGCCGTCCTGCGGATCCGTGGTGCGGTCCGCCGCCAGGCAATCCCGGGCGGGTTCGTCGGCCTCTCGCTCGAGTACCCCGCGGTGGCCGCCTACGCCGGGACGGACCCATCGGCCCTGAATCCGGTGTTCGTCCAGCTGATCCGGAATCTGAACCCCGGACAGCTGCCGGTCCTGCGCATCGGCGGCGACAGCACCGATTGGACCTGGTGGCCAGTGGCGGGGATGAGCCAACCGGCCGGCGTCAACTACACGCTGACTCCGGGCTACATATCGGTCCTGCATGGCCTGGCCGCGACGCTCGGCGCGAAGCTGATCCTCGGTATCGACCTTGAGGCCGACAGCACGACCCTGGCGGCGGTCGAGGCGAAGGCGCTGGTCGACGGCATCGGGCCGGCTCAGGTCGAGGGGCTCGAGCTCGGCAACGAACCCGAGCTCTACGGCGTGTTCACCTGGGGCCGGTCGGCGCACAAGGGCCGTCCGCGCGGCTACGACTTCGCGGACTACAACCAGGACATCACCCGGATCGGCGACCCGCTGACGATGGCGCCCCTGGCTGGCCCGGCGATCGGCGCGCCGAAGTGGTTCCCATATCTGGGACAGTTCCTCTCCAGCCACCCACGGGTTGCGGTCGCCACGCTGCACCGCTATCCGCTTCAGCTCTGCTACGTCAGACCGAGCGAGCCGAACTACCCGACGATCGCCAACCTCCTGTCGACCCGCTCCTCGCGGACGCTGGCCGACAGCGTCATTCCGTCGGTCAAGACCGCACGTGCCCACGGGGTGCCGCTGCGGATCGACGAGATGAACACGATCTCGTGCGGCGTCGACTCGGGCGTCGCCCAGTCGTTCGCCTCGGCGTTGTGGGCGCTCGATGCGGTGTTCCAGATGGCGCGCGTCGGCGTCGACGGCGTCAACATCCACACGTATCCCGGAGCGACCTACGAGCTGTTCACGTTCACCCACTCGGACGGGCGCTGGCGGGGTACGGTCTCGCCCGAGTACTACGGCCTGCTGATGTTCGCCCAGGCGGCGCCCCCCGGCTCGCATCTCCTCAATGTGACCGCGACGAATGCCGGGCAGGTGAAGTCGTGGGCCACGATCGCGCCCGACGGGTCGGTTCGCGTCGTGGCCATCAACGACGGCGCCGGGGCGCGCACGGTCGCGGTCCGGCTGGGGGTCGCACGCGGTGCCGGGACGCTCGAGCGCCTCCAGGCGCCGCGGCTGACCTCGCGCGGCGGGGTCACGCTGGGCGGGCAGTCGTTCGGCTCGGGCACTTCGACCGGGCTGCTCGCCGGGAAGGCTCGGACGCAGCCGGTCGACGGCACGGGTGGTCAGTATGTGTTCCGGGTGCCCGGGGGCAGCGCCGCGCTGCTGACGGTCCCGCCCGCTGGCTGATCGCCCCTGCCGTGGCGATCCGTTTGACTGCCCGTCCTCGCAGCCACAGCCGGACGAGGCTTCTCCGGCCCCACGGACGCCGAGCTAGGGGAATCCGGCCCGGCCACCTTTTGAGCCTCGTTCCGGATCGCGGCGGATTCCCAAGCGAGGCCCAAACCCGACAACTCGCCACTCGTCCCCCCGCCGAATGGTGAACGGTCGTTCACCCGGTCCTGGCACGGGTTTCGCGCCACTCGCCGGGCGGACAGCGCCGAGTGGTGAGTTCTCCGTGTGAACCGCGACTCAACCGATCGCGTGGTCGAGTCCGATTCACCCGCCCGCTCCGTCGCTGGTCGCCTGGTCGAGCAGCGTGGCCACGTCGACCACGCGCAGATCGGTTCCGGCGCTCTGGACGCCGTCGTCCAGCATCACCGTGCAGAACGGGCAGGCGACGGCCAGCGTCCCCGCGCCGGTGGCGGCGGCCTCACGCACGCGCTCCTGGTTGATCGGCTTGGCCCGCTCCTCCATCCACATGTGCGCGCCGCCGGCGCCGCAGCAGAAGGTCTGCTTGCGCGAGCGCCCCATCTCGACCGGTGCGCCGACGGCCGAGACGATCTCGCGTGGAGCGTCCACCACGTCGTTGTGGCGGGCCAGGTAGCACGAGTCGTGGTAGGTGATCGTGCCGTCGGCCTGGTCGGCGCGGGTTGGCTTTAACCGCCCCTGGCTCACGAGCGACGACAGCAGCTCCGAGTGGTGGATCACCTCGTAGTTGCCGCCGAAGTCCGGGTACTCGTTGGCGAGCGTGTTGAAGCAATGCGGGCAGCCGGTGACGACCTTGGTGACGCCGGCTTCGTTCAGGGTCTCGACGTTCTGCTCGGCGAAGGCCTGGAACACGTACTCGTTGCCGATGCGCCGAGCCGGGTCGCCGGTGCAGCTCTCGCGCGGGCCGAGGATCGCGAAGTCGACGCCCGCCTTTCTCAGCACGCGCGCGGTGGCCTGGGCGGTCCGGCGGGCGCGCTCGTCGAACGAGGAGGCGCAGCCCACCCAGTAGAGGTACTCGGGGGCCCGGTCGCCCGGCTCGAGGATCCTGATGCCCAGATCGGCCGCCCACTCGGCTCGCTCTGACTGCGGCTTGCCCCACGGGTTCGAGGCGCGCTCGACGTCGCGCAGCATCGGCTCGGCCTCACTCGGGAAGCTCGACTCGACCATCACGAGATGCCGGCGCAAGTCGACGATGTGGTCGACGTGTTCGATCGAGACCGGGCAGGCCTGGATGCACGCGCCGCAGGTCACGCAATCCCACACGCTGTCCGCCGGGACGGCGTTCGGGACGAGTGGGGTCTCCGCGTCGTCGCCTTCGGCGAACACGGCGTCCCGCAGGCCCATGATCACGAGCTTGGGGGAGAGGATCTTGCCGGTGGCGTAGGCCGGGCAGGCGTCCTGGCAGCGGCCGCACTCCGTGCACGAGAAGGTGTCGAGCACCTGCTTCCAGGTCAGGTCCTTCGGTTGGCCGGCGCCGAAGCGCAGCTCGTCCTCGGGGATGTCGGGATCGTCGAACTTGAGCGGCTCGAGCCGGCCGCCCGCGCGCGTGCGCCCGAACCACACGTTGATGGCCGCCACGAATATGTGCAGGTGCTTGGACCGCGGCAGGTAGGCCAGGAAGGTCAGGATGGTGAGGACGTGGATCCAGACGAATACGAGCTCGAGCACCTTCGTGGTCTGGTTGTCGGCGAAGAGGTGCGACAGGGCGTTCGACACCGGCGACCAGGACGCGGGCCACTCGTTCAGGTGCAGTGCGATCCGGGTCGCGTGCCAGAGCAGGAGGCTGATCACGATCGTCGCGATCAGGGCCAGGATCAGGTCGGCCTCGCCCAAGTGACTGCCCTGGAAGCGCTTTGGTCGCTGGACCTTTCGGATGTACACGGCCGCGATCACGCCCGTCAGGACGAGCACGCAGAAGATGTCGACGAGTAGCGCGTACCAGCCCTGGTCGCCGAGCCAGGGGAAGGTGGCGTGTTTGTCGACGATGCCGATCATCGCGATCACGATCGTGGGGATCAGCACCATGAAGCCCCAGAAGATGAACGCGTGCATCAGGCCGGGGACGAAGCGCTGGAGCAGCTTGCGCTGACCCAGCACGATCGTGGCTTCGTTTTTCGTCCGTCGCCCGAGGTCGCCCGAGCGCTTGGTCGGCGCCGCTTTCTGCACGAGGCCGACGAGGAGTCGGACTCGCGTGATGAACAGCGTGCCGCTCACGACCAGCGCCGCGGCGAGCGCCACTGCGGCAATCGGGGAGGCTATCCGCCCCTCACCTTTCTGATCTCGGCCGAGATCGCCGGCACCACCTCGTGCAGGTCGCCGAACACCGCGTAGTCGGCGCTGGCGAAGATCGACGCCTCGGCGTCGGGGTTGATGGCCAGCAGCTTCTTGGCACCCTTGCATCCGGCCATGTGCTGGGTGGCGCCGCTGATCCCGCACGCGATGTAGAGCGAGGGCGCGACCTTCGTGCCGGTCTGCCCGACCTGGTCGGTGTGGGGTCGCCAGCCCGCGCTGGTCACCGCGCGCGAGCAACCCACCGCGCCGCCGAGCAGCCCGGCTAGCTCCTCGATGACCACGAAGCCCTCGGCCGATCCCACGCCGCGGCCGCCCGATACGACGACGTCGGCGTCGGTCAGCGACACGCCGGCGGCCTCGGCCTGGACGCGCTCGGAGACGCGGACCACGGCCTCCGCGGCGGGCTCGATCGTCTCTAGGTCGGCTCCGGTCGTGACGCTGTCCGGATCTGCCGCCACGGCGTGGGGCGCGACCGTGAAGAGTGCCGGCGAGCCGTGCAGCCGGGCCTCCTCGAGCAGGCTCCCGCCCCAGCGCACGCGCGTCACGGTCGGCGGGTCGCCGGGGGTGAATGAGGTGCAGTTGGCGGCCATCGGGAGGTCAAGCTCCGCAGCCATGTGCGCCAGGACCTCGTTCCCGCGCTCGGTGCCGGGGGCGATGACCGCCGAAGGGCCGTTGTCTCGGGTGGCGGCGGCGAGCGCCTGCCCCCAGGCGGCCGGGGCGTAGCCATCGCTGTCATCGATCGCGACGGCGTGAACCTCGTCGCCCAGGCCGCGCGCGAAGGTCAGCGCCTGCTGGGAGAGCTCGTCGCCCGGGTCCTGGACGAACACGAGGACGCTCATCAGACCAGCCCCAGCTCGCGCAGCATGCCGACCACCGGCGCGGCCGCCTCGGCGCCGTTGCCGAGGACCTCCGCCTGCTTGCCCGATCCGGGCGGCAGGGTCAGCTTCACCATCTCCAGCTGCGGTTCCGGACGCTCCGGCGAGGTCGCCTCGAGCGGTTTGCGCTTGGCGCGGAGTCGCCCGGGAACCGACGGATAGCGCGGGAGGTTGATCCCTTCCTTGACCGTCACCACTGCGGGCATCGGCACCACGAACACGTCGCGGCCGTCCGGGACCTCCTGCTCGCAGCGCAGGTTTCCGTTATCGGCAGTTATCGCCTTGATGCCGGTCACGACCGGCAGGCCGAGCTTGTGAGCCACTCGGATCGCGACCTGGTAGTTGCCGGCGTCGGCGGACTCGTTGCCGAACAGGAGCAGGTCGAACGGTTCCGGCTGAGCGTTCACCGCGGCGACGATCGCGTTGGCGGTCGCCTGCGGATCCCACTCATCCGCCCCCTCGGTGACCAGGTGGACGGCCTTGGCGATCCCGATCGCCATCATGTCGCGAAGCTGCTCCTCGGCCTCGGGCGGACCCAGCGTAAGCACCGTGGAGGAGCCGCCGTGCTGCTCGATCAGCCTGACCGCCTCCTCGCAGCCGCACTCCTCGTGCGGGCTGATCGTGAAGCCGAGGTGGCGGGTGGAGATCGCGCGCGCGTCGTCCGTCAAGACGATCTTGCCGCCGGTCAGAGGCACCCGCTTGACGCAGACCAGGATGTTCATATCAGGATGTTCATGTCAGCTGCGCACGCGCGAGTTGTCCGGGTCGAACACCGGTGTCGAGTCGTTGGTGGCGACCGTCACCGGATAGCGCTCCCCCATGTACTCGACCGACAGCTGCTCGCCGACGACCGCGTGCTCGGGGGGCAGGTAGCTCATCAGGATGTGCTTCCCGATCGACGGCCCGGCACCGGCGGACGTGACGAAGGAACGTCGGCCCTTGCGATCGGTGAGCGGCCGGCCGTCACGGGTCAGGATCGGCTCCTTGCCGAGCATGTAGCGCTTGACCCCGGACGCCGAGGTGTGATCGTCGACGGTCAGCGTGCACATGATCGCCGCGGGCTCCTCCTCGCGGTGGCGCACGTGTGCGTCCTTGCCGATGAAGTCCTCGTCCTTGACCTTGCCCCAGGCCATGCCGGCCTCGACCACGTTGAAGTCGCCCTCGAGCTCGGCGCCGTAGGCGCGGTAGCACTTCTCCAGGCGCCCGGTGGTGCCGTAGACGCCGATGCCAGCCGGGATGATGCCGTGAGGGGCGCCTGCCTCGGCGACGATGTCCCACAGTCGCGCGCCCTGCTCGATCGGCACGTAGAGCTCCCAGCCGAGATCACCCACGTAGGAGATCCGCGAGGCGAGAACCTGAACGGGACCCACCTCGATCGTCTTGCAGCGGGCGAAGGGCATTCCCTCGTGCGAGACGTCGTCGGAGGTGACGCTGGCCAGGACATCGCGCGCGTGGGGACCCCACAGACCAATCGTCGTCCAGGCGTTCGTCTGATCGTGCACCTGCGCCGAGCCGTCCTCCGGGAGGTGGTCGGCGAACCACTTGAGATCGGACATCCCGTACGCGCCGCCGGTTACCACGCGGAATGTGTCGTCGCCGAGGCGCATGATCGTCAGGTCCTGCTTGAAGCCGCCGCCGGGCGTGAGCAGCGGCGTGTACACGACCCGCCCGGCCTCGACGTTCATCTGGCGCATGGCCACGCGCTGCACCGTTTGGAGTGCGGTCGGCCCCGTGACGTCGAAGATCGCGAACGCACTCAGGTCGATCATCGCCACCCGGTCGCGCATGGCCAGATGCTCGGCGTTGATGATCGGCGACCACCAGCGGGCGTCCCATTCCGCCTCGCGCCGGTTGATGCGATCGCCGTACTCCTCGAGCAGGCCCGCGTTCGACTCGTACCACTGCGGGCGCTCCCAGCCGGCGCCCTCGTAGAACACCGCTTTCAGGTCACGCTCCCGGTCGTGGAACGGCGCCAGCCTCACATTCCGGTCCGACGCCCACTGCTCGCCCGGATGGACGATCCCGTACATCTTGTTGAAGCCCTCAGACGCGCGGGCTGATATATGAGTTGTCGTCCTCTGGCATCCGTAGGCGCGGGCAATGTTCGACTCGAACACGTCGATCTCCGAGTCGCCGTGCACGATCAGCTCGGCGACGGTCTTGCCGGCCCCGGGTCCCTCCTTGATCCAGATCGCCGCCGCCGACCAAAGGCCCTTGACCTCCGGGGTCTCACCAAGGAGCGGCATGCCGTCGTAGGTGACCGACAGCACGCCGTTGATCGCGTACTTCACGCCCACCGTCTCGTCGCCGACGATCTCGGGCATCAGCTCGAGCGCCTGCTCCATCTGGGGGTCGAAGTCGTTTTGCGTGAAGGGCAACTCCGTGGGACTGAGGGCCGACTCCTCGATGCTCGGGATGTCGTCGGGTCGCAGCGTGATCGGGCGGTGCGCGTAGGAACCGATCTCCAGGCCCGTGCCCTCCTGGCGCTCGTACATGTTGGTGTCCATGTCACGGACGATCGGGTACTCGATCAGCTTCGTGGTGTTGGCGAACCGCGGCGCCGGGCCGATGTCGATCATCTGGTGCACCATCGGCGTCAGAGGGATCGAGGCCCCGGCCATGCGGGCGATGCGCGGGCTCCAGCAGCCGCACGCGATCACCAGGAGGTCGGTATCGAGCTCGCCCCGGGTGGTCCGGAGGCGTTTAACCCGGCCGCCCTCGACGTCGATCCCCAGGACCTCGGTGTTGGCCTGGACCTTCATCCCTGCCTCCACGGCCCGTTCGCGCATGATCGTGCCGGCGCGCAGCGAGTCGACCACGCCGGCGCCGGGGGTGAAGAACCCGCCCAGGAGGAGCTGCTTGTTGATGTAGGGCACGAGCTCCTTGATCTCCTCTGGCGTGAGCAGCTGGACCGGCTCGATCCCCCACGACTTGGCCGAGGCCATCCGCCGGGTCAGCTCCTGCATCCGCTCCGGCGTACGCGCGACCTCGATCCCGCCGCTCTCGATGAACACGTCGAGGTCCTTGTACTGGCGCATGCTCTCGAGCGTCAGCGACGTCATCTCCTTGGAGTGGTCGACCGGGAAGATGAAGTTCGAGGCGTGCCCGGTCGACCCACCGGGGTTCGGGAGCGGGCCCTTGTCGATCAGTGTGATGTCGGTGACCCCGAGCCGGGTCAGGTGGTAGGCGACGCTGTTGCCCACGATGCCGGCACCGATGACGACCACCCGCTGTCTTTGCGCTCCGTCTGCGCCCACCGCCCTGATATATCAGATGGATGCCAGAGGCGGCAAGGAGATCGGCACGTGCTCCGACCGGTGCTCCGCCCGGCGGTCCGCCAGGTGCTGCGCCCGGCGCGCTGGCCGATCAGTGTCCGAGAGTCGCGGTCGCACGGCAGTCGGTCGTACATAACCTGCCATTTCCGGTGGGCTGGATCGGCCGTGGCATCTGATGCACGCAGGACGTGAACCAGATGCCACGGCCGGCGCAAACGGCTGGAATTGGCAGCTTATGCATGCCGCGACCACCCCGGGCGCTGGGCAGCGAGACCCGGCCGGGGTGGGCGGGTCAGTGCCGGGCGGCTTGCCGACGCTCTATCCGCCGGCGTTCGGCGCGAGGGACGGTCTTGGGCGCCGAAGTGATCGGGTCGGCCCTGATGACCCGGGTAGCGGTGAGGATGACCAGAATCGTCATCAGCGTGGCGCTGGACAGGCACCAGTAGCAGTAGGCGTGAATCGTGAACGCCTCGCGGTACGTCAGGTACATGCTGAAGAGGAAGCCAACGAGCGCGATTCCGAAGGTCGCGATCCGGCCAAGCTCGTTGCGGATGAACAGCGTGAACAGCATGCCGATGTACCCGGCGAGGCCGAGCACAGCCACCGGCAGGCCTGCGAGCTTGGAGTAGACCGAGCTCTGGACGGTCTCGCAACCGCCGTTGGACCCGCAGATCACCTTGATCTTGGCGTAATGGGTGTAGGTCAGGTAACCGGCGATGCCGATTCCGATCAGGCACAGCACGCCGATGGCGATCCGGAGCCGGCGGTCGACGTTGCTGGTGCGCGACGACGCTCCGTTGGTCGTCACCGCGGTCACGCCGACTCGCTGGCCGTCCGAAACGCTCATGTCACCTGCTTGATCACCGACTCGAGCTGGGCGTAGGTGGGCACCGCCTCGCTCGCCGCCGCCTGGCCCTTGGGGCCGGCGAAGATCAGGGTTGGCGTGCCGCTCACGCCGAGCTGGCGCGCGGACGCCTGATCGGAGCCGACCTGGGCGGTCAGGGTCGGGTCATTGCGATCCGACATCCAGGTCGCGAACTTGAGCGCGGTTATCTGCTTGGCTAACCCCTGCAGGTAGGACTCGGTCACATAGCCCGAGTCCTCCGTGCCCTGCTCGTGGTAGAAGAGCTCGGTGTACTGCCAGAACAGGTTCTGCTTGCCCGCGGCGAGGCCAGCCACCTGCTGAGTGTTGAAGACTCCGGGATCCGGACTGCCGCACGTAGCCGTACAGAACGCTCGGTACTCGACCTTCACCTTCCCGGAGCGGACATCGTTGGAGACCAGCTGGGAGAAGCCGCCCTGGAGCGTGAAGGCCTGGCACACGGGGCACTCGTAGTCGCCGTAATAGGTCATCGTCACGGGCGCCTTGGGGTTTCCGAGCACGTTGCCGGACTGGGGGATCCCGTTCAGCAGCTGGTTGATGCTTGCCATGGTGGCGTTCGACTGCTGGGTTCCCGCCTTCTGAAGACCGGTCTCCTTCTTGGCGCTGCCGCTGGAGATGACGATCGCGGCCACGACCACGACGATGGCGGCGAGCACCACTCCGCCGATCATCTGCATGCGCCGCTGGCGGCGAGCCCGCTCGGCTCGTGCCTGTTCTTCGGCCAGCCGGCGCGCGCGGGCCTCTTCCTTCTGCTTGGTGCGGGATGCCATTGCGGAGGTCGTCCTGAGGTGCGCGCATCAGACGCGCGCGGGCACTGAGGATAGCGGCAGGTTGGCCCAGCCTGCAGCACCCACGGCCACTCTTCAAGAGCTCTTCATCTGCGCCAGAGGGGTGGCGCGGGACCTTGGTCCCGATCGGTCCGCGGCGGTCAGGGGTGCCTGCTTCTGCGGTAATTGCGTGTAAACATCTTGTGATCGGGATGCGCGCTGGGGTGCTGTCGCCCCTGGGGTTGATTACAGTCCTTCGCATGTCGCGTGAGCGCACCGACGCGCGGGCTGAGGGACAAGCGGCTCCCCAGCGTGCGCAGGCCAGGCTCAGGGTCGCCGTGGTCGACCGCGATCCTGGCTTCACCCAGGTACTGGCCAACCGCCTGGGCGCGCTCGGGTGCGAGCACAGGCCGCTGAGCACTCCCGCCACCGTCGAGACGCTGGTGGCCATGCGACTGAACGCACTGGTGCTCGATCTCGCCGTGATCGGTCCCGAGAGCTGGGACTACCTGGAGCGGATCTGCGCGCGGCTACCCGGTCTGGCCGTGATCGTGTGTACCGGCCCCTCCTCGGTGGCGCAACGCGTGCGGGGGCTGCGGCTCGGCGCCGACGCGTGGATGACCAAGCCGTGCCATCCCGAGGAGCTGATCTGCGTGATCGAAGCCGCGGTGCGCCGCCACCGCCGCCACGAACTGCCGCAGATCGACCTCTCGGCGTCGGTCGGCGAGATCGTTGTTCGACCCGACCTCTACCAGGCGTACGTCGGCGAGCAGAGCCTGGAGCTCACCGCGCGCGAGTTCGAGATCCTGCAGCTCCTTGCTCAATCGGACCGCGTGCTGCGCCGGGAGGAGATCTACGAGCGCGTCTGGGGCTACGCGATGGCGCACGGCGATCGTTCGGTGGATGTGTTCGTCCGCAAGCTCCGCCAGAAGCTTCGTGCGATGTCCCCGTCGTGGAGCTACATCCACACACACTTCGGGGTTGGCTACCGGTTCGCTCCGGAGCCCGATGAGGAGCGGCTCGAGGACGGGACCGTGTCGGTTGAGGCAGTCCCAGAGCTTCCTGCCGCGCTCAGTCGCTGAGCTCGGCAGCGGCTTACCTGACCGACCCACCGATTCCCAGCCGCCACCGACTCCACCTCTTGATCCGGCCCTTCAGTGGGCGGACAGTTGGACCGCTCGGTCACAAGTTATTCACATCTTCGTTACGAGTCGATAACGCGCGCTCGTAGCTCCCTGGAGAGCATGCTGGGTCATGTCGGCAACGGCCAGGCCAGGCAGCGAGATGATCGAGGTGGGACCGCTGCAGATACTTCCCGAGGAGCATCTAGCACGCGCGGATGGTCGCGCGCTGGTGCTCTCGATCCGGGAGTTGCGGCTGCTGACCGAGCTAGGACGGCGCGCTGATCGGATCATGCCGCGCGAGGAGCTGTTTCGTCTCGTCTGGGGACGCGAGATGCGCGTGGGTGACCGGTCGGTTGACGTGTATGTGCGGAAGCTGCGGGTGAAGCTGGAAGAGGCGCTTCCAGAGTGGCGATTCATCCACACGCACTTCGGTTTTGGCTACCGACTGGCAGCCGAACATGCACAGAACGCCAACGATCGGTTTACAAGTGAATAACACCTCCGCGGATCGCTGGACGCAGACTCTGGCGGACATCAAGCGAAGGAGAAGACTGTGAAATTACGTCGCATTGCAGCATTTGCGGCAATGATCGCCGGGTCCACCGCGATCGTGGCATGCGGTTCGAGCAGCAGCACGACCACAGGCTCCGGCGGCTCGTCCGCGACCACGAGCGGCTCGTCCGGCTCGAGCGGGAGCGTGGCCAAGGGCACGATCAACGGCGCCGGCTCGACGCTCGCCGCCCCGATTTACCAGCAGTGGGGCTCGACGCTCAAGGGCCAGGGGTTGACCGTGAACTTCAACCCGGTCGGCTCGGGCGCGGGCCAGACCGCGCTGGCGTCGGCGACGGTTGACTTCGCCGGCAGCGACCCGTCCCTGGCGCCGGCTGACAAGGCCAAGATGAAGGGACCGGTCCTCCAGTTCCCGGTTGCCGCGGGCGCGATCACGGTGTCCTACAACCTGTCCGGAGTCAAGAGCGGGCTGAAGTTGGACGGGCCGACGGTGGCAAAGATCTTCCAGGGTCAGATCAAGACCTGGAACGATCCGGCGATCAAGGCGCTGAACCCGGGCATCAGCCTGCCCAGCAGCAGCATCACCGTCGTCCATCGCTCCGATTCCTCCGGCACCACCCAGGGCTTCACCACGTGGCTCTCGGACGTGTCGCCGTCCTGGAAGTCCGCGGTCGGCGAGGGTAAGGACGTCAACTGGCCGACGGGAACCGGCGGCAAGGGTAACTCCGGCGTCGCCGCGGTGGTCAAGCAGACCGCTGGCGCGATCGGCTACGTCGAGCAGGCCTACGCGCTGGAGAACGGTTTCACGTACGCCGCGATCAAGAACTCGGCCGGCTCGTACGTTCTGCCGACGATCCCCAACACCTCGGCGGCGTTCCTTGGGATCACGATCCCGCCGGACCTGGGCATCCTGACGGTCAACTCGCCGAATCCAGGGGCGTACCCGATCGTCTCGCAGACGTTCCTTGACGCGTACAAGGACCCGTGCAAGGACGGTGGCGCCAGCTCTAGCACCGCCGCGGCGCTCAAGAGCTTCTTGAGCTACGCGTTCG
>DATJRS010000206.1:0-3192 GCA_035504535.1 Solirubrobacteraceae bacterium | reverse complement strand
GCCAAGGCGGCCGGGATCCCGGTCATCGCGGCCGGCGGCTCTACCGGTCCTGGGGTCGAGGCCAACTGGGACGTCGGCAAAGAGGACGGGAAGATCCTCGTCGCCGAACTGGCGGCCGTGACCCACGGGCAGGGCAACCTGCTCGTCTTCCAGTACACGCCGGGCGTCGCCTGCGACGAGCGCGAGGCGACGCTGAAGCAGTATCTGAAGACGGCTCATTTCTCGTCGGTGACGTACGACGAGGTCCCAATCCCGGGCCAGGTGCAGGCGGGATACAAATTCGGCCAGGCTTGGCTGGCGTCACACAGCGGCCAAGGCGCCATCTTCGGGTGCTTCGACGACCCGACGGTCGGCGCGCTCGCGGCGATCAAGCAGGCAGGCCGGACCAACATCACAACCTTCGGCGTTGACGGGAGCCCGGCAGCACTCAGCGCGGTGCGCGCCGGGACGATGACGGCCACGGTCTGGATCAACGGGTACGGGCTGGGCGAGCAGATGGCGGCGGCCATCCCGGGACTCGTCCAGCGTGGCGTCAACGTGTCGCCCCTCGAGGAAGCGGCGCCGGCCGTGCTGGTCGACCAGAGCAATATCGCCTCCTTCCTCAAGGAGTATCCAAGCGCGATGAGCGGTCAGTAGGGCGCT
Organism: Solirubrobacteraceae bacterium; assembly: GCA_035504535.1. Taxonomy (GTDB): domain Bacteria; phylum Actinomycetota; class Thermoleophilia; order Solirubrobacterales; family Solirubrobacteraceae; genus Palsa-465. The sequence goes on along the minus strand of DATJRS010000206.1, from coordinate 2,550 downwards.
GGCGCAATGGAAAACAGCGCGCCAATGCCCCTAGGGCGGCACGAGGCGGCGGGTGACCGGTCAAACGGTCGCCCGCCCGCGGCCGAGGAGTCGCCGGCGCTACTGTCCGTGGACAGCGTTTCCAAGCACTACGGCGGCGTCCGTGCGCTCACCGACGTTTCGCTTGATATCGCGGCAGGCGAGGTTCACGCCCTGGTCGGCGCTAACGGCGCCGGCAAGTCGACGCTCGTCCGCATCCTCGCGGGACTCGAAGCCCCCGATAGCGGGCGGATCGCGATCGACGGCGTCGACCGCGTGATCAGCAGTCCGTGGGGCGCGACCGAGTTGGGGCTCGGCTTCATCCACCAAGAGCTGAACCTGGTCCCACAGTTCAGCGTGCTGCAGAACCTGGCGATGAACTACGACGCGGCAGGCCGCTACGGCCTGATCAGGTGGGGGAACGTTCGCCCGCGGGCGAGGACCGTGCTCGCTGACCTTGGGGCGAACTTCTCGCTTGACCGACAGGTTCGCGATCTAACCGTCAGCCAGCGCTGGGTCGTCGCGCTTGGCCGGTCGCTGATGCGTGAGGCGCGCGTGATCGCGATGGACGAGCCAACGGCGTCGTTCGCGGCCGAGGAGGCAGAGCGGGTGTTCGCCATCGTCCGCGACCTGACTGCGCGTGGAGTCGCTGTGCTGTACATCTCGCACCGGCTGGAGGAGGTGCTCGATCTGTCGGCCACAATCTCTGTGCTTCGAAACGGTCGGCTGGTGGCCAGCCTGCGCGCGTCCGAGGTCGATCGAAGCAGCCTCACGGAAGCGATCGTCGGACGTGCCGTCGAGCGGGCCGCTCGCCATCACGTGGCCCGCGAGATGGCAAACGAGGTAGTCCTCCACGTCGAGGAACTGGTGCGGGCGCCCCGGGTGAAGGGCGTGACGCTCGACCTGCATCGCGGCGAGATCCTCGGACTGGCCGGACTGGTCGGCGCTGGGCGCAGCGAGTTGGCGCGGCTGATCTTCGGCGCTGACCGGGCCGCCTCGGGAAGGATCACCCTCGAGGGGCGTCCCTTCGCGCCGCGTGGCCCCTACGAGGCGATCGCTCGCGGAGTCGCGCTCGTGCCCGAGGAGCGCCGGTCGCAAGCGCTCCTGCTGAGGGAGTCGCTCGCGGTCAATGTCAACCTGGCGACCATTGGCCGCAACCGCTGGAGGACGCACCTGCCGCTGGTCAGCTCTCGAAAGGCGCGTGCTGCGGCGCGGGACATGGTCAGCCGATTCGCCATCAAGGCGTCATCGGTCGCGCAGCCGGTGTCCGGGCTGTCTGGTGGCAACCAGCAGAAGGTAGTGGTCAGCCGATACGTGCGCGCCGGTCCTTCGGTGCTCATCCTCGACGAGCCGACGGTCGGAGTCGATGTCGGCGCCCGGGCCGAGTTGTATGAAATCATCCGGGCTCTAGCCCGCACCGGTACGTCTGTCCTGATGATCTCCAGCGACTTCGAGGAGTTTGCGATCTGCGACCGTGTCGCGGTGATGCGCGAGGGCCGGATCGCCGCCGTGGTTGACGGTGCGCTCGCCACGAAGGAAACCCTGACCGAGCTGTGCTACGAGATCGGCCCAAAGAGCCATGACTGAGAATTCGGGCGTCACCGACGTGCCTGCAGAACACGTCGAGTCCGGCCGTCGGCCGCAGCCTGACCGATACGCTTACCGGCCACGCCGCGTCCCGCTGCCGACCGAGGTCGACTGGTGGCGCGTCCTAGGTCGCTACGGGGCGGTCTTCGTGCTCGTGGTGATGATCATGGTGTTCGCGATCATCGAACCCGACACGTTCGCGACTAGCAGCAATGCCATCCAAATTTTGAACCAGAGCGCGATCGCCGCGGTCGTTTCTATGGGCCTGACTTTTGTGCTGGCGGCCGGCGACTTCGACCTCAGCATCGGGTACGCAACCAGTTTCTGTGGTGTGCTCGTGGCCGGATTCATACAGCGGGATGGGCTTTCAATTCCGGTCGCCATTGTCGTGGTCTTGGCGGTAGGGGCCGTGATCGGACTCGCCAACGGGCTGATCGTGACCCGCATCGGGGTGAACCCGCTGATCACCACGCTTGGCGTTGGCACGATCGTCGTCGGTGTCAACTATGCGTACACGGGCGGGGACCCGGTTACCATCAGCAATCCGACGTCATTCATCGCGCTGACCTTCAACAAGCTTCTGGGCCTGCCCTACCCGGTGTACGTGATGTTCGCGGTGGCGATCCTCCTGTGGGCCGTGCTGAACCGGACGGTCCTTGGCCAATCGATCCAGGCCGTGGGCGGGAACGCTGAGGCCGCGCGCCTATCCGGAATCCGCGTTAACCGGGTCCGGGTCACGGCATTCGTGATCGCGGGCGTCTGCGCGGGAGTTAGCGGGATTCTGCTTACCTCGCTCACTGGGAGCGGCGCCGTCGACGGCGGGGACAGCTACCTGCTGAGCGCGTTTGCCGCGAGCTTCTTCGGATCGGCTGTGCTTCGCGATGGCCAGTTCCACATCGTCGGCACCATGCTGGGGGTGTTGACGGTGTCGGTGGGCTTCAATGC
>DATJRS010000205.1:0-9044 GCA_035504535.1 Solirubrobacteraceae bacterium | reverse complement strand
CGAGCAGCTTGCGGCCGATGACCATGCGCTGGATCTCGCTCGTGCCCTCGCCGATCAGCAGCAGCGGCGCGTCGCGGTAGATCCGCTCGATCTCGTACTCCTTGGAGTAGCCGTAGCCCCCGTGGATGCGCAGGCACTCCTCGGCGCAGTACCGGGCGGCTTCGGAGGCGAACAGCTTGGCCATTCCGGCCTCGATGTCCGAGCGCTCGCCGGCGTCCTTCATCCGGGCCGCCCGCTGGGTCAAAAGACGCGCGGCCTCGACCTGGGTGGCCATGTCGGCCAGCTTGAACTGGATCGCCTGGTGCTGCGAGATCGGTTTGCCGAACGCGCGGCGCTCCTGCGAGTACTTCAACGCCAGCTCCAACGCCCGCTGAGCCAGACCCACCCCGCGCGAGGCCACGTTCACACGGCCCAGCTCGAGCGCGTCCATCATCTGGCCAAAGCCCTTGTTCAGCCCGGCCCCCTCGCCGCCCAGGATGTTCTCGGTCGGGCAGCGGTAGCCGTCGAACACCAGCTCGGTCGACTCGACGCCCTTGTAGCCCATCTTCTTGATCTTGGGCGGAACGTTGAACCCGGCCCACTCGCCCGTGTTCTCAGATGCGCCCGGCTCCTTCTCGGCGATGAAGCAGGTCAGGCCGCGGTGCTTGGGCTCGGCGTTCGGATCGGTCCTCACCAGCACGAACACCAGACTCGAGAGCAGCCCGTTCGTGACCCACATCTTGGTGCCGTTGATCTCATAGGCATCGCCGTCGGAAAGCTTCTTGGCCGAGGTCTTGATCGCGGCCACGTCGGAGCCGAGCTCGGGCTCGCTCAACGAGAAAGCCGCCCGCATCTCGCCGGTCGCCATCTTCGGCAGGTACTTCTGCTTCTGCTCGTCGGTGCCGAACTTCATCAGCAGATACGAGCCGATGAAGTGCGTGTTGACGATCCCTGAGATCGAGATCCACCCGCGTGAGAGCTCCTCGACGATCATCGCGTACGTCGTCAGGTCCAACCCCATGCCCCCGTACTCCTCGGGGATGGTGACGCCGAACAGTCCGAGCTCCTTCATCTGCTCCACGATCGGCTCGGGGAACGAATCCTCGTGGTCGTAGTGCTCGGCGTTGGGGATGATCTGCTCGTCGGCAAACTGACGGACCATCTCGCAGATGGCCTTCTGCTCGTCGGTCTTCTCGGTGTAGGGGGTCGCGATCGCCATGGTCGTGGTTGCTCCTCGGAGGTCGGGGAGAAGCCGAGAATACCCGGCGCTACGCGATCAGCTGCCGCTTTGGCCGATCGCGGCGGCCTCGGACTTCACACCGCGACTCCACGCCGTGTCGGGCCGGCCCTCGAGCTCGCCGTCGACCTCGACGTCGACGCGCTCGTTGAAGAAGCACAGCCGCCCGGCGATGCTCGCCACCGCCGGCAGGGGGTCCTCGTAGTACCAGATCAGGTCCTTGACGAGTTCTCCGTTTTCGCGGCGCACCGCGTAATAGCTCGCCGTGCCCTTGTAGGGGCAGCGCGTGACGGTGTCGGTCGGCTCGCGCTCGGCGGACACGTCCTCGGCCGGCAGATACCAGCGGATCGGCAGGTTCGATTCGAACAGCGCCAGCGCCCGCTCTGACTCGGCCAGCAGCTCGCCGTCCAGTGAGAAGCGCAGGTGGCGCGAGGTCGCGATCACGTCGACCCGGTGATAGGGATCGCGCGGGTGGACGAACACCTCCTCGTCCTCCTCGTACCAGTGATCCATCCGGTCGAAGTAGAAGGCGACCAGGTCCTTGAGCGGCTCCGCTCCCTTGATCGGCTCGGGGTAGTACCAGGCGCCTGCCTCGACGACCGTGTCGCCGACCCGGATCGTGAAGTAGGACGCCTCGCCCTTCTTGGGGCAGCGGGTGTGGCGCTGCGAAGGTTCGAGCAGGTCCGCGCGGAGGTCCTCATGCGGGAAGTAGTAGACCGGCTGATGGCCCGACTCCGAGAGGAGCAGGGTCCGACGACTGTCGGCGATCGTCTCGCCGCCGACGACGACGCGCAGCCACTTCGGGCTCGGCTCCATGTACATGGCGCTGCCCGGAGTCGGCGGCTCGTAGTTGAACGTCCCCGCCGGCTTCTTGCCCAACGGCCCGGTGCCGGTCATCAGCCCCATCTGGACGGCCGAGCCTACCAGGCACGAAAAGCTCGAGGCAGGAAAACTTCGCCGCCGGCGACAACCAGATCGATCGCCGGTTTTGGCCGGCGAGCTCCAAATGGAGCCGACCCGCATGCAGTCGATCTAGGCCCCCATGCGCCGGCGGCGGGCCGATTGTGGCGGAATCCTCACTAAACTTCAGCAAACTCGACGAATGTTTGAGAGGACTTCGGGTCCGGACCTCGACGAAATGGCGGGCCGCGAGGTCGAACGCCTCGTCGGTGCGGCCCGCGATGTCAATCCCGTACTAGCCCCCGAGCGCGATCCCGAGCCACACGATCGCCAGGGACACGGCAAACACCGAACCGTCGAGCGCGTGGTTGTTTGGCCACCGCATGTGGGCCCCGATAAGGACCACCAGCAGCGCCACCAGCCCCATCTTCACGTGGAGGGTGGAGTCGCTCCAAAGATGCTCGTGGCTGGCCAGCGCCGCGCCCGAGAGGACCGCGACGCTCAGGGCGATCACGGTCCCGACGCCGAACCGGCGGGCCGCGGCGCGCAGGGGATCGCGGTCCTCGAGTCGTCGCAGCACCGGCACGACAATGCCGGCCAGCATCATCTGGCCGCCGACGAAGAACGCCATCCCCAGCAGGTGCAGCCACAGGATCCCGTTCCAGAACGTCACGGCCCGCGATGCTGGCAGACTGGCCAGCGCCATGAACTACGCGCGCGACGTCGTCGAGGCCGCCCCGCCCGACCGCAGGGCCCTGGTGGAGCTGGCACGCGACGGCAGCCGGCGCGAATGGAGCTTCGGCGAAGTGGCTGATCGCAGCGCCCGCCTTGCCGGCACGCTCCGGGACCGGCACGGCGTCGGCCGGGGCGACGTCATCATGACCCTGATCGGGAGCCGCCCCGAATGGGTGCTCACGATGATCGCCTGCTTTCGCCTTGGTGCGGTGGCGCTCGCCTGCAACGAGCAGCTGCGCGTCCACGACCTGGCTCAGCGGCTCGCCGCGGCGGCTCCCAAGCTGATCGTCGCCGACGAGCGCAACCTCGATGAGCTGTCGGGCGCCCGGCCGGATTGCCCGGTCCTCATGGTTCCGGACGAGGCGCTGTTTGCCGGCGAGCCCGCGCCGCCCGTCGAGCTCGAGCTCGACGACCCCTGCCTGATCACCTTCACCAGCGGCACCACCGGCGAGGCGAAGGGCGTCGTTCACGGCCAGCGCTACCTGCCGGGCCAGCGCCTGCAGGCCGAGCACTGGCTCGACGCGCGTGCCGCCGAGCTCGTCTGGTGCACCGCCGCCACCGGGTGGTCGAAATCCGCCCGCAACGTGTTCATCGCCCCATGGCTGCGGGGCGCCGCCGCGCTGCTGCACGACGAGCGTTTCGACCCGGCACGGCGGCTCGAGGTGCTCACCTCGGAGCAGGTCAACGTGCTGTGCATGGCGCCGACCGAGTACCGGGTGATGGCCAAACGTGTGGAGCTCCGCCCCGTGCCCGGACTGCGCTCGCTGGTGGCCGCGGGCGAGGCGCTCAACCCCGACGTGATCCGTGCCTTCCGCGAGGCCACGGGGCTGGAGATCCGCGACGGCTATGGCCAGACCGAGACCGGGCAGCTGACCGGCAACCCGCTCGGCGAGCCGGTCCGGCCGGGCTCGATGGGCCGTCCCCTGCCCGGAGTGGACCTCCGCGTGTCCGATGGAGAGCTCGTGCTCGCCGATCCGATGACCGACCCCACCTTCTTCGTCGGGTACGTGGACGGCGCCTCAGCCCCCGTCGACCGACCCTGGCGCACGGGCGACCGGGTCACCCGCGACGAGGACGGCTACCTGTACTTCGAGGGCCGGACCGACGATGTCATCATCTCCGCCGGCTACCGGATCGGGCCGTTCGAGGTCGAGTCCGCGCTGGTGTCCCACGCCGCGGTGGCCGAGGCGGCGGTGGTGGCCGCCCCCGACGACGAGCGCGGGGCCGTGGTCCGCGCCGTGGTCGTGCTGCGCGACGGTTACGTCCCGGGGGGTGAGCTGGCCGCCGAGCTCCAGGAGCACGTCAAGCACGAGACCGCGCCCTACAAATACCCCCGCATCGTCGAATTCGCCGAGGCGCTGCCCAAGACGGCGTCGGGGAAGATCCAGCGGGCTAAGTTAAGGGACGGATGAGCGACGAGATCGACCGGACGAGCGACCGCCGGCCCGTGATCGGCATCTGCACGGTGCTGGCCCACGCCCGGTGGGGCGTGTGGGAGCGCGACGCGGCGCTGCTCGCGGTCAGCTACATCGCCGCCATCCAGCGCGCCGGCGGCCTGGCGCTAATGCTGCCGCCGGATGGGCACTTCGAGCAGAACCCCGACGAGGTACTCGACCTGCTCGACGGCCTCATCCTGGCCGGCGGCGATGACATCGATCCCGCCCGCTACGGCGCGGAGGCCCACCCCGAGACCCGGCATTTCGTTCCCGAGCGCGACGCGGCCGAACTCGCGCTGGCCCGCCGGGCGATCGCCCGTGACCTGCCCGTGCTCGGGATCTGCCGAGGGATGCAGCTGATGAACGTGGCCTTCGGCGGCACGCTCAGCCAGCATCTACCCGAGGAGCTCGGCCACGAGGACCACCGCCGCACCCCGGGGAGCTTCGACGACGCCGACCACGACGTCCGCCTCACGCCCGGCTCGCTCGCGGCGCGCGCCGCGGGTGAGGAGCTTCATTCCTCAAAGTCTCATCACCACCAGGGTCTCGACGCCATCGCCTCCGGCTTCGAGGTCACCGGATTCTCCGTGCTCGACGACCTGCCCGAGGCGATCGAGGCGCCGGACCGCCGCTTCGTGCTCGGCGTCCAGTGGCATCCCGAGGCCGACGAGCGCAGCCGCATCGTGTCCGCGCTGGTCGAGGCCGCCGCTGAGTTGAAGTTGGAAGGCGCGCTGGTCTACCGAAGCGGCCCGGGCTCGGAGTAGCCGGCCGCCCGCACCGCGTCGGTGATCCGGCGCGCGTGGGCCGGGCCGCGCGTCTCGAGCACCAGCTGGACCGCAGTCTCGCGCACGTGGAGGTCGAGCCCCTCGCGGATGTGCTCGACGTCGAGCAGGTTGGCGCGAAGCTCACCGACCAGGGTCAGCAACCGCGCCAGCGAGCCGGGCCGGTCGGGCAGCGAGGCGAGCATCACGAGCCGCCGCCTCGATTGACTCTCGTGGCGGCGCGCCACCTCGCCCAGCAGGCCCGCGTCGACGTTACCGCCCGACAGCACCACGGCCGTCGTGCCCTGCTGCGCCGGTGACAGCCGCCCCGCGAGGAGCGCGGCCACCCCGACGGCGCCGGCGCCCTCGACTACCAGCTTGGCCCGCTCGAGCAGGAACACCATCGCCTCGGCGACCTCGTCTTCCTCCACGCACACCACCTGATCGACCCAGCGGTCGATCAGCGACAGGGTGAGCTCGCCGGGGCGCTTGACCGCGATCCCGTCGGCGATCGTCAGCGCCGAGGTGACCGGGACCGGCCGCCCGGCGGCGAGTGAGCCCGGCATGGGGGCGCAGCTGGCCACCTGGACGCCCGCCACCTCGATCTCCTTGCGCGCCGACTTGAGCGCGACCGCGATGCCGCTGATCAGACCGCCCCCGCCCACGGGCACGATCACCCGCGCCAGGTCCGGGACGTGGTCGAGCAGCTCGAGCCCGAGCGTCCCCTGGCCGGCGATCACGTCCCGGTCCTCGAACGGGTGCACGAACGCCATCCGGTCGTCCTCGGCGGCCAGGGCGTGAGCGGCCTCGAGCGCATCGTCGACGGTCGTGCCGATCATCCGGACGTCGGCGCCGAGCGCCTCGGCCGCCTCCACCTTGGCGATCGGGGCCGGCTCGGGCATGAACACGACGCATCGCACGCCCCGCGCGCGGGCGGCGTAGGCCACCGCCTGGGCGTGGTTGCCGGCGCTTCCGGTGACCACGCCGTCGGCACAGGCGTCGCCCAGGGTCGCGAGCTTGTTCAGCGCGCCGCGGAGCTTGAACGACCCCGTGCGCTGAAGGTTCTCGGCCTTGAGGACCACCGTCCCTCCGACCCGTTCGCCGAGCGTCCGCGAACTCAGCACCGGCGTCTCCTTGACCACCCCGGCCACGGTCTGAGCGGCCCGGCGGAAGTCCTCGGGCCTGAGGGGGGCGGCTTGCGCCGTGTCAGTCAGGGATCGCCACCACGGCGTCGATCTCCACCAGCGCCCCACGGGGCAACCCCGCCACCGCGATCGCCACCCGCGCCGGTGGATCCGACTCGAAGAAGGACTCGTAGACCTCGTTGACCGACGCGAATGCAGCCATGTCCGTCAGGTACACGGTGAGGCGGACCGCATCACCCAGCGTGGCGCCGGCCGCGTCGCACACGGCGGCCAGGTTCTCCAGGCATCGCCCCGCCTGGTCGGCGGCCGTGGCCCCCACGAGCTCACCGCTCTTTGGATCAAGCGGGATCTGGCCGGAGCAGAACAGCAACTCGCCCGTACGCACGGCGTGGACGTACGGACCGACGGCCTCGGGCGCGCCGGGCGCGTTTATCAACTCACGATGTGCTGGCAACTGGTGTGCTCCTCCTCCTCGCGTCGGACGGGGGTCACAGCCTAGTGAGGGTAGGCTGAGGCTGTGCCAAACCGCCTCGCCGCCGAGAGCTCACCGTATCTGCTCCAGCACAAGGACAACCCGGTCGACTGGTATCCGTGGGGCGAGGAGGCGCTGACCCGCGCGCGCGAGGAGGACCGCCCGCTGCTGGTCTCGATCGGCTACTCCGCCTGCCACTGGTGCCACGTGATGGCGCACGAATCCTTCGAGGACCCGGCGATCGCCGCGCTGATGAACGAGCGGCTGGTGTGCGTGAAGGTCGACCGCGAGGAGCGTCCCGATGTGGACGCCATCTGCATGGAGGCCTGCCAGGCGATGACCGGCCACGGCGGCTGGCCGCTGAACGCATTTCTGACCCCCGAGGGAGTTCCGTTCTACGCCGGGACGTACTTTCCGCCCGAGTCGCGTCACGGGCTGCCGAGCTGGCGGATTGTGCTCGACGGCGTGACCGAGGCCTGGGCGAACCGGCGCGAGGAGATCCGTGAGCAGGGCAGCCGAATCGTGGATGCACTCAGCGCCAGCCAACGGATCGAGCCGTCGCCCGAGCCGATCCGAGGCGAGCTGATCGATCAGGCGGTCGATTCGCTGCGTGCCTCGTATGACCGCGTGAACGGCGGCTTCGGCGGGGCGGTGGTCGGGGGGCGGGTGGGCGGGCCCAAATTCCCGCCCGCGTCCGTGATCGAGCTGCTGCTGGCGCGCGGCGAGCGCGAGATGTCGCTGGGCACGCTCGCGGCGATGGCCCGCGGCGGGATCTACGACCAGATCGGCGGCGGCTTCGCCCGCTACTCGGTCGACGCGACCTGGACGGTGCCGCATTTCGAGAAGATGCTCTACGACAACGCGCTGCTGGCCCGCGCTTATCTGCACGGCTGGCAGGTGTTCGGCCAGGAGCGCTTCCGGCGCGTGTGCCACGAGACCCTCGACTGGGCGTTACGCGAGATGCGCGGTCCCGAGGGCGGCTTCTGCTCGGCCCTCGACGCCGATTCCGAGGGCGTCGAGGGGAAGTTCTACGTGTGGACGCTCGAGGAGCTCCGGGATGCCCTGGGCCCCGATCTCGAGCCGGTCGCACTCGACTACTTCCGGCCGCGTCCGTTCGAGCACCGGCTGATCCTCGAGGGCCGCGGCCCCGAACCCACACCCGGCGTCCTGGGCGAAATTCAGCGCCGCCTGCTTCAAGCGCGCTCGGGGCGGGTCCGCCCGGGGCTCGACGACAAGCGCCTGACCTCCTGGAACGCGCTGATGATCTCGGCGCTGGCCGAGGCGGGTGCGGTGCTCGAGCGCCCCGACTATGTCGAGGCAGCGATCCGCTGCGCTTCCTTCGTGCTCAGCGACCTGCGCGACCCGGACGGTCGCCTGCTCCGAACGTGGAAGGACGGCCGGGGTCGGATCGCCGCGTATCTCGAGGATCACGCGTACCTGCTCGAGGCGCTGATCGGGCTCTACGAAGCGACCGGCGACCCACGCTGGTTCGCGGAGGCGCGCAAGCTGGCCGACGTCATGGTCGAGCGCTTCTCGGACGCTGAGCGCGGCGGGTTCTTCACCACCGCGACCGACCACGAAGATCTCGCCGCCCGGCGCAAGGACCTCGAGGACACGCCGATCCCGTCGGGTAACTCGGCGGCCGCGTTCGGGCTGCTCCGACTCGGGTTGCTCGCCGGCGAGGGCTCCTACGAGAGTCAGGCTGTGGGCGTCCTGCGCCTGCTGTTCGGGCTCGCCGTGCGTCATCCGCACGCGTTCGGGCACCTGCTCCAGGCCGCCGACTTCTACCTCGCGCCGGTCAAGGAGGTGGCGATCGTGGGTCCCGAGCCAGAAGCGGACGAGCTTGTCCGCGTCGTCCGCGGTGCCTTCCGGCCTCACCTGGTTCTGGCCACCGGCGAGGCCGACGGCGTGCCGCTGCTGGCCGGGCGTGAAGCGGTCGAGGGGCACGCCGCCGCCTACGTGTGCGAGCGGTTCGTGTGCCTGGCGCCGGTCACCAGCCCCGAGGCGCTCGCGGCAGCCCTATGACCGGAATCAGGCGATCCGCGCCACCTCGGGAGCCGCGGCCGGCCGCTCCGGCGCCACGCACACCATCCCCTCGCTGAAGCCGGCGGACCCGATGTGGAAGGCCGCGTTGAACCGATCGAGGTTGACGACCGTCAGCAGCGCGGTGATCTCGACCATCTGCGCGTCGCTGAAGTGCTTCTTCATCCGCGCGAACAGCTCGTCGGTGACCTCCACGGGCGTCCGCATCACCGCGACCGCATAGTCGAGCGCGGTCTTCTCGCGCTCGGTGAACAAGTCGCTCTGGCGGTAGCGCGGCAGCGCCACCAGCTCGTCGTCGGAGAAGCCCGAGTGGCGGCAGATCTGCGAGCCGAGGTC
>DATJRS010000204.1:0-5378 GCA_035504535.1 Solirubrobacteraceae bacterium | reverse complement strand
CGAACCGAGACGGCGCCGAGAAGATGTCCGGGACCTGTGCGAACGTTGATTTCGTCGCAGGGCCGAGCGACTATCGCTCCGAAATTGGGTAGCGGCCCCTTACGCAGCACAATGTCGCTCCGAGCGGCGGAATCGAGACTGGGATGAGTTCAGCCAAGCGCCTGTTTGTGCTCCGCCACGCGAAGTCGAGCTGGGACAACCCCGGCCTCGACGATCATGAGCGCCCGCTGGCCCCGCGCGGCCGCCGAGCCCTCGAGGTGATGTCCTCGCACATTGCGGCGGGCGATATCGCGCCTCAGCTCGTCCTCTGCTCGACCTCGCGGCGCACGCGCGAGACGCTCGAGGGCATTGGCGTCGGCGGGGAGCACCTGATCGAGCCGGCGCTCTACTCCGCCACCTGCGAGGAGCTACTCGCGCGCCTGCGCGAGCTGCCCGAGGGCGTGTCCTCCGCGATGCTGATCGGGCACAACCCGACGATGCAGATGATCGTCCTGCGCCTGACCAATCGGGACGGGACCGGTGTGGTCGATCCGCGCCGCGACGCGATCAAGCGGAAGTTTCCAACCGGTGCGCTGGCGACGCTGTCGTTCGACTGCGCCTGGAGTGACCTCGCATCCGGCCGCGCTCGCCTCGAGGAGTTCGTAACCCCAAAAGGGTTCAGCGCGGCGCTTGAAGCCGTCTGAGCAGCTCCAGCGCCCCCCGCTTAGACAGCGGCTCGTTCAGGTTGCCGCACTTCGGCGACTGTACGCACGAGGGGCACCCCGCGCGGCACGGGCACTCTCCGATCAGTCGCTGCGCGTCGCCGACCAGCCGCTCGAACGCGTCGTAGCCCCGGCGCGTGATGCCGACGCCGCCCGGATGCCCGTCGTAGATGAAGATCGTCGGGCCGCCGGTTTGATTGTGGAAGTTGGTCGAGAGGCCGCCGATGTCCCACCGGTCGCACATCGCGATCAGCGGCAGCACCGCGATCTGCCCGTGCTCGAGCGCATGCAGCGACCCGAGAAGCTGATCTGACGGGAACTGCTCGGCCGCGATCAGTTGGTTGAGCTCGTACCAGAGCGCCCGCGTGGAGAACTCGACGGTGGGCAGATCGAGTGTTTGGAAGTCGATCACCTCGTGGTCGCGCAGCGCCTTGCGCTGATAGCCGATCACGGTCTCGGCGTACACCACCTCGCCGAAGGACAGCGTCACCCCGCACGGCGTCCTCTGGTCGAGCAGGCGGGTGATGTAGATGTCTATTTCGCGTTTCGTCTGCGTGAAGTAGTCGCCATCGAACGCCTCGAGCAGCGCCCGCCGACCGGCCAGGTCGAGCTCTGCGACGTGGTAGGAACGCCCCATGTGCAGGTACACGGCGCCCTCGTGGACGGTCGAGTAGGCGCGCGAGAGCTCAACCGTCCCGAACAGCTCGCCGGTGCCGGCGTCGATCAGCGCGAAGCTGTCCGCCGAAGCTGATCTGAGCGCGGTCCTCGCCGCCGGGTAGTCGTCGGCGCGCTTGGGGACGAAACCGGTGGCGCGCTCTCTTAGGAACCCGGCGTGGGCGAGTTCCTGCGCGTGTTGGCGCCAATCCTCGCCGAGGAATTCAGCGTCGTCGTCGGTGAGCGGCGCCTCGTGCGCCGCGCACAACAGGTGCTCGGCGTGGATCTCGGGGCTGTGGGGGTCGAGGATCGCCGCCTCTACCGCCCGGTTCAGGAACTCGTCCGGGTGGCGGCAGAAGAACTGGTCGAGCGCGTCCTCACCGGCCACGTAGACGGCCAGCCCGCGTCCACGGCGTCCCGCGCGGCCCCACATCTGTTTCAGGCTCGCGACGGTGCCCGGGAAAGTCACGCAGATCGCCGCGTCGAGCTCGCCGATGTCGATGCCGAGCTCGAGCGCGTCGGTCGCCACGACGCCGACCAGCTCGCCGGCGCTGAGCCGGCGCTGGATGTCCTGGCGCTGCTGCGGGGTGTAGCCGCCCCGGTAGGGGGCGATCCGCTCAGCGATCTCAGGATCGAGGCGGTCGCGCGCGTGGCGGAGGATCAGCTCCACGCCCTTGCGCGACTTCATGAAGCAGATCGTCTTGGCGCCGGCGGTGACCAGCTCCGCGAACACCTCGGCCGCCTCGTACAGAGCCGAGCCGCGGACGCCGAGCTCCTCATCCAGGAGCGGCGGGTTCCACATCGCGACGCGGCGCGTTGCCTGCGGCGCGCCGTCCTGATCGATCAGGTTGAAGTCGTTCAGTCCGGTGAGCCGCTCCGCGAGTTCGGTCGGGTTGGCGATCGTCGCGCTGGCGAGCAGGAAGCGGGGCTCGGTGCCGTGGATCGCAGCGATTCGCCTGAGTCTTCGCAGAACGTTGGCGACGTGCGAGCCGAACACCCCCCGGTACACGTGCGCCTCGTCGACGACGACGAAGGCCAGGTTCGCGAAGAGCTCCGCCCAGGCGGGGTGGTTGGGAAGGATCCCGACGTGCAGCATGTCCGGATTCGTGAGCACCAGGTTCGAGCGCTTGCGGATCGCGGCGCGCTCGCCCCGCGGCGTGTCGCCGTCGTAGATGGCCGGCCGGATCTGCTTGTGCAGCCCGAAGGCGTGGAGGGCCCGCGCCTGGTCCTGGGCCAGCGCCTTGGTCGGATAGAGATAGAGCGCCCGCGCAGTCCTGTCGGCGGTCAGGACCTGAAGCGTGGGGAGCTGGAAGCACAGCGATTTGCCGGATGCCGTGCCGGTGGTGATGATCGTCGGGGCTTCGAACGCGCTGTACAGCGCGTCGGCCTGGTGTGAGTAGAGCTGATCGATGCTCGTGTGGGCGAGCGCATTTCGGACCGTCGGGTTGAGCTCCTGCGGTACGAGCACCGGGTGCGCTTCGCGCGACTCATAAGAATCGTCGTGGACCAGACGTTGATCGGCGCGGCCCTGCCCCAGCAGGGCCGCCCAAGGTTCGATTTCCCCGGCGATCGCCACCGGAGCCAGTATGGCGGCGTTCGCCGGGCGAACCCGGGGCGCGGCTGGTTGCCGCCGCGGGGCCGGGTGCTACGGTCGCGCCCGCCATGCGCTGCGTCTACGTGGATCTGGACGGCACGCTGCTCGGGCCGGGCGGCTCCCTCCTGCGCGGCGCCGACGGGCGCTTCGCGCTTGACGGGGTGCGCGCCCTGCAGGCGTGCGACCGCGCCGGCGTCGAGGTCGTGCTGTATTCCGGCCGCCGCTACACGTCCGTGTTCGAGGACTCCAAGCTGATCGGCTCGAGCTCCTACATCTTCGAGATCGGGTGCGGCGTCGTCATCGACGGCGAGCTCGAGTGGTTGACCGACGGCATCGTTCCGTCGCCCGAGGAGGGCACGATCTACGACCAGCTGGAGCGGTCGGGCGCGCCGGCGCTGCTCCTCGAGCGCTACGCCGGCCGGCTCGAGTACCACACGCCCTGGTCATTCGGGCGTGACGTCTCCCATCTGTTCCGTGGGGCGGTCGATCTGGCGGAGGCGCAGGCCGTCCTTGCCGACGCCGGGTTCGACTGGCTGCGATTGGTCGACAACGGTGTCGTGCGCGTGGCGAGCGAGCAGGTGCCCGGCCTACCCGTGACCCGCGTCTATCACCTCATTCCGGCCGGCGCATCCAAGGCTCGAGCGGTTGCCCGACACATGCAGGCACGCGGGTATGCGCGAGAGGATTGCATCGCGGTCGGCGACTCACGCGAGGACATGGATGCCGCCTCGGTAGTAGGCGCGTTCTGGCTGGTTTCGAACGCGCTCGAGCGCGACCCCGATCTCGCGGCCGAGGTTTCCCGGTGGCCGGGGGCCCGGATCGCGTCCGAGCCCTACGGAGCCGGTGTGTATGAGGCTGTGGTGACTACGCTGGCGACGGAACGCTGACCCGCTCGTCTGGCTGCGGTTCCGGCGCCTCTGCGGCCTCCGGATCCTCGGCAACCGCGACGTGGCTCGCGCGGCCGTTGGCAGAGATCCGCCGGGATCCCCGCGCGGCGGCGATCTCCTCCGGCGGGGCCGAGACCCGCTCGACCTGGTCGGCGTCCTCCACCGCCCAGCCAATTCGCTCGACCAACTGTGTCGCGAAGTGCTGGCTCTCGAAATCGGCGACGTTCACTGTCTCCCGAAAAGTCACGGCGCCTTCCCCAAAGGCAGCCCCGCGATCCGCGGCAACGATGATCTGAGGCATGTCTCTCTCCTTCTAGTGGTGTCCCACCCGTCCGTCCCGGCCCCCATTTTGGGATCTCCGCCTTCAGGAAGCGTAAACATCTTGTTTCATTCGGCTAACTGGCGCCTCCGCGGGTCTGGCCTCTCGTCTGCGGGGGCAACCCGCCCTGCAAAACGCGACACTCCGGGCGTTTTTCGCGAGTCGTGACGTGTTATGCGTGTGGGGCGTGCGCAGCTCGACACGGTCCCGCGATCCGCCATCGGGTGTCGAGTTACGCAGGCGTGTCCGGTATCAATCCGCGGTCCGGGCAGATGCCGCGCCCCGGGTCCCCGGGCCCATGCCGCGCCCGGGTCTATGCCGCGGTGCGCGAGGGCGTCCGCGCGCCGGCCGCCTCGTCCTCGCCCGCGACAGCATCGGCAAGTGCGGCGGCAGCGTCCGACAGCTCACCGAACGCATCGGCCACCACCGCCGCGTTCGATCCCGTGATCGCCCGGTTCAGCGCGGCCACCGTCTCGTCGAACCGGGTCCACAGCTCCGCCGGCCCACGCCGTCCGGTCCCAGGGCGCAGTTCGTAGGGCGGCTCGGCCTGCTCGGCTCCCGGGATCGGCCGCCACAGCAGGCCTGCGGCGTGGGCATGCTCCCATGCGACCTGCTCGTTCGTGGCCGCCTCGGACAGCGAGCGCAGCCTCGCGGCAAATCCCGCGTCCGGCGGCGCGAGCTTGTGAGCCCGCATCGCCTCGGCCCAGTCGTTCCCGGCCTGGCGCACCGCCCGCATGATCTGCGCACGCTGCCTGTCAAGGTCATCTCGGAAGCTCATGCCCGCTCGCTTACCCCCGCTCGCCGCTCACGTCTCGTTCGAGCCGTTGTCTCCGTCTGCGAGCGCGAACCCCGGTTCAGCCACACCAACCGGCTCGCCGCCCCAGAAATCCTCCGCCGTCGGGCCCGCGTCGAGCGAGGCCGAGCCCGAGCCACCCGTGTAGGCCCGCGCCAGGACCCGCTCGAAGTCAGAGCGCTTGATCCGCACCCGCCGGCCCACACGCAGCGCAGGCAAAGAACCCTGGTCGATCCAGTTGCGGACCGTCTGCTGGTTCAGCTTGAGCATCCCAGCCACCTCAGCGACGGTGAGAAATGAGTCCTCAGGTTCCGAATTCATCCAAAATTTGTCTAATTGAGTCCAATCGGGACTAAATCAGGTTTAGACTATACCTCCTAGTCCGGACAACCGGGACCGGCTAGAAGTAGAAACACCTGCAAGGGGTCGG
>DATJRS010000203.1:0-39818 GCA_035504535.1 Solirubrobacteraceae bacterium | reverse complement strand
CGTCATCGTCGAGCCGTTCGATGTGCTGCCGGCTGGCCGGCTTGCGGCGCTCGCGGATCCCGGCGGCGCGGTCGTCGGTGTGTGGGAGCCGGCTGAGCGCCTCGGCTGCCAGCTGGTCAACGAGGCGGCGGCGTACGCGATGAGCGCGCTCCACACGCCGGACCCGGACGCGGCGGCCCGTTTCTACCGCGACGTGTTCGGGTGGGAGACCGAGGAGTTCGCTCCCGGGGTGAGCCTGTTCCGCCTACCCGGTTACGTCGGCGGCGAGCCGGCGCAACCCGTGCCGCGTGACGTGGTCGCGGTCATGGCGCAGGACGACGGGCCGGCTCGCTGGAGCGTCGATTTCTGGGTGACGGACGCCGATGCCCTGGCCGACCGGGCGCCGGGGCTCGGCGGCAGTGTCGTCGTGGCACCGTTCGACAGCATTCCGACGCGGCAGGCCGTGCTCGCGGATCCCGACGGCGCGGTGTTCTCGGTGACGACGGCGCCTCGCGGGTGACGGCGCCTCGCGGGTGACGTGGCCATGTCGGGAACGACCGCGGGGCACGGACGCCCCGCGGAACGGCCCCATGGATGCCGCCGGAGGCGGCCCAAACTACTTGAGCTCAGCCGAAGACTTTCCTAGCAGCTGCCGCGCCACGATCAGCTGCTGGATCTGCTGCGTCCCCTCGAACAGGTCGAGGATCTTGACGTCGCGGGCCCACTTCTCGAGCAGCTCGCCCTCGCCGTAGCCGACCGATCCGCACAGCGCGACGCACCGCAGCGCGATGTCGGTGGCGGTGCGGCCGGCCTTGGCCTTGGCCATCGAGGCCTGGAGCGAGTTCGGCTTCTTGTTGTCGGCCATCCACGCGGCCTGCATCGTGAGCAGGCGGGCGGCCTCCCAGTCGGACTCCATCGCGATGAACTCCGACGCGGCCGCGACCTGGGCGTGGGGCGGGAGGTCGTAGTCGATCTCGACGCCGGCCTCAGTGAGCAGTTCGCGCGTCCGCTCGAGGCACGCGCGCGCCACGCCGATCGCCATGCCGGCGACGAGCGGGCGCGTGTTGTCGAACGTCTGCATGACGCCGGCGAACCCGCGCTTGGGCTCGATCTCGGGGCTGCCGAGCAGGTTGTCCTTCGGGATGCGGCAGTCCTCGAGGCGGAAGTCGGCGGTGTCCGACGCCCGGATCCCGAGCTTGTGCTCGAGGCGCTCGAGGATCAGCCCCGGGTTGTCGCGCTCGACGACGAACGACTTGATCGCCGCGCGCCCCTGCTCGCGGTCGAGCGTCGCCCAGACCACGATCAGCTCGGCCCGGTCGCCGGCGGTGACGAAGATCTTCTCGCCGTTCAGCACGTACTCGGGGTGGTCGGGATCGGATTCGTCGAGCGTGGCGGTCGTGCGGATCGCCGCGGAGTCGGACCCGGCCTCGGGCTCGGTGATCGCCATCGCGGCCCACTTGCCGCCGAACCGCTTGAGCTGCTCCTCGTTGGCGACCGCCGCGATCGCGGCCTGGCCGAGACCCTGGCGGGGCATCGTCAGCAGCAGGCCGACGTCGCCCCAGGACAGCTCGATCAGCCCGAGCAGGCTGGCCATGTTGGAGCCGTTGCGGTTGCCGTCCCGGTCCGCCTTGGCGCCATTGGAAGCGCCGTTGCCGCCGACCGAGCCGGCGCCGGCGCCGCTCAGCGCGCCGCCCTCGTTCATGCCATCGATCACGGCGGCGAGCATGTCGAGCTCCTTCGGATAGGAGTGCTCGGCCTGGTCGTACTTGCGCGAGTTGGGGCGGAAGATCTCGGTCGCGACCTGGTGGGCCTGGCTGACCAGGAACTCGAACTTGCGTGGTGTCTCGAGGTTGATCACACCAACAGCCCTCCCTCGACCACGCCGGCGGCGCGCAGGTCGCGGTACCAGCGCTCGACCGGATGCTCCTTGACGTAGCCGTGGCCGCCCAGCAGCTGTACGCCGTCGGAGCCGATCGCCGCGCCGCGCTCGGCGCACAGCCGCCGCGCGACCGCGACCTCGCGGGCAAACGGCATCCCCTGGTCGACGCGGCTCGCGGCGCGATAGGTGGCCAGGCGCATGCCGTCGAGCTCGATCGCGATGTTCGCGACCGTGAACGCGACGGACTGTCGCGAGGAGATCGGCTCGCCGAAGGCCGTGCGCTCGTTGACGTACGGGACCACGTAGTCGAGCACCGCCTGCGCGGTGCCCACGGCCAGCGCGCACCAGCCGAGGCGCGCGAGCTGCACGCACTCGGCAAACGCGTCCGGGTCTCCGAGGAGCGCGCCGGAGGGCAGCTTCACGTTCTCGAGAATCAGCCGCCCGGTGGCGGCGGCGCGCACGCCCATGGCCGGCTCGGGCTCGACGCTCAGCCCGGTGCCGCCCGGCTCAACCACGAACAAACCCGGCTGCGAAGAATTGTCCAACGCGGCCGCGACGATGAAGAGCTCGGCGTCCGACGCGCGCGGGACCAGCGACTTGACCCCGTCGAGCACGAAGCCGCCCTCGACACGCCGCGCCCGGGTCTTCAGATCGAACGGATTGAACAGCGGCCGCGGCTCGAGCACGGCCAGGGCGGCGGCGGGGACGTTCTCGCCGACGAACTCGGGCAGGTAGGTGGCCTGCTGGTCGGCGTCGCCCCACAAACTCAAAGCGGTCGAGACCGCGGCCGGCGCCAGGCAGGCGAGGGCGATGCCCATGTCCCCCTGGGCGAGCGCCTCGGACATCAGCACGGTGGTGACCGCGGAGCGCTCGGCGACCGCGCCGCCCAGCTCCTCGGGCACCCCGACCATGGTCAGCCCGAGCTCGTTCGCCTGCCCCAATAGCTCCTGCGGCGCGGCGCACGCCTCGTCGGCGGCCTCGGCGGCCGGGCGGAGCTTGGCCAGGGCAAAGTCCCGGACCGACTCGCGGAGCATCTGCTGCTCGTCGTCGGGGGTCAGGTCGAACAGGTCGCTGCGGCCGACTCGCGGCTGCCGGGCCGGTTTTGACAGCTTCTGGGTGGCGGCGAACGTCCGGCCGGCGCGGGTGGCCGTGCGCACGGTGGCCTTGGACGCCTCGTGGAGCACGCGCTCGGCCGAGTCGCGCAGGCCAAAGCGGTCGATCAGCGGGTTGCTGGCCAGCCGGTTGAGCGCCCGGAGCCCGACGGCCATTCCGCGTTCGGCTAGATCAGGCATGCGGCGAGCGATCCTAACACGAGTTCATGTTACGTCGATTGATGTAATCGTCCACAAGCGAGCAAGTACCCCGAATGGAACCTGGGAAATCCTGTGCTCCAACGGGGAAAGCTTGCCGCTTATGGACTTCTTACGCGCTGCTCGTCATCCTCAGTTGCAGTTATGCGGGTTTTGATTGCCGAGGACGAGCAGCGACTAGCCGAGGCGATCGCGCGCGGTTTGCGGCGTGAGGGCATGGCCGTCGACGTGGCTCCCGACGGCACCGACGCGCTGGTCAAGGCGCGCGTCGTGCGCTACGACGTGCTCGTACTCGACCGGGACCTGCCCGGGCTCCACGGGGACGACGTATGCCGGACGGTCCGCGGCGAGCGCCCCGAGACCGGAATCTTGATGCTGACCGCCGCCGGCGCGCTCGAGGACCTGGTCGAGGGCCTCTCCATGGGTGCCGACGACTACCTGCCCAAGCCCTTCCGGTTCGCCGAGCTCGTTGCGCGCATCCACGCGCTGGCCCGCAGGTCCACGCCCAGCCGTCCCCCGGTGCTCGAGCATGGCGACATCGAGCTCGATCCGGCTCGCCGGCTGGTCAGCCGGGACGGCGGCGCGGTCGACCTGACGCGGAAAGAATTCGGGGTGCTCGAGGTGCTGATGGGCGCCGAGGGGGCTACCGTATCCGCCGAGGAATTGCTCGAACGCGTATGGGACGAGCACACCGATCCGTTCACCAACGTGGTGCGCATGACGATCATGACGCTCCGGCGCAAGCTGGGCGACCCGCCGGTCGTGGAGACGGTGATCGGCGTCGGCTATCGGATGAGCTGATGCGGCTGGGCCGGGCCGCGTTCCGCCTTCCGGCCCCCACCATCCGTCTGCGCATGACCGCGCTGTACGGCCTGGTGTTCCTGATCACCGGTGCGGTGCTGCTGACGATCGGCTACGAGCTCGTCCGGCACAACCTGAACTCACCTCCGAACTACCGCGAGGAGCTCGAGCGGCTCGGGCTGGCGCCTCCGTACCTTGGGCGTCCGCCCGGGGTCGGCCCCGGCTCGACCGGCTTCCGCATCGCCGCCGCCGTCCGCGCCCAGCTGCGTGCCGACGCCCTGCACCGGCTGCTGATCGAGTACGCGGTGGCACTCGGCGCGATGACGATCGTCTCGGTGGTGGCGGGCTGGCTGCTGGCGGGGCGGGCGCTGCGGCCGCTGCGCGCAATCACCGCCACCGCGCGGCGCGTGTCGGGCGAGAACCTGGGCGAGCGGATCGGCCTGAAGGGGCCGGCCGACGAGCTCAAGGAGCTCGCCGATACGTTCGACGGCATGCTCGGGCGACTCGATGGGGCCTTCGCCAGCCAGCGGCACTTCGTGGCCAATGCCTCGCATGAGCTCCGCACCCCGCTGGCGATCATGCGAACCGAGGTCGACGTGTCACTGGCCGACCCCGACGCGAGTGCCGACGAGCTGCGGCAGATGGGGGAGGCGGTCCGCGAGACCGTCGACCGCTGCGAGCGGCTGATCGAGGGACTGCTGATGCTCGCCCGCAGCGAGGCCGCGACGGGTCGCGAGGAGCCGGCCGACCTGGCCGCCCTGGCGGCCGACTGCGTGACCGACCTGTGGGCCCGGGCCGAGGAGGCCCACGTGCGCGTGCGCGACGATCTCCAGCCGGCCTGGACCCGGGGTGAGCCGGCGCTGCTGGAGCGAATGATCGCCAACCTGATCGACAACGGCATCCGCCACAACGAGAGCGGCGGCTACCTGCGCGTGTCCACGCGCACCGAGGGCTCGCGGGTTCACGTGGTGGTTTCCAACAGCGGCCCGCACATCGATCCGGCCGACGCGGTGACGCTCACCCAGCCGTTCCGGCGGCTCGACCGGGGGGGCGGTGGATTCGGCCTCGGCCTGTCGATCGTGCGATCGGTCGTGGACGCCCACGGGGGCACGCTCGAGGTCCAGGCGCCCGACTCCGGCGGCCTGGAGGTGCACATCACCTTGCCCGCGCTTCCGCGCGTCACGATCATTCCTAAGAAGAGCGCAAGAGCGCTTACGCAGAGCTGATGCTCGCGGCGCTACAACGCCCTTCGTGATGTCTGCGTCCGCATCCACTGCGTACCGCCTGCCCTCTTCCGTTATGGCAACGGATTGCCGGTCACATGCGAACTCGTCGGGATCGATCACCTAGGCCCTGGTTTCTGTACGCGCTGGCCGTGGTGGCGATCGTGGTGGCCGTATTGGCGATCACCGAGATCGGGCCGCCGACGAGCTCGGCCCGCACCTCCAAGGAGGTGATCACGGCCGAGCAGGGCGTGGTGCAGTCGACCGTGACCGGCAGCGGGAACATCTCCGCGGGCACTGACGACACCGTCAATTTCAACACCAGCGGGACGCTCCAGGACGTCTACGTCCATGTCGGTCAGCATGTCAACGGCGGCCAGCTTCTCGCCGACCTCGATCCCACCGCGGCGCAGCTGACGCTCGATCAAGCGAACGCGAGCCTGACCGCCGCGGAGGACAACCTGAGCTGTCTGCAGGGCGTCACCAGCGACTGCGGATCCGGTGGCTCGGGCTCGACCGGCTCGGGCTCGAGCGGCACCGGCTCGAGCGGGTCAAGCGGCGATGCCTCGACCACGAGCTACACCGCTCCCGCCGGCGGCACGATCGAGTACGCGTCGTTCACGCCGCCCACCGGCACCGGCAAGGGCAAGGGCAAGGGGAAGGGCGGCACCGGAAAGAGCGGGTCAGGAACCACCGTGGTGGCGACCAAGACCACGCCGAGCGTGACCGTGACCGTGGTCGTCCCCAGCACGACGCCGTCGCGGAGTGGCTCGGGCTCGTCTTCGAACGGGGGCGGATCCTCGGCGTCGCACACCAGCTCGACGCCCGCGACGACGACCACCAGCACTCCCTCTCCCGGCAGCATCGCCTCCGCCCAGGCGTCCGTGTACTCCGCTCAGGCATCCGTCCACAACGCTGAGACGGCGCTGAACGCCACCAAGCTGTACGCGCCGGTCAGCGGGACGATCGCCTCGCTGTCGAGCCTGACGCCCGGCGATTCCGTCTCCGGGGGATCGGGCAGCGGCTCGTCCTCCTCTTCGACCGGCTCCTCGTCGAGCGCCTCGTCCGGTAGCGGCGGCGGTGTCACGGCCGGCAGCCTGGGCGGGAGCTCGAGCTCCTCGAGCTCCTCGAGCTCGGGCTTCGCCGAGATCGTCAACACGAACACCCTGACCATGACCGTCGCGTTCAGTGAGTCGGACATCAGCAAGGTCGCGGTCGGGCAGCCGGCCACGGTGACGCTCGACGCGCTGCCCGGCGTCGAGCTGGCCGCCCACGTGAGCCAGATCTCGCTCGTGGGCACCACCAGCTCGAGCGTGGTCTCCTACGACGCGACGCTCCAGCTCGACCAGAATGACTCGCAGGTCAAGCCCGGCATGAGCGCCTCGGCCTCGGTCATCACCGGCCAGGCGTCCGGGGTCAACCTGCCGAACTCGGCGGTCACCGGCAGCGGCTCGCTGGCCACCGTCAACGTGCTGAAGAGCGGCAAGACGGTTCCGACGCAGGTGGTGGTCGGGCTCCGGGGCGACAGTCGCACCCAGATCATCAGCGGGCTCAGCGCGGGCGATCAGGTCGTCGTCACGATCACGCTGCCCTCGCTCAGCTCGACCTCAACCACCGGCTCCAGCGGCACGCTCGGCCGAGGTCTCGGCGGGGCCGGCGGCCTTGGCGGCGCCGGCGGGTTCGGCGGCGCCGGCGGCCTCGGTGGCGGCGGTGGCGGCGCGTTCTTCCGGCGCGCAGCCGGAGGCGGCTGATGCAACGTCGGCGGCGCTCCGAGGAGCGGCCGGCCGTCATGCGGGCGCAGCGGTTCCTACGCAACAAGCGTGAGCAGGTCGAGCGGCCGGAGGCACCGAAGCCGGCCACCCGTCCCCGTCCCCGCTCGAGCCGTCCCGGCGTGCCCGTCATCGACATCCAGGACG
Source organism: Solirubrobacteraceae bacterium (assembly GCA_035504535.1). Taxonomy (GTDB): domain Bacteria; phylum Actinomycetota; class Thermoleophilia; order Solirubrobacterales; family Solirubrobacteraceae; genus Palsa-465. The sequence goes on along the minus strand of DATJRS010000203.1, from coordinate 32,710 downwards.
TGCACAAGACCTACAGCATCGGGGACATCGCGGTGCACGCGCTGCGGGGCGTGAGCCTGCGGATCGAGCGCGGCGAGTACGTCGCGATCGTCGGGGCATCGGGCAGCGGCAAGACGACCTTGATGAACATCCTGGGCTGCCTGGACCTGCCGACCCGCGGGATCTACCGGCTGAACGGCCTTGACGTGCGCGGGGTCGAGGAGGACTACCTGGCCGACGTTCGCAACCGCGAGATCGGATTCGTGTTCCAGAGCTTCAATCTGATCCCGCGCACGCGCGCGCTGGCGAACGTCGAGCTTCCGCTCGCCTACGCCGGGTTGCACCGCGGGGCGCGCCACGAGCGGGCCCTGGCCGCGCTCAGCCAGGTGGGCCTGGCCCAGCGCGTGCACCACATGCCCTCGGAGCTGTCGGGCGGGCAGCAGCAGCGCGTGGCGATCGCCCGCGCGCTCGTGACCAACCCGGCGATGATCCTGGCCGACGAGCCCACCGGCGCCCTGGACACCGTGTCCTCGGCCGAGGTGCTGGGCATCTTCGACCGGCTCAACGACCAGGGCCGGACGATCATCCTGATCACGCATGAGCAGGCGATCGCCGACCATGCTCGCCGCGTGGTCAGGATCAGCGACGGGACGATCATCTCCGACGAACGGGGTGAGCACGCCACGGGAGCGGTGACATGATCGAGACCCTGCGTGTAGCGCTCGGCGGCCTGGCCGCGAACAAGTTGCGGTCGGGGTTGACGATCCTGGGCTTGATGATCGGGGTCGGCTCGGTGATCGTGCTGATCGCGGTCGGCACAGGATCGTCTGCGGCGGTCACGAACCAGATCGACGCGCTGGGCAGCAACGTGCTGCTGGTGAGCGGCGCCCCCTCGCTGGGAGGGCTGTTCTTCCGCGGCGGTGGCGGTGGCGGCGGCGCCAGCGCGAGCGCCAGTACGGGCCTCACGGTGGCCGACGCCAACGCGCTCGTGAACCCGTTCCAAGCGCCCGACGTCCTGAGCGCCTCGCCCGTGGTCACCGCCAACGATGTGACGCTCACCGACGGCGAGACCACCTACTCGCCGTCCTCGTTCGTCGGCACCACACCCTCCTACGAGGCCGCGCGCAGTTACACGATGGCCGAGGGCTCGTGGTTCACCAACGCCGACGAGCAGAACCACAGTCGCGTGCTCGTGGTCGGGCCGACGGTGGTCCAGGAGCTCTTCAACGGCGCGGACCCAGTCGGCCAGTCCGTCCAGGTGAACGGCACCAACTTCCAGGTCATCGGGGTCACCAACTCCAAGGGTTCGAACGGGAGCACCGACCAGGACGACGTCGCGATGGCGCCCCTGACGGCTGTTCAGGACACCCTGACGGGGTACGGCAACATCAGCCAGATAGTCGTTCAGGCAAAGTCACAGGGTCAGCTGAACGCGGCGCAGACCGAGGTGACGAACATCCTCAACCAGCTCGATCCACCCAGCGCGGCGTCGGACGACACCGCCAACTTCAACGTGGTCAACCAGAGCTCGATCATCCAGACCTCGACCGCGAGCAGCAAGGTATTCACCACCCTGCTCGGCGAGGTCGCGGCGATTTCACTCCTGGTCGGTGGGATCGGGGTGATGAACATCATGCTCGTGTCGGTGACCGAGCGAACTCGTGAGATCGGCATCCGCAAGGCGGTCGGCGCGCGCCGCAGCGACATCCTGGTTCAGTTCCTGGTCGAGGCCGTGCTGGTGTCCTTCTTCGGCGGCATCGCGGGGGTGATCGCCGGGATTGTCGGCAGCCAGTTCAAGATCGCCGGCGTGCAGCCGGTGATCGCGCCGTACTCGATCGCACTGGCGTTCGGCGCCGCCGTGCTGATCGGACTCTTCTTCGGAACCTATCCGGCCGGACGCGCCGCATCGCTCCGGCCAATTGAGGCCTTGCGCTTTGAGTGAGCAACGTGAACAACAATCCAGAGGTATTGAGATGAACGCCATCCCCTATGACGGGCCCGAGGAGGAGTGGGACAGCTACGAGGATGAGCAGGACGCCGCGCTCCCCGGGCGTCCCCGACGCAAGGTTTTGACCTGGTGGACCGCTGGGGTGTTCGCCGTGCTCCTCGGCCTGGTGGGCTTCTACGTCGGCGTGCGCATCGAAAAGCACCAGCTGGCGAACTCGAGCTCGAGCAGCGCGTTCTCGGCGCTCGCCGGCGCCGGTACCGGTACCGGCACGGGCACGGGCGCAGCCGGCACGGGCGCCGCGGCTCGGACGGGTGCCACGGGGTCGGGCACGGGTGCGTCGTCACGCGGGGCTGGCGGCGGCGGCGGTGCCTTCCGCGGCCTGTTCGGAGGCGGCGGGGCCGGCGGAAGTGCCTCGGTTGGAACCGTCTCGAGCGTCAGCGGGAACACGCTGTACGTCACGGAAACTTCAGGCAACACGGTTAAGGTCACATTGTCGAGTGCGACCAAAGTGACCAAGAGCGTTACCGTGGGTAAAAACGCTGTGCGACCCGGCGATCTAGTCACGGTCGCGGGCGCCAAGGGCTCGGACGGCACGGTGAGTGCAACCACCGTCAATGACACCGGCGCGAGCCCGTTCGCCTCGAGCACCAGCTCGGGCAGCTCAAGCTCCGGAAGTAGCGCATCCTCCGCCGTCGGCTCGTTGTTCGGCGGCGGCGGCTGAGCAGTATCGATTCACGAAAGGAACAGAAGTTGAAAGTCATACGAAAAGCACCCCGGGGGGCGCTCTTCACGATCGTCGCGCTGGCCTTGGGCTTGGTGATAGCGGCCTGCGGCAGCGCGAGTAGCAGCAGCTCGACCACCGGCAGCGCGAGCGCCGCCGCGAGCGGCTCGAGCACCACCACGTCAGCCTCGTCGGGCGCGAGCGGCCTCAGCGCCCGGCGCACGCAGCTTGTCGCCTGCCTCAAACAGCACGGCGTCACGCTGCCCAGCCGTCCGGCGGGAGCTCCGCCGGCCGGCGGCACCGGGACCGGCACCACCGGCACCGGCGGGCCGCCGAGCGGCGGCGGGTTCTTCGGCGGCGGCGGTGGGGCTGGCCGTTTCGCCAACAACCCGAAGATGCAGGCCGCGTTCAAGGCGTGCGGCGCGAACTTCGGCTTCCGGCGGGGGAACTTCGCCGGGCGGATCTCGCATACGACGATCACCAAGTACGTGGCGTGTGTGAACCAACACGGCTACAAGCTGCCCGCCCCGAACTTCTCGGGCAAGGGGCCGATCTTCCCGTCGAACATCCGCACCAACCCGAAGTTCGTCGCGGCCAGCAAGGCCTGCCAGAGCATCCTGGTCCCGCCCCGACCGTCAGGGGGCACGAGTACGAACTCGGGGGCGTGACCGGATGATGAAGATGAAATTTCCGGGGAATGCGCCCGGAGGCGCGTCGCCATCGAGCATGGGTGGCGGCGAGCCTGAGCCGGCGACCGCGGTGCTGGGCGGCGACGAACCAACGGTGCCGTCGCCTGTCGCGGCACCGCCCCCGGTCGCGCCCGGTGCCGTCATCGGGCAGGTGCTGCCGATGTACTTCGTCGGCGATGAGTCCCACTCGATGTCGGGCGATCCGATCGCCGCGGTCAACCAGGGACTCATCGACCTGCGAGACGAGGTGGCCAAGCACCCGCTGATCGGCAAGAAGGTCCGGTTCGGGATCATCACGTTCGCCGACACGGCCGAGACCAGACTGCAGCTGTCGGAGCTCTCCGAAGACCTCGTGCTGCCGACGTTGGCACCGCGCGGTCGCGGCACCAGCTACGCCAGCGCGCTCGAGGCGCTGCGCCAGACGATCCCGGCCGACGTGGCGCTGCTCAAGGGCAGCGGCTTTCAGGTCCACCGGCCCTCGGTGTTCTTCCTGAGCGACGGTCAGCCGACCGAGAAGGCCGAGAAGTGGCGCGGCCGGCTCCAGGAGCTTCGCGATCCCGGCTTCCGGGAGCGACCCAACGTGCTGGCCTTCGGCGTGGGCGATGCCGATCCGGAGGTGATCCGGGAGCTCGCCACCTCTCCCCGGTACGGGTTCATGATGACCACGGGCGCGTCGACCGCGGGCGCGATCGCGGAGTTCGCCACCTCGATGCTCAACTCCATGGTCGCCTCGGCCGAGCGGCTGGACCGGGGTGAGCAGACGATCGAGTTCGAGAAGCCGGAGGGATTCGTGCAGCTCGACGCGCCGCTCGTGTAACGGTCTGGCGCCGTGTCCCCCGGGGAGTCTGCCGCGGCCAGTCCGGGTGAAGCGCCGCCGCGAGTCGCGCGGCGGCGAGTGCGGCTGGCCCGCGGCCCGGTCACGATCGGAGAGCCGGCGCCGGCGATCGAGCCGCGCCTGGCGGGCGGCGAGCCCTACCGCCCCGACACGATCGCGGACGGCGGCAGCGCCCTGGGACTCACGGTCCGCGCGGCCTCGGTCCGTGGCCTGCACAAGCGGTTCGTCGGCGGTCCCCGGCAGGATGACCTGTGCCTGCGGGTGCACGCTGCGTCCAGGACCCTGATTGCGGCGGTGGCCGACGGGGTGTCCGGGGCGGCGCGGTCGGATCTGGGGGCGGCGCTGGCCGTGCGCTACGCGACCGCCGCGGTGGCCCGACAGCTCGACGCGGGCTCGATCGACTGGCCCAATGTGTTCGAACAGGCGGCCTGGGCGCTCGTGTCGGAAGAGCGGCGCACGGACTCGCTCCAAACGGGCTCGCTCGCGACCACGCTGCTGGTCGCGGCGGTTTCCGCGGGCGATGACGGTGCGGTTGCCGTCCAGGCGGCCGCGGTCGGCGACTCGCCGGCGTTTCGCCTGCATGGGAAGCAATACGATGCCCTGGTGGGCCAGCCGGTGCACATGGACGATCTGATCGGCGGTGGCGTCCAGGCCCTGCCCCGCGACGCGGGCACGGCCGAGGTGGGCGACTGCGCGCTGGCGCCGGGCGACGCGCTGCTGCTGTGCACCGACGGGCTGGCACTGCCGCTTGCCGGCGGGACGGGCGAGCTGGGGCGGGCCTTTGCCCGCGAGCTGGCGACGCCCCCCGACGTGGTCGATTTCGCGCGGCTGCTCGACTTCAGCCGCAGCACCTACGACGACGATCGCACCCTGGTCGCGGTGTGGGTTCCGCGATGACCGCGCTCGCCGATCTGTTTGAGGTGGAAGCCAGGCCGCGCGCGGTGCGCCTCGAGGACCTTGGCGAGCTCGTGCCGATCTCCCGCGTGGGCGGCCAGGGCCGGGTGTACCGGCCGCAGTTCGTGCCCGCCTCCCTGGGTCCCGGTCCGCTCGTGGTCAAGCGCTACCGCCGGGCGCCGCCACCGGGCGCGGCGCGGGTGCTGGCCGACATGGTGGCGTGGGGCCGGTCGCTGCCCCGCGACGCCTGGCTGCACGCGATCACCGCGTGGCCACTGGCCGTGGTCCACGCCGGCCCACAGGCGGTGGGGATGGTGATGCGGGATGTCAGCTCGCGGTTCGCGGTGCCGTTCGTGATGCCGAGCGGCCGGAGCGAGCGCGTGCTGTTGACGCTCGAGCACCTGCTCGGCGCGGACGGGTACCTGGAGTTGCGCGGTCTCGGGGTCCGCTTGGACACCGCGCGCCGGGCGCAGGTGGCCGAGCGCGTCAGCGGGGGCCTGGAGCTGTTGCATCGCCAGGGAATCGCCGTCAGCGACATCGCCCCGAACAACCTGCTGGTCGCGTTCGGAGAGGGCGGCGGCGCGGCGATCTGCTTCATCGACTGCGACTCGATGGCGTTCCGCGGCCGGAGCGCGCTGGAGGTCGTGCAGACGGGCGATTGGGACGTGCCGGCTTCGTTTGGCGAGTCGGCCGACACGCGCGCAGCGGACGCATACAAGCTCGGGCTGGTAATCCTGCGGTTGTTCGCGCGCTCGCACGACGCGCGTGCGCTGGCTCCCAATCTTCGCTACGTGCCGGTCGAGCTGCGCGACCTGTTGTACCGGGCTCTGGGGGAGAGCCCCGTGAATCGTCCGGCTGCCGGTGAGTGGCAACGCGCCCTTCGCGGATTGCTCGCCGACGGGGGGCTGAACGCGCGCTACCCGGGGCCGGCGCCGGCACCGCGCCTAACCGCCGTGGCTCCCGTGCCGGTCGCGCCTGCGGCGCCGGCATCGGCCCCGGCGCCGGTGGTGCGACTGGCTCCGCCGGCGCGCCGGGTCGCGGCGTCACCCGCGGTCGCGCGTCCCGCCGTCTCCCGGGCGGTCGCCGTCGCGAACTCGACCTCCGCCGCGGTGTGGCTGCGCCGCACCGTGGTGGTGTTGTGGATCGTCGCCGGGAGCCTGGTGCTGCTGCTCGTGCTCTCGCGCTTGTTCGCGGCCGCGGTGCCGGTGCCCGACTCCGGCGTCGGCTCTGGGGCCACGCCGTCCTATCAGTACGACCCGGGCGGTTACTACCCGGGCGCCGGGCTCGGGCGGATCGGGCAGGGCGGGGGGCAGGGCTCGGTCCAGGTGCTGCCGTGACCCGGCACGTATGTGAATCCTGTTAGTGAGCGAACAGTTCGAATGACGCTTACGGAGAACTGACGGAAACCTCCGTAGGGTCGCTGCCGCGACGACAGTGCGCCTCGTCGCAATGCGGAAGGACTCCCCGAATCCCGCAGCTGGGGACCGGCGGCGGTCCCGGGTCGTGACTCCCGCCCGGGCCCGCCAGCCGGTCCGCGGCTGCGGTTTTCGGCTCACCAGGCGTCGACGTAGGGCCGGCGCTTGGTGTTTGTCTTGCGCCAGTTCTCCACCGGCGGATCGAACAGCGTGGCGATCCAGCGCCGGCTGTCGGCGGGGTCGATCACGTCGTCTATCTCGAAGTAGGCGGCCATGTTGAGGCCCTTGCCCTTTTCGTAGGCGGCGGCGACGGCCTCGTCGAAGGCCCGCTCGCGTTTTTGCGGGTCGTCGATTGCCTCGAGTTCACGCCGCATCCCGAGCCGGACCGCGCCCTCGAGGCCCATGCCGCCGAACTCGGCCGTCGGCCACGCGATCGTGAACAGCGGCGCCTTGAACCCGCCACCCGCCATCGCCTGTGCGCCGAGCCCGTAGCCCTTGCGGAGCACGATCGTCCCGGTCGGAACCGTGAGGTTGGAGCCGGTCAGGAACAGCCGCGCGAAGTGGCGGACGGTCGCGGTCTTCTCGGCCTCCGGGCCGACCATGAAGCCCGGTGTGTCACACAGGAACAGGATGGGCAGACCGAACGTCTCGCACAGCTGCATGAAGCGGGCGCCCTTGTCGGCGCCGTCCGCATCGATCGCGCCGCCGAGGTGGGCGGGGTTGTTCGCGATCACCCCGAGGGCATGGCCGTCGCTGCGCGCGAGCGCGGTGACGATCCCGGTCCCAAACCCTTCCCGCAACTCGCACACGTCGTCCAGGAGCGTCTCGATCACCTCGCGGATGTCATAGATGCGTTTTCGGTTGGCCGGAATCAGGTCGCGCAGCGCGTCCGAGTCGCGCAGTGGTGCCGATCTGGTCTGGTGACTGAAATACGACAGATATTTCTTAGCTGCCCTGACTGCCGCGGGCTCGTCCGCGACTCGTATATCGACTACGCCGTTGGCGTGCTGCACGTCGATGGGGCCGACCGCTTGCGCCTCGTACACGCCCAGGCCTCCGCCCTCGATCATCGCCGGACCGCCCATGCCGATGCTCGAGTCCTCGGTGGCGATCACCACGTCGCAGCAGCCGAGCAGCGCGGCATTGCCGGCAAAGCAGTAGCCCGAGGCGATGCCGATGAGCGGGACCAGGCCGCTCAGCTGCGCGAACAGGTGGAAGGCGCGGACGTCCAGTCCCGCCACATGCGGCCAGTCGACGTCGCCAGGCCGCCCGCCACCGCCCTCGGCGAGCAGCACCACCGGCAGTCTTCGTCGTTCGGCGATCTCGAACAGCCGGTCCTTCTTGAGGTGGTTGCGCATCCCCTGGGTGCCGGCGAGAACCGTGTAGTCGTAGGACATGACGACCGCCGGCGCACCGTCGATCGTGGCCGTGCCGGCCACCAGCCCGTCCGCCGGCGTGCGGGCGATCAGCTCCTCTCGGTCGCGCCGGCGCTCCTGGGCCGCATGCAGGAGCGGGCCATACTCGACGAAGCTGTCCGGGTCGACCAGGTCCTCGAGGTTCTCGCGGGCGGTTCGCCGCCCCTGGTCATGACGCCGGGCGACCGCGTCGGGGCGGGCGGAGTCGAGCGTCTGGGCGTGGCGGGCCCGCACCGCGTCGAGGTCGTCGCGGGAGTTGGGATCGTCGTCCGAGTTGGGATCGTCGTCCGAGTTGGGATCGTCGTCCGAGTGGAGACCGTCGCGGGAGCCCTCCTCTTCATCCGTTAGAGACTGGTACGTACCAGTACCGTACTGGTACGTACCGTCGCGAGGGGCGACCACCGCCAGTAGCTGACCGGGCTCGACGGTGTCACCGATCGCCACGTCGACGCTGACGAGGTCTCCGTCTACCTCGGCAATCACCTCGTGCTCCATCTTCATGGCTTCGAGCACGACGACCGTCTCGCCCGCCCGCACCGGATCGTGGCTAGCGTGCCAGACGGCGATGACGGTGCCGGCGAACGGCGCCCGGAGCGGCATGTCGGACATGCCGCGAAAGCTACGCCGCGGCTTCGCGGATCGCTCCGAGGATCTCCTCCGGCGGCGCGTTGTCGCTGGCGTCCTGCGCGAGATGCGACCACATGACGCGTGCGTCGGGGGCGATCACAAGCGTGCCGCCGAGCTGCGACGGGTGGCCGACCGTGCGGGTCTGCGTCCGCCCGGTGCGGGCAGTCGCGAGGAGGCCCTTGGCGACGGTCTGGGGGCTGAACAGGTCCGTCACGCCGCCGACCTTCGTCCCCGCCGCCTTGTAGCTGACCCGGTCGTGGTCGGCGAGCACGGGCAGCTGAATCCCCTGGCGCCGGCGGAACTCAGCCGCCTGCCGGGGCGTGCCCTGGCCGATTAGCACGAGCTTCACGCCCGCCGCTTTGAAGTCGCTCCGGGCGCGGTCCAACTGGACCGCGTGCTGCTTGCAAAATATTCACCCGTAGTGACGGAGCCACACGAGCGCGGCGGGGCGATCGGTCCACAGATCGCCCAGGCGCACGTCGTGGCCATCCTGATCGGGCAGCACGATTTCAGCGAGCCCGTCCGCGCGGGACGGCGGGCGCGGGTAGCGACCGGCTGGCATGCGACGCCAACGCTACTACGGGATACTCCGACGGTGGCGGTCGCCGAGCCCAAGCTCCTGTGGACTCCGAGTGCGGAGCGAGTCGAGCGCGCCACGCTGACCCGGTACTCGCGGTGGCTTCGCGAGAAGCACGACTTGGAGTTCGAGGGGTATCACGACATGTGGCGCTGGTCGGTGTTCGACCTCGAGGCGTTCTGGGGCTCGCTGGTCGAGTTCTTGGGGGTTCGGTTCTCCGAGGGCGGCGAGAAGGTGCTGGGCAGCGAGGCGATGCCGGGCGCGTCGTGGTTCCCCGGGTCGCGGGTGTCGTGGGCCGAGCATGTGTTCGCGGGCAAGGATCCTGCCGCGTTGGCCATCCAACATGCGTCAGAGTCTCGTTCGCTTGAACGGCTCACCTGGGGGGAGCTGCGGTCTCAGACCGCTTCGATCGCCGCCGGGTTGCGGGCGCTGGGTGTTGGCGAGGGGGATCGGGTGGCGGCGTACATGCCGAACATCCCGGAGACGGTGGCGGCGTTGTTGGCTTGCGCGTCCCTTGGAGCCGTGTGGTCGTCGGCGGCGCCTGAGTTCGGCGCGCGGAGCGTGATCGACCGCTTCTCGCAGATCGAGCCGAAGGTGCTGCTGGCGATCGACGGCTATCAGTACGGGGGCAAGTCGTTCGACCGGCGCGAGGCGGTCGACCGGATCGCGGCCGAGATCCCGTCGCTGTCGAAGGTGGTTCGGTTCGGGTACCTCGACGGTTCGGGTTGGGAGGATGGCTTCCTGGGGCCGGACGATTCGCTCGAGTTCGCGCCGCTGGCGTTCGACCACCCGTTGTGGGTGCTCTACTCGTCGGGGACCACGGGGCTGCCCAAGCCGATCGTCCACGGCCAGGGCGGGATCCTGCTCGAGCAGCTGAAGAAGACCTATCTGCACCTCGATGCGCAGCGCGGCGACCGGTTGTTCTGGTTCACGACGACCGGGTGGATGATGTGGAACTTCATCGTCGGGGTGCTGCTGAGCGACGCCTCGATCGTGCTGTACGACGGCAACCCCGGGTATCCATCGCTCGGCCGGCTGTGGGACCTGGCGGCGGATACGGGAATGACCACGTTCGGCACGAGCGCGGCGTTCGTCGCGGCGTGCATGAAGGCGGAGGGTCTGACTTTGCGGGAGGGCCGCGATCTGAGCGCGCTGCAGGCCGTGGGGTCGACCGGGTCGCCCTTGTCGCCGGAGGGCTTTCAGTGGATCTACGACCAGCTCGGATCCGACACGTGGCTGTTCTCGACCTCGGGGGGTACCGATCTGTGCACGGCCTTCGTGGGCGGTGTCCCGACGCTGCCGGTCTACCTGGGGGAGCTGCAGGCGCGCTCGCTCGGCGCCTCGGTTGAGTCCTGGGATCCGGAGGGCCGGCCGCTGATCGACGAGGTGGGCGAGCTCGTCATCACCCGGCCGATGCCTTCGATGCCCGTGTTCTTCTGGGGCGATGACGATGGGTCTCGTTACCGCGACAGCTACTTCAGCATGTACCCGGGTATCTGGCGCCACGGCGACTGGATCGAGATCACCTCGCGAGAGACGGCGGTGATTTACGGCCGCTCGGACTCGACGATCAACCGGGGCGGGATCCGGATGGGCACCTCGGAGATTTATCGGGCGGTGCTGTCGCTCGACGAGGTGGTCGACGCGCTCGTTGTCGACGTGCCGCGGCCCGGCAGCGACGGGTGGATGCCGCTGTTCGTGGTCCTGCGCGAGGGCGCGTCGCTCGACGACTCGCTGGTGTCTCAGATCCGAAAGCGGATCCGGGAGGACTGCTCGCCGCGCCACGTGCCGGACGAGATCACCCAGATAAGCGAGGTGCCCCGGACGCTGTCCGGGAAGGTTCTCGAAGTCCCCGTGAAGCGAATCCTTATGGGGACGCCACCGGAACAGGCCGCCAGCCGAGAGTCCCTCGCTAACCCGGACGCTCTGGATTTCTTTATCCGCCTGGGGGGAGAAGCGCGGGGTGGTTCCGGCTCTTAGGGGTGTGATGGGTTAGCCCCGTATAGCGTGGTTAACCCATCACGCCCCCGTGATGGCAGAGGCGCTCGACAAGCTCATCGCCGTGGTGGCCGGACGGCAGTTCGGCTACATCACGCGGGAGCAGCTGTACGGGCTCGGACTGAGCCGGCGCGCGGTTGAGGTTCGGATCGCCGCTGGACGGCTGATTCCGGTGTATCGGGGCGTCTACGCCGTCGGCCACGTCAACATCACCCCGCTCGGCCGCGCCACGGCTGCCGTCCTCGCGTGCGGCGGCCGCGCCGCCCTGAGCCACGGTTCGGCGGCGAGCCTCTGGGGGTTCAACAAGTATTGGGACATGCCGTTTGAGGTGACCACGCCCACCGTCCACATCCACAAGGGCATCAAGGTCCACCGCAGCCGCACGCTGATGCGCCGGGATATCACCTGGCAGCTCGGCGTCCGGGTCACAACCGGGGAACGGACAGCGCTGGACATCGCGCCGCGTCTCACTGAGCGGCGCCTCACCCGAGTGGTGAACGACGGCCGTCGCGCAGGCCATATTCACCTCGACTCGCTGGCCGATGTCCTTGCCCGCAACCCGAACCATCCGGGAACCAAGCGACTGCTGCGTTTTATCGAGCGCCCGAACAAGGCGCCGACGAACTCGCCGCTCGAGGACGACTTCGAAGCCTTCGCCAGGCGTCACGGCCTGCCGGAGGCAGTCACGAACACCTACTTGTTCGGATATGAGATCGACGTGCTTTATCCGGCCGAGCGCGTGATCGTGGAGATCGACGGCTACGAGTTCCACTCGGACCGCGACAGCTTCGGGCGGGATCGCAACCGCGACACGATCATGCTGGTAGCCGGCTACGTGACGGTCCGGATCACTGAAGATCGGATGAAACAGAATCCGGAGCAAGAGGCACGGCAGATAAATACGATCCTCCAGGACCGCAGAAACTGACGAAGTTCTTACGCTTCTCTCAAACTGCACTGGAAGGATCCCCGCCACGGGCGCACCGGTTTCGGAGCGCCCGGCCAGCTGAGGAGTTCAGGAGTTGGAGCGCAGTCTCAGAGGAAAGCTCGTGCTTGGCTTGGCGGCGCTGGCGGTTGCGGCGTTCGCCGGTGGCGCCTACGCGGCCACGCAGAGCGCGAGCCCGAACACGCGCCAGGCCTTCCTCAACGACGTCGCCAAGCGGCTGCACGTCCCCCCGCAGCAGCTGACCGCGGCGCTGAACGGCGCCGAGATCGATCAGCTCCAGGACCAGGTCAAGGCCGGCACCTTGACCCAGTCGCAGGCCAACGCGCTTGAGCAGCGGCTCAAGCAGAGCGGCGCCAGTCCGGCGGTGCCATTTGGCTTCTTCGGACCCGGAGGCGGCCCGGGACCCGGATTCGGTCCGCCGGGGCCTGGCAAGGGCGGTCCGGCCCCGCAAATACGGCATTTCGGGGTGCCGTTCGCGGTTGCCGGCGGGATCGGTCCGGCCGCCACGTATCTTGGTCTGAACGACGCCCAGCTCCTCCAGCAGCTATCGAACGGCAAGTCGCTGGCCCAGATCGCCAGCGCCAAGGGCAAGTCGGTGAGCGGCCTCGAGCAGGCGATCGGCTCGGCGTTGAAGGCCCGGTTCGACAAGCTCGTCGCGAACAAGATGCTGACCGCGGCCCAGGAGAAGAAGATCCTCTTAAGCCTGTCGGCTCGGATCGCCAGCGAGGTCAACCAGAAGGGGCTCCCGTTCCCCCGGTTCCGGCCAGGTCTCCGCTTCAAGGCCATGCCGTCGCCGCCCCCGAAGGGCGGCCCGGCGACGCCGCTCGGGCCCGCGTCGCAGCTGTTTACGCCGCAGGGACCCAGCGCCTGAGGCTGCGGTAGTTCTTACCGGCCTCTCATCTAGTTCTGACGGGTTTCTCATAGCTAGCTGCTGTACTGGGAAGACCGAAGTCATCGAACTGCGCTTGCGAGGAGATACCTACCAATGAAACTTCTGACCCGCCTGCTTCCGATCATCGGCGGCGCCGTGGCCGGCGGGGCGATCGCCCTCGCCGTGGCCAGCGGGAGCACGACGACGCACTCGGTAACCACGACGACCGTCGTGCAGCCAAGCAGCTCGCCGGCCCTGCCGACCAGCTTCAGCGGCACGGCCAAGGCCCTGACGATCAACCAGATCTATGCGCAGGACGATCCCGGCGTGGTCGACATCACCACCTCCTCGACCCAGAACAGCACCGGTGGCATCTTCGGCTTCGGGCAGTCCCAGCAGACTGAGGGTGAGGGCGCCGGTGTGGTGTTCGACAAGAAGGGCGACATCGTCACCGACGAGCACGTCGTCTCGGGTGCCAGCAGCATCACGGTCACCTTCCCCGACGGCTTTAAGTCGCCGGCCACCCTGGTCGGCTCGGACACCGGCGCCGACCTGGCTGTCATCCGGCTCAAGAACATCGACCCGGCTGGGCTGCATCCGCTGACCTTCGGCGACTCCTCGGCCCTGCAGGTCGGCGACAGCGTGGTGGCGATCGGAAGCCCGTTCGGCCTCCCCAACACGCTCACCGCCGGCGTCGTCAGCGCCCTGCAGCGCACGATCCAGGCCCCGAACGAGTTCACGATCCCGAACGCCGTACAGACTGACGCCGCGATCAACCCGGGCAACTCGGGCGGGCCGCTGATCAACGCCGCCGGCCAGGTGATCGGGCTCAACGACCAGATCGAGACCAATAACACCAACAGCCAGGGCGAGGGCTCGAGCTCGGGTGTCGGCTTCGCCACCCCGTCCAACAGCGACGCCCGGCTGGCCCGGGAGATCATCTCCACCGGTCAGGCCCACAACGCCTACGTCGGCGTGAGCCTCGACCCGACCGTCTCCGGTGGTGCCGGAATCGCCAAGTCGGCGAGCACGAACAGCGAGCCGCCGATCGCGGCGGGCTCACCGGCCGCCAAGGCCGGGCTGCAGGCGGGCGACATCATCACCGCCGTCAACGGCCAGAAGGTCACCTCGGTCAACCAGTTCGTGGCCACGATCGCCAACTACGCGCCCGGCGACACGGTCACGCTGACCATCAACCGGAGCGGCTCGACCAAGAACATCAAGCTGACGCTGGGCGCCCAGCCCGCCAGCGCCACGCCCAGCACGTCGTCTTCGCAGGGCGGCTCGGGCGGCGGCAACGGCTTCGGAACCCCGTAAGCCATCGAGTAGCGACTCGGCCGGCCGGCATGGATGCCGGCCGGAACCGGCCCCACGGATGCTGCGCGCAGCGCAGCCCTCAGGAAGCGGTGGACTGGGCCACCGTGCGCTCCATGAGCTCGCGGTGGACCGAGCGCTTCCGGCCGGGGCGGCGCGACCACGCTCCGTCGGTGTCGAGCGTCCAGGCGTTCGTATCGTCGGCCAGGCAGCGGTCCAGGGTGTCCTGGAGCTCGGCCTTGAGCTCTGGGTCCTCGACGGGGACGAGCAGCTCCACGCGGGTGTCCAGGTTGCGCGGCATCAGATCGGCCGAGCCGATGTAGTAGACGTGCTCGTCGCCCCGGTGGAAGGAATAGATGCGGGAGTGCTCGAGGAAGCGCCCGACGACCGAGACGACCTCGATCGTCTCGCTCACCCCGGGGACCCCCGGGACCAGGCAGCAGATGCCGCGCACGTTCAGCTGGATCGGGACGCCGGCCTGCGACGCGCGATACAGAGCCTCGATGCAGCGCTGATCGACCAGCGCGTTCATCTTCATCGTGATCCGGGCGGGCTCGCCCGCTTCGTGAGCGGCGATGGTCCGCTCGATCTCCTCGATCAGCGGCTCGCGGAGCCAGTTCGGCGCGACCAGGATCTTGCGCTCGCGCGCTGGATGGCCGTAGCCGGTCAGCGTGTTGAACAGGTTCGCGACCTCTTCGCCGATCTCCCGGTCGGTCGTGAACAGGCCGAAGTCCTCATACAGGCGGGCGTTCTTGGCATGGAAGTTGCCGGTGCCGATCATCACGTAGTGGCGGACGCCGCCTCGCTCCCGGCGCACGACGAGGATTGCCTTGGCGTGGGTCTTCAGGCCCGGGATGCCGTGCACGACGTGGGCGCCCACCTCTTCCAGGGCTCGCGACCAGCCGATATTCTGGCGCTCGTCGAAGCGCGCCTTGAGCTCCACCATGGCGACCGCCTGCTTGCCCTTCTCGGCCGCCTCGATCAGCGACGGGATGAGCGCCGAGTCGTCCGAGGTCCGGTACACGGTCATCTTGATCGCCAGCACGTTCGGGTCGTCGACCGCCTGTCTGACGAACCGCTCGACGCTGGTGGCGAACGACTGGTACGGGTAGTGCACGAGCACGTCGCGCGTGCGCATCGGGGCGAACACGTCGGGCTGATCATCGCGGGCACCGGGGCGCGGGACGAATGCCGGATGGGTGAGCGGCGTCCACGGCGGCTGGCGGATGTCAGGGTGCCCCTCGAGCCCGGCGATCTCCCACAGGTCGCCGAGGTCGAGCATTCCCTCGACGTCGTAGACCTGGACGTCCTCGACGCTGAGCCAGTCGATCAGCCGGGTGCGGAGCGCGGGGTCCATGCCGGCGCCGACCTCGAGCCGGACGACCTCGCCGAAGCGGCGCCGCCGGAGCTCGTCCTCGACCGCTTCCAGCAGGTCGTCAGCTTCGTCGGAGATCTCGAAGTCCGCGTCGCGGGTGACCCGGAACATGTCGTAGCTGAGGACCTCCAGGCCGGGGAACAGCGCGTCGAGGTGGCGGGCGATGATCTGCTCGAGCGGGATGAACGTGTCGGGGGAGATCTCGACGAAGCGGGGCAGGACCTCCTTGGGGACCTTGACCCGCGCGTAGACCTCGTGGTCGAGGTCGGGGTCGTGCAGGCGGACGATCAGGCTGAGCGATAGGTTCGAGATGTAGGGGAAGGGTCGACCCGGGCCGATGGCGAGCGGCGTCAAGACGGGGAAGATCTGTTCGCGGAACTGGCGATCCATGAGCTCGGCGGGGGCGGTCGACTGCTCGCAGGTGACGATCTTGATCCCGTGCTTGGCCAGCTCTGGCCGGACCACGTCGGTGAACTGACGGGCGTGACGGCGATCGAGCTCGGTCACGCGCTCGGCCATGCTTGCCAGGACCTGATTCGGAGACAGGCCGTCGGGCCCACGGGCGTCGATCCGAGCGTCGATCTGGTCGTGCACGCCGGCGACCCGGACCATGAAGAACTCGTCCAGGTTGGTGGTGAAGATGGCCAGGAACTTGACCCGCTCCATCAGCGGCAGCGACTCGTCTTCGGCGAGCTGGAGCACGCGGTCGTTGAAGTCCAGCCAGGACAGCTCGCGGTTGAGATACAGCGAGGAGTCGGTCAGGTCCGCGACGGCCGTGTCGGTGCGCGGTTGCCCGTCGGTCTGGCCGTTCGTGGTCTGTTCGGTTTCTAGGGCGGGATCAGTCATCCAGTGTCACCGGTACGTTCGCCCTGGCGATAGCGGCGAGCTCGGAGGGACGGAGCAACGCAACCAGCTCTCCTTTCGAGATGGCCGCCAGGCCCCCCTTCTTCATCCGGGCCTGGGTTCCCGTGAGGTCGTGCAGCAACAGCGAGAACGAGGGGTCGTGCCCGACCAGCAGGACGTCGGTCAGGCCGGCGACGAGCGCGTGGACGTCGAACGGCTCGCCGGCCAGGGCCGGCTCGACGGTGACCGGCACCCCGAGCGGCGCACACGCCCGCTCGGCCGTCTGCAGCGCGCGGAGCTTGGGAGAGCTCAGGCAGACCTCGAGCTGCACGCCGAGCACGGCCATCGCACGGCCGGCAGCGTCGGCTTGCATGGTGCCGCGCGCGGTCAGCGGTCGCTCGTCGTCGAGCAGGCCATCCTCCGCCTCGGCGTGACGCAGAAGCCAGAGCATTGCTCAAACTCTAGTGGCATCGCCGCAGCGGCCGGAGAGTTGCGTTAACGGATAGTTATCGAGAGGACAGACGCCGCCGTGGCCGGCTGGCGGCGGTGCAGGCGATCGACCGCAATGCTGCGGATCGTGTACCGCCCCGGGGCGAGCGGAATCGTCAGTTTTAAGGTCCAGCGAGTGGTTCCGCGTGCGGCGAACTCGATCGGCTTCGCGCACGAGCGCGGGCGGGTGAGCGCGCCCGAACGTTCGACGAAGCGGCAGCGGCCATGCGCTGCCCTCCGGTAGATCGTGAGGTAGACGTGGGCGAGTCGCTGCCGGCGGCGGTTGGCGGCGGAGGCGGTGGCGCAGCGGTGCTCGCCGGCGGTTCCGGACACGGTGAGCCGGTGGCGGGAGGCGTGCGTGCGCCGCTTGGTGATCTTCGAGTACGGCATCGCCAGGCAGCCGTGGGCCCGGGCGCTCACCGGTTTCTGCGGACGCGTGACGTTCGCCGGCGTGCCGGGGGCGCCGGGCACCTCGTGGACGGGCAGGCGGAGCTGGAGATCTGAGACGGAGATCGTGAACTGGCCGTTGGAGGTCCGGACGTATGGCGAGTCCTGCCCGAGCAGCTCGAGCTTGGGGATGTGCCCGGCGGCGAAGTGCCAGGCGCCCGGGTGCAGCTGGAAGACCTGGAGTCCATCGGGGGCGCTCGAATCGATCCGGTAGACGCCGCGCGCGACCAGGGTCTCAGAGCCGGTGCTCGGGTCGACGTCCCACAGGCGGGCGGCGATGAACGCGTACTGCCCGGTCACGTTCAGGCTGGCGATCACGGTCGGCGAGCCGAGCAGCGTGTAGCCGTTGCCGGTGGCCGCGGGGAGACGATACGTGGCCACCCCGGCGCCCTGGTCGGCCGAGGAGACGGTGGCGCAGGCGCCGTCGCCGGCGATCGGGTCGATCGCCCGGGCGATCGTCGGGTTGCCGGCGGCGGAGGAGATCGTCTGGGTGGCGCTCGAGCTGTAATCCACCTCGCCCGGGTGCAGGGCGCTCCACGTGGGCGCCGTGTACGGCCCGCCGGAAGGTGCGGTCGACGGGCAGGTCTCGATCGTCGCGGTCGCGGACGGCGCGGGCTGGGAGCCGGCGCCCTTCAGGTAGTAGGCGAAGTAGCTCTGGATCGCGTCCGAGAGCAGGGCGAGGTCGCCCGGCTTGTTGTTCGCCGGTTGGTGGCCGAAGTCGCCGTCGAACAGCGAGATCGGATCGCCCGGGTACAGCGAGCGCTCGAGGTTGTAGAAGCGCAGGGCCTCATCGACGGGGAACAGGTCATCGGTGAAGCCATTGGCGATCAGCAGCGGGGCCGGCGGGGTCTGGCCGAAGCCGTACGCGCCGTCGAGCAGGTAGTAGGGCGAGTGATACTGGGCGATCTGGGTGATCAGGGCTTCGTCCTGGGCGTTGCCGTCGTAGGGCTCGCCGGCGTTCAGCTCCGCGTACCAGGTCGTCAGGTCGGCCTGCGAGTTGGTTTGCGGCGGGGCGTAGTAGCCGTTCTCATTGCCCTCGGCGTACAGGCCGGTGACGAACGACTGCTTCTCGACGCCGATCGGGCTCAGGTCGGTGGTCGGGCCGGTCACGTCGTAGTCGAGCGTGTGCCCGTTCGGGACCAGCGAGTAGGCGAGGTCGCTCCAGGGGATCACGGGCGCGGCGGCGGCGATGTGCAGCGGCGTTCCGGCCGGGCTCGTCCACGGGCTGAGCGTGCCGTTGGGGTTCATCACCCGGTCGTTCAGCGTGGCCAGCTCGAGCGAGACGCCGCCGCCGTAGGACTCGCCGGTGGCGCCGATGTGGTTGGGGTCGGCGACGCCCTCGTCGACGAGCAGACCGGCGGCGTACTGGGCGTCGTGGGCTTCGTAGCGCTCGTCGTCGAGGCGGATGTAGCCGTCCGCGCATCCGGTCGGATCGACCGCACGAGAGGCGGCGTCGCCGCAGGAGTCGCCGAAGCCGCGCGCGGTCAGCTGGAGCACCGCGTAGCCCTGCCTGGCCCAGGCGTCGGCGGTCGGACCGTAGTACTGGGTGTCGTTCGGGCCGGTGGTCGGTTCGTCCCAGCCGTGGCTGAGAATGATGAGGGGATAGGGGCCGTCGGCTGAGCCTGATGCGGGCGCCGGCGGGAGCGTCACGTACAGCGCCAGTGGCGTGCCGTCGAAGCTCTTGAGTCTGAGGTCGGTGTCGGCGGTGCCGTTGTCGTAGGTGCCGTAGCAGACCCGGGTGCCGTCGGATTGGGCGGCGCACGGGATCGGGGCACCGGAGACCGTCTGACCGGCGAATATGCTGTTGATCGGCGATGCCGAGGCGCCCGCCGATCCGGGAATCGCGGTCAGTGCGGCTGCCACGAGCACGGCAAGCGTCAGTATGAGAGCACCCCTGCTCCGTCGCATCGCCGGGCGACGATACGGCAGCTTCAAGGAGGTATGCGCCGGTTGGGCGGATGATTGAATCGCGGGCCGTACCGACGAGGCCTTCGGCCTCGCGGCCCGCTAGCCGATCAGGAGCCGGCGCCCGAACACGCGCTGGAACGCCTCGCCGTCGCCGTAGCGCTCGACGCTCCAGCGGGGCAGGGTGAGATCGCCCGCGGCCTCCAGGTGCAGGTCGACCCCGTGCCCGTTGGCGCGCAGCTTGGCCTCGCGGACCGACTGGTCTCGGCCGCGCTCGAGGTGCTCGGCCAGGCGCAGGATGACCGAGCAGCGCTCGAGCAGCTGCTCGTCGCCCTTCTGGGTGAGGGCGGCGATCTCGCCGAGCTTGGGTGCGCCCTTGCGGTGGTAGCGGCTCATCTGGGCGATCAGGGCGCGCTCGCGCGGGTCGAAGCCGGGGAGCTCGGCGCTCACGATCAGGTACTGCGAGTGCTTGTGATGGTCGTCGTAGGAGATCGTCATGCCCACGTCGTGGAGCATCGCGGCGGCCCACAGGAGCTCCCGCTCACCCGGACGAGCCTCAAACAGGCCTTGCCCAGCGAGCGAGTCGAACATCTGGAGCGACAGGGCGGCGACGTGCTCGACGTGCGGCAGGTCCGACTCGTACTGGACGGCCAGGTTGCGCACGGCGGCCTCGCGCACGTTGGGGAAGAGCGGCTCTGGTTGGTCGGCCAGGAGCTCGCGGGCGAGAAAGACGCCGTCGCGGAGGCTGGCCTCGGTCACCTCGATCCCTTCGAACGGCCCCATCTCGACCACGGTCTCGATCGCCACCGCGGCGGCCAGGATGATGTCGCCGCGCCCGACCTTGATGCCCGGGACCTCGCCGCGCTCGTCGATTGGAAGCGCGGCGAGCGTGCTGACCAACTCATCGAGCATCTCGCGCGTGATCACGAAGCCCTGCACGCCGATGTCGGGCTGGTCGAGCATGCGCTGGGCGGCGGCGGCCAGGTTGCGCGCCGCGCCGCCAATCCCGACCATCCGGTCACCCGCGCCGGTGAGCGCCGGGAACTTGGACAGGGTGGCGCGAACGTGGGCTCGCAGCCGCTGGAGATCCCTCTTCTTGGCCGGACCGGACCCGGGAAGAAACTGCTCGGTCAGGCGGACCGCGCCGAGGGGGAACGACCGCAACTGCTTGGCTCGGCGGTCGGCCACTTCGATGAGCTGGATCGAGCCGCCGCCGATCTCGAGCACGATGCCGTCGGTCAGGGTCGAGGTGTTCACGGCCGCGACGTAACCGAAGCGGGCTTCGTCCTCGTCGGAGATGATCTCGATCGGCAGTTTGCTGGCCGCGCGCGCGGCGGTCAGGAAATACTCGCCGTTGCTCGCGTCGCGGATCGCGCTCGTGGCGACGGCGTGCACATCGTCGGGTCCCAGCCCGTGGGCGGCGCAGAACCGCTCGAACACCGCGAGCGTCTCCAGGCCACGCCCCATCGCCTCGGGGCTCAGGCGGCCGGTCTCGGCCAGGCCCGCCCCGATCCGGACGGTCTCGAAGATCTCGTCCGTGAGCTTCCACCATGAGCCCGGCGAGAACATGTAGACGACCAGGCGCCAGGAGTTCGAGCCGAGATCGATAACGCCGACCCGTCGGACGTCGTCGCCCGCCCCCCCGGTCGCTCGAGTCGATCGCCAGCTCACGCAGCCCTAAATGATCGGGGCAGGGGCGGACGAAACGTCTCCTCGCGAGACAGGATGGCCGCAATGTCGTCGGAAAAGAGCGGACGCTCCTCGGCGAGACGGTCGCGCGGCGGGTGATCCTGCGTGGGCAGCTCGGCGCCGGGAGTATCGTCATCAATGACATGCCGGCTCGGCACCCCCCGCTACGGCAACCCCTGCCGGGTGCTCCGTGAAATCGACTGAGCGGGTGCTGGTGCTGTACGAGCAGGGTCGCGCCGGGGTCGCGACCATCGACCTCGCCCGGGAGCTCGCCGAACGAGAGAACGTGGACCTGACGGTCGTCGGCGTCGCGCCCCAGGCGCCCTCCGGGCCAAGGTGTGGGAACTCGGCGACCGAGTACAACCAGGTGGTCGCCGATTCGGTCGGGCGCGATCTCGAACAAGCGCGGGCGCGGCTCGGTCAAGCCGCCGAGCGGGCGGCGTTCGTGCTCCTGATCGACGGCGCCGATCAGACGCTCGAGCAACTCGCCGGGAGCGGTGGCTTCGATCTGGTCCTGCTGCCGGCGCGACGGCGACCGCTCAGCCGCGGCGCGCGCCACCCCGACGCGGCCCGTCTGAGGCTCACCGTCGGCGCCGAGGTCCGGATTGTCGAGCCGGCTTCGCAGCCGCGGCGGCGACGGCGCGGCGCCGCCGTTGATTGATCCGGATCGCGGCGCCGATCGCTGCGCCGAAGAACAGCGCCCCGATCCAGAACGGGCTGACGAGCAGGACAACCGCGATGCCGATCATCGTCAGCCAGATCGCGGGTCGCCAATCGCGCCAGTCGCCCCTCATCGCTCACCCATTGTGCCGCGTCAGCGCACCCCGACGCTGAGCTCCGCCGCTACGTGCTTCTGGATCGACGCCACGGCGCGAAATGCCTCCCTCAGGTAGGTCCGCGTGAGATGGCTGAGCGTCGCCGGGTTGACGTAGTCGTCGGGCTGGACGCCGAGGCGGAGCTGCTGCACCTGGTGATCGAGCCGCAGACCGGTGATCAGCGCGAGCGCGTCCTCGAGGGTGCGTGCCTCGGCCTCGGACAAGATCCCGGCCGCGGCCGCCGCGCGCAGCCGCTCGGTCGTCGAGGCGCTGGTCACCCCGGCCGAAATGCCCGCCCACCGCGCCAGGTCGACGATCGGGGTCACGCCCCGCATTTTGAGGTCGAGCCGGCCCCGGTGCTCGCCGGTCGGCTCGACCACCAGTCCGCGGAAGAAGCCGGTCGGCGGGCGGTGCGAGAGCGCGAACCGGGCGAGCAGACGCAGCAGCGCCGGGTTGCGCGGCGCCAGGCGGAAGCTGTCGGCCACCGGCGTCCCCGTATGGACACCCCACACCGGCCGGCTGTCAACCAGCACCGAGACGAGCACCAGCGCCTTGTCCTGGGTCGGGTCGTCGATCCAGCTGCGAACGGCTCGCTGCCAGGAATCGAGCGAGCGGACGAACAGCTCATCCGAGGCGGTGACGCGGTGCGGATCGGGCTGCAGCCCGCAGGCCTGCAGCCCCGCGACCACGTTTCGCCCGAGCGCATGCAGTCGCGATCTGATCTGATCGTCCCCGTCGGCGCCGAACCACACAATCGCGCTGTCGACGTCCGAGCTCGGCATCGCCTCCCGCCGGGCCTGGCTGCCGAGCGCCAGCCACGCGAACTCGACGCCGGGGTCGGCGCCGGCCCCGACCGCGAGCTCGAGCAGCCGGCGGGTGAGGGCATCGACGACGATCGAATACACGGCGGCGATATCGACCGGGGCGACTCGCGCGTCGTGGAGCGCGATCACGGTTGGGTGCAACTCGCGGGCCGCACCCGCTAGCTCCTCGACGGTCTGTGCCCGCGCGATCCTGCGGCGCAGATAGAACGAGGAGCGGGTCTGCGCGGCCACGAGGTCGAGTTCCTCGACCACCCCCAACACCTTTCCGGTCGCGGACACGACCGGGAAGTGGCGCAGGCCGCGGTCGAGCATGTCGAGCAGCACCTCGCTCCCGACCCGGTCCGGGGGGCAGGTGTAGACGGGCGTCGACATCGCGGCCGACACCGGTTCCTCGCCGGTCATGCCGCCGGCGATCACGCGCGTGCGCAGGTCGTGGTCGGTGAGGATGCCGAGCGCGCCGTCCCCCAGATCGACGACCGCCGAGGTCGTCTGCGCCGTGGTCATCATCCTGGCCGCCTCGCGGATCGGGGTGCTGGGCGGACACACGATCGGTTCGCCCCGGATCAGGGCGCAAACGGGCTGGAGCGACGGGTCGACCGGGAGCTCGGCGGTTACCGCGCCCGCGCCTTCGGCCCACAGTTCCAGCAGCGAGCGGGCCACGAAGCGCAGGCCGGCCGGGCGCGAAAGCGGCCCCTGGGCAACCTCGGCGGGGATCCGGTAGCAGAGGGTGTCCTCGGCCGCCCGGGCCTCGAAGCCGGTAGGAAGCCCGGACAGCATCGAGGCGTGGCCGAACAGCTCTCCCTCGCCGAGCAGATCGAGCATGCGCCCGCCGAACACGATCTCGACCGCGCCCGAGCGGACCACGCGCAGGTGCTCGACCGGCTCGGCGCCCTGGGAGAAGATCGTCGCGCCCGCGACGTAGAACTCCTCCTCGGCCGCCGCGGCCACGCGGTCGACGTCCGCCTCGTCGAGCGCGTCGAACGGGGGGTAGCCGCGCAGGAAGCGGCTGATCTCGGGCGCCGCGGCGGCGCTCATGTTGTGGAGCCTATGCGACGGGTGCCGGCGCTGCCTGCTCGGCGCCGCGCCGAGCGTCCTCCTTGAGCATGTCCGCGCACTTCTCTCCGACCATCATCGTCGTGATGCACGGATTGATCGCCGGAAGGAACGGCAAGATCGAGCCGTCGGCGATCCGCAACGAACGCACGCCGCGTACCCGCAGCCGAGGATCGACCACCGCGAGCGGGTCCGAATCCGGCCCCATGTGGCAACTGCAGGCCGGGTGATAGACCGTGTTGTGGGTCTTGTGCATGTACTCGACCAGCTCGTCGTCGGTCTGCGCATCGGGACCCGGAGCCAGCTCGGCGCCCGCCCAGTCGGCCATCGCCGGCTGGGAGACGATTTTGCGGGCCAGCCGCATGCCGTAGGCCATCACGCGCTCATCGTGACCCTCGGGATCGGTGAAGTAGCGCGGATCGACGCGCGCTCGATCGCGGTAATCCGAGGAGCGCAGCCGCACGGTCCCGCGGGAGCGGCCGCGGCACACGTTCGGCGTCAGGCAGAAGCCGTTCTCGGTGGTCGGATAGCCCCAGCGCGCGGTGTTCATGTCGAACGGGACCGAGCCGTAGTGCATCATCAGATCGGGCCGGTCGAGGCCGGGCTCGGAGGTCGAGAACAAGCCGATCTCCCACCACTGGGTTGAGTGACGGATCATCGGCCGCTTCGCGTCCCACTGCACGATCCCCTCGACGTGGTCGTCGAGGTTGGCGCCGACGCCGGGGGAGTGCACGAGCGTCTGGATCCCAACCTCGTGCAGGTGCTCGCCCGGCCCGATGCCCGAGAGCATCAGCAGCTTGGGAGTGTCGATCGAGCCGGCGCTCAGGATCACCTCCTTGCGGGCGGTGACCGATGCCTGGGTGAGGAGATCGGGGGTGAGGTAATGGACCCCGGTGGCCCGGCCGTCCTCGACCGCGACCTTGTTGACCCAGCAGGCGGTCCGGATCTCCAGGTTCGGCCGCGTGCCCAGGATCGGGTGCAGGTACGCGTGCGAGGCCGACATCCGCGTGTTGTCCTCGGAGGAGTTGATCTGGAACCAGCCCGCCCCGTTGGTCACCGTGTAGCCCTCGTTGTAAAGGCTCGTGGGCAGCCCGGCCTGCGCGGCGGCTTCGAGCAGCGCCACCCCGCAGGGGTCCTCGGGCGGGACGGTGCGGATGTTGACCGGGCCGTCGCGGCCGTGGTGGTCGCCGGGCCCGTCGTTGGTCTCCAGGCGCTTGATCAGCGGCCAGCAGTCGGCCGAGCTCCATCCCTCATTCCCCATCGCCGCCCACTCGTCGAGGTCCTCCTTCGGCGTCCAGAACGCGATGCACGAGTTGTGCGACGAGCAGCCGCCGAGCACCTTGCCGCGCGCGTGGCGCATGAAGCTGTTGCCGCGCGCCTGCGGCTCGATCGGGTAATCCCAGTCGTAGCCCGAGTCGAGGAGATACATCCAGTCCTCGAGGCGGAGGATCCGCGGGTCGTCGACGTCGGATGGCCCGGCCTCGATCAAGCACACCGTGACCGTCGGGTCCTCGGTCAGTCGCGCCGCAACGACGCAGCCCGCTGTACCGCCACCGGCGATCACATAGTCGAATTCGCCTGCGTCGATCATGGCGCCATCTCCCCCATCGGAGGCATGTGCTCGAGCTCGGGTGTCACCGCCCGGTGCTCCTCGAGCACGTCACTGCCCTTCTTCACCTGCACGGTGAAGTAGTAGATCGTGCCGATGATGATGATGCCGCCGATGAACAGGAACGGCGACCACTGCCAGTACCAGTGCGGCGTGCCGAGCGAGTTGTAGATGGCGTTGCGCGGCCAGGCGATGTTGATCGCCACCAGCGTGCCGTAGGCAACGGCCGCGATGTTGACCGGGAGCCCCCACCGCCCGAGGGAGAAGTATTGGCCGTGGTCGGGCCTCGGCCATTCGCCGCGCAGGCGCCTCATGAGCATCGGTCCGGTCACCCCGAGGTAGGCCATGTAGAACATGATGATCGCCAGCGAGGTGAGCACCAGGAACGCGCTCTGGTTGCCAATGTTGATCAACAGCAGCGCGAGCGTCAGGCCACCGGTGACCAGTGCCGGCACGACCGGCACCTTGCGGTGGCCGGAGACGCGCGCGACCGCCGAGCCGGCCGGAAGGCGGTTATCGCGCGCCATCGAGAACATCATCCGGATCGTCGCCGTCTGCACGGCGAGGCAGCAGACGAAGATCGCGATCGCGCAGTCGATCAGGAAGATGTTTCCGACGGTGTTTCCGAACGCCTGCTTCATGACATACGGAAGCCCGAGAATTCCGACGTTCTTATCGAGGATGTTCTTGTTCGCCATCGACGCGAGCAGGATCACGAGACCGCCGATGACCGCCGCGGCGCCGATCGCGCGGATGATCGCGGGCGGCGCGTTACGCCGCGGGTCGTTTGTCTCCTCGGCGAGCGTTCCGGCGGTGTCGAACCCATACATCACGTACGCGCTCAGCAGGCCCCCGACGAGCAGTGCGCCGAAGTAGCCCCAGGGATGGCCGGCGCCGAAGTGGTAGGAGTGGAAGATGATCTGCGGCCCGTGGTGGGCGTTGAACAGCAGCAGGATCACGAGGATGCTCGAGCCGACCAGCTCGCACGTCACGCCGATGTTGTTGATCCGGGCCATCAGCTTGACGCCGAGCATGTTGATGATCGTGGTGATGCACACCAGGATCCCCCCGAGCAGGAGCGCGTTCTGAGCGCCGTGCTTGGTCAAGTACGTGCCCGCGTCGGCCGACGTCCCGAAGAACTGGAGCTTGGTCGTGACCTGAGGCAGGACGATCTGCCAGTCGACGGCGACGGCCGCAATCGTGACGATCGCGCCGACGATGTAGATCCAGCCGGTCATCCACGAGGTGAAGCCGCTCGAGATCTGCTTTGACCACTGATAGACCGACCCGGCAATTGGATACTGGCCCGCCATCTCCATGAAGCAGAGCGCGACCAGGATCTGGCCGCCGACCACGGCGGGCCACGTCCACCACACGCCCGGTCCGGCGTTCAGGTAGCCGAACCCGTACAGCGCGGTGACGCCGGTCAGGATCGAGATGTAGCTGAAGCCGGCTGCGAACGCAGAGAAACTCCCCAGCGAGCGGTCGAGCTCCTGCTTGTAGCCGAAGCCCGCGAGCTCACTCGAGTCCGACCCTGTAGCTCCCGGCTTGGGAGCCTCAACGGTTGCCATCTTCAACCTCCCCGGTCCGCGCGCTGCGGCGCGGTCCATAGAACACCAACGCCTGACCCGCATCTGGGGCGGGGTGGGTGGTGGGTCTTTCAATCCATTGACCCGCGCCTGATCGGGCTGTTATATATCAGTTGTCGAATGGTGTCAACGACGCCACCGGGGAGAGGTTTTTGATGACCACGGGGACCGCGCAGCACATGTTCGTCGGCGGAAGCTGGCAGTCGAGCACGAGTGGCGAGACGTTCGAGGCCACCAGCCCGGCCACCGGCGAGCCGATCGGGTCGATCCCGCAAGGGGACCGGGGCGACGCCCAGCTGGCGATCGCCGCCGCGCGTGACGCGGCCGACGGCTGGGCGCGGGCGACCGCGTTCGAGCGCGCGGCCAAGATGCACGCGGTCGGCGATCTGATCGAGTCGCGCCGCGACGAGCTCGCGCATACGCTGACGCTCGACCAGGGCAAGCCGTTGCGGGCCGAGGCGTTCGACGAGGTCGACGAGCTGATCGAGTACTGGCGGATGGCGGCCGAGGACGCCAAGCGCCTCGCCGGCGAGCTGCCCAACTCGTTCTCGCCCGGCAAGCGGGTGATGCTGGTCCGCCGCCCGCGCGGCGTGGTCGGCGTGATCAGCCCCTGGAACTGGCCCTACACGATGCCGGCGGAGCTGATCGCACCGGCGCTGGCCTGCGGCAACGCCGTGGTGTGGACGCCGGCGCCGTCGACCGCGGTGTGTGCGGTCGCGCTGGCCCAGTGCATCGCCGACGCCGACCTGCCTCCGGGGGTGTTCAACCTGGTAACCGGACCCGGGCCCGTGGTCGGAGACGAGATCGCGCGCAATCCCGGCACCGACGGCGTCGCGTTCATCGGCTCGACCGGCACCGGCCGGCTCGTCGCCCAGGCCGCCGCCGGGAAGGCCGCACTGCTGGAGATGGGAGGCAATGGGCCGCTGGTGGTCATGGACGATGCGGATCTGCCGGCTGCGGTCGACGCCACCCTGACCGCCTGCTTCCTGTGCGCCGGCCAGAGCTGTACCGCGGGCGAGCGGATCCTCGTGCACCGTGCCGTCCGGGACGAGTTCGTCGAGCTGTTGGGCCGCCGGGTCGCGGAGCGGATCCTGCTCGGCGATCCGTTCGACGACACGACGACGATGGGGCCGCTCAACAACGAGCCCGTGGCCTCCAAGATGGACGAGCACGTCGGCGATGCGCTCGAGCGCGGCGCGAGCGTGGTCAGCGGCGGTGCCCGCGCCACCGGCTTTGCCACCTCCTTGTACTGGCAGGCGACCGTGCTCACCGACGTACCGCCGGACGCGCGGGTCGCGGTCGAGGAGACGTTCGGGCCGATCGCCCCGGTGGTGGCGATCGATTCGCTGGAGGACGCGATCTCGCTCACCAACGCCTCGCCCTACGGGCTGCTCTCGGCGATCTACACGGCCGACCTGCGCCGCGGCCTGGAGTTCGCCGACCGGGTGCGAACCGGCTGGGTGAACATCAACGAGTCGAGCAACTACTGGGAGGCGCAGCTCCCGTTCGGAGGGCGTGCCGGCACTGACAGCGGCATCGGCCGCGTGGGCGGCGCGCACGTCATGCACTCGTTCACCGAGCTGCAGACGGTCGTCATCAGCTGAATCAGTCCGTTTCCTGACCAGGCGCCGGCCGGGTTGCAAAGCAACCTCCCGATTGCTCCGTAATCCGTCCAGGCGTGCTTCAGAGCGCCCCTGGCCGGGTCGATGGAGCGGAGCATGGATGCCCCGACCAACTTCCGAGATGTTCTGCGGCGCAGTCCCAGCCGCTTGCGTGGAGAGCTCTCGCCGGCGGTCGCGGAGAACCCGCTGCGGATCCTGTTCGTCACCTCCGCCCACAACAGCCTGAGCCAACGCGCGTATATCGCGCTTACCGAGATGGGTCACGACGTGAGCGTGCAAGTCGTCGACTCGCCCGAGATCATCGAGGCCGCGGTGAACGCGCACCAGCCCGACCTGGTGGTGTGCCCGATGCTCAAGCAGTTCATCCCCGAGTCGGTGTGGCGCAGCTACACCTGCCTGGTGGTTCATCCCGGACCCCATGGCGATCGCGGTCCCTCCTCGCTGGACTGGGCGATCGAGCTCGGGTTCGACGAGTGGGGCGTGACCGTGCTCGAGGCCGTCGAAGAGGCCGACGCCGGCGACATCTGGGAGACCCGCAAGTTCAAGCTGCGCCCGGTCGGAAAGAGCAGCATCTACCGTCACGAGGTCCGCCGGGCCGCGGTCGAGATGCTCGTGTTCGCGGTCCACAACTTCGCGCGCGGGGACTTCAAGCCGCTGCCGCTCGACTACGAGGACCCGAACGTGACCGGCCGGCTGCGTCCGCTGATCAAGCAGGCCGACCGCGCGATCGACTGGCGGAGTGACTCAACCGCCGCCGTGGTCCGCAAGATCCGCGCTGCTGAGGGTCACCCCGGCGTGCTCGACACGATCGCCGGTCACGAGTTCTACCTGTTCAACGTGTACGTCGAGCGCGGTCTGCGTGGCCGTCCCGGCGAGATCATCGCCACCCGCAACGGCGCGATCTGCCGGGCCACCGTCGACGGCGCGGTGTGGGTCACCCACCTCAAGGCGAAGGAAGGCCGTTACACGTACAAGCTGCCCGCCACGCGCGCGCTCGAGCTGGCCGGGGTCGCGCCCGACTCGCCCGAGATTCCCGTCGCGCTGCATGCGCCGATCCCGCCCGGCCACACGTACCGCGAGATCTCCTACGAGGAGAAGGCGGGCGTCGGTTACCTGAACTTCGACTTCTACAACGGCGCGATGTCGACGGAGCAGTGCCGGCGCTTGCGGGAGGCATACCTGTACGCGCGTAGCCGCAGCAAGACCAAGGTGATCGTGCTCGCTGGCGGCGCCGACTTCTTCTCCAACGGCATCCACCTGAACGTGATCGAGGCGGCCGCCGATCAGGGCGAGGAGTCCTACTACAACCTCCACGCGATCGATGACGTTGTCCGCGAGATCCTCGAGACCGACTCGCACATCACGATCACCGCGCTGTCGGGCGACGCCGCTGCCGGCGGCGTGCCGTTCGCGGTCGCGGCCGATCACGTGGTGGCGCGCGAGGACGTCGTCCTGAACCCCTACTACCAGCACATGGGTGGGCTCTACGGCTCGGAGTACTGGACCTACCTCCTTCCGCGCCGCGTCGGCGGCGAGCTCGCGGCCGAGCTGACCACCGCGCCGTTCAACCCGATCGGCACCCGCCGGGCGGTGGACATCGGCCTGCTCGACGCGACCTTCGGCGACACGGTGGCCAGCTTCCGAGCCCAGGTGCAGGGACTGGCCGAGCGCCTGGCGCGTCACCCCGACTTCTCATACTGGCTCGAGCAGAAGCGCTACGAGCGGGCGCGCGATGAGCGGAACAAGCCGCTGGCGACTTACCGCACCGAAGAGATGGCGAGGTCGCACGAGTGCTTCTTCGGTGAGGACCGCAGCTATCACGTGGCGCGGAGCCTGTTCGTCCACAAGACGGGCGCCCCGTGCAAGGTCCAGGTGCCCGCTGCGGCGAGTAGCGAACAGCGAGTGACGCCGGCCGAGAACGCCGCGAGCCGGGTTCGGCAAACGAAGCAGTCCCTCTCGCGATGAGCGCGCTGACCGGCGCTCCCGCCGCCGATGACGTGCGGAGCGCCGGCCTGGGTGAAGCCGTTCAGGGTCATTTCGAGCGCGCGCGCGGACGCCAAGGGGGCGGCCCCGGCGCCTGGATCATCGGTCGTTGGATCGCGCTGAAGCACTGGCTTCCGAAGGGGCAGCTGCTGCCGGAGCACGTGCTCCGCCGGCGGCACCGGTCGATCCAAATCTTGCTGTGGCTCCACGTGCCGGCGCTGTTCGCGTTCGGGGTGCTCATGGGTAACTCGGTCGAGCACACGGCGATCGACGTGAGCCTGGTGGCGCTCTGCGGGATCGGGGCGAGCCTCGAGCGGTTCCGTCTCAAGGCCCGGATCATCGCCGCCTCGTTCGGCCTGATGACGTGCTCGGCGGTCCTGGTCGACCTGTGGGGAGGGATCACCGAGGCGCACTTCCACTTCTTCGTGATGATCGGGGTGCTGACGCTGTATCAGGACTGGACGCCGTTCCTGGTCGCGATCGCCTTCGTGGTCATCCATCACGGTGTCGGCGGGATGCTCGACCCCCGTGCGGTGTTCGGCGACAACCCTCAGGCGATCAAGCGTCCGTGGGAGTGGGCCGGGATCCACGGCGGGTTCGTGCTCGCGGCCAGCGTCGCGCACATCGTCGCCTGGCGAACCAATGAAAACCAGCTGCTCCGCGATCCGCTCACCGGCCTGCCCAGCCGGCTGCTGTACCTCAACAATCTGAAGCTCGGACTCGAACGGCTGACCCGCGGACCGGCCCGCGGGGTGGCGGTGCTGTTCCTCGACCTTGACCGCTTCAAGGTGATCAACGACAGCCTCGGCCACGGCGAGGGCGACGAGCTACTCGTCGCGGTGGCGGAGCGGATCAGCCACTCGCTGCGCCGGCACGAGACGCTCGCCCGGTTCGGGGGCGACGAGTTCGTGATCCTGTGCGAGGACATCTTCGACGACGAGGACGCGGTCGCGGTGGCCGAGCGCGTGCTCAAGGCGTTCAGCCTGCCCTTCCAGCTCGCCCACGGCGAGACGATGGCCGCGGCCAGCATCGGCATCTCGGTCACCACCGATCCGAACCAGGATCCCGATGACCTGATCCGCGACGCCGACGCCGCCATGTACCGAGCCAAGGCTGCGGGGGGCGCGCGCGTTGTGCTGTTCGACGAGGTGACGCGCGAGCGCGCGCTGGCCCGGCTGCACAACGAGAACGCGATCCGCAAGGCGATCGAGCGCGAGGAGTTCCGCGTCTTCTTCCAGCCCGAGGTGGCGATCGACGGCGAGCACATAATCGGCTTGGAGGCGCTGGTGCGCTGGCAGCACCCCGAGCGGGGACTGCTCGGGCCGGGCGAGTTCATCTCGCTGTGCGAGGAGACCGGACTGATCGTCCCGCTCGGCACCTGGGTTCTGCGCGACGCCTGCCGGCGCGCTGTCGTGTGGCAGCGCTCGCGCCCGAGCGAGGAGCCGTTGATCCTGCGGGTCAACGTCTCCGCCCGCCAGCTGGCCCAGGACTCCCTGAGCGAGACCGTGGCCGGGGTGATCGTGGAGACCGGGATCGAACCTTCGCAGCTGTGCCTCGAAGTGACCGAGAGCGTCCTGATCGAGGATCCCGAGTCGTCGATCAAGACGCTGACCCAGCTCAAGGAGCTCGGGGTCAAGATCGCCATCGACGACTTCGGGACCGGTTACTCCTCGCTCGAGTACCTGCGCCGCCTGCCCGTCGACTGCGTCAAGGTCGACCGCTCGTTCGTGCGTGGCGTGCCCGACAACGAGGAGGACGTTGCGATCGTCAACGCCGTGATCGAACTCGGCCACGCGCTGAAGCTGTCGGTGACGGCGGAGGGGGTCGAGACCGCCGAGCAGCTCGGCAACCTCCAGAGCGCCGGCTGCGACACCGCCCAAGGCTTCCTGTTCTTCCGCCCCGAGCCACCGGAGGTGGTCGAGGCGCTGTTCGTCCCCGCACTTGCCACCGCGAATGCCGATGCGCCGTCGCCAGCTGAGGTGGAGCGACAGGCACCTCTGTCGGACGCCCCCGTGGCCGTTCAGCGGCGTCGGCCGATCCCGCCACCCGGCCGCGGACACCGGCGCCGACTGGCCCGGACGACGCTCCAGGCGGCGATGAGGGCCGCGGCGCAAGCTTGGGCCACTGGCGACAGCGGGGCGTAACTCAAGCACCGTCGGCGAGCGCCGATCATCTGAGCATGGAAGCGATCACCGCCGATCAGCTCCGTCGCACGACCAGGGTGAGGGCGATGCGCCT
>DATJRS010000202.1:0-6407 GCA_035504535.1 Solirubrobacteraceae bacterium | reverse complement strand
TAGTCATTGACGGGCTCGCAGCCCAGATGCACGGCGGCCTGCCCACTACGCGCTTCCACACAAGGCCCCTGTCCCGGTCACACGACCCTACGAGCGGCGCCGGACAGCAGGCCCAGGCGCATTTTCATGCCCGTAGTCTGTTCAGGCTTGGTGCTGTGCGCCGGCACGGTGAGCCGCGTGTGCAGCCGTCAGGCAAGCGGGCGGATCGGGCGTGTAGGCCGAACGGTGGCGATGGTCGCCGCGCGGCGACGGATCGGCCTGTTGACGATGTACGAGGCCGTGTCACGGGTGAGGGCTGAGGCCGCCGGCCGAAAAGTCGTTGGCCGGTTCGGGCGGCTGACGGTCATTAACACCGATGGCCGCACAAGACCGTCCACACCTCGACCACCACTCCGGGCGCCCCCGCGCAAACGCCACGCTCGACGCGGCCTCCGTGGAGGCCGTCGCACGACGAGTAGTCGAGCTGATGCGCCGCGAGGGCGCCTCACTCTCCGCCCGCCGACTGGTCGACGCGGCGACACTCGCCGCTGAGCTGGGCGTCGAGCGCTCCTGGGTCTACACGCACCGCGACGAACTCGGCGCCATCCAGCTCGGGGCCGGCCCGAAGCCGCGTCTGCGCTTCGACGTGGAGGCGGCCCGGACGGTGCTCTCCCGTTCTATAAGCAGGGAGCCACAGGCACTACAAACGCCCGTGGCTGCGGGCAGTTCGTCACGTCGCCGTCGTCAGCGTTTGGGCAGTAGCGCCGAACTGCTGCCCATACGAGGCTCCGCGACCGCCGTTGAGGCCAGCCGGGAGCACTCGTGATGACCCGGCTAACGCTTCGGCCTGCGTTCCTGCTCCTCGACTTCGGCGATCGCGTCGGCGAGCTGGTGCAGATCGGCGTCGAGCGAGTGCAGAAGGCGGATGACCGTGCTCCAGCGCGCGTCGCGGCGCCCACCCTCGATGTTGGACACGTACGCCTCGCTGGTGCCCACGCGTTCGGCGAGCACCTTCTGTGTAATGCCGGCCCGGTCCCGCAGCGCGCGGATAGCTCGTCCGAGGGTGTGCGGGTCGTCGTCGGTGCGCGGAGCCATCGGAGAGAGACTTGCGATATCAGGTGTGTTGCGCTACGCTCGGCCCAACCAAACATAGTGCCCCCGCGCTGGTTGCACAGCCGGGGGCGTGGCACCAGGTGCGATACGAGGTCGCACGTTTCGAGAGGACATTGTGGATTGGAGGCTTGGCTGATGTCGAGCGCATAGTTCCAGGCTCGTGCTCATGGCCTGTCCCTGCCCTGACGTGCGTCGCCAGTAATGGCGGGGTTCGGAGCTCGGGGGAAAGCCCGAGGGCGCCCGTTCCATCCGGGGGTCACAGGCGAGGGGAAGACCGGGCGGGTGAATTGCGTGAATCTCTGTTGATGCCTCGTCAACGCCAGCCCCGTGGATGGGATGTTGTAGCGGGGTGCAGGGACTGGCCGCGGTGAAGCGGCGGGTGCCGGCCGGGGACTGTGCCTGGCCGGGGTGAGCACCATCGTCCTCGGGGTATAAGAGACGCCCTCCCCGGTCGTAGCTCGTGCGTGCGGAACGTAGTAATCCCGTCGGGGTCCGGGCTTTGGCCCGGTAAGCCGACCGTGAGGGAGGCCCAACTCCCCGGCGGGGATGGGATGACCGAGAAGCGAATGCCGGTGGCCGAAAGGCAGCGGGAAACCGGGGCATCATGGCTGGCTCCTCCAGCTCGCCGTCCTGGATAACCGGCCGGATACGGGACGCCAGTGCCCGGACCCGAAAGGGTGCTGACACGGTCAGGTGAGCCTGTGGAGAGGAAGATGACGATGGCACCGGAACCGAAGGGCAAGTTGGGCGCCGCGGCGTTGGTCTCGGTGAACGGACCAGAGGGCGAGATCCTCGATTGGGGCGCTGTCGATTGGCGCGCCTGTGAGGAGAGCGTACGGCGGCTGCGGCAGCGGATCTTCACGGCGTCGAAGGCTGGGGACCTCAAGCGGGTCCGCAGTTTGCAGAGGTTGTTGCTTCGTTCGCGCGCGAACACGCTATTGAGTGTGCGGCGGGTGAGCGAGCGCAACGCCGGCCGCGGGACCGCGGGAGTGGACGGCGAGGTCGCGCTGACACCGAGGGCAAGGATGCAGTTGGCTCGTCGGGTGCAGTGTGAGGCAGCGTCGTGGCGCGCCCGCCCGGTCAAGCGGGTGTATGTCCCGAAGAAGCAGGGCAGTGGTGGGAAGCGGCGCCCGCTTGGTATCCCCGTGATCGTCGATCGCGTGCACCAAGCACGCGTCGTGAGCGCGTTGGAGCCTGAGTGGGAGGCGCGGTTTGAGGCGAGGTCCTATGGGTTTCGCCCCGGCCGTGGCTGTCATGACGCGATCGAGGCGATCTATCGTGTCGCGCGGGGCGCAAACCCCAAGCGCCGGTGGGTGCTGAACGCGGACTTGGCAGCGGCGTTTGACCGTATCGACCACGATCACATCCTGGCCATGATCGGCACGTTCCCCGCCAGGGAACTGGTCGAGCAATGGTTGAAGGCAGGAGTGATCGAGGACGGTCATTTCACCCCGACCGAGGAGGGAACTCCCCAGGGAGGAGTGATAAGCCCCGTACTGCTGAACATCGCCCTGCACGGAATGGAGCAGGCCGCCGGAGTCCGCTACCGCACCTCTGCCAGCGAAGCTGGCAAGACGGTCACGGGCTCCCCGGTGCTTGTCAGATACGCCGATGATCTCGTCGTCCTGTGCCACACAAGGCGCCAAGCGATCGAGGTCAAGGCGCGGCTCACCGTGTGGCTGGCGCCCAAGGGGCTGGCCTTCAACGAGGATAAGACGCGTCTCGTCACCCTCGAAGAAGGCTTTGACTTCCTGGGGTTCAACGTCCGTCGCTACCGCGGCAAGCTGCTGGTCAAGCCCAGCAAGGCGGCCATCAGACGGGTCCGGGAACGGTTGCGCACCGAGATGCGGTCCCTGCGCGGGGCCAACGCAGCCGCGGTGCTCAGACGCCTGACCCCGATCATCAGGGGCTGGGCGGCCTACTACCGGAGCGCGGTCTCCAGCGAGACGTTCAAGACGCTGGATGACTACTTGTGGAAGCTCACCTACAAGTGGGCGAGCTACAACCACTCGAACAAGCCACGGTTCTGGGTTAGCGCCCGGTACTTCGGCATGTTCAACCCCTCCAGGCGCGACCGATGGGTGTTCGGCGACCGCGAAAGCGGCGCCTACCTACCGAAGTTCGCCTGGACGAGGGTCGTCCGGCATCGGATGGTCAAGGGCGCGTCCTCACCGGACGACCCCGCCCTGGCCGCCTACTGGGCCGAACGCCGAGCAAGAACACCACCCCCAACGGCCGGCAAGGCCACTTGGCGCATATACCAAGCCCAGGAGGGTCGCTGCCCGCACTGCGGGGACTGGCTCCTGCACGCCGAAGACCCGCCACGAACCCCACACGAGTGGGAGCAGTGGCTGTCAATCAGCCGCCCGACGATCGTTCGCGACGTCGAGCAACAGGACGACAAGCCGGACGAGCAAGAACCCCGTCTCATACACGCCCACTGCCGCACTCGACACACCAACGAGCGCCGCCAATACCCCGGAACTCTGCACGGCCACGAGCCCACGAGGCTTGCTTGAGCCGGATGCGAGGAAACCCGCACGTCCGGTTCTGAGGGGGGCCGAGCGCAGCAATGCGCTCGGCCTACCCGACGAGCGTTACCTCCCGGCGCGTCAGACACCCTACCGAGACGGTCAGGGCGTCTCCCTCGCTAGAAGCCGACTCCCGGAGCCTCCAACGACAGGAGGAACCGATGATGAACAGCACCGAGGCAGTCCCCGATCCGCTCGTGTTGGCCGCGATCGACCGGGCCGAACGCCACAACCCCGCTCGCCTGCCCGGCGTGCCGTTGTGGGGGGTCTATGACCACCTGTCGATCGCCAAGCGCTCAGGGCCGGCCCGGCACGTCCGGGCTCGGCTCGACGCGCTGGAGAAAACCGGGT
Organism: Solirubrobacteraceae bacterium; assembly: GCA_035504535.1. Lineage (GTDB taxonomy): Bacteria > Actinomycetota > Thermoleophilia > Solirubrobacterales > Solirubrobacteraceae > Palsa-465. The sequence continues at coordinate 2,433 of DATJRS010000202.1, read as the reverse complement.
CAATCGTCCGCTCACGCCGCCACGGAATCCCGACCTGGGCGCTTACGAGCACCGGGCGCAGACGCCTCACGCTCGCAAGCCGCTCGGGCAAGGTGCCCGAGCTGCCGGAGTCGCCGCAGCACCGTGCTTGGCGCAACGCCAAGACGGCCGCAGCACAGGAGATAGACCGCTTTCTCCACGGCGTGCGCGAGGGCGTGGACGAGGCCATGAGGCTGCTCGACGCGGACCCCGCCGCCATCTCGGATGCGTGGTTTGAGCTTGGCGAGCGTCTCAAGCGCGACTGTTGGCGCGTGGCCTCGGCGACCCACTGTCTGCGGGAGTGGAGCGAGCCCGACGACGCCCGCGCAGACGTTGACGATCACAGCGACCCGGCCGACAAGCGATTCGACCCGGACGAGCGATTGAAACGCCGCGCCCGCCGGGCCGGCAGGCGCAACATCGGGCTTTGGGACATGCCGGACTCAGAGGGCGAAGTGATGACCGAGCACGAGCGGATGTTGCTCGAACTCGGACGAACCGTCCGCCACCTGCGCACGGAGCGGCACATGAGCGAGGACGAGCTTGCTGGTGCGGCCGGACTCACGCCGGGTCGTCTCGATGCGATCGAAGCCGGCCGTTACGACCCGCCCTGGGACGTACTGTTCGCGCTGGCCGACGCGCTCGGCGTGAAGGCTTCCGCGCTCGTGAAGGACGCCCTCGCCGAGACGAACGACGGTGATGCGTGATGCCACGCCCAGCTACCGGACAGGTGATCGTGGACAAGCGCAGGCGCAGCCCGAGCTTCGGTCTACGCTTCCGCGCGTACGGCCGACGCGAGTACGTCGCGCTCGGGACCGCAGCAGAAGGATGGACACAAGCGCAGGCGCAGACCGAGCTACAGAACATCCTCGCCGACGTGCGACGCGGCATCTGGCGCCCGGCCGTGGTGGAGGTCGTGCAAGCGCCGCGGGAGATACCGACCTTCCACGAGTTCGCCTCGGAATGGTTCGACCGCCAAACACTGGAGGGCAGGCGACGCGGCGACGGGCTCAGCGACGCGGGCAAGGCCACCCTGCGGTGGGTTATCTCCAACCACCTGCTGCCCGCGTTTGCGTCCCGGCGCCTGGATCAAATCACCGTCGAGGACGTGGACCGCTACAGGCTTGGCAAGGTCCGCGAGGGCAAGCTCGGGGTTACGTCGATCAACAAGACGCTCGCAACGCTCGCCGCGATCCTTGAGACGGCCGTCGAGTACGAGCTGATCGACCGCAACCCCGCGCGCGGTAGGCGGCGAAGGTTGCCGGCTGTGGCGCCCCGACGCTCGTGGCTCGATCGTGCGGACCACATCGCGGCGCTACTCGACGCCGCCAGCAAGCTCGACGCGAGAGCGAAGGTCTGCCGCGGCCAGCGACGTGCGTTGCTCGCAACGCTCACGTTCGCCGGCTTGCGGATCGGGGAGGCGCTATCCCTGCGCTGGCGCGACGTGGACCTCGCGCGCGGCACGCTCACCGTGCGCGTCGCCAAGACCGACGCCGGGATCAGGGTCGTGAACATCCTCCCGGTGCTTAGCGACGAGCTGGGCGACTACCGGGCGCGCATTGACCCGCCAGCCCATGCGTTCGTATTCGGGACCGCTACCGGCAGGCGCCAGGGCGCAACGAACGTCCGGCGGCGGGTACTCGCAAAGGCCGTCAAATACGCGAACGCCGCCCTCGTCAAGGATGGCGACGAGCCGCTCCCCGATGGTCTGACGCCTCACTCGTTGCGCCGTACGTTCGCCTCGTTGCTGTTTGCGCTCGGCGAGACGCCACCATACGTCATGGCGCAGATGGGGCACACGACGCCGAACCTCACGCTGGCGATCTACGCGCGCCAGATGGACCGGCGGGACGGCGAGCCGGGGCGGCTGCGAGTACTAGTCGCAGGGCACACTACGGCGGAGAGCAGCGTCCAGGCGCCGGGCAGCTATCAATCGTCACCGACCGATAGCGCCCTGAGGTGCTCGGCAATATCGTGAGGAGCTACTCCAGGTGCACATGTGTGGCAACCAAGTCCTGTGCGGTCTGGATTCTCGCGCTGAAATCGGGTAATTGCCGCGATCCTCTCACCGATCGAGTCGGCATGTGCTCTTGCGACATCACGCGCATGCTCTGTGTCTGCCTCTCGGCTGACGTACTCCATGAACTCCCGATATGCGTTGAGTGCCACCAGGGTGCCAACATCCTTGCCGCGGAAGAGAGCCAGGGGCTCGTCATCTGGAAGGTAGTAGCCGCCGCTTCGGTGGAACACGGCGTCATCAGTGCCGAATTGGTACTTAGACGTCACTTCTTTTCAAGTGATGGGATGATGGTGTAGTTCCATTCTGGATGGAAGTGATCGCCTTTGATCTGGACGGCGGCGAGTTGTTCGTCGGTGACTTTGATCTTGGTGGGGTAGGTGTTCTCGTCGAGGCGG
>DATJRS010000201.1:0-6212 GCA_035504535.1 Solirubrobacteraceae bacterium | reverse complement strand
CCGCCAGAAGGCGCTGCTCAAGGAGCTCGGGGTGGGCGACGAGGAGACCCGCCAGGCCCGCGAGGCCACGCCGTTCGAGCTCGCCGGCGAGGAGGTCGACGCCCAGGACCACCGCGGCGTGGCCGGCAACGTCACCGAGTTCGACGGCAATCTGGGCCTCGTCATCGGCGCCGGCGGAGGTTCGCTGACCCTGTTTGACGCCGTGCGCGCCCACGGCGGCGATCCCGCCAACTACTGCGAGATCGGCGGCAACCCCTCGGTCGCGAAGGCCTGCGGCCTCGCCAAGCTGGTCCTCTCGAAGCCGGGCGTGGAGCAGATCGCGGTGATGATGTCGATCGTCTCGAACACCCGGGTGGACATCGTCGCCCGCGGCGTGATCAAGGCCTGTGTCGAGCTCGGCTACGACCCCGCCGAGAAGATCGCGATCTTCCGCATCCCCGGCGCCTGGGAGGAAGAGGGCTTCAAGATCCTCGAGAAGTACGGCGTCGAGTACGCCGACCGGAGCGTGTCGCTGCACGAGGCCGCACGCCGCGCGGTCGTGAAGATCCAGGGCACCGGGGCGGTCGCATAAACCATGAGCATTCTGATCGACGCCGACACGACCTTCATCGTCCAGGGCATCACCGGCCGCGAGGCCGTGAACCTGACCCGCGAGTGTCTCGACTACGGCGCCGGCGCGAAGATCGTCGGCGGCGTCACCCCCGGCCGCCTCGGCCGCGACGTGCACGGCGTGCCCGTGTTCGACACGGTCGCGCAGGCGGTCGAGCACCACGGCGCGCCGATCGACGGCTCCGTCGTCACGGTCCCCCCCGCCTTCACCAAGGACGCAGTGCTCGAGGCGCTCGAGAACGGCGTCAAGCTCGTCGTGATCGTCACCGAGCGGATCCCGCGCGGGGACGTCGCGGAGATGGTCGAGCTCGCCGCCGATCGCGGCGCCCGGATCATCGGGCCCAACTGCCTCGGGATCATCGTCCCCGACGTGATCAAGATGGGCGGCATCGGCGGACCGGCCAAGGACGCCGCCAAGTCCTACTCTCCGGGGTCGGTCGGCGTGATCTCCCGCTCCGGCGGAATGACCACCGAGATGTCCTCCACGCTCACCGCCGCCGGGCTCGGCCAGTCGACCGCCGTCTCGATCGGCGGCGACGCGATCATCGGCTCGACCTACGCCGAGCTCATGCCCCTGTTCGAGGCCGACTCCGACACCGAGGCGATCGTGATCTACACCGAGCCGGGCGGGCGGATGGAGGCCGAGCTCGCGCGCTGGGTGACCGAGAACGACTCGCGCCTGCCGATCGTCGCCTTCATGGCCGGCCGTTTCATGGACGAGATGCCCGGCATGAGCTTCGGCCACGCTGGCACGATCGTCGAGGGCAAGGAGGACACCGCCACCGAGAAGATCGCGCGCCTGGCCGACGCCGGGATCGTGGTGGCCGAGGAGATCTCGGAGATCCCCCGGATCGTCAAGGACCGGATCGGAGCAACCGTATGAGCCTAGCCCTGTTCATCGCGATCGAGGTCGACGACCCCGTCGCTAGCGACCCGGGCATGGCCGCCAAGCTTGAGGAGGTCTGCCCCGTCGACATCTTCCGCGCCACCGAGCACGGCGTCGAGATCGTCGAGGAGAACCTCGACGAGTGCGTGCTGTGCGAGCTCTGCATCAACGCCGCCCCGGCCGGCACGATCCGTGTGATCAAGCTCTACTCCGGCCGGACGCTTCCGGCTTCGGCTTAGCGCGCCGCGCCGCGTCGCCCGTCCCCGTCAGTCGCCGCCTGGCCGCCACGGTCAGCGGCCGGTAGGTCTCGCCCGAAGCGTCCAGGTACCACGCCTGCACGCCCGCGCCCGGCACCGGTAGCCCGGCCTCGCGCAACTCCTGGGTCATCGGCCTGAACCAGGTGGTGACCGGGATGCGCTCGACAACGTGCACCACCCCGGGGCGCCCCTCGGTCGGGAGCACGGCGAGCCCTTGACTCAGCTCCGGCGGCGTGAGCGAGCGGCCGCGACGCAAGGTGACCGCGGCCACGGCGATCTCGGGATGACCCTCCTGTAAGCCAACTCCGTACGCGAGCGCGAGATCGACGGCCGGGATGTCCCCCAGCGCATCGCGAATCGCCGTCGTGAATACGGGACCTTCGGAAGTGTGGATCACGTCGGCCACCCCGTCGACACGCCAGTAGTCGCCGTCGGCGTCGCGCCGGAACAGATCACCGGTGGCGACCCAGGCGTCGTCGCGCGCGAACAGCGAACGGAGCGGCGTGATGCTGAGCGGCTCAGTCGGGCTCACCCGGGCCATAAGCATCCCCACCTCGTCAGTCTCGCAGCGCTCGGCGAACCCATCCCGGTCGAGTGAGAGCCCCTGCGCGTCGAGGTCGTACCGCGCGATCCGCACCTCGGCGCTGCCCGGGAGCGGACGCCCCATCGCGCCGATCTTGCCTCGACCGAGATGCACCAGGATGGCCCCGGCCTCGGTCGAGGCGTAAAACTCGACGACTCGCGCGGGCTTGAAGCGCTGCTCGACGCGCCGCCACAGGCCGCGCGGCATCCCCGAGCCGATGAACAGCCGCAGAGGATGGTGGCGCTCGGCTGGTTGCGGCGGCGCGTCGACCATCTCGTCGAGCAGCGTCCACGTGTACGTGGCCACGGTCACCCCGTAGCGCCGGATCTCCTCCCAGAAGGTCGAGACCTCGAACCCGCGCGCCATGGCCAGCCGCGCCCCGCCGACGATCGCGCCGCCGATGCTCACCATCAGCCCCGAGGGATGGGAAAGGGGCGTCACGCTGTACAGCGTGTCGGCCGGGGTCAGCGCCGCCGAGGAGGCGGTGCCGAACGCCGACTGGGCCCAGCGGCGATTGGTGATCCGGTTCGCGCGCGTGTTCTCGCCCTCGCCGCTGAACAGGATGAAGGCGAGGTCGCCCGCGCGCCCCGGGTTGGGGCGATACCAGCGCGGGAGCTTGACCGCGCCCGGGTCGATCGCCTCCATGTCGATCACGGCCGGGGTCTCAAAATCTCGGGGACCCCCGCCAACCCCGCCCAGCACGAAGGTGTGCACGGCGCCCAGGCCGGCCGCCAGCTGCGCCCGCTCGGGGTCAGCGATGATCCGCCCGACCTGGCCGAGCTTCGCCTCGCGCTCGAGGTCGCCGTCCGGGCGCATCAGTACCGCCACCGCGCCAACCCGGCTGATCGCCACGACCAGCGCCAGCGCGCTCGGTCGAGGTCCCATCAGGACGCCGACATGCTCGCCCTGGCGCACGCCGATGGAGATCAGTCCCCGGACCACGTTGTCGATCCGCTCGCCCACCTCTCGAGCGTCGTAGGCGCGGTCCTCGAACAGGAAGAACTCATCCTCGGGCGTCCGGCGCCGGCGCTCCTCCACGAGCAAACCGAGCGAGATGCGCGTGCTCGGTTGGATCTGCTCCAGACGCGCCAGGCGCGGGAGCTGCGCCGCCGCCTCGCGGGTCAGCTCGCGCACGCCCCGGACCGCGCGCTCGGTCGTGCCGATGGCGGTGCGGGCCATGCCCGCTCCCACCCCGGCGGCGAGCTCGACGCCGTAGCCGACACGGTTTCGCACGTGGGGCGCCAGGTCCGGCGCGCCGTCGTCGGGCACCTGGACGAGGTTCTCGGGCGCCTCGCCCTCGCCCGACTGCCAGTGGGCCCAGGCCGCCACGGTCGGCCAGGTCACCTCGCGGGCCCCGGAGCCGACCACGAGCCCGAAATGGCCGGCGTGCAGCGACAGCTCGTAGACGTCGGCCCGCGGCGCCGCCTGGCGGACCGCCCGCACGCCGGCCGCCGGCGCGATTTCGTCCACCGTCCCCACCACGGTCAGGATCGGCAGAGCCAGGTCGGCCAGGCTGAGCAGCCGGTCGGCAATCACGAAGCCGCCCTCGAGCATCCGGTTCGACGCCACGAATTGGTTCACGAACTCGGCCAGCGCCGGCCCGGGCCACGCCACCCATCCCTCCCCCTCCAGAAACCGCCGCTGGCGCTCGCGCGGGAGCAGCGCCTCCCGGTCGTGGAGCTGGAGCAGGAACTCGAGCTGGTTGCGCACGGACTTGACAGGGTCGAGCAGGCGAAAGCCGTAGCGGCTGAACCAGGGCGGGAGGCCCCCACCGCGGAACGCGAACGCGATCACCTCGGCGAGCTCGACCGCGATCTGCTCGGGTATCCCCAGCGGCATGCCCAGCCGAGTGTCGACCGGGCTCCCAAAGGTGATCAGCGAGGCCAGGCCGTCGTTGCGGCGGTATGCGGCGGCCTGGTAGCAGAACATGCCCCCCTGGGAGTAGCCGGCCAGGTGAACATCGCGTCCGGTCAGCTCGCGGACGCAATCGACGGCATCGGATACCGCGAGCACATGATCGGCCAGCGTCCGCTCGAGGCCGCCACGCTCGCGCTCGGGGGCGCCGAAGTCGATCACCCACGGATCGACGCCGGCGTGGTGCAGCAGGCTGACCGCGCTCGAGGCGGGCGATACGTCGTAGATCTCGGCCGCCAGCATCAGGGGCGGGACGAGGAGGATCTGCACCGCGCGAGCTTTGACCGCCTCGCCGGCCGGCGGGGAGCCGCTGGCGGGCGTGGAGCCGGCGGCCGGGAAGTAGCGGCGCAGGCGGAACACCCGCTGTTCGTGGGCCACCTCGTAGGGAGACGGCTCATCCTCGGTGGTGAGGCCTCCGAAGCGGGCGACCTCGAGCGCGTTCTGGGCGGCGGCTCCGATCCGTCCCACGGGTGCGCTGATCGTCTTTGGGACAAGCGACATCGGCGCGGACATCTTCTCCGAACCGCGGTTTGCGCGCCACCGCCACCGCCGTCGCCATCGCCGGAGGACCGCGCTCACTCGCCTCGACACGGGCGCGCGGCCGGCGACCGACTATTGTCAGCCCGCCTTGAGCACCCGGCTGCGCATCAGAGACGCCCAGCCCGAGGACGTCGACCTGATCTTCGGCTGGATCGTCGAGTTGGCCGAATACGGGCGTTCCCGCGAGATGGTGCGGGGGACGCCGGCGCTACTCGCAGACGCGCTGTTCGGCCCTGAACCCACGGCCGAGGCGGTCATCGCCGAGACCCGCGAGGACGACGGCGCGCCGTGGCACCCCGGCGGCTTCGCTCTGTTTCACCTCACGTTCTCGACCTGGGAGTGCCGGCCCGGAATCTGGCTCGAGGATCTCTACGTCCCGCCGGCCCAGCGCCGCGCGGGTATCGGCGGTGCGCTCATCTCTCACCTGGCCAGGCTCACTCTGGACCGGGGCTACACCCGCCTTCAGTGGTCGGTCCTCGACTGGAACCGGCCGGCGCTCGACTTCTACGCCAGGCTCGGCGCGGCGCGACTCGACGAATGGAAAGTTCACCGGCTCGACGATGCCGCGCTTGAGGACGTCGCCGCCCGCCCGAAGGCGGCCGGATGATGCCGGCCGCAGCTTTCCCCCCCTCACGCAATGAGGCCCTGGCGCAGCGCTCGCGCGACCGCGGCAGCGCGGTCGTTGACCCCGAGCTTCTCGTAGACGTGAATGAAGTGCGTCTTCACCGTGGCCGGGCTGACGAACAGGTGCTGGGCGATGGCCGGTCCGTCATAGCCGTCCGCCGCCAGCTGTAGCACCTCGCGCTCGCGGTCCGACAGTCTGGTTTCCCCGACCTCGGGCCTGTCGCCGGTCAGCCGGCGCCCCAGCGCGGACCCGAGCCAGCGAAGCGCACGCGCGAGCGCCTCGTCGAGAAACGTGGGACCGCTTGACTCGAAGGTCAGCGCCGCGACCGTATTGCCGTGCCACGTCGCCGGGACACCGAAGCCGACGTTCGTGGCAACTGCACCGCCGCTGGTCCAAACTATCCGGGCAAGGGATCTGTGCTGCGCCGTGACCGCCGACTCGGGCGAGCTTTGGCCCGCGTCGGAGTGGGCACCGGCCGCGCTCCACTTCACGCGCACCTCGAGCCGCCCGCTCGAACCGCGGGTCCATGCCACGGCCCGCGGTGAATCCAGAGCGAGCGCGACGCTCCGGAGGAGATGCTCCAAGCTCGGCGCGAACGAGCGCCAGTGCGCGAGGGCGTCTTCGGCGGCCTCGAGCACTGAGAGAGCGCGCGCAGCGAGATACGCGTCGGTGACGTCCTGAGCAAAGCCCACCCACACAATCCGGTCGCTGCCCGATACCGGCTCAGTCCCGCCGCACAACCGCACGCGCCGGGGAACGGTGCGACCCGAGGGCACCCAATACTCGAGCCCTATCTCG
>DATJRS010000200.1:0-26724 GCA_035504535.1 Solirubrobacteraceae bacterium | reverse complement strand
GGCCGCTCGACGACGAGCGCCGCGGCGCCCCGGGCGATCGCGTCGGGGGCGAACTCGTGCCCATCGCGCGTGAAGCCGGGCACGCAGAAGAACAGCGTGCCGGGCTCGACGGTGCGCGTGTCGTACGCCAGGCCGGTGATCGGGACCGTGCCGGCGGCGGACGAAGCCGTCGGGATCAGCTCTGAAAGGCGCATACGAACTGCTCGGGCAGCATCGGGCGTAGAGGCTACAGGCGGATCACACGATCGGGTCGCTGGCGGATTGATGTCGGTCCGGACTGGTCGTGGTGACCCGGGCGGGGATTCGGTAGCCGGCTCATCGAGGACTCCCGTCATGACTCGTCCGCCGAGCGACAGGGCTATAGGAGTCGACGCAACGTGACCAACCTCGGTAAGGCGCGACGACGCGCCGGTCGGCCGATACCGCGACGTCTGCACTGCCCCCCCCCGCTCCAGAAGCACGCTTGGCTGCTGCGGCTGGAGCATTCAACCCGCGACGATTCCGCCCGCGAGAAGCGTGGTGATCGGGCGTAACCTGCGCTCAGAGGCCCTTTTGTATGTCATCTTGCCCGGGCTCCGGGTTCTTCCTCGGGGCGGGCGCGAACGAAGGCTTCTTTAAAACGGAACACAGGCGTGGGCTCCAAGACCAGTTCGGCCGGCGCGGGGCGCTCGTCAAGCCTGTACCGGAGCTCGCATGAGTAGCACGGCGCGTACGTCCCTCGTCGGTCATGGCGGGCTGCGCCGTCCTTCCGGTTGGGTTACCGGACGGTAGTGGCGGAGGTGTCAGACTCGATCCTCTGCTCAGGTTCTACCGGATCTCCTTGACCTACCGAGGCGCAGGACAAGTCGACACCGCGTGTCTTCTGGACCCGGAAAGCACTTGCGCGACCGCGAACCGCCACTCGAAAGTGGCCATCCTCTTGCGACATCACATTGGCGTAGCGATGTCGCGGGTCCGAATGTGACTCGGTCCGCGAACCCTTGAATGCTCGAAGGCAGTAGTTTCGCGAGCCCGACTTGGTCGACGCCGTGGTCACAGAGCGACGGAGAACCAGAACGACGCGCCGAAATGCAGCGGGTCAACCCCCACATCTGGTCCGAAGCACGCTCTCATCTCCTCGCCGTGCTCTCGGACCATGTAATGAGTCGCAAACTCTGTCCGGAAGCGACCCCCCGCGACAAGCAGTGCGAACAGTACGTACTGCTCGCCATAGAGTCGCCGCTTGTACGACGGCGGATAGTCGAATGGGAGGAAGACGTCATGGACGTGGACCAGCGTTCCACCTCGCAGCCTTGGGATGAGGTCGCAGAACAGGAAAGGGATATCGCCGCCACTTCGAACGACGTGACTTGAATCGATAAACACGATCGAGTCCTCGGCGAGTTCGATATCGCTGGCAGCATCCTCGACTCTCCGGAGAATGGTGCGATCAGCGATATCAGCGATGTCGGTGCGGGGCTCGGGATCGATGACCACTAACTCGCATCGAATCCCCGTCTTCTCAATCGTCCGCCGCGCAATCGCGGTGCTAAACCCAGCGCCGATCTCGATGATGCGACGGGGCCGGTGGTCGGCCACGATCGCAGCGTACACCTCGGCATCAGGGGTCGGGTACCAGTCGTTGTGTATCCGATCCTCTCCAAGGTGACGAGTATTGATTCGGGGATCGTTCCGCAGAGCGCTGAAGAGCTCCCGGTACTCCGCCCAGCGCGCCAAGTGATTGAGCTGCTTCTCGTCGTCGAGGTCAAGTTGGCCGATGACCCTGGTGTCTGGCACGAAAGAATCTGGATCGAGGCCTTCCAAATCGGGGGGGACGACCTCCTCAAGTGCAGAAAGGATGGGCGCGTACCGCTGGAGTCTGCGGACCTCTCGGACCCGTTCGATCAACGATCGCGCACGCTCTGCCCACACGGCGCCGCAGCCTATCGAACACATCGTGCATCTTGCGGCGATCGGATGCATGCGACCTAGGCGCCCTTCAGCTACACGTCCAGATCGGACCTCCGTTTCTCGGTTCATCACGGGTTTCGCGGCAACGCCGCTCGGCTCGCGACGACGGTCGCCGACCCCCAAAAAAGCGTGAAGACGCGGTCGGAGAACGGCCATAACGGCGAGGTGCTCGAGTTCGTCTTACTCCAAATTGTCTCCCGACCCCTACCTGTTGCCTGGACTACCCCAACTCGGTGCTCAAGAGGTCGACGTAAGATCCCTTCGTGCAGTAGCCACGAACCCGGCACGCTCATCGCCGCCACCTTCGATGAGGTCGAACCCGATCAGCGACGCGAAGAAGTCATGGGCGCTCGCCTCTGGGATGGGGTGGACCTCTCCGATGATTAGGTCAACCTGAGACAGCCGTGCGCACGCCTTCACGGCGGCATGCTCCGACCCCTCGATGTCGATCTTGAGAACGTCAATCTGTTGGTCACCGATGATCTCGTCGAGCGTGACGCCGGGGACCGTGAACGGTTCGCCGTCGGAGTATGCACCAGTCCCCCAGCTCATCCCGGCTGCCCGGCGGAGAATGATGGGGTCGTTGCTATCGCTGACAGCTGCCGTTCGCACGTCCACCTGCAGACCTCGAAGGTTTCGAGCTGCGCGAGCCGCAACCCGAGGGTCGGCCTCGTAGGCCACAATCCGGGCGTTCGGATATAACCTTGCGAAGAACAGGCTTGCGGCTCCTGCATTGGAGCCGAGGTCGAGAATAAGGCTCGGTCGATATGGGAGTGCTGACGTGTCGTAGATCCGCTCAACGAAGATCTCATCGATCACGCGCAATTCCGACACATCAGCAAGCCAGAACCACTTGCCCGCGACTCGAATTGGCAACTCGACGTTGTGGAGGCGTGGAATCGCTCCTTTCAGACCCAGCAGCACGGCGATGAGCACGATCCATGCACGCTCGGGGCGGGAGTCTCCAGCGCGCCGCGCTGCGAGTGCTCGGCGCACCTGGTCTCGCTGATAGCGCATCGCCTCAAGCTACCGCAGTGAGTCCCGTTATGCGGGGTAAGCGGTGTGTAGAACGGATGACTTGACCAAGTTTCGCTCGATCGACCACGTCCAGGCCACCGGGGCCCTGAACTACTTCATTGACGGATCCGGGCTCAGGTCCGCTGGGCGGACCCCGGCTTTCAGTGAGCCCTCTAGGCTGGCCGGACCATCGCTAAACCAAGCGGCTCGAGCAGCCCGTACTCATTTTCACTCGGGTTGCCGCTCCGAATTCCTGCCTCGACCGCTCTTACCACCGCGGAGGTTTGTTCGCGCCAGGCCCTGGCAGGGCTCCCCGCACCCAAAACTGAGTAGACGGGGGCATAGAACGGTTCGGTTGGGATGTCGTCACGCGAGCCGTTGGAGGCGTTGAGCGTACCGTCGGAGATCCGAGGCCGCAGCACGGCGTACTCGTCGGACACTATGTGACGCCAGAAGCCATTGTCGCCTCCGACCTTCAACGCCAGGATCGCGTCGTTGAGCTGGACGGCCGTGTAGTTGGGGTCGAAGCCACGGCAGGGCGACACGTGGTTGGCGCACTGGATTGGCGCGCGTGGATTGCTAAACGGGCTCTCGTCGAACCACAGACCGCCGTGGCCATTCTCGTACTCACCGTAGGTTCGCCACCCGCCCCCGGAGGTGGCACTCGGGTGAACCAGGAACCGCTTCTCAAACCGATAGTCCTGAAGGTACGTGCTGGCCTCTGGATCGCGTACCCACCGCGCCAATCGATACGTTTCGAGCATGATGACGGCCTGGCGGAGGACGACGTTGCCATTGGAGTACCAGTCGGAGGAACCTGATCTCACAAGGAACTGGACGTATCGCGCCAAGGACCGCTCCCACCGGCGGAGCGTCGCGCTGTCCAGATCTTGCCTGAGCGTGATCGCGATCAGTCCCTCGCTCTCGACCCAGAATCCACCCGAAACACTGCTGCCGCCGGCAAAGGCGGTCCCTGCGTCGAAGTCCCCGTCTGACTGCTGATGATCGACGATAGCGGCGTTGACTGTCTCGATCGCCTCGTTCCGCTGCGCCGCGGTGCCCCCCGGGCTGGTGCCTAGCGCCGCCGCTGCGACGGCCGGCGCCTGATACTTCTCCCATTCGGGGCCAAAATACTGGGAAGGCATCCACTCGCCGGCGCGGAAACTCATTCCGCGGAGCAACTTCGCGGCCGCGTCACCGTCCGTGGACACCAGGCCCGGCGGCGGCCCCGGCACGGGTTGGAGCGTAGCTGACTCTCGCCCGATCCAGACGAACACAACGAGCGCGATCGCAACGACCAGTGCCACGGCCAAGCCCAAGACTAAGACTAACGACCGGAGAGGTAAACGCTGGGCCGTCAACATCGCCGGAGATTCAGCCTGACACAGGCGCTGCTCGTCAGATGCCATGGCTCAGCAGTCGGCCGATGCCGGTCCGTGGGATGGCGGTTGAAAAACGGCGACGGATTCATATATGCGAAGACACTCGCTCCGGTCTGCTGGTGATGAGTGGGCGGCCAAGACAATCGGGGCCGCGCCGCAGCCATGCTCATATGATTCCTCTTGCGTACGCCGGGCAAACGCTAATCGTTGCTCTGCTCCGAAGCGGCGCCGACACCACATCGCCCAGGTCCGCCGACCGAATCCCTGCTCTCGTGCAAATCGCCGTCGTCCATAATCTCCCTCCCGGGGGAGCTCGCCGCCGCCTCGCCAGTCAGATAGGTCATTTTTCAACCAGCATCAAAGAGGTGTGCCTGTCCACCGCGACCCCGATCACCGCTGATGCCATCGTCATTGAGTGCAGCCGGCGGGCACAGCGGTACCCGCGAATTTTGCGTCCGCCGCTGCGCTACGTCGACCTCGCGGCGCTCCAGCGGGCCTGGCACCGCGTGGCCGAAGTGATTGGCACCATGGGAGCCGACGTCCTGTACCTCAACCCCTGCAGGTATCTGCAGGCGCCACCAATCCTCGATGGGCCGCTGCCAAGGTCGCTGTACTTCTGCGACGAACCACGCCGGGTTGATGCTGCGGAGCCCGGGCGATCCTCGCGGAACGTCCTCACCAGGCCGATCTACGGGCCCGCCTACGCTCGCGAGCGCCGCCTCGATCGCGCGACGATCGCACGCGCGAGTTTGGTGGCCACCAACTCGCACTACACCTCGGTCGAGATCCAGCGTGTATATGGGCGCGAGGCCGCCGTGATCCCGATGGGGGTGCCCGACGAGATGCTGGAGCGGCCCAATCCGACAGCCACCGAGCCGTTTCTTCTGTCCGTCGGCGCGCTGGTGAGCAACAAGTGTCACGACCTCGTGCTCCACGCCGCAGCAGCGACTACCGAGCACCGACGGGTCGTGATCGTGTCCCCACGGTTCGAACGGGACGAGGGGGAGCGGCTGCGGTCGCTCGCGCGGATGCTCCACATCGACCTGTCGCTGCGCGCGGGCATCAGTGACGCCGAGCTGGCAGAGCTGTACGCATCCGCCTTTGCCACCCTGTATCTCGCCAGACGCGAGCCGTTGGGGCTGGTGTCCCTCGAGGCACAAGCATGTGGCTGCCCGGTGATAGTGGCCGACGAAGGCGGGTTGCCGGAGACGGTCGCGGACGGCCAGACGGGCTGGCTTGTCATGCGCGATCCACAAGCCGTGGCGGCGAAGCTCGCGATGCTCGACGATCTCGACATTCGCAGTGCGATGTCGACCGCGGCACGCCGCCGAGCCCGATCGTTCACCTGGCGGGCCTCGGCCGTCGAGGTTGAGCGTCTGCTCAGCGAATTGCACCGGGGCTCGGTATCGCGGTGATCAGACCCAGGCAATCAGGGCGGCGTAACCGTCGCACAACAGCCGCCGCGTCGAGCTCGGGCGCGAACTTGGCCGATGGGTCGTGCGCTCCTCGGTAATGTGTCAACCCCACGATCATGCCTGCCAGCTCGCCGGAGCGCTGGGGCTGAGGGCCTGAGCGCGCCGACCTGTTCTGTCAGGCGCCGCCGCCTTGATGCCGTCGGCGACGTCAGTCGGCGGCGTGCCGAAGACGGCGGCCGACCATTGCGCCCACCGCCGTCTCCAGGTGTTGGCGTGTGCCCAGCCACGGCGCTGCGCCGCCCACTCGACCGGTTCTTGCGCCGCGTCAAGAATCGCCGCGACAAACTCATCCGCGGAAGAGGCCAGCCGCAGACCTGGTGGACCCTCCTCGCCCAAGGACTCGCTCCAGCGGGTCGAGACGATCGGCCGGCCACGCGCGGCGTAGTCGTAGAGCTTCATCGAGTCCTGGCCCAGCGATCGCTCGGGCCGGTTGGGAATGATGGCCACCGTCGCACGGTCGAGCGCATCGACGAGATCGGTGCGGGCCACGGGGCCATGCCAGGTCACCCGCGGACCGAGGCTCAACAGCTCTCGCAGCTCACCAGCGGGCGCCTCGCCCAGGCCTGGATACATGCACGCGCCGACGAGTTCGAGTCGCCAGTCGGTTAAGCGCGACATGACCGCCTTCATCAAAGAGGAGTCAAAGCGCGGGGTCAGCGTCCCGACGTAGAGCAACGTGCGCGCGTCAGGCGTGGTGCTAGACGCGGTAAGCATGATCTCACTGACGCCGTTGCGAATGACCAGAGGCCCCCGACCGGGAAACCGCTGCACCAGAGAGGGGTTGACCACGATGATCTCGTCCGCCTCGGCGGCAATGCGCGCGTAGAGGTCGGCGAACCGGTCGCGGCGCCCGGGCATCAGCTCGCCCCAGTCATCGGCCATATCGAAGATCCGACGTCTGACCGGAGCCTTTTGCGTCGCCGGCCAGTCCCATGGCCAGCAACACACCAGCGCTCCGCCGACGAATTCGGACGTTGTCGTGCGCAGCACTCGACCGAGCAGTCTCGCATCGATCGCACTTGCGACACGGTTGACGTGCCCCGGCGTCACCGTGCTCCGTCGCCGGACGCATACCGTTTCATCACCCACCCTGGATTCGGGCGCGACCACACCGGCCATCCATCTCCGCGTCCCCATTGATCGCAACTTCCGGATATCCGACGGTGCCTCGATAAAGGTCACCGGATGCCCATGAGCCACCGCCAGCTCGCACCACGCATGCTCGCGGCGGACCGGGGGAAGCCACCGGCTCTTGGAGCACATGATCAAGGGCGCAGTCAAGCTCGCAGCGTCTCGTAAATCTCAAGGTGACGGTCGGCGACCGTCGGCCAGCTCATCGATGGCACCACTCGGGCCCGCGCGCGTTTTGCAAGCGACTCAACTAGCCCTTCGGGCTTGGCCACAGAGACGATGGCAGTTGCGAGATCGCGTGGTGAGCGCGACGCCGCCAGCAGCCGCGAATCGACCTCGGCAAGGATTTCCGGCGTCCCTCCCACCGGCGTACCCACCGCTGGAGTGCCGCAGGACAACGCTTCGATCGTGGAGATCCCGAAGCCCTCCAGCTCCTGAGTAGGCAGCACGAACAGATCGGCCCGCCTGTACCACGCCAGCAGGTCGTCCTCGGAGACGCGGCCGAGCAGCAGCACCGACGCGGCGAGTCCCAGTCCCAGGATCCGCTGCTCCAGATCGGCGCGTAGCGGCCCGTCGCCAGCGATCGCCAGGCGAGCCGCGGGGAGCTCAGCCAGGACGTGTTGCATCGCCTCGAGCAGCTCGGAGACGCCCGTCCGAGGTACTAGTCGTCGGGCGGTGAACAGTAGAGGTGCTCCGCCGTCGGCGAACGCGTGAGCGATCCCGGGCCCCGGGCAGAATCGGTGCGCGTCGATGCCGCCAGGTACGACCACCGCCTGGGTGGCCGCGGCGGCCGCCAGCTCCGACAGCTGGTCGCGCATATAACGGGTGAGGACGATCGTCGACCTAGCACGCCGAGCGATTAGCGCTTCGCCCCTTCGCGC
This sequence comes from Solirubrobacteraceae bacterium, assembly GCA_035504535.1. Taxonomy (GTDB): domain Bacteria; phylum Actinomycetota; class Thermoleophilia; order Solirubrobacterales; family Solirubrobacteraceae; genus Palsa-465. Next base: position 18,888 of record DATJRS010000200.1, on the reverse strand, counting down.
GAGTGACACAGATGGCTTCTCTAGTGCCCTCGGCAACCGGTAGCGTCCCTGGCGCTCGGGGAGGAGCTCGCGGTGCATCGGGGCGTGGAAGGTCTGCACGTAGTCGGCCCCCATCAGCGCTGGTGCGGCTCCCTGCAGGGCATAGTGCACGTGAAGCACACCGCGATGACGGCGAACCGCGTGTGCGATCGCGATCAGCGACGCCAGCGGGTACCCAGCGGCGTACATCGCGTGACTGCGCGCCGGAACGTCGAAGCGTCGCAGCTCGACACCGTCGCTGGCGAGCTCGCGGCGTGGGAGCTCGCGCGTAACCCGCTTGGACAACACGCTGACGCGGGCGCCCGTTGCCGCAAGCGCGCCGGCCAGCTCGCGCACATAGCGCTGCTGTCCTCCGAGCTGATCAGGCATCACTGCATTGGACACGAGCAGGACTACAGGTGCCTGTGGGCTGTCGTGATCGCTCAGGCCAGCGGATCGCATCGCATCGGCTCGCCGCTAGCCGTGGTGTCGTTGAGCTTCCGCTGACGCCCAATTCGACCAGCACCGGCCAGCGCTCCCAGCAGCACCGCCACCGCGGCTGCGACCGGACTGTTGCGGATTACCCAGTCGGTTGTCCAGCAAATCAACAGCGCGACCACACCGCCTGCCAGTCCCGCCCCTAGGATCGGGTGAGCAAGGAGGCCATCTCGAACATCACGGTACATACCCCGCAGGAGAAGCACTAGTAATGTCAGCGCAAATAAACCACCCTCGCCGAGAAGTTGGAAGTACGTCGAATGGGCGTGGATGAAAGTGATGGTCCCAGTCCGGATCCCAGCGCCAGTAGTCGCAACACGATCAATGATAAACGGGGCCATGTTGTCGATCCCAATACCAGCGATCGGGTGGCGAAGGAACGCATCGTCGACGGCAACCTTCCAATATTCCAGCCGGTTCTGGTCACCGGCGGCCACCCCCTTCTGGTCGGCGCTGACGCCGGTGGTAGAGGTCGGATGGAGTATTGATGTGACGCGCCCTGAGATCGACGGTCCAACGATTATCGTACCCGCGATGCCCACGCCAACGACCCCGGCGACCAACATCGGCAGCACGGCGCGCCGGGACGGACGGGGCAGCAGCAGTGCCCCGATAATCAGCCCGGCAAACGCCCCGATCCAGCTCATGCGCGATAGGGTCAGGACAAGCCCGGTGCCGACGATCACCACCGCGGCGATCAGAGAAATCCGCAATGACCAGGTTTTTGCACGAACCGCCATGGCGGCGATTGGCGGCATCGCAATGGCCAGGACGTTGCCGAGTGAGATCGGATCGGGCAGTGAGCCGGTCGGTCGCAGGCTCGTTCCGTATGTGTAGAAGTAGTTCTTCGCGAACTGGGCCGTGCCGGCGGCCGAGTACAGGTTGAGCTGATGACCGGTGATCCTCTGCCAAATCGCGATGGCGCCTTGCAGAGTTGCGCTCACCGCAACCGCCCCAATCACGACCTGCATGCCGCCCGGCTCCTCGGCGGTTCGGCAGACGACCCAAGCCACCGCGAGCAAGAGCGCCAGGGTTGTGATGAACGGATGGTTGTCGGAGCCTAGGGCCAAGGGAACCAGCAACAGCGGGAAGGCGAGCACGCCCGCCACCGCGAGCCCGCCGGTGCGGCCCCGAGGCCGTTCGCTGAGCATCGCTATGGACCCTGCGGCCAGCAGCAGTGGAACGATGACCGAGACTCTCATACCGGCGAACTGGGCGTTCTCCGACATGAAAGGAGCGGCGACGATCATCGCCCCGCTGAACAGCCACAGAGGCCGTTCGATCGTGCAAGCAAGGAAGACCGCGAGCGGCGCGAGGATGGTCAACGCGTACTTCAGGTTCGACGGGTACTGGAAAGCCTCGATCTGGACGATGCCTGTCGCCGCCAGCATCGCGGCCAGCGCTGCCAGCGTCGCGAGCGTCATGCGGAAGGGACTGCGTATCGCGAGCGTCATCGCTCCGGGCTCCGGATCGCGCCAACGTAGCCTGCGACGATCTCGGCATCAGAACGAGGGATCGCCCGCCGCCGACCCAGGAGATAGGTTCCAGACGCGGCGTCCACCGCCGCCGGGCGCGATCGGAGAAGTTTGTCAAGCGCGCGTAGGACGAGTCCGAAGCCCAATGCTCCGACGGTCACCACCTGCCGCAGCCACGCGGCGTCGCCCGCGAATGCGAGCCCGAAGTAGCGCAAGGACCAGGTCAGCGCCTCACCGGGACCGCCAACCGCGCCGGCATCGATTTCATCAAAATCGCGGAGCAGGCGACGGTGACCGTTGAGCGTCCAGCGAGTGAAGTCGAAGGGCCCCTCGTGCACCTGCTGCATGAACGGGATCTCCGAGTAGATCAGGCCGCCGGGCGTCAGCACTCGGTGGATCTCCGCCACAACCCGCACTGGGTCGGCCACGTGTTCGAGCACGGCCTGGCAGACGACGGCATCGATGCTCGATTCAGCGAACGGAAGGTCGTGTCCGTCACACACGACTGCGGTCCGAGGGCCGATGTAGACATCCGTTTCGATCAGCTCGATCCAGGGCGCTTCGGTGAGCGGCTGCAAGCCGAAGCCGAGGTTGCCGCCACCCACGATCAGCACAGTCCGCGGCGGATCGCCTGGCGACCAGCCAGTCCGAAGCAGATCGACCAGCGCGTTCGCGTTGCGGGCCGAAACCGGGCTGGCAGTCAGCCGGTGGCGCAGACTCACCCGCAGGCGGCCGACGGTCGACTCCGGTGCGCCCTGCAGGACACCGCCGAACAGGGTACGCCCTGGAACGAGGAGGATGGGGACGTCACCGATCACCGGGTAGCGGCGGCTCCCGTCGCGGGTGGCCAGGCTGCTTCCGTCGCTCATGAGCAGCTCGCCCGTCTCCGGACAGCGCAGACGATCCAGGGGAACGCCACGCGGGTCGGCCGTTGCCGCCACGCGAGCGTCCGAGATGGCCTCACGCGGTTTGGGCTTCATGGCCTCACAGACTCACGCGATGCGAAGTAGACCACAGCCCGCCCAACAATCAACAGTGCGACGATGAACGCCGCCAGCGCGTACAGGGAGGGCCGCGGCGCGGTCTCCGAGCCGACGCCTGCCTGGTTAATGACTGACAGGGTCGGCTCGCCACTGGCCGCCGTCGTGGCTATGGTGGACAGCTGAGTTGTCCGCTGCGTGAGGACGTTCGTCAGCGAGGTTTCGACCGTCTGATAGTGGCTCGAGGTCTGATCGTGAATTTGGGCAAGCTCTTTGCTCAGGTGAGTGATGTCGCTATTTAGCGGCGTCAGGCCTGCGATCGCGTTCTTCTCGAACGCCCGGCCTTGGGCTAATGTCTGCCGGTCCATGTATTTGATGAACGCATCGGTGACGGCTGCAGCGCGGACCTGCGCCTGCTGTGGAGAGTCGCCGCTGGCGCGAATCGACACCAGGTTCTGCCCTCCGACCGTGCCACCGGTAATGGCCGCCGACAGTCCGGAGGCATCCCTGCCCAGGGTCTGGCCGGCCGCGTTCAGGACCGGAGTGGCGCCGATCAGCTGTGCGTACTGGCTGGCGTAGTTGTTCGCTCCCAGCGTCGCGTCGTTGGCATCCGTTCCGGTCACATTGACCGCGATCGTCGACGAGGAGCTGTAGGTGGCGGGAATGGCCTTGCTGACGACATACGTCGCCGCCCCGATCGCAAGCGCGCCGAGCAGGACGATCCACCATCGGCGCCCCAGCGTAGATGACGCCGGGGACCGCGATGTGCTCCATCTCCTCTCGCCGTTAAAGGATTGGACATCGGTTGGTCGCTGTTCCGTATCAACCATCTATCTACCTCGCAGTCATCCTCAGTTTTCTCGTAGTGCCTCGCGCTTCAGTGAGCGCGTGATAGAGGCCGAGCCACTCGGCCGCCATCCGATCGGCGCCGTACGATTTCCGACGGGCGCGTTGGTTAGCGACAAGTTGCATCCGTAGGTCGTCGTCTGTCAGAACGCTCCGCATAAGCGTCAGTGCTTCGGCCTCGTTGCGACATACCTGCTCGGGGCCTAGCACCTCGCGGTTGGGTCCGATGTCACTAGCCACCACCACGACGTCGTGGGCCATCGCCTCCAGCACCGAGAGCGGGAGACCGTCCCACGCCGTCCAGTGCAGGTAGACCGTGCTCTGCGCCAGGCGCGACAGCGTCTCGACGCGCGCCCGCCACCCGGTGACGGGCACGCCAGCGTCGACGAGGGCGCGACGGCCGGGGCTGTCGGGTCCGCCACCAACCCACTCCACGTCCGCGATGTCCGTCATCGCCGAGAGCATTCGGGCACATGCTTCGGGCTGGCGCTGCGGTGATGGCCGGCCGATGGCCACCACGCGGGCGCGCCGCGTCGCTCCGATGACTTGGCTTCCGTCGTTTTCATCCCGGGCCTTGCCGACGGCGCCAGCACTCAGCTCCGAGATGCCGTTGGGAATCACCGCCACGTCCCCGGTTCCAGGCAGCGCACGCGCCTGCTCGCCCTCGCTGAGCGAGCATGCGCCCACCACATCGACACGCCGCGCGACAAAGCTCTCCAGCAGCACGTAGAGCCACCGCTTCATTTGCGCCTCGGACCTCATCGTGAATGAGTAACCCTGCGGCGTGTAGACAGTCGACAGGCCACTGGCGGCCAACGCGCCGTGCAGTCCGGCGAAGGAAGACACCAGATGCACCACGTCCGGGCGCCAGGATCGACACAAGCGACGCAGTGCGAATGAGGCACGGACCTGTGCAGTCGCCGAACGTTCGGTCCATGGCAACGGGATAAGCTCGACCTCGGCATCGACTCGCTCGCGGATGTCGGCGGGGGTTTCCGGCCGAACTCCATAGGCGACAGCCACCTGGTGACCGCTTTCCGCCATCGACTCAGCCAGCATCCGGGTGATCTCGAACAACCCGCCACCGAAGGCTTCGGCGACATAGAGCAGGCGCAGCGATCGGCAGCGGTCGTCGGACAGGAGCGGGGGTGCAACGTCGGCCTCCCGGGCAACAGCGCGACGAGCGCGCCCAGCGTCGGGAGGCAAGTGCTCGCGACGCGGAATCGTCGGGGGCCGGACGAGTGGGGGCGAGCCTCTTCGTATCTTAAACAGGCTGTTCATATCTCCAGGCGGTTCACAAGCGCGATGACACGCCGGCTTGTTGCCGGTCGGCCATCGCCATTCTTCGAGTCGTTTGCGGCGTCTGCTGCGGATCGCAACGTTGCAGCGGTGGATGTGGCCGACCTCCGCCGAGACGCCAAGCGTAGCGAACAACGCTCACCACGCAAGCCCGTCTCCCAAGCTTTAAGTCCCTCTTTATCCCCAGTTGCCTGTGCGGGTCGGATACTCCGGCTCACGGCAAGTCCACAGTAATCCTCGTGTCCTTCGACACGAGGTACCGGGACCAACTGTTTATCGGCGCGTTACCACCTGACGCGTTGGTGCCCTCTCTACCCACCGTGCCAGGGCGTCAATCACCGGAAGGCCGAACGCATACCCCCACGCGGCGAGGCGTCCGTGATGACGACGGTAATAGGCGCGCCGCGCTCTCATCATCATCCGATGCTTGGCTCGGCGCTCCGAGCTGGCTCCGCCGAGGTGCACAAGCTCGGCGCCTGGCACGTACTCCAACCGGCGGCCGCGATCGTGGACCCGCCGGCAGAAATCGAGATCTTCGTCATACATCGGAAACGCCGGATCGAATAGGCCATGTATCCGGACATCCTCGCGGCGCATCAGCCAGCAGGTGGCCCACAGCGAATCGGGATGCCGGGGGGTCACCCGGGCCTCGGTAAGCCGGTGCTGGCGCACCGCCTCCACTCGCGCGTCGGCATCAAACGCCCGGGAGAGCAGCCGACCCAGGCGGCGTCCACGCAGAAGCTCGGCCAGCTCGTATGTCAGCGAGGGCAGCCCCTGCGCTGAATGCTGCACCCTTCCGTCGGGATAGACCAACCGCGGGCTGGCGACGATAACCTCGGGACGTTCCTGCAGTCGCTGCAGGAGCGGTTCCACGATGTCCCGGGTAAACACAACGTCGGAGTTGACCAGCAGGAGGTAATCCGCCTCGCTCTGACCCGCCAGCGTGTTATTTGCGGCGCCAAATCCGACATTTGTGTCACTCGTCACGAGGCGTACGTCAGGAAAATCACGGGCGACCATGGCCGCCGAGCCATCGCGCGAGGCGTTATCGAATACACTGATCCGCAGCTCGGCGACTCCGCTCGGTGGCCGGTGTACGAGCAGGCTGCTAATCGTTTCTGCTAGGACGTCTCGAGTATTGAAGGAGACGATCAGCGCGTCGACAGTCGGAACGTTCTGCACGGGCGCCGCGAGATTCTACGTAATTACCTCCTCATACCGATGGGAACCCGCCGACGCTCCCCCGCATCCGAGAGGCCGCCAGCCAACGTCGTTCTCGCCTCGACCGCAATGACGCGGGGCGGCGTGTGGCGCCATCTCCAGGACCTCGCTCACGGTCTCCGCGACGCCGGATTCAGTGTCACAATCGGGCTGCTCCCCGCCGCGGAGGCCCTGCGGCAAGCCACCACCGAGGCTGGCCTGCCGTGGCGGCCGCTGCCCGTGAGCATCGGACCGACGACCGACGTCTGGCACGTGCACCTGCACGACACCTACGACCGGGTCGCGCTCGCCGCGCTCGCCGCCCGACGCCCGTTCGGCCCCGCCATCATCACCGAACATCTGCCCCGGAGCCACGCCTCGGATGAACGACTCGAGCCTCAGCATCCGCGCCATCCATATGCCGCTGCGGCGAAGACCGCGTTCAAGCGCTTTCAGTTCGGTCTCGTCGACTCGGTGATCGCCGTCGGTGCCAGCTCGGCTCGCTTCATCGAGGAGCGCTATCACCCGCGCCCCGGCCTGGTGACGGTAGTGCGCAATGGCATCGACATCCCACCGCAGCCACCCTCGCCCCCAGCCCTGGGCAGGACCATGCGCGTCGTCTCCGTCGGCAGCCTTGGGCGTCAGAAGGGTCATGACGTCCTTATCGAAGCCCTTTTTATGGCCCGAATGTCCTGGAACGTGACGATCGTCGGCACTGGGTCCCAGCTAGACCGGTTGCGCGCTCGGGCGGCGGGGCTGCCTCCCGACCGGCTGCAATGCACGGGTTGGGTTGATGACCCCGAGCCACTGGTCCGAGCTGCGGACGTCGTGTGCATGCCGTCCCGCTGGGAGTCCTTTCCCTACGCCGCACTGGAGTCTGCAGCGCTCGGCCGGCCGTTGGTCGCCTCGCAGGTCGACGGCCTCGACGAGATTGTCGTCCATGGTGAGACGGGGCTGCTCGTCGCGCCCGACGATCCGGGGCAGTTGGCTGCTGCTCTCGACCGGTTGGCCGGCGATGCCCACCTGGTTGCCGAGTATGGGCGCCGGGCGCAGGAGCGAGTCGCCCGTCTCTACACCCGGTCGCGGATGGTCTCTGGCGTCGTGGCCGAGTACGAGCGAGCGATGGGCCGGGCCCCCGCGGCGTCAGGCCTGAGCAGGCGGGACGGAGCGTGAACGTGATCCTGGTAGCGGGCGCAGCGACGGGAGGGGTGGCCGACGTGTTCCAACGCGTGATCGCCGAACTGCAGGGACGCGGCCGCCACATCGCACTTGTCAGACCGATGCGGGGCCGGACTGCGGCGGGAGCGGCCCTGGGCGCTGCGCGCCACGAGCGAGAGCGGATGCGCGCGGCTGAGGCCATCCACCTCGAGTTCGGCTCCAACGACCTGGGCGCATTTTGGTTCGCGCTGTGCGCGGTGCTGATACGCCGCGACTGTGTGGTCGTCGCTCATGACTACCCCAAGCTGATCAACACGCCGACGGCCGGCTTGGTTCCGGCATCGTCCCGCTGGCTTCGCGCGCTGGCCCTTCGCGTGCTGCGCCCGCTGCTCGACAGCCAGCTACGCCGGCTACTTCTGCGGCGGGCTGGTCTGGTGTTGGTATTTGGAGACGAAGCTCGCGCTGGCTGGAAGCAGGCCGGCGTCCGCCGAATACAGGTCATAACGCACGGTAGCGACCCCGCCTCGGACGGAGCGCCGCCGCCGTCAATGGGCGACAGCATCCTCTTCGCGGGTTACGTCGGCCCCAGCAAGGGTATTGACGACCTGCTGCAGGCGTGGGCGGCGATCGAGGAAGAGGTCGAACTTCCACTGGTATTCGCGGGCGCCCTTCACGAGCCCTGGTTCACCGAGACGCTCGGACGATATGAGCGCCTGGCGAAGCCGCCGTCAGTGCTCGGGGCGGTTCCCGATCCGAGAGCCTTCCAGCAGCTGATCGAGCGTGCGGCGGTGGTGGTGCTGCCCTACACCTATTCCAGTCCAGCCAGCGGGGTCCTGATCCGCGCGATGGCCGCCGGCCGAGCGGTGATCGTCACACCCGTACCGGCGACGCGATCAGCCGTCGAGGGCGGCCGCAACGCGATCGTTGTGCCCTTTCGATCCCCTACTGCGCTTGCCAACGCTCTGCGTCGGCTTGCCGATGATCCCCGGGAACGAGATCGCCTTGGCGAGGCCGCCGCTAGGACGGCGTCTGAGATCTTCAGTTGGAAGCGCCAAGTTGACCAGCTGGAAGCGGCATATCAAGCGGTGTCAGCGAGAGCAAAACGGTCCGTGGTGTAAATGATGAGAAGCCACGGCACGGCATCTGACTTGATCTAGTAGCTGCGACGCTCCGCGCTTCCGCCGCGACGTTGGCTAGGAGGTAGCGTCGTTTCGACTCGGTGGTGCGTCCGGCGGCCCCGGCGGACCGCTATCGTTGTGCACCGATCGCTACATCGCCGTCGAGAGCCGAGCCGGATTAGCAAGGCCACGATCCGGCTAGCAGTTGGGAGATTCCCGCAAGCTGCGAGAAGGCGTCTGCGACGTGAAGTGCTCTAACGAGCACGTGTGGTGGCTATCCGCCGCGGTGGTTCACGCGGCCCAGATGTCCGATGAGTTTTGACCCCAACATTGATCGGCCGGACGCTTCGGCGCCAATGTCAAGTCCCGCGCGTGCTTCCTCGCCGTCCGGGCCCAGCGCAGGATCGCTACCAGCGACATCAATCGGCGCACACGGCGGGCGCCGGTGCGCTGAAGAAGGTGCCAGGGTCTTTGCGGCCGGTCTCAATTTTGGTCAGCGTGGCGACGTGCTCGAGGCGGAGAAGGCCTACCGGCTGGCCGACAGGCTGGGCCACGCTGGCGCCGCCGTGAACCTTGGGTTGCTACTCAAGGCCCGGGAGGACGTCGAAGGCGCCGAGCAGGCGTTCCGACGTGCCGACGAACGTGGTGACGCCAGAGGAGCGTTCCACCTAGCGTGGCTGCTTCAGGAGCGCGGCGACCTAGTCGGTGCCGAGGCCGGTTACTGGCGAGCCAAGCTACGCGGGTACCCGGCGGCCGAAGCAAATCTGTTTCGGCCGCGTGAGCGCCCCAAAGAGGGCGCGCGGGATCTCGGCGACGACGCCGGTGCGCACGCTTTCGCTAGCGAGACCGCCGCCAGCGCCCGGGATCAGAGTGCCGTGCCGACTACTCCGGAGCCTCGGGAGCATGATGAAGGCACGCTGATGGCGCGCCTCACCTCAGGGACGGCCCGCATGGCATCTGCGACCGGGCTTCGTCAGGTGCTGACCACGGGGCTCCTTGTGATCACCGCCTCGACCGTCGCGCGCTGCCTCGGCCCCCTGAACTTCGGAGAGTACGCCGGCGGAACCGCGGCGTTCAACCTCACCAACTCACTCATTGACCTGGGATTCAGCTTGGTGCTGGTCCGAGAGATGACCCACCGAGTCGAGGACCGTGGCCGGCTGATGGGAGCCGCGATCCAGTCGCAGTTTCTGTGGAGTCTCGTGCTCACAGCGTTCCTGGTCGTCAGCGGCATTACCGCCGGCGGTACGCGCGGTGCCGTGATGCTGGCCCTATCCCCGGCGGTCGCGCTGAGCGGCCTCGGTGTGTCGCGACAGATCTTCAACGTCCGTTTCCATGCGACACCGCTCCTAATCCTGGACGTCTCCACCAATGTCGTCCAGTGCCTCGTGATGATCGGACTTGCGCTCGCACACGCACCCGTCATCGCCCTGGCACTGAACATGAGTTTCTTCTCATGCCTTACCGGCGCGGTGGCGCTACTCATGGCCCGGAAGGTAGTCAGGATCAAGTTGGCCGAGCGCCACGAGGTGTGGCGCTTCCTGCGCACGGCGATGCCGCTGGGCTTCGCCTCGGTGTTGGCTTCCCTGTACTTCACAATCGATCAAACGTTGCTCGGCTGGCTCGTGACTCCGAAGGCGCTCAGCCAGTACGCGATCGCCGTCCGCTTGCTCACTTTGGTGGTGACGATTCCGGGGTTCGTCATGACCGCGGCGGTCCCCGGGCTGGCCCGCACCTCCTCGGATCGCGCCCAGTTGAGCCGATTCGCGGCCACCGTCTCACACTGGATTGCAGTGACTGCGTTGCCATTAGGGATCGGCGTGGCGGTGTTCGCTCGCCCCGCCGTCTTGTTGCTGTTCGGCCCTGCGTACCTGGGAGCGGTGCCCCTCGTCCGGATCCTGATGCTCGCCGCGTTGCTTAGCTTCGCCTCAAACGTTCTGGGCATAACGCTAATGACGCTGTCGATCGTTCGGCCACAGATCGTGTTCAACTCAATCAGTTTGGCGATCAACGTAGCTGGCAACCTCATCCTGGCGCCCCGCTATGGCGTCATCGCCTCCGCCTGGTTGACGGTCGCCTGCGAGGGGATCGCGGTAAGCTATGGCCTGGTAACGCTGCGCCGGCGGCTGTCCTACCGAGCGCTCATCGTCCAGTTGTGGCGGCCGTGCGCTGTGGCTGGCGGCGCGGGGTTAGTCGGCGTGCTGCTCGGGGGACGCGATGTGGTGGCGATCGTTGCCGTCGTCTTCTTGTTCCTGGCCGCGATGACGGTGTTCCGCGCATGGCCGGACATCCTGTCCGCGCAAGTGCGCCGACGGCTCGGACGCGGTGTGGCCGCCGACGGCACCGCGTGAGTTCGAACGGCATCACCCCTCACGCGGGCCGCGGACCCCGTCGCAGATCCCCAATCCAGCTCAGGTCGTCGCTAGCCTGGTCGCGGCGCGGTCCGACGACCACGCGCTCGAGCAACTCCCGATAACGCCCGGCCACGCGGGGCCAAGTCAGCTCACGCGCGCGCGCCATGCCTCCCTCTCCCAGCCGTTTCGCCAGCGAGCGGTCGGTTAGAAGCTGAGCCAACGCGCTCCCCACCGCAGCGGCATCGGTGGGCGCCACCAGCAGACCGGTCTTCTCGGCCAGCACCGCGTCACGGACGCCCGGCACGTCGCCAGCGACCACCGGTAGTCCGTTGGCGCCAGCCTCAATTAGGACGATTCCGAATCCCTCCCCCGCCGCGCCCGGCGGCGGCTCCTGACTCAGGAGGCAGAACACATGCGCTTCGCTGAGATGACGCTGCAGCTCCGTGTCACTCACCGCACCTGTGAACTGCACGCTGTCGCCCAGACGCAGTTTGTGGGCCTCCTGCTCAAGCCAACTGCGCAGCGCGCCATCACCGACCATCACCCACCGTGCGTCCGGCACGAGGCTCCTCAGCCGCGACATGGCCTGCAGGGCCAAATGATGCCCTTTGTGCCGATCGTCCATGCGGGCAACGGTGACTATCGTCGGCGGTCCCGGTCGGTCGGTGGGGGCTGTCGGTAAGGTGGCCGGGAGTGTAACGCCGGGATGAATGATATGGACGCGGTCGGGCTGTGCTCCGCCGCCGAGAGCCAGGTCCCGGCTGAAAGCGCTCACCGCGACGGTCGCATCTGCCCAGCGCATGGCGGCCCGGGCCAGGTTGCGCTGCTCGGGAACCTCCTTGGCGTGGATCACCAGCATGCTCCGCGCGCCGGTCAGTCGGCGAAGGAGCCGCGCGGGGGGCATGGCGCGGATGTGCAGCGCCAGCACCACGTGAGGGCGGAATAGCAGCCCGACGCTAATCGCGACTCGGGCGAGGGCAAACGTCGAGCGCCGGCCGTACTGCGGCTCGTTGGCCGCCCAGTGGACGCGAACCCCGACGGGCGATCGCATCCCCGCCGCGGCGTCGTGCGGTGGCCGTCCCGCGACGACCTCGACCTCACAGTCAGGCAGCTCCCCAGCGAGCTCCCCGGCCGTCCGCTCGATGCCGCCTCGGGCAGGCGGAAAGCCCGGGCTGATGAGCAGGACGCGTGGCCGGTGACCAGCAGCGCCTCCGGCGTCACCCATCGCTGTCACGACCGAGCCCCCATGGCATCCAGCGTCCGTTCCAGTTCGGGCATGGGGACCGCGAGGTTCTGCTCCTGACCGCGTCGCAACCCGGGAACGCGTCGGCACATCAGGCTCCAGTGTTCGTGTCCGGCCGCGAGAATCGCGGATGCCGTGCTGATGTTGATGCGGCGGTCGTGGTACAGCTCAAGCGCGGTCAACTGTGAAGAGAAGATCGCGTTGGAGAAGGCCGCACCGTGGGATCCGACGACGAAGCGAATCGCCGCGAAACGAGCAACCTGGTCCCGAAGGGACAGGTCCTCCGGATCGAGCACCTCGAACCCGGCCTCGGTCAGGCAGGCGAGCACGTCGCGCTCGTTGGTGACGCGACGGATGCCCCGGCGGCGGAGATATATGCGCTGGGCCGGCTCCACTTGCGGCGCGGCCGTGATGTCGCGCAGCCAGCGGATGGCGAATGGAGTGGGTTGCTCGAACGGCGCCAGTGGAGATGCCCACACGAGCTCGTCGGGCTGTAAATGGGTCCCCTCAAACGGCATGAGTCGGTCAGGTCCGATCCCGGCCATCTCGAGCGTCTCCCGCTGGAAGCCGACCAGCCGCTCCGGAACGATCAGCTTGTCGTAGTCGACGCCGCTGGCCGCGAGCACCGCGAGCCTTGGCAGCGCCTCGAACATCCAGTGGTGAAAGTTGTGACACCAGACGGAGATGACCGATGCGTGACGGCCCGGCACACGCACCGGCGCGGGCAGCCTGGGCGGTGGGTTGAACTCGCGGTCGAAATGCGGTCGATCCCAGAGGCTCTCCATTACCAGGTGCCCGTCCTCGGTCACGACCGCACCGCTGGTTCCGGTCAACCGGGCCCGCGGGGTCACGGCCACCCGCAGCCGATGGAGCGGCTTAAGCCGCGTCGGGGCGAGGTTGGGGTGCACCTCGGGCTGGACGGATCGACTGGCCAGCACGGCTCGAGGCTTGCCGGGCAGCTCGACGTCGATGACCTCAGCACCGGGGACAGCGTCAAAGTCCGCGACGATCGAGAGCAGCCCCCCCGGCCGGCGCAGCAGCTCGGTGACGTAGCGCTTGCCCTTCACGAAGAGACGGCGGCGGGGCCGGGGTATGTCCAGCCGCCAGGGAGTGGTCCCGGACCGCCGGGACGGTAACGGACATCGGCGCGCACGCAGTTGCATCTTACCGTCGCCACTGCGCCCTACACGCTCGTGACATGTCGCACGCGCGCCCGCGGCGACCCTCGCCGTCTATATTGGCGCGCACGTCACCGTCTCTGGCCACCACACCCCTCCCCCGCGTTGCCTTCGCCATCGCCGGAGATGCCTGCGATTCGGCCGCGTACTCCGGCGCGCCAGCTTCGCTGATGGCTGGCTTCGCCGAGGCTGGGTTGCCGGTGTTACCCGTCAGCACGGAGCTTCCGCGATCCGCTCAACGCCTGTTGATCAACGTTCTCGCCCTGGGCTTCCTCGATCCGGGCCGGGTGATCCGGACGTCGCGGTCGTTGGCGACCCTCCGCCTGGCGATCCGCGACTCCAAGCCCAAGCTGCTCCCCAGCCGCGAGCTCACCGCGATTCGCAGCGCTGTGATCGGTGCGCGCCTGGCCCGCGCTGCGCGGATGGCCCGAATCGTGAAGTTCGGGAGTGAGTATCACCTTCCGGACAATGCGGACTACGTAACCCTCGATGACGCCACGATCCTCCAGCTGTGGCGCTCGTACCCCTATGAGTGGATGGAACGCGTCGGCGAGCGCAGCCTCCGCCGCATGATTGCCCGCCAGGCGCAAATGCTCCGCAACGCCCGCGCCTGCTGCGTGCTCAACCGCTGGGCCGCCGGCAGTGTGGTCAACGACTACGGGGTGGCGCCGTCCCGCGTTCACGTCGTCGGCACCGGGCCTAATCGCCAACTGCCACAGGTCGAACGCGAATGGGACTCGCCGCGGTTCCTGTTCGTGGGCAAGGACTTCATCCGCAAGAACGGAGCCGGGGTCCTCGCCGCCTTCGCGGAGGTCCGCCGGCGGGTTCCGGAGGCGACGCTCGACGTCGTTGGCGGGCATCCTCCTCTCTACCAGGAGGGAGTGACCGGGCACGGAGTACTTCGACTCGACGACGCGGCGGAGGTCGAAGCACTCAACGCGCTCTATGCGCGGGCGACGTGCTTCGTACTGCCTTCACTGCTGGAGCCGACCGGCAATGTCCATGCCGAAGCCCTCGCGGCAGGCATCGGATCGATCGGCACCACCGCTGGCGGCGTCGACACGGTGATCGGCGACAGCGGCGTCACCGTCGCGCCCGATGACCACGCAGGGCTGATCGACTGCATGCTGGATTTCTGCGAGCCGACCCACGCCCGCGAATGCGGCGCTCGCGCTCGCCGACGGGCCCCCCTGTTCACCTGGAGCGCGGTGGCCGAGCGGGTCATCCGCGCGCTCGACCTGCCCGGGTGGGACGAACACGACCTCGCGCTGTTTCTATGATCCGCGCGGCGCGTGCTGCCGTCACGGACTGACGACACGAACGATGACAGTGGCCGTGCGGACCACCGAGCCAGACGTGATCATCGTCCGCACGGCCACCACCTCGTGCTTGTGACGGACTCCGGCGAGTGACTTTCGGGAGGGACGCAAGCGGAGCTTGACCTTGTGCTTCTTGCCTACTCGGGCCTTCCCCTTCGCAATGCTCACTTTGGGCTTGCCGCTCGCGCGAGACGATTTGGTCGCGTACTTCGTCGTCGTCTTCGTAGCGGCCCTTCCTCCCGACGTCGGGCTCACGGTCACGGTTACCGTCGAGTTGGTTGGCGCGTTCGTCACAGTCACTCCGATCGCGCCACCAGAGCTCGAGGTGTTAGGAGGCGTCACGCTGACCACCGGACCAGTCGTCGGAGAGCTGACTGGGGCCGCTGTGATCCCCTGCGGGTACTGCGCGTCGAGCAGGGGCATCGACAACCACGACTCGAACCCCTTATAGAAGTTCACGTTGCTGTAGGACTGTTGCTGGCTGTACTCGGATTCGAGCCGGACCAGCTGAGAACTCGGATCCGCAGCGAGGTCGGGACGATCGCCGCTCGCTGCAAGGACGGACACCGCAGGATCGAGAAATGGCTCGTCGAGACTGTCGCGGCTACCGTCCGTGGCGTTGAGCGTCCAGGTGGAGTCGATCCGCGGCTGGAGCTGGTTGAACAGCAGGTTCATCAGCCGCAGATACTTTGGGTCGCGTGTGAACACATATAGATCGGTGGCGGTGTCCAGCTGAGCATCGGTGTAGTTGGGGTCGTATCCGGGATTGGTGCCCGTATTGGACTCCGCCAGGTAGCCGGCTCCGTCGGAACCATCGACCTGCGCAGGCGATTTGGTGATCTGCAGTCCATAGCCTGGCCACCGGGATTGGGATGGGGCGAGGGTGAACTGGTACTCGGCGTTGTACTGATCGAGGAAGCTCTGCTGTCCGGTGATCGCGTAGGTCAGCCACATGTCCTCGGTCTGGCGAAGATTGACGTTGCCGTTGATGTACCAGGTGAGGTCGCCGGCGTTGATCAGGTAGTTGGCGGCGGCGGTCATCGAGTTCGCCCACGCCATCGCCGTCGCCGGGGGCAGCACGGAGCGTAGCTCGAGGTCGGTCACGCCCAGCGTCACCATGAAGAAGCCGGTGGCGATGCCGTCGGCCGAGCCCGAGTCGTTGGCGAACGCGCCGTCCGAGAGCTGGTGCTGGCGGATCGCGGCGTTCATCGTGTCGATCGCGACGTCGCGGAACCCGGCATTGTCCTGGAGCTGACCTATGGTCGCAGCGCCCACGGCCGCGGTGTCATAGCAGTACCAGCACGGCGTCCCGCCGTACGAGTAGAAGACCCCGTTGGCGTAGCCATGCACGGCCGTCGAGGCGCCTGACGCCATGTAGTCATCGAGCTGTTGGGTCGTAAAGTTCTCCAGCTGGGATAGCTCCACGTTGGTCGAGGCGGAGGCCTGCGCCGGGAGAATCAAGGTCGCGGAGGCGAGACAGAGAACGAGGACGAAAGGAACGAGAAGGAACGAAAAAAAGCGAGATGGGACAGGTTGTGGCATGCATCTCGCATCGGCCTGGCCACTGGGTCGGGGCTCCGCGGGCAGACAATCCAGACGGATATCCGAGAGACCAACCGTGACTGATCCAATACCTGTCTACATGCGGTCGCCCACGCTCACCCAAACCGTGACCGTGGTGTGGGCCAGTTGGCCGTCCAGAAGCTGCCAGTCATCTCACACTTGCAACCAGGACCCGCTGCACAGCCAAGAATCAATCGAGACATCTAGCGGTTTGTTCGACGGGAGGAGGGGCTCTCTAAGGTCGCCAGCCAGCGCGGCCGAAGACCTGAGTATGCACAGTCCCGGTCTCCTGGCCCTGCCCGCGCGCCGGTCATGATCATCGCGGCGCTGCTGCTGATCTGGCTAGTTGCTCTCCCCAGTGCGGGAGCCGCCCTTCTGTGGGTCGCCCGCTCGCGTCCGCCGGGTGGCCCCGCCGGCAATCTTAGTGTCCCCGTCCTCGGCGTACTAGCACTGTATCACCCACGCCACCGACTCGGTCCTCAGCGCCGCCCGGCGTGTAACGAACGTCACAGGCCGCGGCGACGCAATACGTAGGGCACGGTCCTGATCAGGATCTTCAGGTCAAGCCAAAGTGACCAGTTCGCACCGTAAAGGTAGTCAATCTTCACCATCTCTGGGAGGGGAATACGGGAGGAGCCAAAGATCTGCCATAGACCGGTCATGCCAGGTTTGACTGCCAGCCGCCGTCGCTGCCAGCCCTCAATGAGGGCGTCCTCGTCTTGTACGAGGGGACGCGGGCCTACCAGACTCATGCTGCCACCGAGCACGTTGAACAGCTGCGGGAGTTCATCGAGCGAGGTGCTCCGCAGGAAGCGCCCGACCCGCGTGATCCGGGGGTCGTCGGCGATCTTGAACAGACCGCCCTCGACCTCGTTGCGATGGCGAAGCTGTTGCTTAATCGCCTCCGCCCCGGGCACCATGGACCGGAACTTCATCATCTCGAACCGCTGGCCCTGGCGACCGATCCGTCGCTGCCGGAAGAAAACGGGGCCTGGACAGTCGAGCTTCACCGCGACCGCCAAGGCCGCCAACAGCGGGGCCAGCAGCAGGATGCAAATCGACGCGCCCACGATGTCCATCGAGCGTTTGAGGAGCTGTGACGATTTCGAGACCCCGTACTGGCGGACACCGAGCAGCGTCATGCCATCTACGTCCTCGAAGGTCGACGAGGAGCCCACCACCTCGAGCAGCCGCGGTAGCACGCTCACCTTAACTCCCATCGCCTTGATTAGGCGGATGACATGAAGCACATCGTCCTGGTCGTGGCCGTCGGGGGCGATGATCACGCGGTCGATGTGCTGTTCGGCGATGACTCGGGACAGGGACGGCGATCCGGCGACTGGCTGACCCTCGCGAGGGGCGCGATGGGCCGCCTCATCGACGACGAGCGGTATCCGACCCACGACTCGAGCCCGGACGCCATGGGCGTCGGCGAACTTCGTCGCGACGCGAGCCGCGTCGCCACCATGGCCCACGATTAGGCAACGGTCAGGCTCGACTACGAGTCCGGTTAGCGCACGGCCCAGCAGCCGGGCCGTGAGAAACGTCAAGAAGCTGACCACAATCAGAGAGAAGACCTCAACCCTGTCTAGCGATCCGTCGAACAGGGCCGCCTCCGTTAGCCACGCTCCCATGGCGTACAGCACGGAAAGGTAGACAAGTGAGGGAATCTCGTCCACCGTGGTCTTTTTCACGATGTGCTGATCCCGGTCATAGAGGCCAAGCGTCTTGGAGGCGACGATCACGAACGGCACGAGCACGATCGCCGGCAGGCGCAGGCTGATCGACCCGCCAGCCACGAGGCGCGCCACGATCAAGAGCGCGGCAAGTGCGGCGGCAACGTCGGCGAGCGCGAGCGTGCGGCGCAGCAAAGTGTCATGCCGACGCCCTGGCGTGGCGCGCTCGCCGGGCGCCATCTCCCAGACGGGCGAGATCTCTAGGTCGCCCACGGCTGGGCGCGGCTCGGGCCGCTCGGCCGTAGTTCCGCGACGACGACCCAAGGCGCCACTTGTGCGCCGGAACGGCTGACGTGTTCTGGCCTCGCTAGGCACGCCTCAATGCTTCTCCTACCGGTCCCAGTTTCGATTATCAGCGTCAAGGAACAGCGGAAAGTTACGAGCCGGTGAAACTCATATCCCCGCCGGTACCTCTTCCTTACATCAACTCAACGGCACCTAAGTAGCGGCGCCTGTCGATATTTATCCGTGCCTTACTTAGGCCCTTGTCTTCCGGCAGACCCAAGCGTCCGGAGCCTTCCCCAGTGCTGACCCTAGCAGGAAAACAGCACACCGAAGCATGCGGAACCGCTCGATCCCATGCAATATCCACGAGGCCCGCCTTGAGCCGTCTGGTGGCCTCCACGTGGCCGATCCGTCTTTGTTTCTAGAGAACGATGCTCAGCTTTTCTGGACTATGGCAACGCTCTGGTTTCGTCTTGAGCCAGAGGGCAAATCGGACTCAGCTCAGCCGCTAAAGCCCCGAGTCGCGCCCGAAATCGGGCGGTGCTCGATCACGCGATCCACGAGTCCGTAGGCCACCGCCTCGCTGCCGGTGAAGAACCGGTCACGCTCGGAGTCGGCGTGTACCCGCTCGAGCTCCTGCCCGGTGTGCTTGGCATACAGCTCGTCGATGCGGGCACG
>DATJRS010000199.1:0-14536 GCA_035504535.1 Solirubrobacteraceae bacterium | reverse complement strand
TAGCCCGGATCTTGCGATAGGCGCCGAGATGGTCGTGACCTGCGACTGATCGGTGTGTGAAGTGTCGATTTGTGGACGGGGTGGCTATTTAGGTCGCGCTGGAGGAATTGGGACGGCGGGCTGTGGGCAGATCGGTGTGGTCTTGCGGGCAGCGGTGAGCGCTGGGTGTGGGAGCGACTGGTTGACGCGGTGGTCCGGCGGGGGTGTTTTAGCTGGCTGGTGCGGGGAGCGCCGCGAGTCGGCGCACCGCGGCGGTCAGCGGCCCGGTCCAGGGCCAGCTCGCGGGGAGGTGCAGCTTCGCTCGCCGGCCTGAGAAGGCGAGCCGGCCGGCGAGGTGCAGCAGCTGGTAGCGCAAGCGTTTCGGTTCGGCTTTGGCGAGCTGACCGTCCAAGAGCAGGGCTTGGGTCCAGACGATCAGATCGTGCGCGAGCATCACGAGCTCGATCCACACCTCGTTGAGCGCGAACGCCTTGAACGGCAGCTTCGCCAGGCCGCTGTCCTTTTCCTCGCGGATGCGGTCCTCGACCCGGGCGCGCCCGCGATGGCGACGCTCGAGCACGGCGATGTCGGGGTCGCTCTGGTCGGTCAGGATCGCTTGGAAGCGGTAGCCGTCGTGATCGGTGAACGAGAACTGCGCACCGGGATGCGGACGCTCCCGGCGGACGATCACCCGGGAGCGCTCAGGCCAGCTTGAGAGGTCGATCCCCTCGGTGATCTCTACCACCTGACCGTTGGGCCGCTCCGAATCGTCCTGATCGAGTGCCGCGACCCACGCATCCTCCGCGGTCGCGAGGATCGCGGTGCGGACCGCGTCGGTGAGCTCATAGCCGAACGAGAACCGCAGATCACACCGGCGGCAGTGATCGGCAGTCCCGTGCGTCGCACCGGCCCGGTCGGCGCGGATCAGGATCTCCAGCTGCTCAAGCTGCTCCTCGGGGATCTGCGCCAGCGAGCGGTCGATCACCGTCACGTGATCAGCGGCGGTGTTCGACCCGGCGTTCCCCGCCCGCAGCAGCATCGCGAACGCTTCGCGCGTCTCATCGGCATACGCCCCGAGCGGATGGAACCCGTAGCCGTGCTTGTAGGTGCCGGCCGCCTTCTCTTTGTCGGAGTGGCTGGTGATCAGCGTCGCGTCGACGTCGATCGTCAACCGCTCCGGCGCGCCGTCAAGCTCCCAGAACCGCTCGCGCGCGATCGCGTGCGCGCACCGCACCTGGTCCACCAGCCCCGGCGTGGTCGCGATCTTCTCGATCATCCGAAACGCCGTCGCGTCCGAGGCCACCGACCCGAACAACGCCGGCTGCTCGCGCACCAACGCCAGATCCGACACGCACTCGCCGCCGTCAGCGAGCATCACCGCGAGATCCCGGAGCACCACCCCGGGATCATGCCCGCGGCGTCGCTGCTTGACCCCGGCCAGGCGATGCGAAAGGGCCCTGGTGAGCCCGAGCTTGTCCGCGACCTGCCCCAACAGCGCCGACCCGACATGCGAGACCAACCCGGCTCCGTCCGCCGTGACTTCTACGGTTACCAGACGTCCGTCACGCATCACCTGCAAGGTGAACCCCCAAGCTCGGGAATCAGGACTTCAGCAATCCCAAGAATCCCCGCTATGCCGGACGTCCCCGCGCCCCCGCTAACCCGGGGGCGCGGCTCTTACTGCACGATCCGGGTTAATCGCGGGATGCGGACTACCGCCAGCAAGCGGGTCTGGGACCGCGACGTCGATCTCGCCGCTGCCGTGAATGACGTGGTGGGCGGAGACCATGTACCCGTAGAGTCTGTCGGCATGCACGTCGCTTGGGACGGTCACGCAGAACCCAGTGCCGACCGCTGCCCGCGACTTCCCGAAATCGCCGATGATGCGAGTGGCGCAGTACATGAGTTCAGGACTGAGAGGCATGTCACCGGCTTTCGTCGATCGATAGTGCCGAGCCTACGGACCACCGTCATCAGCTAGGCGTCCGTAATGGCGTCGAGCGCATCGGGTTCGTTGCGGACAAGGTTATCGGCGGAAGCACAGCGCGCCAGAACTTCGATCCCGCACCGAACGAGGGGATCGCTTCCATCTCGCACCGGGAATCGGCTGGTGGCGTAGCTGGCCCACCCGTCCGATGACCGGGTATCGTGAACCTGGTGCGAACACTCTGGCGCATCGCATTTTCAGCTTCCTCAGCTGTCCTACTTGCGGCTCTTGCCGCCCTCGCTTTGGGTCTCCTTGGAACGAGGTGGCTTGTCGGCGTCGCGGCCGTCTGCGTGATCGTGATGATCGCTTCCTGGGCATTCGAACGGAAGCGAGAGGAGCGCAAGCTTCGCGAGCAGGCCGAGGCAACGCAGCGGGCGCGCACCGTAGCACTCCAACGCGAGATCGACGCTCAGATGGCGAAAGAGCGCTTCGTCGAGAAACAGCAGCTTGCCGTGCTAGATGCATTCCGGCGAGAAAACAATCTGCCATGAACACCGCTGGGATCGGGCGCGACCCGCGCCTGGGGGGATAGACACACGCACGCGCTTGGGGGACAACCCATCTGCGGGCTACGTCAACTCGAAGCCCTGCGGCTACCGATCCTCTCTCGAGTCGCGAGCACGCATGGCAGGGGCCGATTACCTTCGCCCTCGACGCGATGCCAAGACTTGGTGTCCTCGCCGTAGCCGTAGCCGCAGCCGGAATCGTCGTGATAGACGTTCCGGTGGCTCGGCGGGTACTCAGGCGAATTTGTATTGAACGCGCTGACCTTCCTCTGGCTCCCTTCCTCGAGCCGGCCCGGCCGAAGATCTAATTCAGTCACTGATGACAGTCAACCAAGCGCTGATACGTGGCGTTCAGGGCCAGTCCCAGAAGGTCGATCAGGGTGACCAAACGTGCCGTCTCGGGCAGCCGACGACCAAGATGCGCGCGGTCGCTTCGACGTTCTGCAGTCTCGCGGCTGGCCACGGATTCGGCGATCGAACGCAATGTCGCGCCGATGCGGTGCTAACGGCTGCCGAGCAAGCGGACCGGTGCGGCGCGCTCGTGCGCCCCGACTTCCGCGTCGCAATTGCGATCGTGCGGCGTCGCGCGACGGCGTCACTGCTATGCCACGCTTCCAACCATCCGTACGCAGTCGACCTGACGATCGCATTCAGCTCTCTCTACCTCGATGCCCCGGCCATCTCGTCGGCGACGAGGAAGTCGTCGGCGGCACCATCACCAACGCTTGCTTTGCCCGCGGACGCGATCGTGGGGGCGCCTGTGCTCGTGCAGCGCGAGTCAGCCGGTATTGCTCACAAGCGCAACGGCCTCGAGGGCGAGTTCGCGGCTCGAAAGAAGTTGTTGCCGGAGTCCGGGTGGATGTGCAGGCAGCTTGAGCGCGGTCAGCTTTCCGTGATGAATGTCTGCCTCGACGGCGAAGAACAGGTGGTCGCGGCCGGCGTAGTACCAGTGTTCGACCGGAGCACCCATGGGACCGATCCGGCCGGTCATCAGCTCATCTGCCTCACTCGCACACGCGAGTGAGGCGTGGTGGTTTCGAGACACGAACACGACGGCCGGTCGCGTTCCTTGGGCACGGTATCGCGGGTGGGCGAGGCTCCATCCGCACAGGAATGCGTCGTACGCGCGGAGCTTGTCCCGGTTATAGGAAGGGCGGTCGGTGAGGTCGAGTTCGACGAGCAGATCAAAGGTGAGCTTCGTCGCGTCGATGCGCAGCTCGAGCGAGAGGTCGGGCTTGATCTCGGCGAAGCTCTTGAGCTCGACGTCGATGATCGCCTGCCCGTCGGGCATCGGGATCTCGTTGAGTGTGATGGGGTGTCGGTGCCGACCTGAGCCGACGTGCGGGACCGGGTAGCGGCCGGTGGCGTAGCGGGGTGTTCGCCAGCGGTCGGTGGCGAGGTCGCCGCCGGCGCGGTGGAACGCGGTCGCCCATGCGAGCGCGTGAAGGTCATGAGCCAGGCGCGCGGCGTTTGGCTGCTCGATCGGATGCCACTCGCGCTTTGGCGAGATCGCGGGTGCGGGTTCCCGCTCCTGGGCGATCCGCATGCCGCGGCGCGTCAGCGAATAAAGCAGCGGGGGCTTGCCGTCCGCGCTGCGTTGCCGGCGCAGCCCGGTGCTGTGCCGGGCGATAAGGCCGTGGCGGTAGAGCTTGACCAGCCGGTCGTGAACGGTCCGCGGCGCCCTCGCGGGAAGGACGGCCCGCCCGATCAGGCTCGCGGGCACGAGCCCAACCCGGTCGAGCAACGTCAGTACCGCGTAGTCCTCGTCGTATAGGCGAGGCAGGCCATCTGTACCGTCGAGTTGCTCGGCTGGTCGGACCTCGTTGATGCGTTCGAGGAAGACAACCTCGCGCAGCGTCTCAGGCGCAGGACGGTCTTCTGCGGCGGCCGCTGGCGCCGGGACACGGCGGCCGACGATCCTACGGATTGGGCTTTCCGTGACGTCCTTGGCAGCCGCCGGTGGTGCCTCGTAGTCGACCTTGACCTCTCGCTTGGCCGGGGGCTTCACCGACTCTTCGGACCGGGTGTGATGGTCGCCCTCTGCGGCAGCCTCGACCGCTGGCGATTCTTCAGGCCGGTGCTCCCGGGGTTCTGGCTCCGCGACCGGCGCGCTCGTATCAAGAGTTGATTCGAGCTGCTCCGGGTACGGACCGACTCGCTCGTCCTGGGAGGCGATGTGCTGCTGGGCCCAGTCGTCGCCGACCTCGGGCAGCGGGTAGGTCTGGCCCATGAAGCTTGGGGCGCGGGTGCCGTTGGCGATCCACGATGCAAGGCAGTAATAGTTGGGGAAGTTGAGCGCCTGCTCGGGGGTGACGCGCAGTCGCGCACGCGAGTCCGGATCGTCGCGGATCATGGTCGAGAAGACGGCCATCGCGATCCTCGTGGCCTGCTCGGCGTCCTGAGCGTCGCCCATCCGGAACAAGAACCGACTCTGCAGCAAGTTGAGCACGCCTTTGAGGATCTTCTGCTGGTGCTCTGAGGCGGAGCCGAGCTGCGCGAAGTACTGAAGGCCGAATGCCGGCTCGAGGCCTGCGGCGCGGTGGGTAGCGATCTGGTCGACGACGTTCTCGCCCCCGGCGACATAGTGCGCCTCGTCCACCAGCAGCGGCACGCGCGGGCGCTCCGGCTCAGGCAGGTGGACCTGGCGCTGGAGCTGCGCGTGCAGCATGCGCATGATGAACAGCATGCACGCCTTGCTGTTCTCGGTGCCGATCGCGCCCATGTTGGCGTCGACGATCAGGATGTCCCGCGCCTCGATGATCTCCCGCAGCGGCACGTCGCTGGGGTGGTTGAAGAACCGACGGAGCGGCGGTACGCCGGTAAGCCCCGAGATCTTGTTGCGTGGCGCGTCGAGTCGTTCGGCAACACGGCTCGTAGCCATCCGCAGGTCATCGGGCAGCTCGGAACGGAAGAACTCCGCGGTCTGGTCAAGGTCAGGCTGGTCGGCGCACGCCTCGGCGACCGCGTTACGGAACTCCTCCTTCGCCGGACGGAGGAGCGTGTAGACGTCCTCAAGCCGCGGGCGCCGGCCCTGCTTGTTGGCGATCGCGATCGCGCCGATTACCGCGTGGTACAGGTAGCGCCGCGAGGACTGATAGATCTGGTTCTCGTTGATGTCCAGCAGCGCGGCCACGACGTTCTCGGCGATCTGCGCCGCCTCGATCGCCACCGGCCGGTCGCCGACTAGTCGGAGAGGGCTCATCCCGAATGCGGGGTGGCCGAGATCGAGGAACCACACCCGCTTACCGCATTCCGGCGGGGTCATACGCAGGCAGATGCGCGAGAGCTCGGACTTGGGGTCGACCACAATCGGCGCCGCGTCCGGGTCCTCGATGTCGTTGAGGTAGAACGAGAGCAGTGCACTGGTCTTGCCGGTGCCCTGGCCACCGACCAGAAGCGCGCCGTACTTGCGGTCCGAGGGGTGGATGAGAACCTCGGCGTTCTCGGCGCGCAGCATCGGATACAGGTCCTCGACGCGAGGACCGCCGTCCCCGTTGCGGTGAGGTGTCCCGGCGCTCATGTCGCCCTCCCGTTCGCGGCAATGCTCGCTGTCGTAGCTATCGATCTTGTCCGACCGCCGCGGACGGTCTCGGGCGGCGCAGGGATTCGCGGGAGCGGGACCCGCCGGACGGGCACCCCCTTCATGCGCGCGGAGGGCAGAGCGAGGAGGTGCGCCACCTCGGCCGCCGAGACAAGGCAGCGGAACGACGGAATAAGCGGGCCGAGCGCGCGCGGAAAGCGACGGCGGTAAAGGCCCTCGCTGACGACCATCCAACGGCGGTGCAGTCGGTTCTCGCCCCGACGTGACTGAACCGCGGCGGCGACCGCCTTGCAGACCTCCGCACTGTCGGCGGCGACGACTGTTTCGAGCCAGAAGAGGCTTCGGTTCTGGGTTCGCTCGGCGGAGCGCATCTCGGCGCGGTTGAACGTCGACCACAGTCCACCCTCGGGCAGTCCCCAGCGCTCCTGGCGCACCAGCTTGTTCTCGTGACGGCGGTAAAGACGTCGCGCGAGTTCCTCGAAATACGTAAGGGTGGGCGTGAGCTGGAACCGCACGACCGATGGCGCCTCCTGGGCGACCTGGGCGCGGGCGATCTGCTCGAGGGGCGCGGAAGCCTCTCGCTCGACATCGGCGATCAGCGAGTAGACGAAGCTTCGCTCCTTGCGAAACCGCATCAGGTATCCCGGCTTTCGCAGCACGCCGGGTCGGGGGAGCGGCTGTTCGCCGTGGATTCGGCCGAGCCGGACGTCGGGGTAGGTGGCGCTGATCGCCCCGTCGAGCGCGGTCACGGTACGGGGCTCGCAGCGGATGTTGATCGACCACTCCATCTCGGTCCGGCCGGCGGGTGCCTCAATCGCGCTGCAGATCAGCTCAAGCGCCACGTACGGCTGCCCATTCCGTGCGCGGTGGACGGGCCAGGCGCGGACGATGTTGGCGATCGCCTCGACCATGTCCTCGAGGTCCTGCCCCTTCGCCTGGTCGTGCGTCGAGAGGTGGAGCTCGTACAGCGCATAGGTGCGGGTGCGCCGGCGGCGAGCGCGGCGCGCCGTCAGCCCCAGCGCAGCCACGACGATTAGGCCAAGCCCGACGGCGATCTCGACGCCGATCAGCTTGAGCACCCGGAGCGATCCACCCTGGCTCCCGTGACTCGGCGCGATAGCCGGTGGTATCCCTGGCGTCCCCGTCGCCTCCGCCGTTTCCGTCCCTCGGGTCGTAAGGTGCCGTGTCGGCGCGGGTACTCGATGGTTGGCAGGTCCGGTGGCCGCCAGCGGCGCTAGCGTCGGGACGCTCAACATGCGCAATTGGTGGAGCGCGCGCGGCACGGTGGCGAACGCGGCCGCAACCCCGCCGCCGAGGGCAAGCATGATGAGCAGGAGACGCGCTGACCTCATACGTTGACGAACGTCTCGAGTAGTGCCGCGAGCGCCAGGAGGGACATCGACATGGCTGGGATCGCCAGCGCGTGGCTCGTGGGCAGTGGTCTGTGTCGGCCTTGGATATAGACCGCGAGGGCCAGCGCGTAGGCAGCGAGCTCGATGGGCCCGTGCGGGAGAACTGCGCGGACCATCCGCGAGCCGTAGGCGCCCAGGCTCGCGCCCACCATGATGACGTTCGCCGATACGCCGGCTGCGAGCAGTGCCTCGCCGGCGCGCCGGATAGCCCGGTGCACTGGCCCGCCATTCATCTTGCCGGCCCAGTAAGGGGACTGGGCGACTATCAATAGTCCGCCGACGGCCGTGAGCGCCCGGACGTTGTGCAGGAAGATTGCGGCGGCCTCGCCGGGTCGGGCGGGAATACCGGCGAATGGGTAGGCGAGCCAACGACGTGCCGCGGCGGCAAGCGCGACGTTTACCACCGCGGCGATCGCGCAGGCGGCGATAGTCAGCGCACCGGCGACGCACGCCGCGACCTCAACCGTGCCGCGGATCGTGACTTCACCGGGCGCCGCCGTGACCGTGTCGGGGTCGGTGGAGGTCGCGGTCACCGGCGCCGTCAAGCTGTGGCCGCTCATCGCAGGGTCGCTCCGACGATCGCCTGGATCGCGACCTGCGCCTCGTCGAGGGCACGATCAGCGGATCTGTGTTCCAGGGCGTTGACGTGAGGGAGGAGCACGAGCGTCGCCCGTCGCTCGGCGGCGAGCCGTCGGAGCTGCTTGATCGGGGCCTTGGCCTGGCGCACGTCGCGCCGGGCGACGAGTAGCTCGCTGCCCGCCATTCGAGGGGCGGCGTGGAGCAGTCGCTCGCCGTGCTCTAGACCGTGTTCGGTCGCAGACAGAACCCAGGCGAGGTGGGTGGCCGCGGCCGCGGCGGTTCGGTCGACGTCGCGGCCAAGGGTTCCACAGTCGATCACGGTGAGGCGGTGGGCCTCGCGCGCGTCGTCAAGGATCCGGGTCAGCTGGGCGGTAGGCGAGCTCGAGCTGAACTCAGGCGCAGACGCGAGCACTCGGAGCCCCGACGGTCCGGTGGCGTAGATCCCGTGCGTGAGCGGCAGGCCGGTCGTGAGGTGCGAGGCGAGCTCGGGCAGGGAGCGCGGCGCCTCGACCCCGGCGAGAGCGGCCAGCCCGCCGCTCGGCCCGCCGGTGTCAGCCACCAGCACCGGGCCGCTCAGTTGCCGGGCGGCGGCGAGCGCCACGAGGTATGCGAGCGTCGTGGCTCCGGCGCCGCCGGCGAGGCCGCACGCTCCGAGCAGCGGTCCAAGCTCGGTGGCCTTCCGACGCGCCTGCCCCGAACAGGCGGCCGCGCGGGCCGCTGCGCGCCTGGGCAGACGCGTGGTGGGTGCCTCAGTGCTCGCTGGCATCGGCGAAGGCCGCAAGGTTGTCTCGGTGGGCACGCGTTCCTTGGCGGGCGAGGGCGCTGATCGCCGCCCACACGTCGCCATCGTGCCGGGCGATCTGCTCGTCGCGGATCGCGACCTCGGCGGGGTCGGAGGTGAACGCCCAGTACTCGGTCGGGCCGACCCGCAGCGCGACCTTGCCGTGGCCGCGGGATCCGTTGAGCCAGAGCATCTGAGCGTGGCGGCCCTTGATCGTCTTCAGTCGCCCGAGCTCGGCCGCCTCGCGCTGGGAGAGCTCGACAGTCTCGGCGATGAACGGAATTTCCTGCGGGTTCTGGGCGAGCAGCAGCTGCTGAGCGGAGTTGCGCACCAGCGCCTTTCCGTAGTCAGTGTCGAAGTCCGATAGCTGTTGGCTCATCACGATCAGCGCCAGCCCGAGGTGTCGGGCACGCCGGGCGAGGTCGTTGGCGTACTCGCCGGTCTCGTCGCGGCGGATCAGGTGCCAGGCCTCGTCGATCAAGAGCAGCGAGCGGCCGAGGAACAAGGGGGCGCCCGGCTTGACGGCGTCGGTGCGGTGGTGTGCCCAGTGACGCTGGACGGTGGCGGTGACGTACTCCATGAGCTGGAACATCACGAGCTGGAGCTGGCTTTCCGGGCAGGCGCGGGTGTCGAAGATCACCAGCGGGCTGTCCGCCGGGACGGTGGTCGGCCGGTCGAGCAGATAGGCGTAGGTGCCCTCGCCGCAGTACTCCGAGAGCTGGTCGGCCAGGCTCCGAAGCGAGGCGGCGATCTCCGGGGCGTCGGCCTTGTGCGCGTCCTCGGCCTGCGCGCGGAGCTCGTCGCGGAGCATCGACTCGGTCGGCTGGCCGTCGAGGCCGGCCGCCTTGCCGTATACCGCCCGGATCCCGGAGGCGAGCATCCCTAGCTGCTGGCCGTCCAGGCGCCCCATCATCAGCTGGTGCAGCGCGATCAGGAACGCGACCTTCTCGCGAGGGACCTTCCCGGGGTCGGCGACATCCCAGGGGTTCAGCGCATACGGCGAGGCCTCGGCGCCGATGTCGATCTGCTGCGCGCCGTCGATCAGCCGCGACAGCGTCTGGTAGTGGCCGGCCCGGTCGATCACGAACGCCCGCGCGCCGGACGCGACGGCGCGGGCCATCAGCACGTTCGCGGTCACTGTCTTGCCACTGCCCGACCTGCCGGCGATCAGCATCGTGTGGTTGGGGTGAAGCTCGTCGTACAGGTTGAGCAGCTCCACGGTGCGGCCGGGGTCGGCGAACGCGAACGGGATCCCGGTCGGCGAGCCGCACTTGGTCCCGACCAGCGGCAGCATGTCTGCCGCGTTGACGGTCGGGTACTTGCGCACCTGAGCCGCGACGTCGCGACCGAGCGGGAGCGCGCTCTCCCACAGCCGCTGCTGGCGAAACGTGCCGGCGTTGATCTTGCAATCGCCGGCTGACTCGATCTGCTCTGAGCAGAAGTCGACGGCTTCGGATAGTGCGCTCAAATCCGGATCCGGACCCGGGGCACGGAGCTGCTGATAGATCGATACGTGAAAGAGCCCGGTCTGTTCGCCGGTGGCGAGCTGTCCGAGTAGCCCCTCGTATTCGCGTTCCTGCACGTAGCGGTCAAAGTCGGGCACGCGGCCGCGTGACTCGGCGCCGCGGTTGATCGTGAACAGCCGCCGGTAGGCGAGCTTTAACCGCTGGCGCTCGCGCCGGCGCTCGAGCGCGTGCACGAACACGCAGAGGCAGAACGGCTGGCGGGTCAGCATCGCCGAGTGGAGCCAGCCCATCGCGGTCCGCCCGGCGGTGGTGGCCACCGCGATCGTCTGACATGCATCGCGCTCCACGTAGCCGACATGCGAGTCGCGGTCGAAATCGAGACTCGAGGCGGCGATCGCCTCCTTCAGTCGCGCCCCCGCCTGGAGCGCTTCCTCCCGTTCGACGGGCGCGTCGAGCTCGCCCAACAGCTCGCCTGCCTGTGCGGGCCGCCGTCCCCGGTCGGCCCGGGTGGGGTTGAAGCAGCCCCACAGCAGGTGCACGACCTGCTCACCGTCGAGTAGCTCGGTGGCCATCCCCTCCCCCTCGAGCTCTGCGCGCAACGCGTCGACCCGGCCCAGGTGCTCGCGCACCGCCCGGCGATGCGCGGTCAGCGTGCGCTCAAGCGGCGCGGTCGGCAGCTTCCCCCGCCGCCAGTACGCCATCGCCGCCCGCGCCACATGCTGGCGCGGCAGGAACGGAACCACCAGGTAATGGCTGACCTCGACCGAGGCCTGGCTGTCCGCATGGAGCCGCAGCGACTCCTCGAGCGCCGCATACAGCCGCCAGCGAGACAGCGCCAGCCGATCGCGCACCGGTGTTCCCCGGCTCGGCGCCGGCCCGGCGCACGCCTCAATCTCCCGCCGGCAGCCGCCGAGCAGCGCCTCAAGATTCACCGGCCGACCCTCCACCACCACCTGAATGCGCTCGTCGGCCTGCAACTGCGAGATCAGCCGCTGAAAGCGGGCCGCCGCCTTCTCCCGCTCCTCACCCGACATCAGCAACGGGTTGACCGCTGCGACGCGCAGGATCCGGACGAACGCGCCCTCGCACGTGACCACCAGCCCGGTGCGGTCGACCGCCTCCACGCCGAGCAGCTCCCCCGCCTCACGCAGCTCCTCCCGCTTGCTCCTAACCGCCTCAATCACTGACGAACCCTCCCCCAGTCATCGCGAGCTCCACACCGCCTCCAGATCCAGCAACGCGGCGCGGCCGTCGGCGGGATCTCGCCGTTCATCGTCGGCAAGCACCACATAGCCGGTCAGCGATCCGCCACCGGGCAGGAAGCGCCCGTCCGAGCGGCGCCACCGCAGCGCCGAGGACACCACCGCCCACACGTCGAACTCGGTCTGTGAGGCCACGAATCCCGCCACCACCGGCAGGCCGCCCACGTACACCGCGGTGACCGCGGCGCCGATCCCGCGAATCGGGCACAACCAGTTCGCCCACGCGAATCCGACCAGGATCCCCCCGATCATCGCCGCGACCTGCCCGACCGTGAAATCCCAACCGAACCTGAGCTTCGCCTCCAAATGCGCCGGCGCCGGATTCACGACCCATCACCCCCTTACGCCCGGAGGAGTCGTCGGCGGCTGATCCTGCGGCGGTCGAGGCCGCGTGCTCGCGGTCAGTCGCGTGCCGCCATTGGGCTCCCGCTCGTTCATGGTGGTCGGGCGTGGGGTCACGGCGGTGCCGCCGCTCGGTGTCGGCGACGGTTTGCCGGCCTTCGGTTCAGAGCTCTCGCCGAAACCGGCGGCCGAGCCACCGGTGTCGCCGAACGCCTGTGCCCGGACCTCAGGCGTGGCGGCCGCGAGGGTGCGGATTGCCTGGCGTTCCTGCGGTGCCCATTCGCCGAGAGCCTGGTAGGCCAGGTGCTGGCGGGCCCGCGGACCATGATCGGCGACCAGCTGTCCAACCGCTTTCTGAGTGGTCGGCGAGAGCATCTCACGAGCCTGGGTGGCCTGCTCGCCGGATACCGGCTGGTGCTGCTCGCGCAAACCGGCCTCGAGTATCTCGGCGTCGAAGTCCTCCTGCCGCCAGCTCGGCCGCTGCAGACCGCTCTCCGGCGAGAGGCCGCCGGCACTCCCGGCCAATGGTGGAGGCGAATACGCGCGCGAATTGCCGGAGCCGCGAACCCGGCCCAACCATCCCGCCTGCCGCTCCACCGAACCATTCGCTGCGCCGCTCGCCCCGCCGTTGGTCCCACCGCGCCTGGCCATCGATGCCGCGCCAACCGCCGCCACGCCCGTTGCTGCGGTCGCCGCCGCTGCGCCCGTCGCCTTACTCGCCGATAAGGCGGTCTCGGCTCGGAGGCGCGTACCGAGCCGCGAGTCCGTCTCTTTCGGACTTTGGGCGGTCGACGCTTGGCCGCCGGCCCAGCCCGGCATGTGCTGACGCGCGACATCCCGCAGCTGTGAGCCGGCCGCGTAGCTGACCGCGCGGGACATGAACCCGCCGCTGATCGCGCCGGCGCCGAGCATCGCCATCTGGGCGAGCCGCGTCGGCAACAGCAAAAGCAGCCACAACAGCGCGATCGCGACCAGCGGCTCGAGCAAGGCATTGAAGAAACCCGGAGAGCCCTGCAGGAACAAGCCATCATCCAGCAGGGCTCCGCTCGCCGCAAAGCAGACCGCCCACACCAACGGCACGCTGAGGCACACGAGAAACGCCCGCGCGAGCACACGCGGGATCCACGCCATCACCGGCGAGAGGACGATCGCGATCGGCATCCCCACGAACACCAGCACGGTCGAGATCGCCAGCGCCACCTTCATCAACAAAAGACCCAGGAACAGGACGCTGGCGACAACCGCCATCACGATCGACACGAAGAGCCCCAGCCCGGCGACACCCAGTCCGACACCCGCGCCCAGACCAAGCGCGAGGAGGTTCGCGCTCTCCTTGGTCACACTGCCCGACCCCAACAGCCCGGTACTGGCCTCGTTCGCCAGCGCCACGGCCGTGTGGAAGATCCACGGCCAAAGCGGCAACAGCAACGCCGCTCCCACCGTGCCCGCGAGCCCCTCGAGCGCCGA
Source organism: Solirubrobacteraceae bacterium (assembly GCA_035504535.1). Classification (GTDB taxonomy): domain Bacteria; phylum Actinomycetota; class Thermoleophilia; order Solirubrobacterales; family Solirubrobacteraceae; genus Palsa-465. The sequence continues at coordinate 1,214 of DATJRS010000199.1, read as the reverse complement.
GGCGCCGTTACCGGCAAGTCCGGCCGCCCAGTAGCGGGCAATCGAGATCGTCGCCACCGCACCGAGTGCAGCACCGGCCATGGCCAGGACCGTGTGCTCGATCGCTGCCACGTGCGAGCCCGGCGATGCGTAGTCCGGGACCGCGACCAACCAGCCGAGGAGCTGCGTGTTGATGAAGTGCGCGATGGGCGCGAACAGTGCGTGGATGATCGCGGTGAACGCCCTTACCGCCAGGCTTGCGGCCGTCCCGCCGACGGCCTGCCCAAGCGGGCCCAGCACCCCAACGAGCGCCTGCCCAGGACTCTGTAGGCCGAGAATCCCCGCGTGTGCGGGGCTTGCGGCGAGTGCCGAGAGCCCCAGCACGAGCACCGTCGCCGAGATGCCAGCGAGGACCAGCCACTGGTGACCACGCGCGAACCTCATCGCGGAACTCCCCGAACCCGGACCTTCGGCCTCGACTGCGTCCACCGTCGCCAATCGACGGGCTAATCGATCAGCGCCGTGACGCTGCCCAACAGCAGCAGCACCCCGAGGGCGGTCCCGACGATCTGCATTCCCCGCCGACCGCCGAACAGCAGCACCAGCCCGCCCGCGATCAACGCCAGCGGTGCGACCGCCGCCACCATCACCAGAGCAGGTGTCACCAGCGCGTGCGCGCCGTTCACGAACCCGCCCAGACCTGACGCGTTGCTCGGGATCCCGGCCGCCTTCATCACGATCTCCACGTAGGCCCCTAAATCCACCAGGACCCAGACGGCGACTGCCAGCACGACTGTGGGGACCACGGCCCGTAGGCTCCGACGAACGCGAAGCGTGACCATCCGATACCTCCTTAAGCGATGAGCATCAACCCCGAGGAACGGGGCTCGCTCTCTCAGGTATGAGCTCCCGCCGATAAAGCCCCGCCCGCACCCATGACGGAGCCGACGCGCGACAGGTCACTCGCGGATCCGGGCTGCCGTCATCCATATGCCACCAGCTCGTCTCCGCGGTTGAGTGACAGCGGACGCCACCAGGCAGGAACCGACTGCCCAGTGGTACCCCGTTAGACCGGATCGCCCGGGAGTTGCGCCTGGTCGCGAGGCTGTCGCGCAACCCCTCCCGTTGTGAGGGGCAGTTGTGACGCTGTTGGCTCCGTTTTGGCGGTGCGAGCGCCTGGGGCCTGTTTCAGGCCCCGGCGACGGTGAGCTGGTGGCGGTGGAGTTTGGTGAGGT
>DATJRS010000198.1:0-4863 GCA_035504535.1 Solirubrobacteraceae bacterium | reverse complement strand
AAGACCGCCGGGGTGACCGAGGAGCAACGCTCCCCCGGCGCGTCCGGCGCAGGGTGTCCGGGGTGGTTTGGCCTAGACGGCAGCGTGGTATCCCCGCTCGCGAGGTCATCATTGTGCGAAGCGAACCTGTCCCGCGCTCTTTGCCCGGAACCTCGACGTGCTTCAGGTGTCGGTGGGTGATTTGCGTGCGATCGTCAACTCGCACGGCCACGCCGATCATTCACGGCGGCCTTGAGGGGCTGATCCGACGTCGGGAGCGTTCGCGGTTGCCGCTGGACATTCACCTGGATGCCTGGCGCGAACGAAGGACCGCCTTTCTCCCGGGAGGCGAGCTGCGGCTGCCGCCGCCGAGCCGTCACGATCTACAGGCCGACGGGTTGGAGGTGGTCGAGGAGCGAGCGCACAGTCTCCTGCTCGACGGCGCCGTTCTGGTGTCCGGGCAGGTCAAGCGGATCACCGAGTTCGAGAGTGGCTTCCGATCCGTGAGGCGCGGGACAGTGACCGGCGGTGGAAGCCGTCTCCTCTGCGCGCCCTCATGGCCGTTGGGACGGATGAGCGATTTCGGTCGGTGGACCTAGCTGAGGCCGAGGGCCGCCTCAGTGGCCGAGCCAGACCTTTCGGTCAAGTTCACTGGTGGGGGTCTGACTGCCCATGCAGGCACGGAGTACTGTCGATGGGGTCCACTTGGGCGGATCCAATTGTCATGCAGATGACGAAATCGAACGTGTCCGCATCAGTGGAGACTTACCGACTGTAGTCTCGATTCGCTACGACTGTCGACGCCATTAGTCCGATGCGCGCTGTGCCTAGGGCGAGTCGCACGATCTCTTCCGACCAGCTCTGCCAGGTCTTGGCGGAGGACTGGGATCTCGCGGAGGCGCTACCGCCAAGCTGCCGGTCGGAGGCGATGAAGAGCTGCGTGGCGCCGTCGCTGATCGTGCCCGCCGGGCACTGGGCCGGGCCGCATGGGGACCTGGTGCCAGATGGAATCGGGCTGCTCGCGCTCCGGGGGCTGCTGATCCGCCGTGTGAGCGTCGAGGGTGGTTCCGGCGCGGAGGTGCTCGGGCAGGGCGACGTCCTTCGCCCCTGGCAAGGAGAGGTCAGCGAGTCGAGCCTGCCGTGCACCTCGGGCTGGCGAGTGCTCGAGCAAACCCGGTTCGCGGTGCTCGACCGAGCTGCCGCGGCCCGACTGGCCCGCTACCCAGCGCTGACTGGCCGACTCGTTGCCAAGACGCTTGAACGCTCGCGCAACCTGGCCATCGCGATGGCGATAGCACGGCAGAGGCGGATCGAGGTAAGGCTGCACATGTTGTTCTGGCACCTGGCTGATCGCTGGGGCCGTGTCGGGGCACGCGGCGTGATCCTTCCCCTGCGAATCACCCGGTTCATGCTGGGCGATCTCGTCTCGGCGCACCCAGCGAGTGTCAGCACCGGCCTGTCGGTTCTCTCGAAGCAGGGCTTTTTACACCATTCGGGCGGCGAATGGCTCCTATGCGGTGACCCGCCTTGGGAGCTGCTGCAATTTCACTCGACCCGCGAGGCGACCGAGGCCAGGCGCTCCGTTAGTGGGCGCCAATAGACCACGGGGGTCTGCGAAGGCGGGCCGGAACGCTCGAAGGACCGTTCTCGCGGAGCGAACCGGGGCTGGGTCTTAGCTAAGGCGCTCGCGGGACGAAGCAGCCGACGGCCGCGGTGCCGCAGGCGGCGTCCAACCACAACTTGCCCGGGCAGGTGATCGTCGCACCGTGGGAATAACTCGCGTGATCGCCGCGCCCGAGGACTGAACAGTGTTTTTGTTGGCGGACTGACAGCCTGCCTGGCAGCCGCCGACGCTATGCGGTTGAGTGTCTTCACCACAACGCTATGCGATGCATCCACCCTTGACGGAGTAGCGGCGTCGCGAGCAGCCGTTGGCCGATCAAGTGAAAGAAGTGACCAGCGTGACAGATGCTCTAGGTGCATCTGCGAGAATGATCGCCGGCCGCGCCGGGCCCAACACGCGCAGGGCGCATCCCGATTCGCCGCTCGGGGCGGCTAGGCGTTGACCGGGGACCTCCGTGACACATACTCGGAGCCGTCTGCCAGAAGCGAGGAGTTGGACGACCCGACCGAGGACGCGCGAGTCGAGGGTAATGCGGCGCAGATAGACCATGTGACCAAGGCGCCACCACCCTGGAGACCGATGCAGTCACCTTCGAGACGGCCGAGGCAAACTCGACAACCAACGGACCGGACAGCGCCAACGGGATCGCGCGACCAGCCCTCTGATGCGGACCGTGCGAGCCGCCCGCGCATCGAGGGACGCCGCATCCTGGCCGAGGCGTTGGCGGTCGTGCCCGGTGCCATCGCCGGGGCATTCATCGTTGTGTATCTCGCCTGGTGGGGCGCGGAGATGGGGTCACGGGTCCCGCGAGGCCACGCGCTACTCCTTGGGCTCCTCGGCTGTGTCGTCGTGTCGATCGCGGCGGTCGTCCTTGGCCTTTGCGGAGTCGGCCACCGCGGACCGTCACGACTCTCTCAACCGTCCGCCAGGAGCAGGAACTCGGTCTTTGACAGCTCGCCGATGCCGCCCGATCGCAATCCCGCTGACGGCGCAGCGCCTCAATATGCGGAGGAAGAGGTGGCGACGCCTTCCGGTGTCGGCGCCACGACCGATCAAACAGACCCCGAGCCTGGGAACCCCGGGCCTCCTGGGCGCAAAGAGGACCAGCCAGACGGGGGACGTTCGCATGCGAACAATTCGCCGGGAGGCCAGCGTCGGAGGATGGACCACCGCATAACCTCCTGAGCGGTGACCATTTGGCACGTTAGTCGATGAGCTCCCTGCCCTAGAAGGAGCTCCCGATGCTCCGGGTTGCATCCCAGCTGATGGCCTCAGACGGCGCCCTCGGGCCTCGCGGATTCGCAGGCTGAGCGGTGGCGGCCTATTACCAGGCGCACGTCGGCGAGTCCCTGCCCCCGCTGCTGGCATGCATCGCCTACCTCGAGCTCTACTTCACGCGCACGCGGGCGCTCGCACGCGAGGGGCGTCCAATCGCGCGCTGGCGGGTGTTCTCGTTCGTGACCGGGGTCGTGCTGCTCGCCGCGGTGCAGGTTGGCCCCGCCGACACCTTGGCCGACGAAGTGCTAGTGGCCCACATGGTTCAGCACATCGTGATAGGCGATCTGTGCTCGCTGCTGATCGTGCTTGGGCTCACCGGACCGGTGATTCAACCGCTGCTGCACATCCGCGCTACCCGGCCGTTGCGAAGGCTCACTCATCCGGGGGTCGCGCTCTTGCTGTGGGCGGTGGATCTCTACGCCTGGCACCTGCCCCTCTTCTACCAACTCGCGATCCGCCACGACCTGGTGCATGCTGCGGAGCACGCGTGCTTGCTGTGGTTCGGTACGCTCCTGTGGCTGGCTCTAATCGGACCGCTCCCGAAGCCGGCCTGGTTCAGCGGCTGGGGAGAGCTTGGGTACGTCGTCGCGGTCAGGCTCATTGGCGCGGTGCTTGCCAACGTGCTGATCTGGGCGCAGACCGTCTTCTATCCGATATACCGTGAGACCGACGCCGCTCGCGGTCTCAATCCCCTGTCCGACCAGAACGCGGCAGGTGGCGTGATGATGGTCGAGCAGATCATTCTGACCACCGTTTTTCTCGGATGGTTGTTCTACCGGTTCGCGATCCGTGACGAAGAACGTCAGAGCCTCCTCGATCTGGCCTCCCGTCGAGGGGTAGAGCTGACAGACGAGCGGGCTGCCCGCGCGGCCGCAGCTGGGACCTCGGCGCGATTACGAGAACGGCTGGTAGCCCACGGCGCAGACGGCGAGCACGATGCGGCCGACACCCACAGCTGACCAGCTCCCGATCGCTCGCTGAGTGAACTTCGAGGCAGAAAAGGATCTAGCCGGAATGGCGGAGATGCGAGTCACCTACCACGAGCGAGACGAACCGGGAGGCCCATTAGCGGAGGTTACCCGCGAGGATTTCAAGGGCAGAACCCTCGGAGCCGGCGGTGCTTGGCGCAATCGAGGCGGCCGAGCGACGTGTCGTCGACATCCACTGGCATCAGCCGCCCCAACGTACCTGTAAGGGCGCTAACAAAACCTCGCCGCTATCGCCACCGGAAGTTCCGGTCTTGCCGCCCCGGGAAATAATCGAAAGAGCGGCCCAGGTGAAAGCATGTCAGATCGTCATTTATCTCACTACTCCGCGACTGGCGCTCCGCAGCGGTTGGCCGGTTGCGGCGCGCGACACGACGAAGCAGTCCTCCGTGCTGAGATCAGGCGGTTGGTCCGTGCCCTGTCTCCGTATGGCGTATTGAGCCACGACGCGCTCAGCCGCGCCGTAGGCGCCGGTAACTGGAACGAACCCTGGTTCGAGCGCGCGCTTGACGCCGCCGTCGAGCACGGAGAAATCGTGGCGCTGCCGTTGGGCTTCTACGGACTGCCTCACCAAATATGACATCTCCCGTAGCAAGGACCCGTGCGAGCCTGACCCGCTCGTCACCACACGTCACCTCGCCGAGACCTGGAGAGCGGCCGGCGTTGCCGCCGTCGTCGTCGCCGGCGCGATCTCAACTGCATTCCTCGGAGGCCGTCGGTGAGCACAGTCGCGCTCCCGGACACACGTGACCAGCCAGCCTCCTACTACGGCCGGCTAGTACTCAAGCAGCCCGTCTGGACATGGAGATCCCAGTGTGCGGTCTGCCGGGCTATCCCGGCGGCACCGACATCGTGGGCAACTGGGTGAACCACCAGTTCCAGCTCGACGCCTTCGGCGAGGCGCTGCTCCTGTTCGCCGCCGCGGCTGAGCACGACCGGCTGGACGCGGACGGGTGGCGCGCCGTCGAGCAGGCGGTCGCTGCGATCCGGTCCCGC
>DATJRS010000197.1:0-5746 GCA_035504535.1 Solirubrobacteraceae bacterium | reverse complement strand
CATTGCGCGGCGGGATTGACCTCGGTGGCACCAAGATCGAGGCGATCGTCGTCGACGACGACAACACGGTGCTGGGCTCCGCGCGGCACCCCACGCCCGCTACCGGCGGGCCCTCGGCCATAGCCGCCGAGATGGCCGCGGTGATGACCGGGGCGTGCAAGGCGGCGGGGATCGAGTCCAAGCAGCTGGCCGGCGTCGGCGTCGGGTCGCCCGGCGTGGTCGACGACGCGACCGGCACCGTTTCGACGGCCCGGAACCTTTCGGACTGGGACGGCACCTTTGAGCTCGGAGCGACCCTGACTCGCGAGCTCGGCACGCCGGCGTTCGTGGGCAACGATGTCCAGGTCGCGACCGACGGCGAGTTCGCGCTGGGCGCCGGGCGACCCTACGGTTCGATCCTCGGGGTCATGTGGGGCACGGGCGTCGGGGGCGGGCTGATCCTCAACCGTGAACCCTGGCTCGGCCGAGGCGGAGCCGGCGAGATCGGCCACATGGTGGTCAAGATCAACGGTCGCCGGTGCCCGTGCGGGCGCCGAGGGTGCATGGAGGCCTACGCCGGACGCGCCGCGATGGAGGCCAGGGCCCGCAAGCTGCACGAGAAGGGCACGAGCACCGATCTGTTCAAGCTGATGAGCGAGCGTGGCCGCACCAAGCTGACGAGCTCGGTCTGGGCCCGAGCGCTCGAGCGGGGCGACAAGCTGGCTACCGAGCTGATCGATGGGGCGGTCGAGGCGCTGGGCGCCGGTGTCGCGTCGGCGCAGAACCTGCTCGACGTCGAGGCGATCGTGATCGGCGGCGGGCTCGGCGTCCGCCTCGGAGAGCCGTTCGTCGAGCGGATCCGGACGGCGATGGGCCCGCACCTGTTCAACGACAAGCATCCGCCCGATGTCCTGCTGGCCGGTCTCGGCGACCTCGGGGGCGCGCTCGGGGCGGCGCTGCTGGTCACGCGGCGGGCGCAGGCGGCGCCGGCGTCGGCAGACGGATCCGGGGCAGCGGCGTCGGCTCCCGCGCCTGAGACGCCCACCAGCTCGTAAACCACCCGGAAAACACGCCATTCGCCCCACCCGCCGCACGTGAATGGCGATCCACCCGGTCCTGGCGCGGTGTCGCGCCGCTCGCGGCCACCGGACCCGCCGAGTGACGCGTTATCTGCCTTATCCGCCATCCGAGCGTGCTGAGTCGCTCGCTCGGCGCCCGGGGGGGCGGGAGGGGAGTGGGGTGGGGATGGGCCTCGCCAGGGAATCCGGCGCGACCGAAAACGCAGTTCCGAGCGTGCCGGAGGCCGGATTCCCTGGCTCGGCGTCCGTGGGGCCTTTACGCCGGGCGTCCGTGCCCGGCGGCGTGATCGCGCTTAACACCCCCTGAACCTCCCCTGAACATCCCGATATAGCGGGAGATCGCGCTCTTTGGCAGGATGGACGCGCCGCGAGCCGCGATCGCGGCAGGAGGGGAGAGAGGATCCCAGCGATGCTTTACGGGATAAGAGCACGGATGCTGAAGGCTTCATGATCGCGCGCGTTGCCGCGGTCGCCTCGCTGGCGGCCGCGATCGTCGTGATCGTGCTCGTGCTCCTGAGCGGGTCGGGGTCCTACACGCTGAAGGCGGACTTCGCGGACGCCGGAGGGCTGGTCACGGGCAACGACGTGCTGATGGGCCCGGCCAAGGTCGGGTCGGTGCAGTCGATCTCGCTGACCCCGAACGGCCAGGCGCAGGTGACGATGTCGATCGACTCGGGCGCGGCGCCGCTGCACGAGGGCACGGTGGCGCGGGTCTACGAGAACTCGCTGTCGGGGATCGCCGACAAGTACGTGGTGCTCGAGCCCGCCTCGACTCAGGCGCCGGCGATCCCCAGCGGGGGCACGATCACCGAGCAGGACACGTACTCGTTCGTCAGCCTCGACCAAGTCTTCGACTCCCTCGACCCGCTCACCCGCGCCGGTCTGCGCGGCTTCATCCAGGGCGAGGCGACGAGCATCGACGGCAAGGCGGCCCAGGCCTCGAAGACGCTCGAATACCTGGCCCCCGGCCTGGCCAGCACGAGCAACGTGACCGCCGAGCTCGACCGCAACGAGCCCGCGTTCGACGGGCTGCTGGTCCAGGGCGCACAGGCGATGCAGGCGCTCGCCTCGCGCAGCTCGCAGCTGTCGGACCTGATCGCCCAGGCGAGCACGGCGACCGGCGCGATTGCGCGCCAGAGCCAGGCGCTCGAGCAGGCGCTCGTCCTATTCCCGAGCACACTGAACCGCGCCACCGGCACCTTCGCCGGCCTGCGGACGACGCTCGACGCGCTCGATCCGCTCGTGGCGGAGTCGAAGATCGCCTCCCGCCGGCTCGAGCCGTTCGCGGCGAGCCTCCGAGCGTTCACCCAGGCGGCGATCCCCACGGTCACGGCGCTCAGCGATCTGATCCATAACCCGGCCGGCACCGGCGACCTGACGACGCTGTTGAAGGACACGCCGGAGCTCGCGCGCCTGGCCGGCACCGCGTTCCCGGATCTGATCACCGCGATGAACGACTCGCAGACCCAGCTCGACACGCTGCGCGAGTACACGCCGGACGTAGTCGGGGCGCTGTCCGACGTGGGACAGGCCAGCGGCTACTACGACGCCAACGGCCACTACGTGCGCGTTCAGCCGACGTTCTTCGCCTTCGGCACCGACAGCACGGGCGAGCTCACTACGCAACCGCCCTCGGAGCGCTATGACGGCCTCCAGGTCGTGCACGACCGCTGCCCGGGTGGCGCGGTCCAGCCCTCGCCCGACGGTTCCTCGCCCAACCCGGTCGCGGGCTGCCAACCCAGCGAAACCCCGCCCGGCCCATGAGACGCCTCGCGCTGATAGCGATCCTGGCCATCGCGGCGATCATCGCGGTGACGATCGCGACGAACGCAAGCGGCGCCGGCGGCGGGGTGGGCGAGGACCCCTATCAAATCCGGGCGATCTTCGACGACGCCTCGTTCGCGGTCCAGGGCGAGCAGGTCCGGGTGGCGGGCGCGCCGGTCGGCTCGATCGTCGGGCTCGGGGTCACGGCGAGCAAGCAGGCGGCGGTGACGCTGGAGATCGACGACTCGCGCTTCGCGCCCTTCCACGCCAACGCGACGTGCGCGATCCGGCCCCAGTCGCTGATCGGGGAGATGTACGTCGACTGCAACCCGGGGACGGCGTCGACGCCAACGCTGCAGCGAATCACCAAAGGCCCCGGCGCCGGCAGCTACTACCTGCCGGTGACCCAGACCAGCTCGCCGGTCGACTTCGACATCGTCCAGGACATCTACCAGGAGCCGGTGGCCCAGCGACTGGCCATCATCCTCGACGAGCTCGGCACCGGTCTGGCCGCCCGGGGCTCGGACCTGAACGCGGTGATCCACCGGGCCGATCCGGCGCTCGGCAACACCGATCAGGTCCTGAAGATCCTGGCCGGCCAGAACCACGCGCTGGCCAAGCTCGCGACCGACTCGGCGGCAGTGCTCGGGCCGCTCGCGCAGCAACGCAAGGCCCTGGCTGACTTCATCGTCCAGGCCAACACCACTGCCACCGCGAGCGCCGCCCGCGCGGCCGACATCTCCCGCTCGATCCAGCTGCTGCCCGGTTTCCTGCGCCAGCTCAGGCCGCTGATGGCCGACCTGGGGACGCTGGCCGACCAGGGCACGCCACTGGCGTCCGATCTGAAGACGAGCGCGTCGGCGCTCGGCCGCGAGTTCACCGAGCTGACGCCGTTCGCCAACGTCGCCCGCATCTCACTCACCCAGCTCGGAGCCGCGGCCGCGCAATCGCAGGGACCGCTCGTCGGGACGATCCCGCTGGCCAAGCAGCTGAACGCCCTCGGGACCCAGGCCGCGCCCGCCGCGACCACGCTGGACCGCCTGACCGCGAGTCTCAGCAAGACCGGAGCGATCGGCCAGCTGATGGCGCTCCTGTTCTACGGCACGAGCGCGACCAACGGCTTCGACAGCCTCGGGCACTACGTGCGCGACGAGCTGCTGGTCAGCGACTGCACCGGCTACGCCACCACGCCCGTCGCCGGCTGCTCGGCCAACTTCACGAAGGGGACCGCGTCGGACGCGGCCGACTCGGGGGGAGGGGGCAAGGCCGGCGTGGAGAGTAACGGGAGGGGTGCGACCGCCCGCGCCGCGAACGACGGCATCGCCAGTGCTGGAGCGCCCCTGGACCGGCTCCTGAACTACCTGATCGGACCCGGCTGATGGGTCCGCGTAGAGACCAAGGAGGCCTCGCCAACCCCGTCGTGATCGGCGCGATCACGGTGCTGGCGGTGATCGTCGCCGTGTTCCTGGCCTACAACGCCAACAACGGGCTCCCGTTCGTCCCCAGCTACAACCTGCACGTTCAGGTGTCCGACGCGAGCGAGCTCACGCACGGGGCCGAGGTGCACATGGGTGGCGCACTCGTCGGATTCGTGGATGACGTCGAGCCGGCGCGCCTGCCGTCGGGGCAGCCGATCGCGGTGCTCGACCTCAAGCTCGACAAGAGCATCGGCAAGCTGCCGGTCGACTCCACGTTCACGATCGCGCTGAAGGGGGCGATCGGGCAGAAGTACCTGGCGATCGGGCTTGGGCGCTCGACGCGGACGTTCGCGAGCGGGGCGACCGTGCCGCTGCGCCAGACCAGCGCGACCGTCGACCTCGACCAGGTGCTCGACATGTTCAGCCCACCGACGCGAGCCGGCGTGGTCGCGTCGACCACGGGATTCAGCGACGCGCTGGCCGGGCGCGGCGTCGATCTCAACAACGCGGTCGGCGCGTTCGTGCCGCTGCTGACCGACCTTCAGCCGGTGGCGCGCAACCTGGCCTCATCACACACCGATCTCGCCGGCTTCTTTCACGGGCTCGAACACCTCACCAGCGCACTCGCGCCGGTCGCGAACACGCAGGCCCAACTGTTCGTCGCCCTCGATGGCACGTTCCGCGCGCTGGCCAGCGTGTCGACGCCGGCGCTCCAGCAGTTCATCTCCGACACGCCGCCGGCGTTCAACGCGGTGATCAGCGACAGCCCGACCACCCGGCCGTTCCTGACCGACAGCGCGGCGCTGTTCTCCGAGCTTCGCCCCGGCATCGCGACGCTGCCCTCGAGCGCGCCCGTCCTGGCTGACGCGTTCGCGGCCGGCGTCCGCAACCTGCCCGGCACCACCGCGCTCGACCAGCGGCTGGTCAGCCTGTCCCAGCACCTGGAGAGCTACGGACAGACGCCGGCCGTTCAGCAGGGACTCGACCGCCTCACCCTGACCGCGCAGAGCCTGCGCAACCCGCTCGACTTCCTCACCCCGGTCCAGTCCTCGTGCAACTACGTCACCCTGTTCCTGCGCAACCTGGCGAGCGTGCTGTCGGAGAGCACCTCCTCGGGCACGTCCCTGCGCTTCTCGCTGGTGGCGATCGACGACGTGCTGGGAGGCGAGGCGAACCCGTCGAGCCAGCCGTACACGACGCCGGCGAGCAGCCCAACGCAAGAGCACGGGCCGCTGCACGTCGACCCGTATCCGAACACCGACTCTCCGGGGGAGACGGCCGAGTGCTCGGCCGGCAACGAGCCCTACTCGGGCGCCGCGGCCGCGATCGGGAACCCGTCCGGCAACGTGGGGCTGAAGACCGAATCGACGACCGGGAGCACCAAGTGAGGCGCCACAGGGTGGGCGGGGGCCCAATTTCGAACTTCGCCGCCGGCATCATCGCCGCCTTCGTGATCGTCGCCGTCGTGTACCTCGTGTTCGGCGGACCGACGCCGTGGTCCGGTTC
>DATJRS010000196.1:0-2964 GCA_035504535.1 Solirubrobacteraceae bacterium | reverse complement strand
CAGCGACCTGATCGGCCGACCCGGGACTTCCGGATCCTTCTCGATTACCGTCGATATCCGGGGGTTTGGGCACAAGATCGGGCGTTGTGCCCAAACCCTGGCGGGCGGCCCCCGGGGAGCGACGGCAGACGCCCGGACGGGTCAGGCGTCGGTGAGCATCGGCTGCGCGAGCACCTGCCGCAACGCGAGCGCTTCGATGGCGTGACGTGCGGTTTCGGGCGTGTCAGGGATATCCCCCGAGCGCCACCGCTCGACATACTCGGCCGGCGTGAGGCCGGTCTCGTCCGCGAACTGGTGAGGACGACGGCTTCGCTTGGCCCCACCGCGACGGCTTGAAGTGGCCCCACTTCGCGGTTGGTTGATGTTGCTGGGGTGATGGTGCCGGATCGGGTTGGTTGACGCGGCTGTCGTCGCGGAGCGAGCCGTAGGCGAGCGCAGTGGCGATAGCCGCGTGCACGCCGCTCAGGCCCCGTCCGGCGTGGTCTTCTGTCGGCGGGTGAGGCCGTGGCGGAAGCGCCAGGATTCGGTGCCGGTGTCGATGATGTGCGCGCGGTGGGTGAGCCGGTCGACGACGGCTTTGGCCATCCGGGCGTCGGGGAACACCTTGGTCCACTCGCCAAACGGCAGGTTGGTCGTGACGATCAGGCTGCCGCGTTCGTGCAGCTCGGAGAGCACTTGGAAGACGAGCTCGGCGGCGCCGTCGGGCAACGTGAGGTAGCCCAGCTCGTCCAGGCAGACCAGGTCGGTGCGGGCGTAGCGGCCGACGACTCGGCCGAGCTCTTTGCGGCTCTCGGCCTCCTGCAGTTCGTTGGCCAGCGCGGCGAGGGTGGTGAACCGGACGCGGCGTCCCTGCTGGCAGGCGCACACGGCGAGCGCGATGCAGAGGTGAGTCTTGCCGGTCCCTGAGTCGCCGATCAGGATGATGCTGTCGCGGTCATCGATCCACGAGCCTTCGGCCAAGGCGGCGATCGTGGCTTGCGGGATCTTCGGGTTGTCGGCGAATCGGAACTCCTCGAGCCGTTTGATCTGCGGGAACCGGGCGTCGATCAGTCGGCGCTTCTCCCTGCGTTCGGCGCGTTCGGTCATCTCGGCCTCCATCAGCGCGGCCAAGTAGGCGACCGGGGTCTGTTGCTCGCGGACCGCCTCGTCGGCGAGGGCGCGGAAGCGGCGGCGGACGGTCGGGAGCTTCAGCTCGACGGCGTGCGCGTCGATCAGCGCCTCCAGCGCCGCGGTCCTGGCGTTCTTGGGCGTGGTCATCGGGCACCGCCGATCAGCTGGTCATAGCCGGCCAGGTCCGGCTCGGGCCGATCGTGCGCCGCGAGCCGCGCGTCGAGCCCCTCCAGCCGAGCAGCAGCGACCGGCGTGGTGCGGCGGGCGAGCACGCCGACCGCTCGGCCGTCGATCGCGCCCGCGGCCAACACGCCGCGGACCGCGAGCTCGACCGTGGCGGGTCCGTGGTCGCGGCAGAGCATCAGCACGTCGACCATCTGCTTGTCGGCCTCCGACTCACCCCAGCGGGCGCGCAGCGCGGTCCAGAGTTCATCGAACGTGGCGGGCCAGTGCCCGCGGTCGCGTTCCTGCGCGAGCGGGAGCGACCGGGCGAGCGCGCCGGGCTTGCGGGCGAGCAGCTCGAGATAGTGATCGAGGCTCGCGCGGGTGCCGTGCTTGCCATGCAGCCGCTCGTGGCTGGCGACCTGGCGGTCGCGGTGCCACACGCGGATCTCGCTCGCGCCGATCGCCGCCGACACCTTCAGGCCGGCGAGCGCGACCGGCACGGAGTACTGGTTCTGCCGGACCGTGACCAGCGACTTCGCGTTGACCCTGACCGTGGTGGTCTCGGTCGCGTCAAACGGCGCGGGCAACGCTCGCATCAACGGCCGCTCCACGGCGAGCTGCTCAGCGACCGTCACCGGTCGCCCACTGATCCGTCGAGCCAGGTCCTGCTCGGTCGCCGCAGCGAGCAGTCGGTTGAGCTGCTCGATCGATCCCACGCTCGGGACCGGCACGAGATGGTTGCGCCGAAACCGGCCGACCTCGCCCTCAACACCGCCCTTCTCGTGCGCGCCGTCGATCCCCGGCGTGGTGAACAGCGATTCGAACAGGTAGTGCGAGCGCATCGCGACGAACCGATCCGTCTCCACGCGCCGCCGGCCGCGGAGCACCTTCTTCACCGCGGATCCCAAGTTGTCGTATCTGACCTCGGCGAACACGCCGTCGAACCACTCAAACGCCTGGACGTGCCCTTCCAGGAACGCCTGCTGAGTCTCGACCGGCGAGGCCATCGTGAACGCCGCCCCGGAAAAGCACGACCGCATGTGGAACAGATGCAACCTGGTCCGGGCACCCGCGAGCTCGACCTCCGCCTCGCCCCAGTCAACCTCCGCCGTCCGCGCCGGCGCGTGGACCTGCGGCACGAACACCTCACCGACGGTCAGCCCAAGCTCGCGACGGCGCTTGCGGACGTGATCACGGACCGTCGTCTCCGCGACCTCGACGCCGTGCTCGTCAACAAGGCGCTTCCAGATCCGCTTCGCGGTATGCCGCTGCTTGCGCGGCGCCACGAGGTCGGCGATCAGCCATTCATCGATCAGCTCGCGATACTCGCCGAGCTTCGGCGCCGGCCTAACCGCCGGCCTGCGCTTGGTCGGCGGGACCGCGGACTCCAACGCCTGTCGCACCGCCCGCCGATGCACGCCGTGCTTCGCGGCCAGCGCCCGGATCGAGAGCCCGTCCCGATCCCTGTCCCGTCTGATCTGCTCGAACAACTCCACTCGAGAACCCACTTCCTGGCCGCCTCCGATCCACGCTCGATGAGCGCCGGATCCTCAGCGTCCGATCGGACGAAGTGGGGCCAGTTGAGACCGTCGTAGTGGGGCCAGATCAGACCGTCGTTCCTAGGCACCGGCCCCCATCGAATCCAGGGACCCGGGTGACGACTATCTCCTCGCCCTCGCAGCCAGCGAG
>DATJRS010000195.1:0-4800 GCA_035504535.1 Solirubrobacteraceae bacterium | reverse complement strand
GCGATCCCAGCTGCCAGCGCCTCAAGCTCCAACTCCAGAGCTGTCTTGCCGTCCATCTCGGTCCTGCTGCTCGTCGTCGTAGACATCGCGATCTCCTGTTCGATCGGTGATGCCTACACAGAGGTTCGGACACTCCCCTTTGGTCATCGAAGCGAGGTGCTGGATCCGAATCGTGGTCGTTAGCCAGCGGCTCGTCGGGATCGAAGTCGGGATCGGCACACAATGCAGTCGCAGCGACGGAAAGACCTGACCGGGTGTTGAGCGCCGGTCGGATGCGGCATGTTGGCGCCGTTGAAGTCCGGCATCGAGGGGTCTGGTACGAAAGAAGAAGTAACTCTGGCGGCTCGGTGCTGTCAGCCGGTTTGGCATTGAGGGCGGCGGGTTCGGGCCGGTTCGGAGGTGCGTCGCGCGTTGAGACCGGGCTTCGCCCTTTCGCTTTGATCGCTCGCCTCGTTGGTGATCGCGGCGCGCGAGGCGCTGTCGTTGTGCGAGCGGGTCGGGCGAGCGATGGCGACCCACTCGCGCGTAGCGGTCGCGGTCCGGTCCGGCTCAGGTGGTGGTCCAGAGTTGGGCGGGGCGGCCGCGGGTCGCGATCTTGGTGACGTTGATGCGGCCGGCGACGTGTAGGGCGTGGAGTGCCTGGTCGATCTGGCCGGCGGGCAGGTTGTGGTTCAGGGTTTGGCTGATCTGGCTGCGGGTCAGCCCGCCGGGATGCTGGGTGAGGGCGGTGTGGATCTGCTCGGCGAGCGGCTGGCCGGTCGCGCCGGTCAGTGCCCAGGCGGCCGATCGGGCGGCGTAGTCGTGCAGGGCGAGCGCGGCGGTGAGGTGCGCGGTGCGGATCTGGTGCTGGCCGTCGGCGAGGGCGTAGAGGAGCGCAAGCCGGAGGATGTGCGCTTCGGCGCGGGCGGTGATCTGGTCGACGATCCCGTCGGCGGGTTGGGCAGCGAGCTGGCGGTAGGCGTGATGCCAGCGCTCGCGCGCGGGATCATCGAGTGAGACTCGGCCGGCGCTGCGGGCGTGTTTGAGCGCGGCAGCGAGCAGGCGCTCGAGGCCGCTCCCGGCCAGTGGATCGTGGTGCCCGCCGTCGGGCAGTAGTCGTTGCCGGCGGCACGCGATCAGCACGATCCTGTTCAGGTAGCCGTTGGCGAGTTCGGTGCTGGTGATGTGGCGTCGGAGCTCGTGCTGGGTGATGTGTCCGATCATGGCGACGTGCGCGTTGGAGGCGCGGGCCGGGGCGGTGCGGGTCAGGATCGCGAGCGGGCGGCCGTCCCACGCGGAGCGCAACGTCGGTGAGAGGGTGGAGAGCTCGCGGCTGGCGGCTCTCAGCACGCTCGCGAATTCGGGTTCGATCACGAGCAGCCGCTGGTCGGTGATGCCGGGATCCTGGCCGGCGGGATCGCGAACGGACCAGATCAACCCCTCGCCGGATGAGAGCCCGGTGAGGACCCTTGGCTCGATCGACCGATCGACCACGGTGAGGAGTCGGCGGACGTGATCCCACGAGGACCCTTTCCGCGCGCGGCTTGAGTCGCCGACGAGGAGCATGAACTCGTTGGGGTGATGCCGGGTCGCTTCGACCTGAAAGAACGCGCCGCGGCCGACTGCGGCGCCGAAGGAGACGAGCAACTGGGTGAGGATCGCGACTGGGTCAGCCTCGGTGTGGGGCGTGATCCGGTGGACGATCTCGCCGAGCAGCTCGTGATAGACGACCCGGTCGGGTGGTGCCGGCCACCCGACCGGTGGCGGCAGTGACACGTTCTCCTCTGGTGGAGGGTCGAGGAGTGTCAGTGTCATTCGGCAGAGATCTCCGCGACCGCGGTGCGAACGGCGGACTCGTCCACGATCCCCTGTTTGGCGGCGAACGCCGCGATCAACGACTGAACGGCGAGGTTGTTGATCAGCCTGGGCAGGCCACGAGACGTGGTGTGGATCAACGAGATCGCGTCGTCGGAGAACAGGGTGTCCGAGCGACCGGCGAGCGCGAGGTGGTGTTGCACGTAGCTGGTGGTCTCTTTCAGGTCCAGGCCGTTGATTGCGTAGCGGACCGCGATCCGCTGGTCCAGCGCGGTGAACGTCCCGGTCCGCAACCGGCGACGCAGGGTCGGCTGACCGAGCAGCAGCAGGCAGAACGGGGCGGTCTGATCCATCGTCATGTTCGACAGACAGCGGATCCCCTCCAGCGACTCTCCGTCAAGGAGATGCGCTTCGTCGATGATCAGCACGACGTTCTTGCCACGCTCCTCGGTCTCGGCCGCGAGCAGCTCTTGGGCTTGCGGGATCAGCGCGGCGTGATGAAACCGCGGGGTCCCGCCGAGCGTGGTGATGATCAGCCCGTAGATCCCGCGCAGCCCAACACCGGGTGTGCCGAGATAGAGGACCGTGTGCCGGGACGCGTCCAGACCGGCGACCGCGGCGCGTGCCGCGACGGTCTTCCCCGCGCCGCACTCTCCGCTGATCACGCCGATCGCCTGCTCTGAGATGCACCACTGGATCCGGGCGACCGCCTCGGCATACGCGCCGTGGGTGTGCAGCATCCCGGGCGCGAGATCCTTCCCGAACGGCATCCGCGAGAACCCATAGTGGCTGCGCAGCCTGTCAATACTCACTTCTCGCCCTCCTGGTCGTTGATGTCACGATCGTCGCCGTCGCCGTCGCCGTCGCCGTCGCCGTCGCCGTCGCCGTCGCCGTTGGCGTTGGCGTTGGCGAGGGCTGAGTAATCGATCCGGCGGCCGAGCAGCTCGGCGTCGCGGCGGTCGGCGAGGAGCTTGAGGTAGTCGATCCCGGTGCCAGCCGGTGATGGTGGCAGCTCGCGGTGCGCTTGGGGGTGGGTGTGCCGGCCGATCACCAGCGGCTTCGCGGTCCCGAACGGCCGATGCTGGTAGCGGACCTCGATCCGGGTGAGGTCGAACGGGTCGAAGATCAGCTCGATCTTGCGGCCGATCAGCGCCGGGTCGACCTCGTATTGGTTGCCGTGCAACGACACGGTCGCGGTCTTCGTGACCGTCCGTTCCTCGCTCCACAGGAACGCTTCCCTGAGCAGCGCCGGGGTCGGCAACGGTGGTGCGCCGGCCGTGTCGAAGCGGGCGAGCGGTGAGGCGCCGGTCTCGGAATGAACGCGTCGGTGATAGACGACCTCCAACCATGCGGAGAACAGGCGGTTCAGCTCGGCGAGCTCGATCCCGTCATCGATCTCGACCAGGAACTGATCACGCACGGTCCGGAAGAACCGCTCGATCTTTCCCTTCGTCGTGGCGGCTCGTGGGCTTGCGTGAATCAGTTTCACGCCCAGCACCGCGCACGCACGAAGCAGCTGATGGGACACGAACGCGGAGCCGCGATCGACCAAGATCGCGTCGGGAACTCCGCGTGACATCAACCCTGACCGCAGTGCGGCCTCGAGCCGGAAGACGTCCTCGCCGGTGCCCCACCGCCACCCGACCAACAACCTCGAGTGGTCGTCGATGAACGCCAAAAGCACCGCCCGCCGCGCCGAGCCGCCGGCGAGTTTCGGTCCGTGCAGACCGTCGCCGGTCCACAGCTCGTTGCGCACCGACGCTTCGAAGCGGCCATAGACCTTCCCCGGCGAGCGACCGTCCGCGCGGACGTTCAGCCCCTGGCGAGCGAAGTGCGTCTGCAACGTCCGCTCCCCGGGAACATGATCACCGTCAGCGGCGCTGGCGAGCATGATCTCGCGAACCTGCGCCGCGGTCCGCTCCGGCCGCTCCAGCTTTAACTGGAACGCAAGCTCGAGCATCCCGGCCGGCGTGCGCAACGGCACCACGCGAGGCTGCGGGACGAGCGCGTCGAACCCGCCCTGGCGATACGCGCGGATCCACTGATCCAGCGTGCCGCGCGCGACCCTGACCAGCCGGCCGTCCGGACCAATGTGATCACGCTGCGCAAGCGCGCAGACCAGCCGGCCACGCTCGCGCCCGGTCAGGCCCGGGTCGGCGGCGTCGCGGACGAGCGCATATCGGAACAGCCCGATCTCGCGACGACTCTCCACATCCGTTCTCGCCCGCTCGCTCATCCGAGCGCGGGACCTTCTCAGTCGATCACGGCCACGCCAAGGCGGGAACTCGTGTTGCCAACAACAACCCGCCGGACAACCTGGACGCAACCTGCCACGGCTCAGCCGGCCCGAACCTCAGCGTCCACGCCCGACCAGCAACCGCGATCGCCTCCACCGCGTCCGCGACGCCGCTCCCGGCCGGCACCACCGGCCCGAGCTCCGGATCCAGCACGCCAGCGCATCGCGTGAAATGAGCCCTCAGCAGCTCGGCGCGCTCCCGGAACCGGCGCAGCCAGCCACGGACCGTGTCCGCCGGAACCCCGAACCTCCGAGCGATCAGGCGATACCCCTGCCCGGCCACGCTCGCCACGATCGCGGCGCCAATCACCAGCACCTCGTCATGCCGGCGCAACACCACGATCTGCGGCAACAACACATGCGTTCCCCGACATCCCCGGCAGCGCGCTCGACGCGGCCGCAACCGCCGGTCACCCGACCGGCAACGCAGCACCCGCTCCCGCGCATACCCCCACGGCCCCAACGATTCCCGGCACGACGGACACACCAACCCGCCCCCAGCCAACTCAGCCTCCACCACCGACAACTCGGCGCATACGATCAGCATCAGGGTGCCACCTTTCGGCATCCAAGAGAGCCCTCCCGACGACCGATCAAGAAGGCGGGAGGGCTCTCGCACGGTCAGAACCGCGCGAACCCTGCCAGCCCCATCCCAGCGATGAACAGCGCCGCCCCCACCGCGCATGCCGGACTCAAACGGCGCTCAACAC
>DATJRS010000194.1:0-4678 GCA_035504535.1 Solirubrobacteraceae bacterium | reverse complement strand
TTCGCGCTCGTGTACGGGTTCGCGTACGCCCAGAACCACAGCTGGGGATCCTCCACGACGGTCGCCTGCCTGGTGGCAGCAGCGCTGTTGCTCGCGGTGTTCGTCGCGATCCAGATCCGCGCCGCGCACCCGCTGCTGCCGTTGCGGGTTGTGCTCGACCGCAACCGCGGCGGGTCCTACCTGGCCCTCGGCATCGTCGGCCTGGGCACGTTCGGCGTGTTTCTGTTCATGACCTACTACCTACAGCAGACCAAGGGCTACTCGCCGAGCAGGACCGGAATCTCGTTCCTACCGCTCTCAGCGGCCGTGGTGATCACCTCCGCGATCGCCAACGCGCGGATCGTGCCCCGCACCGGTCCCCGGCCGGTCATCGCCTCAGGGATGGCGCTCGCCGCGATCGCCATGGGCCTGCTTACGCAGCTCGGCGTGCACTCCAGCTACGCTGCGCACCTGCTTCCCGCGATGCTCGTGCTCGGCGTAGGGCTCGGCTTCGTATTCGCGCCCGCGCAAGACTTCGCCACCCGCGGCGTCGAGCCGGGTGACGCCGGCGTCGCGTCCGGGCTTGTCAACGCCGCCTACCAAGTGGGTGGGTCGCTCGGCTTGGCGCTCCTCAGCACCCTGGCCGCAACCGCCGCCAGACACTATGTCGCGAGCCACCAGCCAGGCCCGAGCGTCCTCGCCCACGCCGCCGTGCACGGATACACCACCGGGTTCTGGTGGGTCGCCGGATTCTTCGCCGCGGGCGCACTCATCACCGGACTGCTGATGCACGGCCGCGCCCCGCGTACAGCACCGCGAACCCAGGCCGAAGCCGGCCTTCAGCCCACCAGTGCCAGCTGAACCAGGCCATCAGACGATGCCCTCGCTCGTGAGCTTCGCGCCGTGCTGCGGGACCGGCCCGGGGAGCGCGCTCGGAGGGCGCCGCGGGTCGGCAAGCGTTTATGGAACTGCGATCACGCGCGGCTGGCCTTCGGCCATCGTCGCGGAGGCAAGCGTCGCCGTCGTCCAGGCTGACGATCGTCCTCACCACGTTCACCCCCCACTACAAGAGGGACCAATCTGGTCACTAGTCGGAGCTAGTTGCTCTGCGAAAAGGAAGAGGCGAGATCTAGATGCCGCAAACGGTGCGAACAGTTGAAGTCGACGACGTAGGGGCGGTTTCGCTCACCGTCGAGGAGGATGGGGACCGCGGGCAGACGTGCCTGCTCTTGCATCCCGGCGCTGGCCCTGAGCCCATGCTGGGGTTCGGTGGCATGCTCGCATCTCGCGGGATGCGCGTTCTTGTCCCGACGCATCCGGGGTTCAATGGAACCGATCGCCCCGAAGGACTTGCAACGGTCCGAGACCTGGCGCGTCTCTACGCCGCCTACCTCGCCGTGCTGAGGATCGGCGATGTGGTCGTTATCGGCAACTCGATCGGGGGCTGGATCGCGACCGAACTTGGGCTGCTGCACAGTCCTTGGGTGGGTCGCCTGGTGCTCGTCGACTCCGTTGGCTTTGACGATCCGGCCAATCCCGAGGCGGACACTCGACCGATGACGGCCGAGGAGCTCATCTCGATCGCATTTCACGATCCCGGGCCCGCCCTGCAAGCGATCTCCAATGCACCCGAGTCGCAGCGGCAACGCAGGGCGGCCAACAACGAGGTCAACTACAGCTACACGCCGCAGAGGACCGACCCGACCCTGGCGGGGCGGCTGAGCGAACTCGGTGAGCTTCCGGTGCTCCTCCTCTGGGGAGAGAGCGACGGCGTCGTCACACCCGCCGCCGGGCGCTCGTTTGCCAGCGCGATCCCTGGTGCGGAGTTTCGCCTGCTAGAGGGCACCGGCCACATGCCCGAGGTCGAGACACCGGAGTTGCTCTACGACGCGATCTTCGGCGACGTTGCCAAGCAGGGTTTGCCCGCATATCCGATCCAAACCGGAGGTAATCTATGAGCGGTGATAGTTCGACAGGCGACTTTGTCGGGATCCCGACCAAGGACGAGGTCTTTGACGCGCCGATCATCAACGAGCCGCCGACGCAACCTGAACCGATAACGCTGCCCGAGCGGCCCGATGGCCGTGCTCCGGTCAGTGTCACGCGGGTCGCGCACTCCTCGGTGCTGATCGACTTCGACGGCACGTTGATCCTGACCGACCCCTGGTTCACCGAGACCGACGAGTACCACCACGGCGAGGCGCTCGCGATGGGCGTCGGGCAGCTTCCGCGCCTGGCCGCGGTCGTGGCCAGCCATGCGCACTATGACCACTATGACATCGAGAACTTCGCCCGCTACGCGCATCTCGACGTGCCCTTGCTCGTCGGGGCCTTCGACGAGATGACCGACCGGGCGCGCGCCGCGGGCTTTACCGACGTTCGGGCGGTCGGCCCAGGACAGACCGAGGTCGTCGACGGGGTCAGCATCACGGCGCTGCCCGGGGCGCATGTCGTGCAAGAGATCACATTCGCGTTCAGCGCGGGGTCGACGACGATCTACTTCGGTGCTGACACGCTTGTGACCCCTGAAGTCCGCGGGATCGCCGAGCGTGGCCCGTACGACGTCGTGCTGCTGCCCGTCAATGGGCTGCGCGTCGGAGGCGACCCGGCGGTCAGCAGCGCCGAGGAAGCCGCGCTGTTCGCCGGGATGCTGCAGGCGCGGGTCGCGATCCCGATCCACTACCGCTTCTACGGCGGCCCCAAGACCGACGAACATCTGCTCGCGTATAACGGGAACCCCTACCGGTTTCTCAACAGCCTGCGCCGACTCGCACCCGACACCGTCGGATGCGTCCTTGAACCCGGCGCCAAGCAGACCTTCATCTAACCTGATGCCGCGTCTCACGCCACCCCGCAACGACATCAAGCACACCGATCGCGACCTGTTCGACGAGATGCAGGCAGCGATGGGCCAGCACGAAAGCGGCGTCGCGTTCACCCAGGCAGACGGCGCCCTGCTCGGCCCATTCGTTGCGCTGCTGCGCTTCCCGCAGTTCGGACGCCCGGCCTGGCAGTTCACCAAGCTGTTCATGGGCGCCCACACGCTCCCCAACGCCGTGCGAGAGATAGCGATACTCGCCGTCGGCTCGCGTCTTGACGCCCGGTTCGAGCTCTACTCCCACCAAACGCTCGCGAAGGCGGCCGGGCTGAGCGACCGGCAAGTCGCCGCGCTCGCGGCGGGAGAGCGACCAGACGGCCTGCTCGAGCCCCAAGAGACCGCCTGGCTGGTCGCGCGGCGACTCGTCGACGGCGGGCAGCTTCCCGAGACGACATATCAGGCGGCGCTCAAGGCGTTCGGACCCGACGGAACGGCCGAGCTCATCTACCTCATCGGGAGCTACCTCGTGATGGCCGTGCTGATCAACGGCTACGGGCTCACCGAACCAGACACGACCTAAGGCAAGACCCGATGGAAGACTAGGACCGAGCCCGCCACCGCTGAGGCCACGGACCTCACCTGTGCAGAAGGGATCTTCTTTGCCGGAGGACGCCTGCAGGACAAGAGCGACTCCGTTCTCGATCGTGGCTGGTTGGCAGATCCGGCCCCTGGCCGTCGTCAGCCGGCGCCTGGCGCACCTGACCACGCAACGTCTTCGCGCCAATCCCGAGATCGCCGGCGACCTGCGCGATCGTGCGGGCCGGACTCGATCGCCAGCCGGACACCCCGTGATCAGCTCATAGGGGTACTTCTTCGGTCGTGGCATCAGACGGAGTTCCTCTCCCGAGGACCAAAATCCTCGTTTCAACGTCTCGGTCAAATCCAGGCCAGCTCACGCCCGACCCAGACGTACCGTTGCGGTTGCTGATAGACAAGGCCCTCACACACGGGCTACCTCCTGTCGCCGCTCGCGGCACCTCACCACCGTGGGGAGGCGCCGGTCTTATGTCGGCCCTCCAACTAGGGCCAAGCAGCCAAGGCCCCTCCCGGCGGCGGTCCAGGCCACCCAAGCTTCCCCTATCAGCAGCCACGTCGTGATCAGCGCCGGATACACGCGCGAGCACGAATGCAGGTGTCGCCCCGGTCGTCATCAGCGACGTGCTTATCGCCAATCTCGAGATCACCGCGCCGCCGGTAGTAGTCACGTGAGGCTCGCCGACCGGGACGACGTCGTGCTTTGGCGCGAACCCGGGTGTAACGAGCGCCGCGAGGCCGCGGTCGTAGAAGTGCTTGCAACGGCAGCAGTGTTCAGGCCAGCCAGCAAGCGCCGCCACACAGGCACCGCCCTCAAAGGAGTCGTCACGAGCGGCGGCGCCAGACAAGCGCTTGGCCACGCACTGAGGAGTCTCGCCGCGCCCGGCCGGACGGCTGCATCGCCCGGATGTTGCGCAAGCAGAACGGCGCGAGGCTGACGGCAGACGTCACACTGCTGCTTTTCTGCGAGCTGAGACTCCTGGTTCGCCACGAAGGCGAGCGTTCGTTGTCGGTTCCGCGGATGGTGCTGGCGGGTCGTGTGTGCGACGAGGGAGAGCGGTTTGGACGCGCCTGCGAGCGGGATCGGTCGGAAGTTATCGACCTTGAACGGTTGGCTTGAGGTAGCCCGTGAGCCAGCTGCTGATGTGCTGGTGGTCCCATTCGCCGCCGGCGATCGCCAGTACCGCGCGCTCCGCCTCATCGACGGTCGGGTAGGGCTGCCAGGTCCAGTCGTTGATCTCCACGAACACCCGCAGCGCCACCCAGGCCGCGCGCTTGTTGCCGTCT
>DATJRS010000193.1:0-24547 GCA_035504535.1 Solirubrobacteraceae bacterium | reverse complement strand
GAGAACGGCGCACATACGACGGTACGCGGAGACGCTCGCGCGATTCATCAAGGAGGAGCGGGACGTGCACGGCGATCTACCGCCGATGGTCGCCGCGGCAATATTCGCGGGCAAGGACCAGCAGACGGTCCTGCCCGTACTCCCGCAAGGGTTTCAGCGCACTGTGCTGTTCCCGCTGGCGCGAACCATCGAACGCCGTCGCGACGAGTACCAGCGTCAGCGGGAAGAGAGGGCGAAAGCCGCTCCAGCCACGTGGGAGGATTGGTAGAGCCTGCCGGGCGGGTACGCGGCGGCCTCGTTACGCCTAGCGGCTGACGATGGAGCCGAGAAAGTGGCCGAGACGCCTTAGGTTTCCCGGCCGTGGCCCGGCGTCGGCGCGGCGCTCGGCGACCAGACTGTAAGCCTGCAGGCGGTTGGTCTTGAAGCCGTATACGCCGCCCCAGAGAAACAGGCGGAAGGCCCGGTAGACCTCCTCCGACCATCGATCGGCGATGGTCGCGTGAGATGCATCAAAGCGCTGTGCCCAGTGCCACATCGTGAGCTCATAGTCGTGCGACTCCTGGCGCACGTGCAGGACGTCGAAGCCGTGAAACAAGAGCTCCTCGATGAGGTCTTGCAGGGCCAAGCACGAATGCGGCCCGCTCCAGGTGTACTCCCGGGTAAAAGCCGTTGCCGCGTACTTCTCGCGGGTGGCAGAGGCGTCCACGTACAGACGACCGCCTTCGCGCAGCGCGCCCCAGATACGCCGGCAGAACCGGCGGTAGTTGGGAACGTGCTCAATGACTCCGAAAATCACGGCGTGGTCATATGGGTGGCTGGGAACGTGGTCGAGTACGTCCTCGACGATCACCTCTGCGGGATGAGATCCACCGCGTGTTCGCTGACGGATGTACTCGGCCGACTCTCGGGCGAGCGTCAGAGAGGTCACGTTCACACCGCGCTCCCCTGCGTAGGCAGCTAGCCCGCCCCAGCCGCCGCCAATGTCCAGGAGAGACATGCCAGGCTTCAGCTCCAGGGCGCTCCACATCCGCTCGAGCTTGTGTTCGGCTGCCCCCTCCAGCGTCTCGTCCTCGGACTCGAACAGACACTGCGAGTAGAAGTGGTACCTGCGGTCGAGAAAAGTCAGATAGAAGTCATCATCGAGCGAGTAGTGGAAGTCGATGGCGCGCTCGTTTGCCACCGTCGCGGGCAAGAGCAGGTCGGACACGAGACGCAGCATTTGGCGTACTGGAAACGCAAACGGGACCAGCTCGCGAAGCGCGAGTAGCGATGGGATATCGCCCTCGACGTCGATATCACCGTTGACGTAGGCGCGAGCAAGCGACAGATCGGTGAGCGACCCGGCGAGCGGAAGCTCGTTGCGGAGCAAGATGCGGAACACCGGCGCACCGTCGCCGAATGTGAGGAGTCGTCCGTCGAGTAGTCCGAGGCCACATGGCACCGCGAGCTCTTCCATCGCGGCGATCAGCTGGTCAGTGGGATCTGGCGCGAGGTACCCGCGCGATGGGCGATCACTCATCATGACGCGTCGGCCGCGGCCCCTGACCCCGGCCGCACAGGGAGGCCTTCCAGCGCCCGAGCGACGCGGCCCGCGATTCCCGCCATGCCCAAGTCACGGGCGCCACGACCAGAGCGCTCCAGCAGATCGTGGGCCTGCACGAGGTCATGTTCTCCGCCGCCTGCAAGCAGGAATTCGGCAAAGTGACACTGGATGCGCGCGACCGCCGGGCGAGCGCCGAGGAACTCGGCCCGCTCGAGGGCGAGGCCGAAATGGCGGCGGGCGGCGGCGCGGTCATCGAGAAGGGCGGCTAGCCGACCGAGAAACCCGTGCGCCGGCCCAAGGACGATCGAGAGGCCAATCTGCGCGTTGTATCTAGCGTGCGGCTCGAGCCGGCCGAGAATGACTCGGGCGGCCTGGGTATCGGCGAGCTCGGCCGCGCCCTCCGCCAGCAAACACAGGATGCCGAGCGAGAACATGTCGTATGGGACGGCCGCGCAGTCGTCGCGAACCATCTCGTGGAGCTCAGACCGGGCGCGCTCGATGTCTCCCGCCGCGCTATGCGCGACCATGGAGGCGGCGCGCCAGGCCGGCAGCGTGGCGTCCTCAACGTCTAAGAAGGAGGCCACGGCCTGCGGGAGCTCGCCGAGCCGGCCCTGGTCCCAAAGAAGCCCGAAATGCTGGCCTGCGAACAGCAGGGCAACGTGGGTGCCTTGGGCTCGCGTACCGTACGCGTAGCCCTGACGTGCCTTGTTCTCCGCGTCGGCGAACTGACCCTCCATGAGGAGCCACTTGGCGTCGAGCGAAGCGGCGAAGTGCCAATACCACGGCTGCTGGAGCTCGTCACCGAGGTCGGCAAGACGCTTCCTCACTTTCCGGGCCTCGTCGACGTCGGCCGGATCGCCGCGCTCTATCAGGTCGTAGACGCGCCAAGTCAGGGCGGTTCCGAGACTCCGACGCTGCCGTTCGGCCAGCTCGACCCAGCTCTTGCCGACCTCCCAGCGCTCTTGATGGTGAGCGACGTTGATCAACGCCATGTGCCGAGCCGCGAGGACGGTGGTCAAGGCATCTTCATCAGGGGCTACACGGACGATCTTGAGCGCCTGGTCGGTTAGCTCGATCGCTTGCTCAGGGTCAACCGGATGCAGGGCTTCAGCCAGCCGGGCCAGCAGCTTTGCCCTTAGCGATGTCTCGTTCTCGGCAACTGTCGCGAGCGCTTCGGTGAAAAGGCGACGTAGGAGAGGATCGACCGACTCGGCGTGGTAGGAGCGCCCGGCATATCCCAGAGCCGCGCGAGCAAACTCCGAACTGTCGCCCAACTCGCGAGCCATTATCGCGGCGCGGAAGAACGCCTCCTGGGCGCCATGCTGATTGCCGGCCTGCCACAGCAGGTGTCCAGCGAATCGCACGATGCGGCAGCGTTCTCGGTCGTGAGCCGGCCCGAGAAATTCGAGCGCTATTGATGCCTCCCGCGCGAAGACGGCGCCCTCTTCGTAGGCGAGGGCTTGGCTGGCCTGTTCCGCGGCGGCTAAGCCGTACTTCACAGCTCGATCGGCGCCTCCGACCTCGCGCGCGGCGTGAAAGTGCCGGGCGAGTTCAGCGGCGCTCACATTTCGGGGTGGCAAACGCTCGAGTGCTTCCCCGATGCGGAGATGCAGGCGGGCCCGCTCACTCTTGCCGAGGCCGCGCTCGTACAGGGTCTCGCGCACCAATGCGTGCGAGAACACATATCGCCCAATCTGTGGCTCGAGAACGAGGCCTGCGGCGATCGGTTCGCTGAGTAGATCGATCACCGACTCGCCGCGTGCCTGCCGCAATTCGGTCAACACGTCAAGGCGGAATTCGGGCCCACACACCGAGGCCTGCCTAAGCAGGGTTCGGGTGTCTGAGCTGAATTCGGCGAGCCGGTACTCGATGAACTCCTGGACCTCCTGTGGAACGCCGAGCGAGCGCAAGGCCGCGGTCGCTTGACCAGTCACCGACAAGTCCGCCTCGCCCAAGCCCGTCAACACCTGCTCGATGAAGAATGGATTGCCAGCCGTTTCCGCCTGCAAGAGCTGGCTGAACTCGCGGTCGACTGGATGTTCCCGACGCGCGCTCGCCAGCTCGTAAGTGGCCCCGGCGTCCAAGCCGCCCAGGCTGAGTCGAACCAGCCGGCGAGGGCCGCCGGCGTCACGTGCCAGATCCTCAGCGACCTTTGCTATCGGATCGCGCTCTCGCGGCTTCGGAGCTCGGCGCGTGATTAGCGCCATCAGCCCCGAGGGCATCGCGCGCATCAAATGCCGCAGCAGCAACTCGGTGGGTTCGTCAGCCCACTGGAAATCATCGAGCACGAGGAGAAGCCGTTGGTCTCGGGCAGCAGGCGCCAGGAGAGCCAGCATGGACTCGAACAGCTGGTAGCGCTCGAGTGCTTGCCCGCCGGCCTGTGCGGCAGGGATGTGGGCCAGGCGTCGGCGAAGCTCAGGTATGAGCCTCGCTAGCTCGGCGAGCTCGGCCGTCCACCCCGCTTCTAGTTCGGCCACGACCCCGGGCCGGTGAGCGATGAGTTGCCGCAGAGCTCCGACGAATGGCTGGTAGCTGACGAGCGGGTCTTCATCGCAGCGCCCGTACAGAACGAGCGCACCGTCAGCTTGAACGCTCTGGGCAAACGCCGCGGCCACGCTGGTCTTTCCGATCCCGGCCTCCCCCGTGATCACAGCCAAGTGTGGCCGGCCCCGTGCGGCCCGGGACCACGCGTCGCCCAAATCACCCAGCGCTGGGCGTCGGTCGACGAACGATCGCCCGGCATCGGCAACCAGCGGCGCCGGCAGAGGGGCCGCCCGTGGTTCGTCGATACCGACCTGCAGTCCAGGTTGGGCTTGGAGGCCCTGGAGCGCCCTGGCCACGACCAGCGCGGAGCCCGGCCGCGCGTCGGGATCCTTGCTTAGCAACTGCAAAATCAACCGCGACAACCACGCCGGCGGGGCCGGGTTGAGCTCGGCTGGATCGGGCGGCGGTTCGAACAGGTGCTGCTTAATCAGCCCTGCGAAGGTGTCGGCCGAGAACGGGGGATGCCCGCTTATCAACTCGAACAGCATTACCCCGAGCGAATAGAGATCTGAGCGCGGGTCAGCGGCCTCGCCCCGCGCCTGTTCTGGCGGCATGTATACGGCCGTACCGACCGGAACTCCGTCCGCGGTGAGACGCGGCTGGTTGGTCAGAAAGGCAACACCGAAATCCGCCAAGAGGGCGCTGTTGCCGGGGAAAGCCAGAAGGACATTGCTCGGCTTGACGTCCCGGTGGATTACGCCGTGTTCGTGAGCGAAGTGCAACGCATCGGCGACCTCCGCGGCGATACGCACGGCTTCGTTGATAGGAAGACCATCGGGGTGGGCCTCGAGGAGCCCGGCTGCGGAGCCACCGCGGACAAGCTGCGACACGATCCAGGTCGCATCTTCCTCTTGGATCACATCGTGAACCGTGACGATGTGTGGGTGCTCGTCCAATTGCGCCGTCGTCTGGATCTCCTGCAGAACGCGGGCAGAAAGCGCTCCGCGGCTCCCTCCGCTTCTCACCCGCCCAAGTGCCACATTACGGCCAAGCCGGATGTCGTGGGCTAGGAACACCTCCTTGCTCGCGCCACTCCCGAGCGATCCCTTGATCTCGTAGCGACCCGCAATGCACGTCTGTGCCAGGTCGTCGGAGAATGTCAGGGTTTCAAGCTCCGGTCCATGCTTATCGCTTAACCGTTTGTCAACCATTCGAACCCGCGTCGGGATGGGACGAACAGGTACTCGCACCCACGGACCGTCACAAACGGCTTCTCGGGCGGCTTCATCACAACGGTCCTGTCGTGATGGCTCGGAATGACCATGCCGGTCAGTTCACCTGGCTCGCCCTGTTGGAGGATCGGGTCTCGTTCGCTACCGAGGCCGATCTCCGACCCGGTGTTGCACCATGTCCGCTGGATGAACTCGAAGCCGTTGGCAATGCTCGAGCTGAAGCACACGAACACCAGCCCGCAGTCCTCGCCGGTCTCGCGCCGCCCATAGGGCATACCCCGACGGATGATGCGGTGCGCCATGGTCCGCTCTCCGCCACCCGGTAGCGAGTCACGCGGATTGCTGCGGCGTATGTGGGCCCCAAGCGGGCAGCCGTAGCCATCGGGATCGGCGGGGAACCCGTTCCGGGACTCTTGGTAGAGGAAGTCGTTTGCACGGCGCCGGTTATCCGCAATCAATTCGTCGGGCCGCTCGGGTGAGAGCGCCAGTGGCGTGCCGTCCGGCCAGCGGCCGACGACCTTGGCGCGCAGAAGGTCCGGCTCGAACCCCAGCCTTTCGGCTTCACTTTCAATGTGATGGGAGAACGTCTCGACGTCCTGGCTGATGGGTCGATAAACCATGAACGTCCCATTCGGCCCCAGTGGGTCGGGCGGGCCCACCGGTAAGGCTCCCTCCTCGTTTTCGTAGCCGAGGAGGAACTCTCCAGCACGAATGGCGCGCCATCGCCGCTTGATCGGCTTGAGCCCCATGTCCTCCAGCGCGAGTTCAAGCGGTCGGAACGGGCGCCACCACCTGGGCGGAGTGCGTGCGTAGACCCCGTTTCCGGTGGGGTCTCTGTTCACGCCTTCGATGGCGGGCTGCGAGCAGCCGTCAGCGAAGCCGAAGTGCTCTCGGTGAAGCCGCGAGTCGCACCCCTGCGGTCGGTTTCGCCAAGCGCTGTCGTCCCGCTGCTCCGAGCGACGAGATGAGTGAAGCCGCGATGCCGGAAGGTCGTGCAGAGGCGTCATGCAGCCCTGGGCTTCCCGGGTCAGGCGCTCGACGAGTCGGTCTCGCTCCGCGTCGGTCCGGGCATACACGACGAGCAGCAGATGTCCTCTGCCTAGCTCGTCTCTCCAGTTTCCGGGCGCACTGCCGGCAACATCGCCATTAGCGCCCGCGCGAGCGTACGCGCCCTGTCGGAACTCATCGGGGAAGGCATATAGGACGTCATCGGATACACCGAGGGCCTGGAGCCCCAAAAAGGTGAAAGCAACGTTAACATGTGGGCGGTCCCTCGCCTGAGGTGGTACCTCGCTGATCCTGTCGGTGTGGGGGTCACCTCCTACGGTGGCGCGCCTATCCCACGGCCGGAGGCCGAACGTGATCTGATCAAGCCATGCGCGGAGATTCGCCTTCGCCGCGGCGGCGTGGTTGACGCGCAAGAGAACGTACCGTGCGTGAGGAAAGTCGTCGCCGTAGGCGTACAGCACGTTCCCTTGGACTTCGTCGACTTCAACCTCGGTCATCGCCACCCTCGGCGAGGAGTTCGACGAGCGACGGGTACGACTCGCGGGCATATGTCTTGGCGACTCGGTCGCGCTCCTGCACGAAGCGCTTGATCTCGTTCACCGGGTAAGGGGGATAACCCGCGACGTAATACCGGACGGGCAGCATGTGGCTGCTGACCCACGCATGAAATGCCTCCGGATTGCGCCCGCGGTCCTCCGGATAGCCGTAGCACCGGCCCCAGATCAGATCGCAGCTATCACCGAGCTTCGTGCGGATGGCCTCGATTTGATCGTAAGCCGTGCCCCACGCGTCGCTCGAGAAGAGCAAGTACGGCGTGTCGAGCATGTCGGCATCGGGTTGCCCGAGGTCTGTGAGATGGCGCGGCAGGATCACTAACCGAGCGAAATGCGTTTGTGTTTCCGAGAGCCCCTCCAGCAGCCGCCGGTCTGCACAAGCCTCCCGTAGCGTCTCATCTAAGCCGTGTGGCAGCGGGGTGATGATGGTTAATGGGTTGACACCGTACCGGCCGCTGAGCGACCGTCGCCACGGGTCATAAACGGCGCTGAAGCGCTGCCTGATGGTGAGCGGCGGGGAGGTCGGGCCGAGGGCCGCTGTCGCCGTTTCGCCGGTGAGCTCTCGCGCGAGGTCGTGACCGCCAGCCTCCCGCGAGGCCTCCGCGAGAATCGCCTGCAAGAGGATTGCCTGCCGGACGTCGAGTGTCGTTGCATACGGGTACGCCGCGTAAAACTCGAGGACTTCGAGTTGATTGAGCTCGAGAAACCGCTGAAAGCCAGAGGACGCGAGGGGAATGCCTTTCGCTCGGACGGTGGTGTCGAATCCGAAGCATGCAGACCACATGGCTAGGATCCGGGCGGGCAACACTTCTGCGAAGGTCCGTACGTAGTCCGCATGCGTGCCGTCGTAGTTGCTCTCGAAGAGCAGATACTTCCATCGCAGGCCGCGCCACCCGCCGTTCCCTTCCGACGGCGGCAGCCAGTCCAGAATCATCAACCGCGCGTAGTGGATGAGCGCCAGCTGGAGTAGGGGCCGACTGATACCCGGCGTGTAGCGAACTACTCGTAGCCGATTTGTCAACTCGCGCGTGCGTTGGGGAAGAATCGGTGACAGCGTCGTCAAAGCGCGCGTTGTGCCCGCCTGGTCCATCGATCTGTCCTTCCCCGAAGGAGTGCGCCCTTGGGGACGCTAAGGGACCGGAACCCTCTCGTCAAGGGCGCCGTTTTGTGGTACGTGTTCTCTATGCCCGCGGCCCCCGGAATGGCCGGATCGGGGCCCGGAACGGGTCCCACCACCGGTCGTGGCGGGCCCGGGGAAGTCGCGTTGCGCATCGGATTGTCGCTTCCCGGCGGGATTGCGCCCGGGACATTCGAGGCCGGCGCGGTGTCTGCCCTGCTCGCGTGGATCCAGGAGGTCAACGCAAGGCAGGCCGACACCGTTGTGCTCGACGTGATCGCCGGTGCCTCTGCAGGCTCGCTCTCGGGGCTGCTCGCCGCCCGGGTACTCCTTGCTGGTGACGATCCCGTCGCCGTGTTTCGCGAGGCGTGGGTCGTGGCACCGTCGCTTGCAGCGCTCCGAGGCACAGGACCCTGGGCACCGCTGTCCCTCCGGCCAGCCCGGGCCCTCGCACACAGGCTCCTGTTTGCTCCGAGTCCGCCGAGGCCGCGCTCGTCACAGACCTCACCCGTCGCGCTGAACCTCGCGCTGGGATGTCTGCGCGGCTTCTCTCAAGAGATCCCCCTCGGCGGCGCCGCAAGTGCTGCGGGTCAACCGCTGCTCGCCGCCAGCTACCTCGATTGGTCTTCCTACGAGCTCCGGGAGATCCCGGACGCACCGGGAAGCGATGAAGAGACATGGACCCAGGCCATCGAATCGGCCGTCGCCTCGGCCTCGTATCCACTTGCGTTTCGGGCAAGGGAGCTGGACCGCACTGCGTTGCGGACTGAGTACTTGTCCAACGGGATCATCAACCTCCCGGCGGATTCAGAGAGCCTGCGCCTCTGGTACACGGACGGTGGGCTCCTGGATAACGAGCCGCTCGGCCGGTGCGTAGACCTTGTGGGTGCGCGTGACGGTGCACAGATCCCCTCCCGGCTGGTCATGCTGCTGCGGTCGAGCAGTCGCTGGCCGCCCCCGGCCGACAACCCAGCCTGGTCTGGATCCAGGCGCCCTCGCTGGACGGAGACCCTCGCGCGCGCGTTCGATCTCATCGCCACGGAGGCGGTTGGGCGCGACCTGCTGCGGGTGGAGAAGGTCAACGCAGAGCTAGGCTGGACGAAAGAGGTCGCGCACAGGATGGCGGACTTGATCGGCGAAGACGAGCAGGCTGTCGCCTACATCAAGCGCCTGCTCGCGGACATCGAGGAGCGCCGCAGCGCCTTCGCGCGGATCGAGCGAAGACCGGGTGCAGAGACGGCGCCCAACCCCAGCGGCCTGGCGGAACTGATCGAGGCACTTCTGAAGTGCGCTTCAGATCTCACCGGCAAGCAACCCGTTGAGGTCGCCGTCGTAAGCGCAAACAGTGCTTTCCCCGGTCCGCAACCCTGGATCAGCCTCGTGGCGTTTCTTGAGCGACGCCAGCGCGAGGCTAACTTCGCCGCCGGCTACTGGACCATGCTGAGATGGATCGAGGCCGCCCAGACCCTTCAGAAGCGAATGCGCCCAGAGCTGATCGAAACCGCCGCGCGGGCCGCTGGGCAGAAGGTCCGCGAGCCGGGTGCTCGCAGGGTCACCCGGGACCCATCGAGGCGACTCTCGTTCCGGACGCGCGGCAGGCTGTTGCGACTCGCGGTCCGGACCTCCCTAATCGCCCGCGCCGATCTCCGTGCCGCTGCGGGGCGGCCCGAATCCCCTCCAAAGCAAGCTCAGACCAGCGCGTCTGGTCGTCGGTGGCGCCGACTGAACCGGTGAGTGGTTCTCCGGCGCCGACTCCTGCGAGCCGCCCGCGCCTAGGACCCCCGCTCAACCAGCAGCCGCGGCACCGCGTTGCCGTAGCCAAGCAGCGCGCTCGCGCAGCGGCGATCGGGGTCTTAGGCACCTCAACCACCCAGCGGCGGGCATCTGCCGCTGAGGCTGCCCCTCCTTCACGTCGCGATTCAAGGTCACGTAACGCAACCAGATACGCGCAGACAAAAACGGCGTCGCCTTTTCCAAGCGGTAACCGACAGAGGTGTTCGTGTGCAACGGTCACATCCATATTGTCGGCGTGCGGGATCAACAGGACCCAGTACTACGTGGTTGGTGAACCAAGACAGATTTCAGAACCTACGCTTGGCTTGGAGCATGGTTGGGAAGAAGGCCCTGTTCTTTGGATCGTGGACGGCAAGCAGTACTTGTTCGTAACGTGTCGAACGCGTGGAACGGTACGTTTGGGATCGGCGTAGAGCGCGCGGATGGCCCCGCGTTCACCAGCACCTTTATCAAGCAGCCATATCCGATGGTCGCCAGTGACTCGAACTATCCGGATCTGATGGGTCCAGGGATCGGGGCACAACCTCTCCTCGGGTCGCATGGCGAGTGGGTGATCGCGTACCACGTTGACGCCACACCAGGAACGAACGGAATAGTGTCAAGACCCTTGTGTTTTCAACGGATCTATCCCGGTCCAAATGGCCCCTACGTGATGCGTGGGCATCCGTGGCCACTGCCAGATCCGTAGGCAGGACCCATCTCGCGTTGGTGCGTGTAGACATCGAACCGCTGCTCCGGAGGTCCTGTCGCACTCGCCTTCGTGACCTAGCTGGTTCTGGATTAGCGTCCGTCGTCTGTCCTGCATAACCAAGCTCGCCGAGCGTCGGCATTCCTTCCGATGGTTCTGGACGTCGTTGCGGGTGCGTGTCCCGCGACGCTGTCGACCTCGTGTTCCAGGGGATCCTGGCGAGTGCCAAAAACGCCGCGCTCGGTCAGACGGCGCCCGCCAAGCCGGCAATCCCGACGACCTCGACGTCCACGTTTGGCCGCGACGCACCCGACGGTGAGGCCGGGCGAGGTGAGCGCGGCGAGACGGTGCCGGGCGCCGCTGCGGCTGATCGTGGCGATCGACCAGCGGCCCCGACATCACTCTCGGTGCGTTTGAGAACGAACTGCGGCGGGTAGGGTGCCGCGCGCCATGAAGCGCATTTCCGCAACCGGGGGCGGAAAAGAGGTCTTGGAGTGCTTCGCAGACGACTCTCGCAGTCGATCCTCGTCCTAGTCGGACTCGCGGTGTTCGGGTTCGGCGTCGCCGCCGGCGCCGAAGCGGGCGCCTTGCACAAGCGTCCGGCGCGACGCTGCAACAAACATCATCGCTGCCACCAGACGAAGTCCACGAGGAGTGCCGTCGCTCGCTGCCGTCGGCACCATCGCTGCCAGCAGACGAAATCCACCACGACGACTACGCCTACGACGATTACCGCCACTACGGCTACAGGTCCGACCACGACTACGACCACGACCACTACCACGCCGACCACGACTTCGACCACGCCTACCACGACGACGACCACGTCCGCCGGGACCATTCCCGGCTGCACCCCGGTTCCGCCACCGAGTACGGAAACCAGCCAGTGCCAGTTCGTGGCGTACACCACCGGCTATGGGTGGTGGGACAACACGCCTCCCGGCAGCTCGACAATCAGCTATCCGGTCATCCACCAGACGGCTGGCGGGACAGGCACGTATGCCGATCCGATCACGCTGGCGGTCGGGCACGAGATTGTGAACGGGCAGGACATTCCAGAGTTCACGCCCGGAACCATCTGGTACATCCCGAACTTCCGCCGGTACTTCATCGTCGAGGACTCCTGCGGCGACGGTAACGATCCCCAGAACGAGGCTTGCTGGGATCTCGCCGGCGACCCCGCCGACGGGGCCGCGAATCCGGGTGCTCAGGTGTGGCTCGACCTGTGGACGGACGGATCGCAGGTCAGCGAGAGCGTCAGCAATGCCTGCGAGGACGCGATCACTGACAACCACGTGGCGATCATGAATCCCGCCTCCGACTATGCCGTCGTGCCGGGTTCGATCGACGGGCCGTCAGGTTGCACCCAGCAGTACGGGGACAGCATCGTGACCGGATAGGACTGCCGAACCTCCTCCGAGGAGCACACGGCGGCGAGGCCCCGACGATGCCGTAATCGACGCCCTAGACAGCTTCCACCGGCGCAGTGAACACCGGTGGAAGCGGCGTCGGTTGTCCACGACGAGTGGGAGCAACGCGACCACGAGCATTGGAGAGCATCGCTCGGAGCACCTCACGCCGCGGATCACGAGCCGAGTCTTATTGCCGGGGCGAACGTTCCCCTGCGCCGGTTGACAAGACCGACCGGGGGCGTGCGGCCAGACGAGTTGGCCACTCCGGCCAACATTCGTCCCCCGCGTCCCTGAAACCCGGTAACCGTTCAGTCGTCGGGGCCGGTGCCTGATTTGCTCGGCTTTTGTCGCTTCCCGTCGTCCCCGGTCGCGGTCCGTCGCAACCGGGGTTTTCAGTCGGGGAGACCCTAGGCGGAGCCGATACGGACCCCGTCACTGCACGCGGGACAGCCAGGCGCAGCCCGACTACCAAGCGGGTAGGCTTGCGCCCACCTCGCTGGGGTTTCGAATGCCATCACCGAAGCGCGCCACCTCTCCCCGTAAGTCCAGTCAACGCCAGCGCGCGACAACGGGGACCTCCTCCAGAGCATCGATCAGCGGGTCCCGCAGCGTTTCTGCGAGCAGCCTTTCATCGAGTCCGTCGCGTGCTCGGTCCCCGAAGCAGCTTCAAGCCCAGGCCCGCGGGATCCAGACTGCGTTAGCCGATGTCAACCGGCGGCTCGCGATGATCCGCCAAGCGCTGCCCCGGGACCAGCGCTCCGCGGCTCGCGTGCTCGAATCTGAACTGAAGACATTCGCCACCGAAGCCGGGCGACTTCACGCGGCGGCCATCCGCGAACTCAAGGATGACCGGACGCCCCGCGGTCGGGCCGAGAGCGGTCGCAGCGGTCGAGGCTCCGCTGGGAGCGCCGGTTCCCGGCGTGGAAGGGCCCGCGCGAGTCGTCGCACGAAGAGCAACCGGTCGACCAGCAGCCGCGGCACACACGGGCCAGCACTTCCCGGTAATCCTGGCGGCAACCCGCCGCCCCGAGCGGCCCTGCCTGGCGGTGTTGGCGGCAACCCGCCCCCCGACTGATCTCAGGCGCGAGCCCCTCCCGCTCAATCCGGACGGAGAACAATGGGCCTCAGCGACGTCGCCGGCGTATTCAGCCGCTACTTCATCGTCGGTTTCTTCCTTCCGGTCTTCTTCGTCCTTGTCGCACTCGCTCAGGTTCTCGACTCGGCGATTCTGCCCGACGTCTATCGGTCTGCCTCCTCGGGCGCGCGCATCGCGATTCTGGGCGGCGCGTCACTGGCGGGCGGCCTGCTTCTGCTCGGCCTGCACTACAACGTCCTGCGTCTGTACGAGGGCTACCCGCTCCGGGCCGTTCGGTCGTGGCCGCTCGTCAAGGTCATCCACGTGGTGCCCGTCTGGCTGCAGACCCTGCGGTACGAGCGGGCCGTCAAGAAATGCGACTTCGAGCACCTCGATGACGAACGCCCCTTCGAGGCGGCGTGGCAGCTCGGGATGCGTTTCCCCTACGACCGCGCCGATCTCACCTCCACCGAACTCCTCTTGCCGACCAAATTCGGGAACGCGGTGCGCGCCTTCGAGCGCCGGTCCTTCGTGAAGTGGCATCTCAATAGCATCGGCGCCTGGCCTCACGTCGAGAACCTCCTCTCCGATCAGGAAGCGCAGGTTCTGTCAGACGCGCGCGGCGATGTCGCGTTCTTCATCAACGGCTCGCTGCTGTCTGCGGCAGCCGCGGTCGTCCTCGCCGTTGACCTCGTCCAGTACAAGCCGTCGTCGTCGCTTTGGCTACTGCTAATTCCGCTGGCGTTGTCGTTCGTCGCCTACCGAGCAGCGATCGGCGCCGCGCAGCGCTGGGGGTCGGTTGTGTGCGCCTGCATCGACCTACATCGCCACGATGTCTACGACAAGCTCGGACTGCGGACCCCCACCGACTTTCACGATGAGCGGGTCATCGCATGGAACCTGAACCGCACGCTGTTGATCGGCGAGCATCTGCCCGACGAGCTCACCCACGCTCAGAGCCTGACGTCACGATTGCAACGCCTCAAACAGGCCCTCTCTAGCGCCGACCAGCCGGGCCCCGGCACGTCCAGCGCGGATAGCGGGAGCGAGCCGGAGCGCCCCTCCGGGGACTAGCATCTGCGCGGACGCAGGCGTAATGTCCGTATATGCCAGCTTCGCCTCCGCCTCCTCCTGCGCCCGACGACCTTCCGGGCAATCCCGGCGGCAACCCGCCTCCCGACTGATCCCAGCCGACCGACGGTCTTCGACAAGTTTGTGGACCCGAGGCTTCGAGACCTGGCTGCGATCGAGAGGGCGCCCAGTGTGCGGGTGCCCGAACACGAGGTCGTCGTCGCCCTGGTACGCGCAGGCCTGGAACAGGCGATCGAGCGCGCCGCCGACCCTGTCCGCCATGGGAACGGCGCTCGACGAGGTCGCGGACTTGGGCGTTCGCCGCTTGCCGTTCCTCATCCCGCCGCTGACCGGATCTTCCGCGCCGGGCCAGTCGACATCACGCCAGCGCAGCGCGAGCAGCTCACCCTGGCGCAGAGCGGTCATCGCCGCCGTGAGGTACATCGCCAGGTCGACCTGCCAAAGGTCCTCGTCGACGGCGTTATCGCCCGTTGCCCGGTACAGGTAGACGGCTCTCGCGGGTGAGCACCCAAGCGCCGCGCAGATCTCCTTCCACTCCAGTCGCTGCTCGTCGCGGAGCACCCGCGCTTTGGCAGCACGCTCGAGCGTCCGCTTACTGTGGCGTCGCGGTGCCGGCGCCGCGAGCAACGCGTCGAGCTCGGCCTGGTCGAGGAAGCGGATCTCGGCGTCGGCATCCGCGACCGATGCCGGCTTGTCCACGAGCTTGCAGGGGTTGGCGTGGCACCACCGCTTGCGGATTGCGAACTCGAAGATCGCGTTCAGGTGCACGTACAGGTTGCGCACCGTCTTGACGGACAGGTCACTCAGGCACGCGTCGACAAACCCCGTGACGTCGTCTTCGCCAATGTCGGCGATTGCCACCTGACCGAAGTGCGGAGCGAAGTGGCAGCGGATCTCCGACTCGTAGTTGGCGAGCCTCGTGTCCTGCTTGCGTCCCCTCCGCGCGAGCTCTCGGGTCCGTCGCTTGCCGACCTGCTCGACCGTCAGCCGCTCGGTCACCGGCGCCGGACCAGAATGCATCTCGCTCATCGCCTCGAGCGTCCGCGCCTGGGCCTGGCGCTTGGTCAGGCCATCATTGGCCCCGGGCTGCCTGACCGGACCAAGGGAACGCTTGACATGCTTGCCGCGGACGTACCATTGGCCATACCAGCGGTCGTCCTTCTGGTAGAGGTGGCCAGTGCCACGGCGGCTGCGATTCTTGGCTTGCATGGGACCCGTCTCGTTGCGGCCGCGGTCGACCACCAGCGCAGGGCGACTCGCCCGAAATTACCGCGCGGGTCGGTCGTTCGGGACGACGTGGGCCGAGCCGTCGCGAATCCGCTCGAGAAGGGTGGTCTCGTCTGCCGGCGTCATTGCTTGTCCGCGCGCGAGACGCCGCGCGACCAGGACGGTGACGGGGTCGGTCGGGCGTTCTCCTGGGACGTTCGCGCCGGGTGCGGGCCTAGCCTGGGCGCGTGGCCGCGAGGATCCGAGAACACGTCCGTCCGATTCCCGGCGTGCGGGACGCGGACATCCTCGTCCGCCTCGAGACAGAACGAGGGAAGCTTGTCGCATACGCCGTCGTGTTGCGGGTGTTCGAGGGCGGCAGGTTCGTCTCGGTGCGCCTGTACGACTACGTCCGCCCTCACGGGGAGCATCACATGCACCGATACACTCGTGCGGGAGCCAAACGGCAGCCTCCCGAGGTCCTGCAGTATGCGAGCGCCCAGGAAGGCTTCACCGCGGCGGTCCAACAGATTCGGTCCTCCGCAGGTGAGATGATCGACTCATGG
Source organism: Solirubrobacteraceae bacterium (assembly GCA_035504535.1). Classification (GTDB taxonomy): domain Bacteria; phylum Actinomycetota; class Thermoleophilia; order Solirubrobacterales; family Solirubrobacteraceae; genus Palsa-465. The sequence goes on along the minus strand of DATJRS010000193.1, from coordinate 8,776 downwards.
CGACGGCAGAAAGACCAGACTTAACACCAGCTGACGATCGGGCCTGGGAAGTCTTCTTCGAGGCGCTCGACGCGGACAGCGACATCGCGAAGCAGATCCCTCCAGGTGCCGCGATCGTCGCGGCAGACTCGCCTGAACGTGACGAGCTCGTAGCGCGGTACCACGCCGACCACCGTTCAGTTGTCGTCGTCCATGCAGACGGCCGAAGCGAAACGCTTCGACCCCGCCGAAGCGAGGCGCTGAGAACCCTTGGCCTCGACCTTCAGCACCTCCTCCTCCTCCTCATCGGTGGGGGTGTGGCCCTTGTATGGCGTGTCTTGCGCTCTGGCGTGAGGATTCCGCGCTAACGAAATCACTCTCATGAGTGGCGCGCTCTCGGGCTTGCCAGTCCCCGCTTACAGCTCGAAGCTCGGCGTCACGTCAAGCGCGGCTCGTCAGCCAGCTAAGCGTCGCCCTCAACACCCGCAGGCTATGCCCGACGAGGCGGGCATTGAGGAGCGACGGTCACCGCGACCTGGCGTTGTTCGCCGCGGGCCCACGCTCCCGCCCAGCGAGCCAAGCGTCGATTGACTCGCGCCGAGAGCGGACGTAGCGACCGAGACGGATGTGAGGCATACGACCGGCGCGCACCTCTCGGTAAATCCAGTCCGTGGTCATCCCGATGTAGCGAGCGACGTCGTCCGCTTCGAGCAGTCGACCCGGCTGCACACGATCCTCCAGGCCGGGGGCGTCTGGCTCCTGCAGAACCCTGATGACCCTGTTCGCTGTCATGATTCCGACGGTCCAGCTACGATACCACAATTGTGCTAATTGCGATAGATGGAGCCGGCCAACCTAGTCCAGTGTTCGATCCCGATCCTGACCCCGTCGACAGCGATCCATGGCTCACGGTCGCCGAGATCGCTGACGAGCTCCGCGTTAATCCCGCGACGGTCCGGTTGTGGGTCTCTAAAGGCAGGCTGCCGGCAAAGCGTGCCGGACAGCGAAAGCTGCTGATCCGCCGCTCGGACGTGGACCGGATGCTCGAGGTCGCCAAGGGCGAGCCGCAGGCTCGGGGGTACCAGCCTCGACCGCGGGATCCGCAAGGCCGGATGGGGCCGCCGCAGTCGCTGAATCAGCTTTCGACGGCCGATATCCACAGCCGTAAAGCCTCGGCCGGGAAGACGAAGGAGATCATCGGGGAGCTACGGCTGGCCGACGAGCATTGGCAACGCTCGCAGGAGGCAAGCGAGAACGCGCCGCCCGATCCCGGCTTTCCTCACCGGGTGCGCGCGCTCGCCGCGGCATGCGAGCAGCAAGGCGCGGCGCTCGCCAGGGCCGGCGGGACAGAAGGCTTCGCCTGGACCCCACTCCCCGACCGCCGGTACATGACGCTCTCGTATGAGCTACGTCCCGGCGGCAACCGGCCCGGGCCACCGGGGCTGTGGGCCGAGTTCGATCGCGCCGTCCAGCGCCTGGGAATCGCGATGGAGGGAAACCTCATGTACGCCGTCGCCTTCCAATACCGCGACCTTGCCGCGGTCATGCACAAGATCGCCGATGTGCTCCTCGGCGAGACACCCAAGACGCGCGAGCGCGACGAATGACCAGCCGGACCAGGTCCGCTATGCGGTCCGCAGTTCATAGACCTGCGCGGACAGGGTTGAGGACGACGTGTGATCGCCGTCCGCCCCGCCCGCACTGGCTTTTCCTCATCCCCGCGCGCCCTTGGTGGCAGCTGACCTACCCGCCCTCACGTATTCGTTCGGGTAGTCAGCTGCTAGTCGAGGCCGGAGTGTCGGTCTGGGTGCGGGCGGGGCGGACGGTCATCGGGGGATTGCAACCTACGTTGGTCGGTTCGTGATGACCGAGGGTGTGGTTCTAGGGCCGGGGACGGTGAGGGTGGCGCGGTTCATCGGGCGGCTTGGAGTCGTATCCCTGCCAGCGGTGGAGGTGGGGTTGGAGCTCGATCAGCGAGTCGTTCGGCGGCATGTCGCGAAGCTTGAGGCCGCCGGTTGGCTGGCTCGGATGCCGTGGGTCTGGGGGCAGGGGTCGGTTGCCTGGCTGACCGCGCTTGGTGTCGAGCGGGCAGGCCTTGGCGGCGTCCGTGCGGTCAAGTCGCCGCCTGGGCCCACCACGATCGCCCACGCTGTGCTCGTGGAATGATCAGCGGCACGAGCGGGACGCCGAGGTAGAACGTGGAAGTCCGCGCGCGAACTTGCGCTCGACGGCGAGCGCTGGGAAGTGCCAACGCGCTGCGAGCGCGGCTACACGACGCAACTCCCCGACGTCGCCATCTGGCTCAACGAGTCGGGTCCACCGTGGGCCGTGATCGGCGAGAGCGGCGGACGTCGCGAGGATCGCTAGAAGCGCATGCTCGAAGCGTGGCGTGACGCAGTTCACGGCGGACGCTGCGCCGGCGTGCGCTACGACTGCGCGAGCGCATCGGTCGCGTGGTGGACAACCGCCTCGCAAGAAAGGTCTGGCTCACGCCGCCGGATTTCAGTGTGATCGTGCAGACAAGCGCGGAGGAGATCGCCACTCTGACCCGCGGCGACGAGGAGCGCGAGGGGCAGGCCACTGATCAGTCTGAGACCACCGGCAGTGCCGCCACGCCGACCGCCAATGGGAAAGCCAGCAGCGCGCCGATCGATGTCCCAGCCTCGGCAGCGTCTGTGCCGGCGGCGCCGACAGCTGAGCCCGAGCGACCGGCCCGGCCGCCGGAGACGCCCGAGGAATCCGCCGAACGAGAGCGGCGCTACCGAGAGATGTTCGGGATCGTTGAGCCAAAGCGCCGCCGACGGTGGCGACGCTGAGCAAAGGGGACTCCTTCGGGGCCCAGGAACGCGACCGCGACCTCGGCGACTGACTTACTCCCGCTCCTCTGACAGCACAGTGCTGTTGGCGCGCTCAGGCGAGGGTGGTCGACGGCGTCGAGTGGACGCGAAGCCAGGGCTCATTGCGAAAACCATCGGACGCCTCATCTGCGACGTCAACCCGCCAGGCCCGTCCGTGTGTTCGCGCAGCTGACAGTGTCCGGTCATCGATCCGTTTGCGGGCCATTGCCGGAACGCTCGCTCGAGATATCAGTCGGCCTTGCGCCGTAGTGTTTGGGTCGGTGGGTCTGAGCGATGATTTCCTGGAGCTGGATTGGCCTTCCGATCCGCAGGTTTCCCCGGGCGGGACGCTCGTGGCGTGGTCGGCCGCGCCGTATGGCGATGAGGGTGAGCATCCCGACGGTGCTCTTTGGCTGGCTTCGATCGACGCGTCGGTTCCGGCGCGGCGCTTGACGTGGGCGCCGGGCCGGTCTGAGCGGCCCCGATGGGCGCCTGACGGTCGCTCGCTGGCGTTTCGATCGGATCGCCGCAAGCGCGGCGTCCTTGGTCTCTACCTGCTGCGCTTAGACGGGGGAGACGCCGAGCCGCTCTATGTCAGCGAGCGAGACGTCGAACACTACGCGTGGTCGCCTGACGGGACGGCCTTGGCGCTGGTCGTGGCAGACGACCTGGGTGCGCAGGAGCAACTGCGTCAGCAGAAGGGTGATCAGGCCGAGGTGTACGGGGAGCGCTGGCCCTACGCCCGTCTGCGCGTTCTCGATCTGGCCAGCCGCGAGGTGCGCGATGTCGCTGGCGGCGAGTTCCATGTCTCGGAGGCGGCGTGGTCGCCCGACGGGTCGCGGCTGGCGTACCTACGTCAGCCGACCCCAACGCTTGACGCGCGCGCGGACGCCGTACTGGTCGTGACGGCGGTCGGCGGCCGGCCGGATGCCACCATCTGCCCCGGTCCGGAGGCCTCAGATTTGGCATGGCCGTTCGAGCACCAGATCATGTACTCGGCTCCCGCTGACGGTCTGACCCAGAGCGGCCAGGTCATCTGGAGCGTCGACCCCTCTGGGGGGGTGCCGCAGGTCATCGCTCCAACACCGGGCGAGGAAGCGTGCGGGCTGCGCGCTCTTACCCAGCCCGACCATCCGGTGGTGGTGGCGCTGGCGCGCGGGCTTGACAACGAACTCGAGGTGATGACGGCAGCCACGGCGCGAGAACCACTGCGGATTGCCTGCCCCCAGTGGTGGACGGACGCGACACTGGCATGGACGGAGCATGCCCCGATGCTGGCGCTGACCGGCGGCAACGGCACCGAGCCCGGCGAGGTTTGGGCCGGTCCTATAGGCGCGCTGCGCCGGCTTAGCCGCCACCACGACGTGCTTGCTGATGTACGCCTCGGTCGCCAGGAGGCATTTCGATGGGCCGCGCCCGACGGCCTAGAACTCGACGGGCTGTTCGTCCTTCCGGCCGACGCGGGCACCGGCCCCCACCCCACCATCGTGCTCATCCACGGCGGTCCATACTGGCGCTGGGATCGCCGCTGCCACCTCCACCCTCTGGGCTGGGTGCAATGGCTGGCCACTGCTGGATACGCGGTGCTGGCACCCAATCCGCGCGGCGGGCTTGGGCACGGCCACCAGTTCGCCGCGTCAGTTAGAAGCGACGTCGGCGGGGCGGATTACACCGACGTTATCGCAGCGGTCGACACGGCCGTCGAACGGGGCCTGGCCGACCCTGACCGACTCGGCATCGGCGGCTGGAGCCAAGGCGGATACATGACCGCCTGGGCGATCACGCAGACCGACCGGTTCAAGGCCGGCATCATGGGCGCCGGGATCAGTGATTGGAACATGCTCACGCTGACCGGCGATCTACCTCGCTTCGAGGCCGAACTGGCCGGAAGCCGCCCCTGGGACGGACCAAGGCCCCACAACGCCGCGAGCCGCTCACCGATCTCGTTCGCCAAGCAGGTGACAACACCGCTGTTGATCCTGCACGGACAACACGACGAGCGAGTTCCCGTTTCCCAAGCCACCGGATTCCACCGCGCGCTTCTCGACCTCGGCGCCACAGCCGAGCTGGTGATCTACCCGCACGAGCCCCACGGGATCCGCCGACGTAGTCACCAAAGCGACATGCTGCGCCGCGTCCGCGACTGGTATGGCCGCTGGCTCCGCGACACCTCACCCGACTGACCCGTCGGAAGCGGACAGCAGCTGAAGTCTGTCACCGGTCGAGGGTCGCATGCGAGTGGGTAGTGTCTACTCGTTTACGTGTAGCCGGCGCACCGGGCTGGATGTTGTTTGCAGGCCCTGCGGTTCTGCGTCCAGGTTTGCGAGGCGATGATGCGCCCATTGGGCGAGTACCAGGTGGCGCTCAGGATCGGAAGTGGGAATGGCACGACCCTCGCGACGGCAACGTTGTTCTGGACGGTGGCCCAGACGGTCGCTCGCGGCCACATACGTTTCGGCGTTCGAATGCCGGCGAATATCCACTTCACTCGGGTGACGCCGTCGGGGACGACGCTGTAGGCGTAATACACGCCGGTTGACTGCGGGACGCCTCGCTCCTCAGGGACGAGCTGTTCGTGTGCGGCTAGCGAGCCAGCGGGCTGGGCGATGCCGTTGCAGCAGATTGACCACAGCGCGACGCCGTCGCCCAGCTGCGGGGGCAGCGCAGGACCCGGGCCGCCGCTCGTTGTTGGGTGCGCGAGCACGACCATGAACAGGCCGCGCCCGTTGGGGAAGGTGAACACTCGTCGGGTGAGCGCCGGCACCGGATGATCAAAAGGCTGATGCGCGGCGATCTCGCTGCTGGGCCACGGCACGGCCCGGTCGGCCGCGGTCTGCGGTCGGCGCAGCACTGCGAACTCCGCGACCAAAGCACGGGTCGCCGAGCCCGAGCTGGTCTGCGGATGAAGGTAGAAGGCGATGTCCCGTTCAAGCGCTACGAGCGAGCCGTAGTCACCCACGTGCACGTTCACGACCCTCCCCGCCGGGTCGATGAAGACAGTCGTCGGCAAATCCTTCAGGTGCCTTGGTATGTCCGCTGCGAGCTGCTTATCGCTCGTCTCATAGCTCGGGTAGCCAACCGGGTTTCGCGCGAGGAACGCACGCGCATCGTTCGGCGCGTCATCGATGTCGGCACCCAGAAACGCCACCTGCGACCCGTAGCGAACCGACGCCGACGCGAACCGTGGGAAATCCTCGCGGCAGGGCGCACACCAGGAAGCCCAGACGTTGATCACGATCGGCAAGCCACGCAGTTGGTGGATCCGCGCATCGAGGGCGTGACCGGAGCCGAGCAGGCGTCCTGCCTGCGCGTGCAATTCCCCCAGCGGGGAAGTGGACGTTATCGGCGCCGGGGTTGCGCGATGGGCGCTTCCTTCTCGCAGCGCCGTCAGAGCCACCAAAGCCACGACGGCGGTTACGAGGACACCCGCAACGAGCGGCGTCCATCTCACGGCGGCCACGGACCAGCTCGGAAGGACGAATCGGCGACTGCGCTCCGGGCTCGTGCCGGGGCGTCGCGTACCGGCGGCCTGCCTGGCGGCGGCTTCGTAGAGCTCTTGGCGAATCTCCGGAAACACAGTCATGTCGGTCTCTCCAATCGCTCTCGCAGCGTCGCCAGCCCCCGGCTGACCCGCTTACGGATCACGAACTCAGACGTCCGAAGCTCCCGCGCGATCTCCGCGTACGAGCGCTCATCGAGAACTCGAGCCCGAACCGCGTCACGCTGGCTCTCAGGCAGCCGCTCAAGCAGCCCGGCAACCCAGGCATCGCCCGCTGATGCCTCAGCTCGCTGAAGGCTCACCTCCTCTAACTCGATCGCCCGCATCCCTATCTTCTTTCGAGCGCGCGCCTCGACCTGACCGCGGCGAGCACTGCTCGCGAGGGTGTTCGCCGCGATCGCGAACAACCACCCCGCGGCCGTCGGACCCTGCGGGCGATAGCTACCGGCGGAGCTCAGCGCCGCCGCGAACACCTCGGCCGTCAGGTCCCCCGCGATCTCCGGATCGCCGGTTCGCCGCATGAAATACCCCACCACCGACGGCTCATACCGATCGTAAAAGGACGCAAACGCCTCCGGATCCGAAGGCGCCGCAGCCAGCAACTGCTCATCGCTAGCGTCCCGGTGAGCATCCACGACCCCATATAAACGCGCAACCACCGAGCCGTGTGACCGCCAACGCCGAGAACGCTGCCCCTCTCGAACGCTGACTTCCGCCCACGACACACACCGCCTCCCCACACCGGCGTCCCGCTCGACCAGAGCGAGGGCGAGCCCGCGGGCGCGGCTATCCGAAGAGCCTTGGATCAGTTGCGCCCCCTGGCGTGGGCCTCATCCCCGATGCGGACCGCCGATCCGAGAACTCGTCGACCCGAAGGTTTAGCCCCCTTTTGGCCCCCTCAGAGGAGTTGCGCCGAGATCACACGCCGCTCGAAGTGCCGCATTTCCAGGCCCTTTATGAATCGGGGAGACAGGATTTGAACCTGCGACCGCCCGGCCCCCAGCCGGGTGCGCTACCAGACTGCGCTACTCCCCGTGGTCGGGATCGATTCTACGCCGAACCACAGAGCGGGCGACGGGGGTCGAACCCGTTCCTAGAGCTTGGAAGGCTCCCGTGCAACCGTTGACACCTCGCCCGCGCGTGCTCGGATGGTAGCCGGGTGCCCCGGTCAGGCGACTGGTCGGCGCGCTTCCGTCGGCACCTGCCCGTCCTTGGTCAGGTCGGCGGGCGGCCACGGGCCGCTCCAGTTGTCGAGCGCCCCGTCGAGCGTGACAACCGACCCGGCGAGCGCCTTGCCAAGCGGAGAGGCAAGGAGCGCGATCAGCCAGCCGTATTCCTCCAGGGTGCCCAGCCGCTGCAGCGGGACGGTGGCCGCGGCGCTGCGCCATAGCTCGGCCGGGTACTTGCGCAGCGACTCGGTGTCGAAGCGGCCAAGGGCGACGGCGATCACCGAGACGCCATGTTCGGCGTAGAGCGATGCAAGCTCGCGCGTGATCGCCTCCACCGCCGCCCGTGCCGCGCCGGTGTGCGCCATCGCCGGGAAGCCTTGGTGCGGCGAGACGGTCACGTTGACGATCGTGCCGACACCGGCCTCGCGCATAGCCAGCTCGTACGCGGCCGTGGACATCGCGAGCGTTCCGTCGACGTTGAGTCGATGGACCGCACGCCAGCCTTTGATCGCAAGTTCCTCGGCCGGGACCATGTACTGGCCGCCCGCGTTATTCATGAGGAGGTCGAGGCGCCCGTGCCGTTGGAGGGCGGTGGTGACGATGAGCTCGGCGCCGGCCGGCTCACGGATGTCAGCGGCCACCCACGAGCATCGCTCCCCCACCTCAACCGCCGCTGCCTCGAGCACGTCAGCGCGACGCCCGGCGATCACCACCGAGGCGCCGCAGCGCGCGAGCTCGATGGCCGCCGCCTTGCCGAGGTTGGTGCCGCCGCCGGTGACGATCGCGACCTGCCCCTCCAGCGCTCCCTCAACGAAGACGCGCGAGGGCTCCACCGTCACTCGCCCAGCACCTTGATCACGAGCCGCTTCGGGCGCTGGCCGTCGAACTCGCAGTAGAAGATCTGCTGCCACGGACCGAGATCGAGCTCCCCGTCGGTGACGGGGACGATCGCCTGGTGGTGCATGAGCAGATTCTTCAGGTGCGCATCGCCGTTGTCCTCGCCTCCGCGGTGGTGCCGGTAATCGCCCGGGTCGGGCAGCAGCTCCCGCGCCACCTCGTTGGCCGGCTCGCGCCAGCTCGGGGGCGCGATCTTGTCGAGCCACTCCAGCGTGTCCGCCTGGAGCCCCGGCTCGTCGTCGTTGATCCACACCGCGGCGGTGATGTGCATCGCGCACACGAGCGCCATGCCTTCTGTGATGCCGGCGTCGCGGACCGCATCCGCGACGTCCTCGGTGATCCGGATGAACTCCCGACGCTGCTCCGTGTTGAACGTGCGGTAGACGGTGTGGGAG
>DATJRS010000192.1:0-44005 GCA_035504535.1 Solirubrobacteraceae bacterium | reverse complement strand
GATCGGGGATCTCCTGGCCATGTATGGCCTCGCGCCCGAGGCGTTGCAGCTGGAGATCACCGAGAGCATGCTGATGTCCGATCCTGACCGCTCGCTGATCACGCTGACGCGCCTGGCCCAGCTGGGCGTCGGCCTGTCGGTCGACGATTACGGCACCGGCTACTCGTCGCTGGCCAACCTGCGCCGGCTCCCGATCGACGAGCTCAAGATCGACCGCTCGTTCGTCTCGCCGATGCTGAGCGACGAGAGCGATCTGATCATCGTCCGCTCGACGATCAACCTGGGACACGATCTCGGGCTGAAGGTGGTCGCGGAGGGAGTCGAGGACGAGGCGACGCTAACCCGCCTGGCCGGGCTGGGTTGCGACTTCGCCCAGGGCTATCACTTCAGTAAGCCCCTCGCCCCGGACGCGTTCAACCGGTGGATCGGGATCCCGGCCGAGGCACCCACGCCGGCGCAACGCGTCTCGACCGACCTATCCGAGCAGCCGGCCGCCGCTTGAGCCGTTGAACCGGCCGCGGTTGATTCAGCAGTCGGCCGCTTCACACTCGCTCTCAGGCTCGGTTCCCTGCGAGCCGATCCACTCGTCGATGCGCTTCCACCAGTCGTACAGCCAGTCGACCTGATCGTCGGGGTCGCGCGGCACCTCGTCGGAGGGCACCAGCCACATTCGTGTGCGCAGAGTCCTGCCGATAGGCATGTCGCGCCACCACTGCCGCGGGTAAGCCGACAGACCGAGGCCGGTGTGGGCGGCAAAGATCACGTCTGCATCGCCGCGGGCAGCCAACGCCGCCAGCGAGCCGGTCGGCTGAGGTGGAAGCACCCGCGGCATCTGCTCAGCGCGTTCGGCCGACTGCTGCCGCCCCTTCCGGCGCAGGCGGGCGAGCGCGGAACGCCGGCGCGAAGTGGTGAAGTTGCCTCCCTCGGGGAACAGGAGGAGCACTCCACGGGGTGCGAGCGCGCGCGTCACCTGCCCGATCCGGGCCTCGCACTCCTCGCGGTCGGAGGTGTCGAGCATCGCATGGGGGAGGCGATGGGCGAGCAGATCCACGCATGGGTCGAGCGCGATGGCCTCCTTGAACACGACGCTCGGCCGTCGGTCATACCGGGATATGAGCTCGTCGATGACGAAGATGGTGTCGCCTGGACCGGCATGGCGGCTGAAGACGAGCGCGGGACGGCCGGAGTCGAGCGCCTGGGCAGCATCGGCCGTCGGGTCCGCCTGCACGTCGATGTCGAGGGCACTGCGTCCCGAACGGGCGAGTCCGTCTATGAACCACGCCAGAAGCTTCCAGTGCATACGCTGGAACCGGGGGCGACCGATCAGGCGACCCCCGCACGCAGCTAGCCAAAGCGCACCGCACCTGATCAGCCCGCCAAGCTCGTAGCTGAAATAGGCAAGGACCAGGCGAGCCGCGATCAGGGGCTGCCGGCGCCCGGTCAACCGGCTGGCCAGAGCTCCAACGGCGAGCAGGAGGGGGGATGCAACCACGGCCAGAGCCGAGACGATCAGCCAGACGGTGACGGTCACCGGTCGGCGGATCGCCTTTGGCGGCATCAGCTCTGCTCCAGGTAGCGGACCGACGCCTCATAGGCCGAATCGATCTGCCGCCCGACGGTGCGGATGGCTCGCCCGACGCGCAGCTGTCCGGTCACGTTGTTGTAGGCGGGCGCCGCCGAACCTCCGGTGGGGAGGACGTGAAGCTCGACATCCTCGGGGAGCGAGCGCAGGTCGTGCGCAAAGCGATGGCGGCGCGCCACCTCGAAGGCGACCAGGCCCACCTCCCAGGGCCAGCGCGGCGGCTTCAGCGGCTGCTCGAGGCGGCCCACCTGGAGGACGTAGATGTTGCGCGCGCCGAGCGCCACGGCACGACTGACGGGGATCGAGTTCACGATCCCACCGTCGATGAAGTGCTCACCGTCGATCGGGACCGGCGGCAGGATCCCGGGCACCGCGCAAGACGCGAGCACCACGTCGGCCAGCGGGCCCGTCTCGAACCAGTGCTCGGCCGCCCGCTCGATCGATGCGGCCACGCACTGGAACGGGACCCGGAGGTCCTCGACCCGTCCCACCGGGAGCAGCTCGTCGAGGCGCGTCCGCATCTCTTGAAGCGACTGCACATGGGTGCCGCTACGGGCCAGCGTCCCGAGACGCCGGAGCGTCGCCCCGGCCGAGCGCTCCGCCCAGCTCGGGTCGCGCCACAGCTCGATCAACCGCTCGACACCAGACGAGGTCGGGTCCGCGGCATGAAACGCGCCGTTGACCGCCCCAATCGAGGTCCCGAGCACAAGGTCCGGCTCCACGCCTGACTCGGCGAGGGCGCGGAGCATCCCGACCTCGTGGGCGCCGAGGACGCCGCCGCCGCCGAGGACGAACGCGACCTCGTGGGAGCGCGCTGACGGCGCCATGCTCAGAACAGAGCCACTTGGCGCTCTTCGAGCGGCGGCGCCAGGCAATCAGGTCCGTCGTAACGGGCGTCGTTGACGGCTGGCCCGACCGGACGCAGCGCGGTGCCGTCTGGATCGAGGCCGCCGAGCAGCTGCCGCAGCCGCTCGGGCGAGTCAGCCGGCTCCAGCCAGGCCGACTCGGCCTCGGGCGCCAGGATCACCGGCATCCGATCGTGCAGCGAGGCGATCGCCGGGTTCGCGGCGGTGGTCAGGATCGTGCACGTGCGCAGCGTCTGGCCGCCCTCGCCGTGCCAGATCGACCACAGCCCGGCGAAGGCGAATAGGCCTCCATCGGTGCGGCCGATATGAAAGGCCTGCTTCGGCCCGCTCGGCAGGCGCCGCCATTCGTAGAAGCCGTCGGCCACGATCAGGCACCGGTAGCGCTCGAACGCGCGGCGATAGGCAGGCCGCTCGCCCACCGTCTCGACACGGGCGTTGATCATCTTCAGACCGGTGTCCGGCTGCTTGGCCCAAGAGGGAACCAGCCCCCAGCGAAGGAGCTCGCCACGCGGCTGGCCCTCTTTGTCGGTGGTGACGGCGAGGACCTCGTCACCCGGGGCGACGTTGTAGCGCCGGCGGACCTGCACGGCCTCGCCGATCGGGAAACGACCTCGGACCTCAGCCGGGTTCGGCGTCGCCAGCGTGTAGCGCCCGCACACGGCGTGCGTCAGCGCGAGCCGGAGGCGAGCTGCTCCGCGCGCGATGCCTTCGCGCGTTTCTGGCGGCGGCGGCCAAAGAACGCGAGCACGCCGATCACGATCGCCACCAGGACCAAGCCCCAGAAGATCGACAGGTCAATCGACATCCCGCCGAATATCTGCGCCACGCCGTACACGATGCCGAATCCGATGGCGAGGATGCCCACGACCAGCACGATCGCGATCACGATGCCCCGGATGCGGGCCAGGATGCCGGCGCTGGCGGGCGGGGCAACCAGCCCAACGAACCTGAGGCTCAGCAGCTGCCGGTTGGTGGGCGCCTCGACGCCGAGCCGCTCGGTCGCTCGCTTCAGGTCGTCCGCCCGGCGCTCGGCCAGCGCCAGCGATGCGTCGGCCATCTTCCGGATCCCGGCTCGCTCCTGCGCTCCTCGCGAGGCGGCCAGCGCCTTCTGGAAGTGAGCTCGGGCGGCCTTGGCGTCATAACGCTCGGCGGCCCGGTAGCCAAGGATCGCCTGAGCCGCGGCCTTGTATCTGGTCTCGGCCTCGAGCTCCTCGTCGGACTTGCTCTCGAGCTGCTGCATCGCGGCCAGCTGGCCTCGCTGCTCAACTCGGATCGTTCGCTGCTGCTTGGGCATCGCACGAGCAGTCTAGCTGCGCCTTACGGGCTGCGACATGGTAGCTAGGCCCGAATCCGTATCGAGTGACAGCGTCCGACCTCGGCCGAGACTAGGCTCGTCCTGTGGCCGTCGGATCGGAGCTTCCGAAGCTGGCTGGTTATCCGTTCGAGGTGCGCTACAGCGAGGGAGCCCTGGTGCGGGCGAGGGCCGCGGCCGACGTTGCCGCCGACGCCTACGTCTATTTCAGCCGCCTGTTTGCACCAGTTGAGCCGGACATCGCCGTCGTCGTGGCCGACGAGCAGGACTGGCCGGATCCCGGCCCTCCATACGGACTGCCGTTCTTCAGAGGCAACGCCGGCGAGATCCGTCCCGGCATCGTGGTGATGTCCGCGGGAGCCGGAGACTTCTGGATCGGGATGGTGCACGACCTCCGCGACGCGTCACCGCGCAGGTCTGCGAGGCTGCTCGCGACTTACCCGGACGGCAGCGGTGGCGTGGACCTTCAGCCGTTCTTTGACCTCATCACGATTCACGAGCTCGGCCACGCATTCGAGGAACTGGGAGATCTAAGGCTCCCGACCTTCTGGTTGAGCGAGATCTTTGTCAACCTGGCCCTGCACGCGTTCGTCGCCACTCAGCTGCCGGCGAGCCTGCCCACGCTCGAGGTGCTCTCAACCGTGGGCGCGGGAAGTCGAAAGCTCGACGCTCGGATGCGCGCCGAGGGCTACACGACGCTCGAGGAGCTGCAAGCCCACTACACCGGTGGGGATCACCCGATGAGCCCGCTGAACTACATCTGGTTTCAGTACCGGTGGCAGCGGCTCGCGGCGAAGATGTTCGAGGTCGACGGCGAGGACGGGCTGGCTCGTTTCTGGAATTGCTTTCACGCGAGGGATCGCATCAACGTCGCCGAGGCGACGGCGGCATCGCTGGCGCCGCTTCTGAGGACCGAGGTCAGCCAGACCCTCGGACGGGCGGTCCGGGACTGGCATTAGCCCTGGTTCGGCCCTCTTTTCCGGATGGTTCACATAAGATCGATTATCGAGCGTTAACAGAAGGCGCTGATGGGTTCCGGCGTATCCCTCGATGCCGTCACTTGACGTCCCCGGGCTCGTGAGGTGTCATTCGGGCCATGCCCGACGCATGGATCCGCCAGTGGGGCGATCCGGTTCTCCACGAACGCGCACGCCTGGTCGACTCGTTCGATGATCTCCTGCGCGCTCAGGCGGCTCGGCTGTCGAGGCTGCTCGACAGCGCGGACGGAGCCGGTCTGGCCGCCACCCAGGTCGGCGTGCTGCGACGCATGTTCGCGTTTCGCGTCAGCCCCGAGGAGCCGATCGAGGTGATTGTCAATCCCTCGATCGTGGCCGCCGCCGACGAGTACGCCACGTTTGTCGAAGGCTGCCTCAGCTACAACTCGGTCGCCGTGGCCGTCCGGCGCCCCGTCTGGGTGCAGATTCGCGGCCAGGACGTGCACGGCGAGTTCCGCGAACGGGAATGCTCCGGATTCGCCGCGTCGCTGATGCAGCACGAGATCGATCACCTCGATGGAGTGATCACGCTGGACCGCGCGGATCCCAGCGAGCGCGCACGGGCCGTCAGGGCCCTGACCAGCATCGCTGGACCCCTTGCCGCATAACAAGCGCGCAGCGGAGTCGCTGGCGCGCGCGCTCGAGTTCATGCGCGCCGTGCTCCTCAGCACAGCGGATCACACCCGCCCCGTCGCCGCGGGTGTGTTGGTGGTGAGCACCCCCTCGCTGCCGGCGGTGTGGTCGGCCAACCAGCTCCTGGTCACCGAGCGGTTGGACTTCGACGATCTGGTCCGACTGGCCGACGAGGAGTTCCCCGGGCTGGGTTATGTAGAGATCGCTGTCGAGCACCAGGAATCGGGACCCACGCTCGAATCGGCGTTTCGGGCGGCTAGTTGGAAGGTCGAGCGCGACGTGATGATGGTCCTGTCACAGCTGCCTGACCGCACCGTTGACACCGGCATCGTGGTCGAGGCGGGCGAGGACGAGCTGATGGAACTGATGGCCCGCTGGTACTCCGAGGACCCCGGCCCCACTCCCACGGAGTGCCGCGAGCTGGTCGACTACAACCGGCGCGAGGCTGGCGTCCACGGCGACCGGATGCTCGGCGTGAGGAGCAGCGACGGTCAGCTGGTGGCGATCAGCAAGCTTCGCTCAGACCGCAGCACCGCGCAGGTAGAGGACGTCTACACGGTTCCAGAGGCCCGAGGGCGCGGATTCGCACGCGCGCTGGTGAGCCGAGCGGTCGAGCTCGCGTGTGCGGACGGCGCCGGATTGACCTTCATCGTCGCCGACGACAACGACTGGCCGCAGCTCTTGTATGCCCGCATCGGCTTCCGCCCGGTCGGGCACGTCTGGCATTTCCACCGCTCCTAGCCGTCATGCTGCCGCCCGCTCACTCGCGACGTGCTCGAGCGCGGACGAGTCGGTGTTCTCGACCAGCAGATCCAACACCGCCCGCTCGATCCGCATGCGCACGCGATCATCTACCACGTCGAGGTCGGGGATTTGCTCGAGCGCCCCGGCGACTGTCCAACCCGACAGGTATCGGTCAAACACCCGGGGGTCGATGTAGGCGCGGCGCGCCACGGCCGGCGTATTGCCGAGCAGCTCGGCGACGGCCCGCACTGCATCGTTGATCGCCCGCTTGCGCGCGGTCTTAGTCGCCGCATTCTGCCCGTCCGCGGCGAGCGTCACCGCCGCCATCACCGTGGCGTTCCAGGTCCGGAAATCCTTGGCGCTGAACTCCTCGCCGATCTGTTGCTTGAGGTACTCGTTGATCGCGTCGGAGTGGACGTCATGCCATCTGCGGCCCTCGCGATAGGCAAGCAGTTCCACCGGTCCGCTCCGCCGGCGCTTGAGCGTGCGCATCAACTCGTTGCTGACCCGATCTTTGATCACCTGACGGCGGCGCTGGCCACCCTTCCCTGGATAGTCGAACTCGAGTGCGTCGCCGTCGACGCTGACGTGTTCCTTGCGGACGGTGGCCAGCCCGATGCCGCTGTCCTCCCCGGCGTACTCTTCCCCGCCCACTCGGAACAGCCCGATGTCTAGTAGCCGGACCGCGGCGGCGAGCACGACCTCGCGTGTTGGCTGGTTCTCCCCCCGAAGCTTCCTGGCCAGCCGGCGGCGCGCGCCGGGCAGGAGCTCGGCGAAGCGAGCCATCCGCTCGAACTTCTCTCGATCCCGACGCTCGCGCCAGCGCGGGTGGTACAGGTACTGCCGGCGTCCGGCCGCGTCGATGCCCGTGGCCTGGAGATGGCCCAGCGGGTCGGGGCACACCCATACGTCCTCCCATGCCGGTGGCACCGCCAGTGAGCGGATGCGCTCGAGTTCCCCCGCGGACTCGATCTTCTTCCCGTCCGCGTCGAGGTAGGTGAAGCCACGGCCGCGGCGAACCCTCGTGACCCCGGGTTCTGAGCAATCCGAGCGCCGGAGCCGGGACCGGCGCCCCTGTGTCTGAGCGCGCTTTCCGCGCCTGTTGGCACGTGATGTGGGCAAGAGCGGACGTCTTACCCCCGATCGGCGAGCCCGACGCCTGGCGCAACTTCCGCCACGAGGCGGGTATACAGCCTGCAGATTCGGCCTATTAGGGAGGCAGGGATGAAGCGCACGTTCGCAATGCTGCTGGGCGCCGCCGCGGCGTCTTCGGTTCTCGTGGTGACCGCGATCGCCGTGGCGGCGTCGTCGCCCGCGGTCGCGACCGGGACGCACACGCACGTGACCGATACGAGCGCGGTGCTCGGCGGGACGATCAACCCGAACGGGAGCGCCACCACCTATTACTTCCAGTGGGGCCTCAATACCGACTACGGCGTCCAGAGCGACGCCCACTCGGCCGGCCACGGGACCAAGTCCGAGTCGGTCAGCACGACCGCACGCGATATGATCCCGGGCACGACCTATCACTATCGCCTGGTGGCCACCAACGCGGCCGGCACCACGCTGGGTGCCGACCACGCGTTCACGACCACCGGCAATCCGCCACCAAACGTCGCGACCGGACCGGCCAGCCAGGTCGGCAAGAACTCGGCGACGGTAACCGCGGTGATCAGCCCCAACAAGCAGGCCACCTCCTACTACTTCGAGTACGGCACCTCGACCGCATACGGGTCGCAGACGATCCCGGCGACGGTACCGGCCGGCACGGCTCCGGTGACGGTCGCGCAGACGCTTCTGGGGCTCGAGGCCCGCACCGTCTTCCACTTCCGGATCGTGGCGCTACACGGCAATACCGCCCCCCAGCCGGGTGCTGACGTCACGTTCATGACGCTGCCCCGGCACCGCCCGGTCCCCAGCATCAGGGCCCGGACGACGCCCTCCGTCGCGGCCCATAAGCCGTTCGTGTTCACGACTTCCGGCTCGGTCAAGGCGCCCAACTGGATCCCGAGCGCGTACGACTGCCGTGGGAACGTGACCGTCCGGTTCCTGTACGGCCGGCGACAGGTCGGTTTCGCGCTGCTGCCGCTCGGGCCCACCTGCCACTTCTCGGGCCAGTCCGCACTCGCGCGCCGGCCGGGCAACGTCTCCCCGGCCGCCCTGACCGTGCGCGTCCGGTTCGCCGGAAACGGGTACCTGACGCCGCGCCGGGCGGCGTTCGAGTCGGTCAGCGTGGGTTAGGCCACACGCGAAATGACGGGCCCCTGTCCCGTTATTACGCCGTCCGGCAATGCCGCCGGACAGGGGATGACACGGGGGTCCAGAAGTGGCGATTCGACCAGCTGAGCAACAGCAGAGCTATCGCGATCTCCAGGCGCGAACCAAGCGCCACGAGCGCTCGCGCGACC
The DNA here is from genome assembly GCA_035504535.1 of Solirubrobacteraceae bacterium. GTDB lineage: Bacteria > Actinomycetota > Thermoleophilia > Solirubrobacterales > Solirubrobacteraceae > Palsa-465. The sequence goes on along the minus strand of DATJRS010000192.1, from coordinate 35,465 downwards.
AGCAGGTACAGCGGATCGTCGGCCTCCAGCGGGAACGTCACCTGCACTCGTTCCAGGGCGAGAGCGCTGCTGTCCCCGTCGCCGTGTTGTGGCCTGCGGCGAGCGGGGCCCGTTGGCGGATCGAGGTTCGAATCGCCGCCTGACGCCTGACGCCGGACGCCGGACGTCAGCGACGGCTCGCCGCGGGACGGTCCCGCAGGCGATGGACCAGCCGAAGTCCCGACCAGACGTCGTCGATCGCGCATACCTTGTTGTCGACCAGCCCGGTGGCGAGCCCCAGCCCGCGGACTACGACATCGGTGAGGTCGGTGGCGACCCCCGAGGCACGCTTGGGCCAGGCCAGCCAAAGACCACCGGCCGGATCGAGTGCGGCGGCCAGTGCCGGCAGGCGGCGCTCCAGATCCGCCCCGCGCGTAGCGAAGAAGACGATCACGTCGAACGGCTGCCCACCGAGGCGCCGGCGCACGCGCACGCCGGGCGGAAGCTCGCCGAGTGTCTCGTCGAAGCCCTCGGGGGCGCCGATCAGGCCAAGTCGAGCCTCGGGCTTGACCCCCAGCCTGCGCACCAGCGGCGTGCCCGAGTAGCCCGCCGGCGCCGTCGGGCTCACCGCGGGTCCACCTCGGCCGCGAGCTCGGCGATCAGCCGCGAGAGCTGGCTGCCCTGCCAGGCGATCGGGGATTTGCCCGGCTCGTCGAGCACCAGCCGGGCGCCTGGGATCGCCGCCGCGTAGGCCTCCCCCACCGCCTGCGGGTGGCCGGGATCCGGGCCGTCGGCGCTGGCGATGACCATTGTGGGAACGGAGATCGCTCCCAGCTCGGAGACCGACCCGAACGGCCGCGAGCGCGGTATCACCCGCAGCGCGTCGGCCACCGCGTCCGGATGATCGTGCGCCGAGAGGCGCTGGCGAGTCACCCTCTCCACCGTTTCCTGCCAGGCCTCGGGAACGTCGGGTCGCCCCTGGGCGGCGACGAACCCCTCGACCCCGCCGCGCTCGAGCCCGTCGGCGAGCGCGTCCCAGCGCGCCAGCCGGCCCTCGTCCAACTGCACCGCCGGATCGTAGGCAGGCGTTATGACAACCAGCCCGGCTGCCCGCTCAGGCGCGTTCAGTCCCAACCACAGCAGCGTGTGCGCACCCATCGAAGCTCCGGCGAGCACGGCCCGCTCGATCCCCCGGTCATCCAGGACGGCGATCAGATCTCGCCCCAGGTCCTCATACGTGTACTCGGTGCGCGTCGCCGCGGGCGAGGAGGCTCCGTGGCCGCGGGCGTCGTAGGCAATCACCCGATGGCCCGAGCGCTCCAGGGCACGGGAACCCATGACGACGTAGCGGCGGGTCGCGGTCAGGCCGTGCAACAGCACGACGGGAATCCCCTCGCCCGCCTCGTCGCCGGCCAGCTCGACGCCGGCGTGCTTGACCACGATCTCGGTCATTGGAAGCTACATCTACAGGATCACGCGCACGCACGCGCTCGTCGGCCGCCTGTGAGTGGCGCGAATCTGACGCGGACGTAAGGTTGGCCCGCGCCCGGCGCCGCTACCATGAGAGTCATGGACGTCTCCGAGGCCACGTTCCAGTCCGCCGTTCTGGACCGCTCGCACACGCTCCCCGTCGTCGTTGACTTCTGGGCCGAGTGGTGCGGCCCGTGCCGTCAGCTCGGGCCCGTGCTCGAGCGCGGGGTCGCCGCTCGGGCCGGCAAGGTGGAGCTGGCAAAGGTGGACGTCGACGCGAATCCCGGGCTGGCTCGGACGTTTCGGGTCCAGGGCATACCGGCCGTCAAGGCGTTCCGCGACGGCCGGCTTGTAGCCGAGTTCACCGGCGCTCAGCCCCCGACCGCGGTCGAGCAGTTCCTGGATTCGCTGCTGCCCTCGGAAGCCGACGGGCTGGTACAGCGGGGTGACGAGGAGTCGTTGCGGCGGGCCCACGAGCTCGAGCCGACGCGCGCCGATGCCGCGGTGCCGCTGGCCCGGATCCTGAAGAGTCGGGGCGAGACGGACGAGGCGCTGACGGTGCTCGCGCGCGTACCCGGTAGCTTCGCGGCAGACGGGCTGGCCGCGCGGATCGGGCTCGAGCGAGCGGCGGAAAGCTCCGCCCAGCCGACGGGGCCGGATCTGAGTGAGGCGTTCGCCGCGCTCGACGCCGGCGACCAAGAGCGCGCCCTGGACCTGCTGCTCGCCGCGATCCCCAACGCGGACGGAGCCCGCGATGATGTCCGGCGGGTCGTCATCGGGGTGCTCGACGAGCTGGGCGTGGAGCATCCGCTCGCACGCGACGCACGCCGCAGGCTCGCCTCCGCGCTCTACTGATACCGAACCGGAATCGCCCCGGCGGACGGCGGCCTCCCCGCCCGCAGCATGCCGCTTCCGTCCGCGGTTGGAAGCCTGCCACTTTGCGCGCATGACTTCGCATCCATGTGGGTATCCGGTGAACCGACATGGCGCGCGGCGACGGTCTGAGCAAGTCCTATCCGGCTCTGCCGGAGTCGGTGCCCGTCGCACGAAGGGCGCTGGCGGCGGTGGCTGTCGCGGCGGGCGCGGCCGGTGAACGGCTCGAAGAGATCAGGTTGGCGGTGTCCGAGGCGTTGACCAACGCGGTCGTGCACGGCTACCGCAACGGCGACGCGGGCCGCCTGCACGTCACGGCCGCCGTCACCTCCGGCGAGCTGTGGATCCTGATCGGCGACGACGGGCGCGGCATGCACGCGTGGAACGACAGCAGCGGGCTCGGCATCGGGCTGTCCCTGATCTCGGGGCTGAGCGACGACTTCGCGATCCTCACCCGGGCCTCCGGTGGCACGGAAGTGCAAATGCGCTTCGACCTCAACCGGGCCGGCGTGGTTTCACCCGTCGTCAACCGCGAGGATCGTGCTGCTCGGCAACCTCGCCAGCCAGATCTCGCTTCTCAACGATGACGTAGCCCGACCGCGCCTCGATCACGGTCTCAAGCTCGTGCAGCTCGTGGCCGGGAAGCACCACGAAGCGTCTCGGGTGGGCGCGTACCTCCTCATATTCGCGCACCGACAGCTCGATCAGCGCGTTGCAGCCCAGCCGGGCGCATTCGCACCGGAACGCGACCGGCGTGTCCTCTTCCCCCGGCCACTGGCCCCGCTCGATGCCCTCGTTGACATCGCGGATGGTTGCCTCGTTGGCTGCGGCGCGCCGCTGCTTCTTGCCCTCCACGGCGCTGATGCTGTCATGCCTGCTCGCCGGGTGCCAGCGCGGCCTCGCACAACTCACAAAACCAACGTGAGCTGCCGTTCGGCGGCTGGCTCCTCGAGGCCAAGCCCGGCAACACGAACGCCGAGAAGGCGCACGGGTCGGGGCGGCGCGAACCGGCGCAGCAGCTCGAGCGCGACCGGCCCCACGCGCTCGACCGAGCCGACCGGCTCGGGAAGGGTGCGGGCGCGCGTGTGCGTGGAGAAGTCGTCGAGCCGCACCTTTATGCCGACGGTGCGACCGCGCCGGCGCTGCGCCTCCAGGGCCCCACACAGGCGCTCAACCAGCTCGCCCAGGATCACCTCGAGCCGGTGCGGGTCGCGAACGTCCTCGTCGAAGGTGAGCTCCCGGGATTCGGAGACCACCTTGCGCTCCTCGGTGACCGGCGTCGAGTCCTCGAATCGGGCCCGGCGTTGGAGCTCGGCGGCCAGGCGCGGACCGAACCGCGACGCGAGCCGCTCGTAAGGCGCGGCGGCGAGGGCGGCCAGCGTGTCCACACCGAGTGCACGCAGGCGCTCGGCCGTCTTGGGGCCGATTCCAGGCACGAGCCCGCACGGGGAGCCGGCAAACCGCTCGCATGCCTGCTCGCTGCTCAGCGCCACGAAGCCACGCGGCTTCTCCGCGTCCGAGGCGACCTTGGCCACAAGCTTGTTCGGCCCGATCCCGATCGAACAGCCGAGGCCGGTTGTGCGCTCGATCTGCACGGCCAGGCCTCGCATCGCCGCATGCGGGGCCAGCAGTCCGGTGAGGTCGAGGTAGGCCTCATCGAGGCCCACCACCTCAACCACCTCGACCGTCGAGCGCACGCTCGCCATGACCTCACGCGACGCCTCCCGGTAGTAGGCGAAGTCGGGCGCTAGGAACACGCCGTTGGGGCACAGGCGCCGGGCTCGCGCCGCCGGCATCGCCGACCCGACGCCGAACCGCCGCGCCTCGTAGGAGGCGGTGGTCACGACCGAGCGGGGGCCGGTGCCGGCCACGATGACCGGCCGGCCCTTCAGCTCGGGCCTGCGGCGAAGCTCGACGGACACGTAGAACGCGTCCATATCGAGGTGCGCGACGCAACGCTCCGACATCGATCTGGAGGCTAGGGCGCGCCCCGGACGGTGACGGAGCCCGGACGGTGACGGAGCCCCGCACGGAGTCTCCGCCCATCCGACGAAGGCGCAGCCTACTGGCTCGACCAGACGGTGCCGACCCCGCCGAAGCCGAGCGCGGCAGCCGTGTTCTGGTTCAGGTCCCAATCTCGACCGCCGACGTACGGCCCGCGGTCATCGACGGTGGCGTTGACCGACCGTCCGTTGTATCGGAAGGACACCGTGGTCCCGCAAGGCAGGGTCCGATTGGCCACGCCGAGATAGGCGTGAAATCCGCACGCGGTTTGGCCGGCGTCGTTGTACCACGATGCTCCGGCCAGCCGGTAGACGGTCATGTTGCCCGCCCGAACCGCGGCGCGACCGTTGAGCTGGTCCCCGGCAAAGCGCACGCGGATCGGCGCCTGGCCGGCGGCGCCGGTCACGTAGCGGAGCACGAACCGGCCCGCGGCCCGCGTGCGCGTCGTGGTGAGCGTTCGCCACGCGCCGCTCTGGCGTGCCTGGAGGCTGACCTTGCGCCCCGCCAGTGCGGACAGCAGGCGACCGCGGACCAGAACGGTCTGGCCGGCCAGGACGGCGATCCGGCGAGCGCGAACGCGCAGCGCGGCGTCGACGTCGACCGGCACCGTGCTGCTCATCGGCTGGGTCGCGGTGGTGTTGCGGCCGGTCACGAACGCGGTCAGGACACCGCTCGAGGTGTCGAGGGCACGCACGTCGCCCGAGCGCTCGAGCCGAGCGGTCAGGCGAAAGCGCCCGTCGCCGCCAACCGTGGTCGAGCTCACATCGCTCCAGGCGCTCGCGCCGCGGCCCGCGAACTGGAGCGCGACGGTGTGCCCCGCGTCGGCTACCGACTCGGTGCCGTCCATAACCAGTTCTTGCCCGTAGGTGATGTGCTGTGAGTGGGGGGTGATGTGTACCCGCTCCGGGGCCGGCTGAGCGAACGCGTGGCCGGCGCTGAGCGCAGCCGCGGACGCGGGAATTCCGATCATCAGCGCGCCTGCGCCCAGGCGGGCGCGGCGCCGTTTTCGCATGCCTGTATTAGGCCTCAACGCGAGGACCTCCTGTTGTCTTCGACCGGGCGCCTACGGGGTTAGCTGTCGGGCTCGCGAACCTCTGACGACGCGCCCTTTGGCGGGCCGTCCCGGGCGCTACGACTGCGGCGGTCTAGGCGACTGGCAAGTCGATTCGCCCCGGCCAGGCGAAACGACACCTGGCAGTGGGTCCCCCGTTCACCCCCGTAACGGACGAGGACGATTCAGCAGGGTCGATCAATGAGTCGGTCAGGTTAGAAAGCTTCTTGACACTCTCGCTGTGACATCGCTCACACCTCCGAATACGTGGCGATTGCCACGAGGGGCCGACTGCTGTTCCGGATGGGCGGGTGGGACTACCATCTCGGCGGTGGCCAACAAGGACAGGCTGACCGGGCTCGATACCTCGTTTTTGCACCTGGAGCGCGACACGGCGCACATGCACGTCGCCGGTTGCTCGGTGTTCGCCGGCGACGCTCCGGCATACGAGGAGCTGATCGGGGCGATCGAGTCCCGCCTGCACCTCGTCCCCCGCTACCGCCAGCGGCTCGCCTTCGTGCCCTTCAACCAGGGACGACCGGTGTGGGTGGACGACCCCCACTTCAACGTGCGCTATCACGTGCGCCACACCGCGCTGCCCCGGCCCGGCGGCGAGGCCCAGCTCAAGCGACTGGCCGGCCGTGTCTTCTCGCAGGCCCTTGACCGCAGGCGTCCGCTGTGGGAGCTGTGGCTCGTGGAGGGGCTCGCCGACGGGCGGTTCGCGCTGCTCTCCAAGACTCACCACGCGCTCGTGGACGGCGTCTCGGGGGTGGACATCGCGACCGTGCTGTTCGACACCTCGCCCGATCCTGTGCCGGTAGCGCCGCCCGAGCACGAGTGGATGCCCCGCCCCCTGCCGAGTTCCGCCCAGCTGCTCGCCGACGCGCTGCTCGAGCGCGCCACTGTGCCGGGCGAGGTCGCGCGCGGCGCCCGGGCCACGCTGCGAGGTCCGCGGACCGTCGTCACGCGACTCGGCCGGGCACTCGGCAGCGTCAGCGCCCTGGCCTGGACGGGACTGCAGGCCGCGCCGGCAAGTCCGTTCAACGTACGCATCGGCCCGCACCGCCGGTTCACCTGGGTCCGGGCCGATCTCGATCAGTTCAAGGCGATCAAGAACTCTCTCGGCGGGACCGTCAACGACGTGGTGCTGGCAGCGGTGACCGGCGCGCTGGGCAGCTACATGCGCCTCCACGGCGAGCCCACCGAGCACGTCGGCCTCAGGGCGATGGTCCCGGTCTCGGTCCGGGCCGACATCGAGCGGGGGGCGCTGGGCAACCGCGTCGCCGCGATGTGGGTCACGCTCCCGGTGGGCACCAGAGACCCGGTGCAGCGCCTGAGCGGGATCAGCAAGGCGATGGATGCCGTCAAGCAGTCCGGGCAGGCGGTTGGGGCGGAGATCCTCAGCAATCTGTCGGGATTCGCCCCGCCCACGATCATGGCCCAGGCGGCCCGGCTTCAGGCGCGGCAGCGTCTGTTCAACCTCGTCGTCACCAACGTTCCCGGTCCGCAGTTCCCGCTCTACCTGCTGGGTCGCGAGCTCGAGTCGGTCTATCCGATGGTCCCGCTGGCCGAGAACACCGCGCTCGGTATCGCGATTCTCAGCTACAACGGGCAGCTGAACTTCGGGCTGGTGGGCGACTACGACGCCCTGGCCGACGTCGAGGTGCTGGCCGACGAGCTGCGTTCTTCGATCGAGGAACTCTCGGTGGCCGCCGGCCTACCCGCCCCCGCGGCGCCGCCAGGCGGCGCTTCTGGCGCCCGAACCGGACGGGCACCCGCGCCGCGGTGACACCCAGCGTAGGTGGACGTCGAGCCGGCGCCAGCCAATCTGGATCTCGCCTGCTCCGGGTTCTCGAGGTTCTGGCCATCGGGGTCGCGTCGCTGGCGCTGTCGATTGGCTTGATCGTGCTGTTGTCCGGGTTCTTCGTCAATCGCGACCAGGCCGGGGTATCCGGCAGCGGCGCCGGCCCCGGGCAGGCGTTCGCCGACCTCGGCCACGGTGTTCTCCGGCCAGGCCAGGCGCGGCCGGCCTACAACTCGGACCCGCCGACGAGCGGATCTCACGTCCCGGCTGCCGTGACGCGGGATGACGTCTCGCTCAGCGACGACCAGTTGCTCCAGGCACTCCAGGTGGGCGACGTGGTGATCTTCTACGGCACTCGGCAACCACCGCCGGGGCTCACGCAATTTGCGAGCTCGCTCGCGCCGCCGTTCACGCCGTCGCTTGCGGCCGTCGGCTCGAGCGTGATCATCGCGCCGCGGCCCGGCACGACCGGGCTCCTCGCCGCAGCCTGGACGCACCTGCTCCACGTGTCGGGCCTCGGCGACTCGCTGCGCCAGTTCGTGGCTTTCTGGCTGGGACGGGGTGCCGGTACGGGAGCGGCGGGCTCCCTGCCCTCCGGGACCATCGCGTTCCCGTAGCACGGCCGCGTTGGCTAGTTTGGCGGCGGCTCCGGCCTGGAGGCGCTCAAGCCACGGTGCATAACTCCCTCAGCGAAAGCGCCCCGGCTCCCAGCGCAGGCTGCAGATATGCGCCTGGGGAGGCCGTCGCGTGAAGACTGCACACCGGCGACTAATTGTGAGCAGATAACAACTGCCTCCGGGCGGGAGGCGCTTATTTCCCGATGGCGCCGGCGGCGAAGGCGGTTTCGGGAAATAACCACCGGCGACGGTGTCCGGCGACACGCGGCGGCGCAACCCCGTCTAGGGCCGGCCCGACCCGCGATCCCGACCACGCCCCGGCACCGGCTCCACCACGCGCCCGGACCCCCACCGCGCCGGCCCCGCCAACCGTCAGCCCAGCGCCAAGGGGTGCGCCTCGTAGCGCCGCGCCAGTCCGAAGAAGAATCCCCCGTCGCTCTGCGCCGTAGTGCACCCGGTCGCGCCGGCGCCGAACAGCAGGCCAATGACTCCGGCGTCGCGCGTGGCGCGCAGATGCGCGGCCGAGTTCGCGCCCAGCCACCACTGGAGCCGGTTGTCCTGGTAGTGCCCCCAGGTGTTGTTCAGATGGGTGTCGCCGACCGGAAGCTGCCAGAGCACCACGGCGGTGTGAGTACGGCGCACAAAGCCCGCGATGTAGCGGTTCTCACGGGCGAAGTCGGCGGGCCCCCACCAGGTGTTCGGGTTGCCCTCGACGTACTGGTAGTAACCGGCGTCACGGTCGGTCACGTCGTTGAACACTAGGTCGAAATGGGCGTGGAGCGATTCGTAGAAGGCGGCCGACATCGCCGCCATCTGGTCCACCTCTGCCGGCGACGGCTTGGAGTTGGTGATGTCCCGATCGGTCCCCCACACGCTTAGGTGGTAGGCGAGCAGGACGTGGGGCGCGAGCTGGTTGCGCAACGCGATCAGGCGCTGGGCGAACGACCGGGCCAGCGCCGTGGCATGGGCCTGCTCCAGATATCCCCACAGGTCGGGCTCGACATGGATCACGACGAGATGCCGTCCGGCGGACTGAGCGACCCGCCGCAGCAGGAGCTCGTAGTCGGCCCAGTAGGCCTGCATGGTCGCCGGGTTGCGCATGTTCGAGAGGTCCCGGGCCTGCTCGGTGGCGCCGACCGAGGGCGCTGACTGGAGCATCTGGTAGTAGGTGAAGACCGGGATGATGTGCGCGGCCAGCGATTCGTGCACGTACATCGTCACGAAGCTGCCGTCCGGATTCCAGGTCGCCCAGCCGTGGCCCGTGTTCACCCCGCCGGCCAGGTACTGGTAGCGCATATCGACCCCGCTCTGTGCTCGCAGCGTCTGCGCGTCGCCCGGCGAGTCCGCCACCCCGAGGGCGAGGTGCCGCGGCCAGCCGGGCGGGATCGTCGCGCCGGCCCCGACCTGGGGCCAGACGACTCCAATCAACGTGGCCGAAAGCAGCACCAGAAGGAAGCAGTGGCGCAGCTTGCGGACCCGGTGGACGACGCGCCGCACGCGGGTAACGGTAGCTGCCGCCTATCGTTCCCGCACCGCTACGGTCACCCGCGCCACCACGCACACGCGGCCGGCGTCGTCGGCGATCTCGACCTCCCACACCCAGGTCGTCCGTCCGCGGTGGCGCCGGAGCGCGGAGGCGTGCATGGCGCCGTCGCTGATCGGGTGCTGGACGCTTGAGTGCGTCGCCAGGCTCACGGCCAGCTTGCCCTGACCGGCCACCTCGGACGCGGTGCCGCGTATCGCCAGGGCATCGGCGAGCGCCGCGTACACGCCGCCGTGGACCAAACCCCCATCTCGCCGGAGATCATCGCGAACGGGCACCCGGCCGCGCACGCGTTCCGAGCTGCACTCGGTCAGCTCGAGCCCATACAGCGCGTCGAACCCTTGCGTATCGGATGCAGGCGAGCCGCTCATCGGGCGCGGCACCTTACCGCGCCTTCATCTTCCGCAACTCTTCGCTGGCTCATCTACGCTGGTCGCTCCCATGGCGTCCCTCGAGACTCTCACCCCGGATCAGCGCGCGGTTCTCGACCTCGTCCTGCGCCGCGGCCGCAGCTACGACGACATCGCCCAGCTGCTCGCGATCGACCGCGCGGCGGTGAGGGCCCGCGCACTGGCGGCGTTTGACGCGATCGGCCCGGAGACCGGGATCTCGCCCGAGAGCCGCGCGCTGGTCACCGACTACCTGCTCGGCCAGTTGCCCGAGCGGGTGGCCGAGGAGACACGCGAGCGCCTGGCCGAGTCGCCCTATGACCGCGCCTGGGCTCGCGTGGTGGCGTCCGAGCTCGAGCCCCTGGCCGCGGAGCCGCTGCCCGAGATTCCGGACGGGTCGCGAGCCCGGACATCGCCGTCGACATCCCCGGCCGCCGAAGCCGCAGCCCCGACCGCGCCTGCGCGAGAGGCGCGGCGGCGGCGGCCGCCGAGGCTGTCTGACCGGCCGAGCTCCCGCCGGGGCGGGGCGATCATGCTCGGCGTCGGGGTGCTCGTCGTCGTGGCGGTCGTCGTCGTCCTGCTGACGGTGATAGGCGGCGGGTCGAGCAAGAAGCAGCCGACGACCGCGGCCTCCACGCCGTCCCGGACCACGACGACAACCGCGGCCGGCTCCACCGGCTCCACAACGGGCACAACCGGCCAGGCCAAGATCGTGGCCCAGGTCAACCTAAACCCGCCGAGCGGCACCGGCTCGACCAAGGGGGTCGGCCTCGTGGTCAAGGACGGGAGCGCCTACGGGCTCATCATCGAGGCCCAGGACGTGGCTCCCAACAGCCACAACGCGTACGCCGTGTGGCTCTACAACTCCTCCAGCGACACCCTGCGCCTCGGCTTCGTCAATCCCGCGGTGGGCAAGACGGGCAAGCTCCAGGTCGGAACCGGCCTGCCCACGAACGCCGGGCACTACAAGGAGCTGCTGCTCACGCTGGAGACTCAGAGCGCCCCGAAGACGCCGGGCCAGGTCGTGCTCGAGGGCCCGTTTAAGGGCGTTCCGGCCACGGGCTGACATCCCGCCCTCCGGCCGCAGACGAAGACCGCATCGGCAACGACTCAGCCGAGGATCCGCACCAGCCCGTCCAGCGCTTGATCGAGGCGCTTGCCGGTGGCCCGGCGCATCGAGAGGACGCCGAGCCGGCTCGACCCCTTGAGCTTGTGCCGCTGGGCGATCGTCACCCGCGTGGCGCCCTCGGCGGCGGGCTCGACCGTGACCTCCGTGATCGACTCCTGCAGGACGCGCTCGAACGGCGTCCCCTTGAGCTCCTGGGCCCACGTCCGCTGACCGCTGGGCCCCTCGGCGCCCGGCGGCGCTGAGGCCACCAGACGGAAGTCGGCTCGCACGGTGCGCCGCCGCGTGGACACGAATACCTGGGTGAAGCGATCGCCGTCGACCCCTTCGACGCGCTCGACGAGCGGCCACCAGCGAGGCATCTGGTACGCGTCCTCGATCACCCTCCATACGTCCTCGATCGGCGCGTTCACGACCCGGGCGCGCCGGAGGCTCACGACGCGTAGTCGAGCACGGCGTGAACCGGATAAGGCTCCAGGCGCTCCCGCCCGCCGAGGAAGCTCAGCTCGATCAGGAACGCGCAGCCGGCGATCTCCGCCCCAAGTCCCGCGACCAGGTCGCAGACGCCGCGGGCGGTCCCCCCGGTGGCCAGCAGGTCGTCGTGCACGAGCACGCGCGCGCCGCGTCCCAGCGAGTCGGCGTGCACCTCGAGCGCGTCGATTCCGTACTCGAGGACGTACTCGACGCTGACCGTCTCCGACGGCAGGCGCCCGGGCTTGCGCGCCGGCACGAACCCGGCGCCCAGCTCGCGCGCGAGAGCGGCGCCGAGGATGAAGCCGCGCGCCTCGGCGGCCACGACCAGATCGATTTGGAGTTCGCGCGCGAACGTGGCCAGCTCCGAGACGGCGCAGTTGAGGGCCGCTGGGTCGACCAACAGCGGGGTGATGTCCTTGAAGCTGATCCCGGGCTGTGGGAAGTCGGGGATCTCGCGGATCAGCGACCGCAGATCAGCCGCGTTCATGCACTACGTCGCGATCTTGCGCAGATCGCGAATCAGCAGCAGGTGCTTGAGGTGGGTGGTGACCGACGCCAGGTTCTCGAGCGCCTCGATCGCCTCGCGCCGGCGCTCGGGATTGCGCGAGCGCAGCGCAGGCGCCAGGATGCTCTGCAGAAGCTGCGCCTCTCGGTCGGCCGAGCTGCGGAACACGCGCAGGTTGCGGCCCCCGACGCCGTAGCGCGCGAGCTCAGACACGGCGCGCACGATCTCCCGCTCGGTCTCGTCGAAATAGCGCGTACCGGCGCGCATGTCGCCCTTGATCACGCCATAGTCGACCAGCTCGCGCACCAGGCTGACCTCGGCGCCCGTCTCCTCGACGACGTCCTCAAGCGAGTAGAAGGCGCCAGGGTCACGGGTCGACACCGAAGCTCGCCGCATCGAGCGGCCGTCGGCGGCCGGGGCAGCCACCTCGCGCTCCGCTCGGCCACCGGCGAGCTCCTGACGGATGACTCGCAGTGGTAGGAACTCGTCACGCTGAAGGCGCAGGATGGTCCGCAGCCGCTGCACATCGGATTGGGTGTAGAGGCGGTAGCCGCCCTGGGTGCGGCGCGGCGTGAGCAGCTTCTGGTCCTCCAGGTAGCGGATCTTGGAGATCGAGATGTCGGGAAACTCCTGCTGGAGGGCCTTGCACACCGTCCCGATCGTCACCGCCTTCTGGCGGGGAGGTTGGGCCTCCCCGGACGGTTCCGGGAACTCGGCGGCGGGATCGCGGGTTTCAGGAGTGGCCATCAGCGAGCCAGGAACGCGAGCTTGTATTTGCCGACCTGAAGCTCGTCGCCGTGGGTCAGGCGATGAGACTCGATCCGGCGGCGGTTGACGTAGGTGCCGTTGAGCGAGCCGCAGTCGTCGAGGTAGTACTCGCTTCCGCGTCGGACCAGGATGGCGTGGTCGCGCGACACGGTCACGTCGTCGAGAAAGATGTCGGAGATCGGGCGGCGACCGATCGTCACCCGCCCGGCGCCAAGCGGGAAGCTCTCGCCGGCGCGCCCGCCCCCGGACCGGATCACGAGCGCGGGCCCCCGCTCAGTGACGTCGTCCAACTGGATCTCCTCGAGCTCACCGGTCTCGCCCAGCTTGTAGGTCGCGGTTGTCGTGCCGGGTGGCGGATCCGATTGCGCGAGAAAGGCGCCACACCGCTGGCAGTAGTTGGCGCCGTCGTCGTTGGCAAAGCCGCACTCTGGGCAGTGCTGGGCCACCGCCGGCTATTCGGACTCGGACCCCGGAACCCGACCGGCAAGGATGTCGGTCAGCTGCTGGACGTCTGCGCCGGTGATCACCAGCTCGCCGGTTTCGTCCTTCTTGCGCAGTCGATTGACCAGCTCGGCCCGCAGGATGTCGATCTTGCCGTGGAGGATGCGCCGGCGATAGGAGATCTCCATCTCCTCATCGGTGAGCTGCTTGATGAGCTCCTTCAGCTCCTGATCAGTCAGTGAGCCCAGGTCGGGAAACGTGTCCATGTAGATCAGATCCTCCGGGTCTTCCGTTCCGAGTTCGCGAGGGAGCGAGTATAACCAGGCGAACTGCCAGGCTCAAGCTTAGCTTGAGACTTTGCGTGGAACCTACGGACGTTCCGCCCGGCTGGCGCGGGCCCGAAGTTCGCGCGCCCCGCGCCGGACGTACAGCGCCGCGGACACCAGGCCGAAGGCCATCCCCACGTACAGCATTATCAGCGCCAGCCAGTGGACGCCGGCCATGGCGAAGAATGGGGCTCCGGCGATCGGGGCCACGCCGAGCCGCCCTGCCCAGTTGATCTGGATCTCGAGCCCGCGCGAGAGCGCGTAGCGGCTCGCCGCCAGCATGAACAGCTCCCGGGCGATCACGATCGCGATCGCCCACCGCGGCAGCAGAGAGAAGTGCCAGCACACCACCATGCCCGAGACGATCAGGAGGCGGTCGATCACCGGGTCGAGCAGCGCCCCCAGGCGGCTGTACTGGCCGGTCAGCCGGGCGAGGAAGCCGTCGAGGTAATCCGACCAGCCGATCACCCCGAACAGCACCACGGCCAGCGCGTCCTGGCCGTCGGTGCTTTGGAACGCGACGATCAGGAACACCGGAATCCCCAGCAGCCGGCAGTAGTCGACCGCGTTGGGGATCGTCCAGGGGTTGAGCGGGTGACCGGAGGTGGTGGCGTCAGGCGGCGGTCCCGACCGGTCGAGGCCAGTGAGACGGCGCTTACTGACGCTCGGGCTCATTTGAACATTGTCGGCGGAGCCTCAGGGCAGATCGCGCCAGAGCGCGGCGATCGCCTCCGCCGCGTCGTCGAGCAGGACGCTCGAGCTCTCCCGGCCGCGCCGGATCTGAACCTCCACCTCGCCGGAGCCGAGCGTGCGGCGCCCGACCGTGACCCGCAGCGGGCAGCCGACCAGCTCGGCATCGGTGAACTTCTCCCCTGGGCCGGCATCGCGATCGTCGTAGAGGACCTCGAGGTCGAGCTCCTGGAGCTCGCCGTAGAGACCGTCGGCGAAGGCCCGCTCCTCGCTGCCCTCCTTGCCCAGTGTGACGAGCTCGACGTCGAACGGGGCCATCGAGGAGGGCCAGGAGATTCCCGCCTCATCGGCGTACTGCTCGACCGCCGCGGCCGCGGCGCGCGCCGGCCCGAAGCCGTAGCAGCCCATGTGGATCAGCTGCTCCTGGCCGGACTCGTCGAGATACCTCGCCCCGAGCGGCAGCGAGTACCGGGTCCCGAGCTTGAAGATGTTGCCGACCTCGATCGCCGGCTCGATCCGGATCGCGGTGCCGTTGATCGTGTCGCCGACCACGACCGTGCGCACGTCGACGCGCTCGTAGGGGAAGTCGCGGCCCGGCTCGACCCCGCGCAGGTGGGCGTCGAGCTCGTTGGCGCCCGTGACGTAGGCGCCCTCGGCGACCCCGTCGTCGAGCAGGATCGGCATCTGCGCACCGACCGGCCCGATGTACCCGGGCGGGCCCAGCCGGGCTTCGATCTCGTCGGGGCGAGCGGGCCGGAAGTCGGCCCGGAGCGCGTTGGCGAGCTTGATCTCGTTGACGCGGTGATCGCCCCGCAGGATGATCAGTCGCATCTCGTCGCCATCGAGGACGACCGGGAAGGCCTTGAGCAGAGCGCCCGCCGGGAGGCTCAGGGCGCCGGCCACGGCGTCGATCGTGGTCATCCCCGGCGTGGCGACGATCTGCGGCTCCGCGAGCCCGGGCTCGAGCGGCACGGCCTGGGCGGCGGCGCTCGCCACCTCGAGATTGGAGGCATAGGCACCGGCAAGCACAACCTCGTTCTCGCCAGCGGGGCAGGGCGCCATGTACTCGTGCGCGCCGCTCCCGCCCATCATCCCGACGTCGGCCTCGACCCGGTACCACTCGAGGCCGCACCGGTCCATGATCCGGTCGTAGGCGACCACGTGCTTCTGATAGCTGGCCTCGAGTCCCTCGGCGTCGCGGTCGAAGGTGTAGGAGTCCTTCATGATGAACTCGCGGGTGCGGAGCACGCCGGCCCGGGGCCGCGGTTCGTCGCGCTCCTTAGTCTGGAAGTGGTACAGGATCAGCGGCAGATCGCGATAGGACCGCACCGCCGCCGCCACGTGAGTGGTGACGATCTCCTCGCTGGTCATCCCGAGCACGAGGTCCGCGTTGCGCCGATCCTTGAGCTTGAACAGCTCCTCGATGTCGTAGCGGCCGCTGCGCCGCCACAGCTCCGCCGGCTGCAGGACCGGCATGAGGATCTCCTGGCCGCCGATCGCGTCCATCTCCTCGCGCACGATCTGGACGACCCGCTGGTGCACCCGCCAGCCCGCCGGGAGCCACGTCCAGAGCCCGGCCCCGACCTGCCGGATCAGGCCCGCGCGGACCATCAGCTTGTGCGAGATCGCCTCGGCGTCGGCGGGCGGCTCGCGCTCGGTCGGCAGGAAGTAGGTGGAGAGTCGCGTCATTTCGAGCGCCAAGGGTACCCGCGTGATACAAGACGGGACGTCCTCAAGAACCAGATGCAAGGAGCAGCCCAATGGCATACGAAGTTCCGCCGCTGCCTTACGCGTACGACGCGCTCGCGCCGACGATCGACGAGCAGACGATGCACCTGCACCACGACAAGCACCACCAGGCCTATGTGACGGCCGCCAACGGCCTGCTGGAGGGCACCGAGTGGGCCGACAAGCCGGTCGACGAGGTCCTCAAGAACCTCGACAAGCTGCCCTCAGACAAGCAGGCCGGGGTCCGCAACCAGGCCGGCGGCCACTCCAACCACTCGAAGTTCTGGGAGTGGATGTCACCGGATGGCGGCGGTGAGCCCGACGGCGACCTGCGGGCGGCGATCGACGCAGCGTTCGGCTCGTTCGACGACTTCAAGGCCCAGTTCAAGGACAACGGGGTCAAGCGCTTCGGGTCCGGCTGGACCTGGCTCGTGCACGACGGCTCCGGGCTCGCCCTCCTCTCGACCGCGAACCAGGACAGCCCGATCTCGGACGGCAAGACGCCGCTGCTGGGCAACGACGTCTGGGAGCACGCGTACTACCTGACCTACAACAACCGGCGTCCGGATTACCTCGACGCGTGGTGGAACGTGGTCAACTGGGCCAAGGTGGCCGAGGGGTTCGCGGCGGTTAGTTAGGGGCCGCTGCGGAATCCGGCCCGTCGCGGCTCGTCACTCGGAGTGTGCTCGGGCCGGATTCCGGGCGGCATCCGTGGGACCGTCCACCCCGTCCGGACGGGGAACATGGTCCCACGGACGCCGAGCGAAGCGAGGCCCCTAGTCGAGGCCGGCCGGGGGATCGAGCGTTCGGCGCTCGCCTGCAAAAGCGCGCGTGGCTCCGAACCCGAGAGCGGGACGCGCGGTTCTGCATTCACCACATGAAAAAGAGCGCAGGCGCTGGCGAACCGGGCCGGGACGCGCACTTTCACAGGTCGCTCGCCGGCGCGAGCGGTCGCGCGACCGCCGGCGGAAGCGACCGCCCCCTGGACGGCGGAAGCGATCGCGCCAGCTCCGTCGCGGCTACTAGGCCCGACGGCGACTGCTACGCCCGAGTGAAGCGGCGACCCGCGACGGGTGAGTCGGCCTCGTCGAGCGCGACCGCCGCGGCTTCCATTGCGGCCATGCGCTCGGGCGTCATCGCGGTGGCGTCCTCGTTCTCGGCCAGCCACTGCTCGGCCTCGGCCACGTCGTGCTCGTCGCGGAGCACGCGCTTGCCGGCGGCGTAGTACTTGTCGATCTCGGCGAACAGCTCGTCGACCAGGTTCTCGGTCTTGACCTTGCGGATCATCTGGCCCTTGGAGTAGATCGCGCCGGCGTCCTTGGCGCCGGTGATCCCGAAGTCGGCGTGGCGGGCCTCGCCGATCCCGTTGACGGCGCACCCGAGCACGGAGACCTCGATCGGGTCCTCGTACTGCTCGAGCCGGCGCTCGACCTCGGCCACCACGCTGTCCATGTCGAACTGCAGACGGCCGCAGGTCGGGCAGGCGATCAGCACCGGCCCGCGCTCGCGCAGCTTGAGCGCCTTGAGGATCTCCCAGGCGACCTTGACCTCCTCCTCGGCGTGAAACGTCGAGAGCGAGATCCGGATCGTGTCGCCGATGCCGTCGGCCAGCAGCGTGCCCAGCCCGACCGCCGACTTGAGCGAGCCCGACCACCTGGTGCCCGCCTCGGTGACCCCCAGGTGCAGCGGATACGGGATCCGCTCGGACAACAGGCGGTTGGAGGCGATCGTGTTGGGGACGCTGGTCGACTTCATCGAGACCTTGAAGTTCGTGAACTCGAGGCGCTCCATGAGCTCGACGAACTCGACCGCGGCGGTGACCAGCGCCTCGACCGGATTCTCGAACTCCAGCTCCCTCAGGTGAGCGGGGAGCGATCCGCTGTTGACCCCGATCCGCAGCGGCGTCCCCAGCTCGTTGGCCCGCTGGGTGACTAGGGCCACCTTGTCGGGACCGCCGATGTTGCCGGGATTCAGGCGGACGCAGTGGGCGCCCGCGTCGAGCGCCTTGAGGGCCAGCGTGTAGTTGAAGTGGATGTCGGCGATCACCGGGATCGGGGACTGCTCGACGATCGTCTTGAGAGCCTCGACGTCCTTCTCGCGCGGGACGGCGCATCGAACGATGTCGGCGCCGGCCTCGGCCACGCGGCGGATCTGGTCCATCGTGGCGTTCAGATCCGCGGTCTCGGTCTTGGTCATGGTCTGGACGGCGACCGGGGCGCCGCCGCCGATCGGCACGGGACCGACGTGGATCTGGCGTTCTGAGGCCATAGACGCGAGTGTAGAGCGGTCGCTTCGGCTGATCACGTGTCCGCGGCACTCGCGGTCATGAATCGGCTCGTAGCCGGCGGTGGTCGTACCGCGAGTGCCGCGGGCCACGCGCCTCAGCCTCGCTCCTAGCCTGGATACAGGACCGCTCGCACCGGCGCAACTTCCGACGCGTTTGATAGTTCGTCTGGTCGTGCCCAAGATCACTCGCCTCCTCCCCATTGCCGCGGCCGTGTTGAGCACCGCCGCCCTCCACGCCGCCCCTGCTTTCGCTTCCGTCACTCAGGAGGCGATCTTCCAGGACGACAACGCGCTCAAGGCCAATCCGGTCGGGACCATGCAGACCCTGCGCGACCTGGGCGTCACCCGGGTGCGGGTGAATATCGCCTGGGGCGAGATTGCGCCCTCGCCGAACTCGA
The DNA here is from genome assembly GCA_035504535.1 of Solirubrobacteraceae bacterium. Taxonomy (GTDB): domain Bacteria; phylum Actinomycetota; class Thermoleophilia; order Solirubrobacterales; family Solirubrobacteraceae; genus Palsa-465. Next base: position 16,993 of record DATJRS010000192.1, on the reverse strand, counting down.
CCAAGGAGCCCAAGGGCTTCAAAGCCACCAACCCGGCGGCCTACCCGGCTGCGGGATGGGCGCCGTACGACGCGATCGACCGCGCCGCCACCGCCGACGGGATCGGGGTCTTCTTCACGCTCGACGCACCGGCGCCGCTGTGGGCGGCCGGGTCCGGGGCGCCTCGGAGCGCCGCCGGCTACTTCCGCGACGACTGGGAGCCTTCCGCCAAGCAGTTCGGCTACTTCGTCAAGGCCGTGGGCACGCGCTACGACGGCTCCTACAAGCCGCGCGGGTCGACGACGGCGTTGCCGCGGATCAACTTCTGGTCGATCTGGAACGAGCCGAACTACGGGTACGACCTCGGCCCGCAGGGAGTCGGCTCCCGGCAGTCGATCCCGAACAGCCCGCGCCTGTACCGCGGCCTCCTGGATGCGGCCTGGAGCGCACTCCAGGCGACCGGTCACCGCACCAGAACCGATCGGATCCTGTTCGGCGAGTTGACGCCGGCCGGCGAAAACGCCTGGGGCGTGTTCTCGAACATGAAGCCGGGCACCTTCCTGCGCTCGCTCTACTGCGTGGACTCGAACTACCACGAGCTGCGCGGCTCCGCCGCCTCGGCTCAGGGCTGCCCGACCACGGTGGCCGGCTCGCGCGCGTTCCGCAGCCAGAACCCGGCCCTGTTCTCCGCCAGCGGATTCGCCGAGCACCCCTACGAAGAGGTCACGCCTCCAAACGAGCCGTTGCACCTGTGTGGGACCAAGCTGTGCCCGGGCCGGAGCGACCCGGACTTCGCCGATCTGCCCGAGCTCCCACGCCTGGCGCACACGCTGGACCGGCTGAACGCCGTGTACGGATCGCACACCCATTTCCCAATATGGGACACCGAGTACGGCTTCCGGACGATCCCGCCCGACCCGCATGAGGGGATCAATCCGACGACGGCCGCGTACTACATGAACTGGGCGGAATATCTGAGCTACAAGCAGCCGCGAACGTACAGCTACTCCCAGTACGTGCTGATGGACCAGGCGCCGCCGGCGTACTTCGACACCGGGCTGATCAACCCGGACGGCTCGCTCAAGCCCGGCTTTGACGCCTACCGGATGCCGCTGTTCTTGCCGACCACCACGATGAACTCCGGCCAGCAGGTCGAGGTCTGGGGCGGCGTGCGCCCGGCGAACTACGCCTGGCTCGACACCGGCGGCCAGACCCAGAGCGTCCAGATCCAGTTCCAGGCCAACTCGGCCGCGCCCTGGCAGGTGATCGACACGGTCCCGATCACCAACCCCAAGGGCTATTTCGACGTGCACCTGGCCTTCCCGAGCAGCGGAGCCGTCCGGCTGGCCTGGACCTACCCGGTCGGCGACCCGCTGCTGAGCGGCGGGACGGTCTACAGCCGGACGCAGGCAATTAAGTTGGTCGGCGGCGCCTGACGGCGGCGCCTTAGACGGTCAAGTAGCCGGCGCGGCGGGCGGTCCGCCGCCCGCGTCGGGCGGCCCACCCGCGCCCGGACCACCAGAACCCGGCCCTCCCGGCCCGCCGGAACGGCGCCGGAACGCGATCGCCCCGAAGGTGATCGCCGCCAGCGCCAGCACGACGATCACGATGATCAGCCAGGTCGGCAGAAACGAGCTGCTCGAGCTCGACGGTGCGCTGACGCTGCCCGAGCCCGACTGACCGAGCTGCTTGAACAGCTGCTGCTCGATCACGTCGTAGCAGTCCGTGTACTCCTTGACGTCGGAGGGCATCTGGGCCAGCGCCGCCCGCAGGACGCTCGGCGAGTAGTAAGCCGTGAGCCGGTCGTGGGCGTTGCAGTCGCTGATCGCCTGCGAGGGCGTGCCGCTCGTCGCGGCCCCGGCCACCATCGGCACCGCCAGCGACAGCGCACAGACCAGCGCGAACAGGGTGATCGCCCGTCGAATCATCGGCACAAGCTTATGGGGAAACCTGCTCATAGAGGCCCATCAGGCGGTTGTAGTACCGGTCCTCGCCGAACCGCTCACGCGCTCGCTGGAGGGCCTGGGCCCCGCGCTCGGCCCGCAGCCGCGGATTTCCCCAGAGATCGGACAGGTGGGTGGTCCAGGCGGCGCCGTCCGTCGCGGGCAGCGTCGCCTCCTCGCCGACCAGCTCGGGCAGCCCACCCCGGTCTGAGGCCAGCACCGGGACCCCGGCGGCGAGCGCCTCGAGCACCGAATACGGGCACGGCTCCTCCCAGCGCGACGGAGCCAGCACGACGGCCGCCCGCCGGCGCAGCTGCGCCAGCGCGGACGGCTCGAGGCGCCCGGCAAAGCGCACGTCGGCGCCGGTGGCGCTCGCCAGCTCGCGCAGGCGCGGCTCGTCCGGACCCGCGCCGGCGATCACGAGCGGAGCTCCCGCCTCCCGGGCAGCCGCGATCGCGGTGTCGAACCCCTTCTCCTCGGTCAGGCGACCGGCCGCGAGCGCGAACTCTCCCTCGCCGGCGCGCGAGTCTGATGAAAGCTCCTGATCAGGGATGAAGTTGGGCAATGTGGCGGTTAACGAAGGCGGCAGCCCCAAGTCGCGCAGATGCATCGCGAGCGAGTCGCTCACGGCCGCGAACTGGTCGACGTACTCGAACAGCCGCGGCTGCTGCCGGCGCAGCGCGGCAGCGTACACGGCGGCTTCCGGGAGCGACCCGCGGCAGCGCAGACGCAGGCCCGCGTGCGTGCTGCCGCGCCGGCAGCGAAAACACGGCGTCCCGTCGCGGTAGGCGATGCCAATCGCGCAGAACAGCCTGAAGTTGTGCAGATGGAGAACGGTCCTGGCTCCGGCTGCACGCGCAGCGGCGAGCGCGCGCCAGCCGAGCAGCGGATGGATGTTGTGGGCGTGCACGACCCGAGCGCCACGCTCACGGACGACATGGGCGATCTCCTCCGGGTCGCGGCCGCCGGCGAGCAGCCCGGCCGCGGCCTGGGCCGGGTGCAGACCCTGGCTCGAGCGCTCGAGGACCTCGACGTCATGGCCCCGCCGCGCAAGCAGAGCGGCCAGATCGGCCACCGCGCGCTCCTCCCCCCCGACCGCGCGGTAGCGGTTGTGCAGAATGAGGATCACACCGGGGGCGATGAAGGCACTTGCTGGACGAGCACCGCCACCTGCGATGGGCTGGGGCCGAGCAGCTTCCCGCCCAGCGCGCCGATCGCCGTCGGGGTCAGATCCAGGCCCTGCGCCACCGAGAACCGGTCCACCAGGTAGTCGCTCACGCGCTTTGAGGCGATCAGCTTGTATCCGGGCGGGAGCGGGTTGCCCAGCTCCTGCCAGGGGTACCCGACCACGTCGACCTCGTGGACAGAGACGGGGCCGGTCGGCTGGGTCCACGGCACGCCGCGCAGATAGAGGCTCAGCGGGTCGGCCGCGAGCCGGCCATCGTAGGCGATGATCGCGCGCTGGCCGGCCGGGCTGCCCAGCGCGCTCGCCACGCCCCGCCAGTCCGGTCGCTGATAAGCGGCATCGCTGTTGATCTTGATCAGGCCGTAGGCGGACCCGGCCAGCAGGATTGCCGCCAGCACGGCACCCGAAATGCGCAGGCGAGTCGTGCACGCGGCCGCCACCACGATCGCGAGTGGCACCCAGGCGGCAATCACGGCGCGCTCGAGATAGAAGTCCTTTCCGAGCAGCGCGGCGAGGATCGGCAGGAGCAGGACGCACGCGGCGAGCACCGCGGCCACGCCGGCTCCGCGGAGCTCGTCGGCGTCGGCGCCGACGATCAGCAACACGATCACCAACGCGGCGAGGATCGCCCCGCCGATCAGCCCGGCGCTCATCAGTGTGCCCTCAAACGACGGTCCCAGCGCGAACGCGATCGGGACGGCTTGGAGTCGGATGCCGAGCGGGGTCTCGGTGATGAAGCCCAGCAGCGAGTGCGTGGCGTGGGCGACCAGGAGCGGGACGAGCGCGAGCTGAATGACGACGAGCCCGGCGACGGCGGTCTTGGTGGCCCGGTTGCGTGCGGTGTAGAGCAACCACACGGCTTCCGGCGCCACGAGGAAGCCGGCGAAGTAGTGGGTCAGTAGCGCCAGCCCCGAGAACACCGCCCACCAGACGACGTTGCGCCTCGAGGGGTCCTTCAGGGCTCGCGCGAACCACAGCAGCGAGGCTGCGCAGAACGCGGCCACGAGCATGTACTCGCGGGCCTCCTGCGAGTACCAGACCATGAACGGATTGACCGCGGCGAACGCCGCCGCCACCAGGCCGGCGCGGCTGGAAACGAGTTCCCGTCCGGCCAGATAGACGATCGGGATGAGCGCCGTGCCCGCCAGCGCCGACAACGACCGCAGCGCAACGGCGCCGCTTCCGAACAGGTGAACCCACACCCACCCGAGCACGAAGTACAGCGGCGGAGCCGTCTCGACTGCGTTGAACGAGCTGAGCATCGATCCGAGCGAGAGGTGGAGCTCATGGGCCGCCTGTGCCTCGTCGAACCAGTAGCTCTGAGCACCCAGCGTCGCGAAACGAACGACGCACGCCACCCCCGTGATCCCTACGAGCAACCGTGTTTCGACCGGTTTGCTTGCTACGCTCAGCGCCCTGAAGGTCCGGGCCGCCAGTGCGGCGTCCGAGCGGGCCGGGACAAGCATCCGCGCGCATTGTAGAGCGGGGATTGAACGCGAACCCTCCCCCGCGACTGTCTTCAGCGCAAACCGTTTAACCCGTTCAGATCCTTCGATGTCGCCCTTCCTCACACCTATCCGGAGGGCGTTGACGCTCGGTCTGCTGGCCGCAGCGCTCGCCGCCGGTGTCGCGCTCGCGGTCGTCGGCTGTGGCGGCGGCACCACCGTGAAGAGCACCATGCAGGTGCCGACGCGAACCGCCCCGCTTGCGACGATCTTCGAGGCCCAATCGGAGCTGTTTTCCAACCCCGGTCCGACGCTCGATCAGCTCAAGCGCCTCGGCGTCGACGACATCAAGGTGTTCATGCCCTGGGGATACATGGCGCCGAACGCGCTGTCACGGGTGCGACCTCACTTCGACGCCTCATCGCCCCAGGGGTACACGGCCGCGAACTGGGCCCCCTACGACACGATCGCGCGCGATGCCACTGCGCGACACATCGGCCTCGACCTGGCGCTCGAGGCACCCGCGCCCTTGTGGGCGACCGGCCCCGGAGTGCCAGCGGGGACCTCAGCCAGCTTCCTCGGCTCCTGGGAGCCGTCCGCGAAGGAGTTCGGGCTGTTCGTCACCGCGGTCGGCACGCGCTACAGCGGCCATTACACGCCGCCCGGCGCGTCCGCGCCGCTGCCGGCAGTGAGGTTCTGGTCGATCTGGAACGAGCCGAACTACGGCCAGCAGCTGGGTCCCCAGGCGATCGACAACTCGACCGTCGAGTCGTCCCCGGCCACGTACCGATCGCTGCTCGACTCGGCCTGGTCGGCCCTGCAGGCGACCGGGCACGCGGGCGACACCGTGCTGATCGGGGAAATAGCGCCGCGTGGAGTGACTGGGCCGGGCTTCCCGGGCGACTTCTCGGGCATGGTTCCGCTCCAGTTCATCCGGGCCCTCTACTGCGTCGACGGGAATTTGCATCCGCTCACCGGCAAGGCCGCGGCGCTGCGCGGGTGCCCGACCACCACCGCCGCCTCGAAGGCTTTCCCCACCGATAACCCTGGGTTGTTCCACGCCGCCGGCTTCGCCTTCCATCCCTACCCGCAGGGCCAGGTGCCTCCGAACGTCCCGACCGCGCCGGACGGCCTCGGTGCCAACTACGCCGACCTGCCTCAGCTCCCCGCGCTCGAACGCACGCTGGACGGCGCGCTGGCGGCATACGGTTCGAGCTACCAGTTCCCGCTGTATGACACCGAGTTCGGCTACCAGACCAACCCGCCGGAAAAGGCCCTGCGCGCGATCAGCCCGGCCAAGGCCGCCTATTACGAGAACTGGGCCGAGTACATCAGCTGGCGGGACCCACGCGTGGTCTCCTGGGATCAATACCTGCTCGCCGATCCACCTCCCCCGAGCATGTTCGACACCGGCATCGAGTTCTCGAGCGGCGCCCAAAAGGTGCCGCTCTACCAGGCGTTCCGGATGCCGGTCTACCTGCCGGTCACGACGGCCAAGTCCGGACAGGAGCTCCAGGTCTGGGGTTGCGTGCGCCCGGCCCACTATGCCCTGCTGGGCCCGCACAAGCCTCAGTTCGCGAGCATCCAGTTCCAGTCCGCTCCCGGGCAGTCGTGGACGACCGTCAAACGCGTGCTGCTGACCGACGCGTACGGCTACTTCGACACGGTGGCGAGCTTCCCCTCGAGCGGCAACGTCCGGATCTCGTGGTCCTATCCCCACCACGGTGCTCAGATCCACAGCCGGACGGTCCAGATCGCGATTCGCTAGGGTCTGGAGCGGTCTGGGTGACGGCGGTTGTGCTCGTTGCCGTGTGCCGCGGGGGGCGTAGCGGTCCGGGACAGTGTTCGTTTCCCGACCTCGACCGGGCGCAACTTCCTCACCACCCGGCCTGTTGTCTTCTGCAATGCGATTGATCCCCAGAGTCCGCCATGCGTCGCTGGCCATGCTTGGCGTGGCGGCCGTCTGCCTCCTGCACGCACCGACCCAGGCGCGCGCCAGCACCGGGCAGTACCAGATCTTCCAGGACGACCCCCACATGCTCTCGAACCCTGCGCAGACGCTTCAGCAGATTCGCGATCTGGGGGCGAACGTGGTGCGGGTCTCCCTGCAGTGGAATCTCGTCGCTCCAGCCACGCGCCCGTTTGGTTTTAACCCCACCGATCCCGGGTCTTATCCGAGCGGGGCCTGGAGCACCTACGACCAGATCGTCACCGACGCGCGCCAGGACGGGATCACCGTCGACTTCTCCCTCACCGGGCCGGCCCCGCCTTGGGCCGCGGGCAGCGGTCAGCCCTCGCCCGGCGGCTGGTATCAGTGGAAGCCGTCCGCCTCCGCCTTCAAGCAGTTCGTGCAAGCGGTGGGAACGCGCTACAGCGGCTCCTATGACCCGACGCTCGATCAGACCATGCCCGGCGATCCGAACGACCTGCCCCGGGTCAGCTTCTGGGAGATCTGGAACGAGCCGAACTTCGGCTTGGACCTCGCGCCGCAGGCCATCAAGGGCTCGACCGTGCCGACCGCGGCGCCGATGTACCGCGGCCTCTTGAACGCCGCCTGGAGCGGCCTGCAAGCTACCGGGCACGGCCGCGACACGATCCTGATCGGGAATCTGGATGCCCGCGGGGAGACCGGCCGCCCGACCCGTACCCAGCCCGGCGGATACCCCGGCGACTTCGCCGCCACCAAGCCGATGCAGTTCATCCGCACCCTGTATTGCGTCAGTTCCACCTACAAGGAGCTGCGGGGCGGTGCGGCCGGCCTGGTCGGCTGCCCGACGAACGCGGGGGCATCGCGCGGGTTCCGCGCCGCCAACCCTGCCCTGTTCAACGCATCGGGGTTCGCGACCCATCCCTATCCGGTCAACCTGCCACCGAACGTGGCCAGCTCGACCGACCCCGACTACACCGAGTTCAGCGAGCTGCCGCGCCTGGCCAGCATGCTCGACCGGATCCAGCGGGTGTACGGGTCCGGCAAGCGGTTCCCGATCTACAACAACGAGTACGGGTACATCACCAACCCGCCGAATCACGAACTGACGGCGCTGAACCCGACCAGCAAATTCGTCTCGCCGGCGACCGCCGCCTACTACATCAACTGGGCCGAGTACATCTCGTGGCGCAACCCCCGCATCGCATCGACGATGCAGTACCTGCTCTATGACCCCAACCCGCGCCTGGCCCCCGAGTACGGTGGCTTTGCCAGCGGCTTGATCTTCTACGGCGGGGTCCGCAAGCCGGGTTACGACGCGTACCGGATGCCGCTGTTCCTGCCGAACACGACCGCGCGCTCCCGCCGCCAGAGCCTCGAGGTCTGGGGATGCGTGCGGCCCGCGCACTACGCGCGGCTCGACACCGGCGCGCCGCAACGGGTGAAGATCCAGTTCCAGCGCGGCTCGCGCGGGGCGTTCACGACGCTGCGCACGGTCAACATCACGAGCTCGCGCGGCTACTTCGACGTCCACATGTCGTTCCCGGCCAGCGGGTCGGTCAGGCTGGCCTGGACCTACCCGACTAACGATCCGCTGCTCAGCCCGGGCATCAAGCTCAATCCGGGCGAGGGCGACACGGTGTACAGCCGGACCACGCGAGTGACGGTCAAGTAGATGACGATGTCGTTGCGTCGTTGGACCGCGGCGGCGATGCTCGCGATGAGCCTCGCGACGATCCTCGCGCTGGTCGGAGCCACGCAGGCGCGCGCGTCCACGAGCCAGATATCGATCTTCCAGGACGACCCGCGCCTCGACGCCAACCCCGCGGCGACGCTGGCACGGATGCGGCTGCTCGGCGCGCAGGTCGTCCGCGTGTCGGTGCCCTGGTATCTGATTGCCCCCAACCCGAACGCCAAGAAGGCTCCGTCCGGCTTCAACGCCACCGATCCGGCGTCCTACCCGGCCGGGCACTGGGGACTGTGGGACGCGATCGTGCAGGACGCCCATGCGGACGGCATCGCTGTCGACTTCGACCTGATGGGCGGAGAGCCGCGCTGGGCGATGGGTCCAGGGCGACCGGCCGGCAACGACAACCTGAGCTGGGAGCCGAACGCGGCCGATTACGGGGCGTTCGTCCGAGCCGTCGGCACGCGCTACAGCGGCGACTACGACCCGGTGACCGGCGCAATCGATCCGGGCAATCCGAGCGATCTGCCCCGGGTCAGCTTCTGGTCGGTGTGGAACGAGCCCGACTACGGGCCGAGCCTGGCCCCACAGGGCGTGCCGGGGCACCTCAGGATCGAGAACAGCCCGCGGATGTATCGCAACCTCGTCGACGCGGCCTGGAGCGGATTGCAGGCGACGGGCCACACGACCGCGACGGACACGATCGTGTTCGGCGAGCTCGCGCCGCGCGGCGAGAGCTACTGGGGCGTCTTCTCGGGCATGACCCCGCTGGACTTCCTGCGCAATCTCTACTGCGTGGACTCGAATTACCACGAGCTGCGCGGCACCGCAGCCCGGATGCGGGGCTGCCCGACCACGGCCGCCGGCTCGCGCGCGTTTCGCGCTCAGAACCCGGCGCTGTTCGAGGCCAGCGGCGTCTCCGACCACCCCTACATGCGGTGGTATCCGCCCAACCACGAGCTCAATCCGGACCCGGTCAACCACCTCTCGACCCGCGACTACACCTCACTCGCCGTGATCGGCAACCTCACGCGGGCGCTGGATCGGCTGGTCGGGGTGTACGGGTCGAGCGTCCGCTTCCCGATCTACGACACCGAGTTCGGCTACATCACCGCCCCGCCCAAGCACAACCCCGACCCGGATGTGCACAGCACCAAGGTCTACTACACCTCCCCGGCGGTGGCGGCGGGATATCTCAACTGGGCCGAGTACATCAGCTGGCGTAACCCACGGCTGCGTTCGTTCGACCAGTACCTCCTGTACGACATCGAGCGTCCCACTCGCGGCAACGACTTTGGCGGTTTTGCCAGCGGCCTGTTGACCTGGACGGGGATGCAGAAGGCGACCTATTACGCCTGGCGCCTACCGCTGTACATGCCGGCGACGACGGCCCGCGCCGGCCAGTCGCTTCAGGTGTGGGGATGCGTCCGCCCGGCGACCTTCGGGGTGCTCGACACCGGCGAGCCGCAGATGGGGGAGATCCAGTTCGCTCCGGGTTCGAGCAGCCAGTTCACAACGATCCAGACCGTCACCATCGGCCGGGGCCAGACTTGCTACTTCGACGATCAGGTCACGTTCCCATCGAGCGGCAACGTGCGGCTCGTGTACACCTACCCGGCTGGCGACGCGCTGCTCGCCAACGGCGCCGAGGTCGTTGGCCGGACCATCCACGTCACGGTTCGCTGAATAGGTCCCCACCCGCCCTCCACCCATCCCCCTCCCCCACGGGCGAATCGGCACCGGTCGGCCGGCGGGATCAGGATCGGACCTGCGGATCCTTCCATTCGGCGGCTCGATACGAGGCCGTGGCATCTGGTGCAGGTGGCGGCGGCGGGGCGGGCTCCTAACTCGACGCGTCGCAACTTCAAGACGGCTCATAGGGTTCAAGGCGGCATGAAAGGGCGCCGCCTCGGGACGCTGGCGGCCACTTTGGGAGTCGTGGCCTCAACCGGCATCGCGGTCGGAATGGCCGCTCCCGCGCCGGCCACCGCCTCCACCCGTCAGGTGTCGATCATCCAGGACTCGGTGTGGGTCCTGAAGGATCCAGGGAAGACGCTGAGCACGTTCCAGGCGCTCGGCGCGAGCATGGTGCGTGTGATCGTCGATTGGGCGCAGGTGGCGCCGGCGGCGAAAGGGCGCACCGCACCGCAGGGATTCGACGGCGCCGACCCCTCCGACTATCCGGCGGCGAACTGGGCTCCGTACGACGAGATCGTCAAGCTCGCCACCGCCGAGGGCATGCAGGTCGATCTCACCGTGAGCGGTGGCGCGCCCCGGTGGGCGGAGGGGGCCGGAGTCCCCGGCGTCGCGCTCGGCAACCCGTTCTGGGCCTGGCGCCCGTCGGCCGGGGACTTCGGCGAGTTCGTGCACGCCGTGGGCGAGCGCTACAGCGGGACCTACATCCCACCGGGCCAGACCGCGGCACTCCCGCGGGTGAGCTTCTGGGGACTGTGGAACGAGCCCAACTTCGGCGAGGACCTCGGCCCGCAGGCCATCGACGGATCGACCGTGTCGGTCGCGCCGGGCATGTACCGCCGCCTGCTCGGCGCCGCGTGGAACTCACTGCTGGCCACCGGCCACGGTCCGTCGACCGACACGATCCTGATCGGGGAGGTCGCTGCGCGAGGGCTGAGCGGGCGGGCGACGCCGAGCCATCCGGCGGGACTTCCGGGCGACTTCGGGCAGACCAAGCCGCTCATATTCCTGCGCACCCTCTACTGCGTCGACTCCTGGAACCGGGAGCTCCGCGGGGCGGCCGCCCGCGCCGTCGGGTGTCCGACGACCGCGGCCGGCTCGCGCAATTTCCGCGCCGCAAATCCCGGTCTGTTCGACGCCGACGGGTTCGCCGACCACCCCTACCCGGACAACGACCTGCCCCCGACGATGGATTCTTCGCACGATCCGAACGACGCGCCGTTCTCGCGGCTGGAGAACCTCGAGCGCGAACTCGACCGGCTCCAGCGGGTGTACGGGTCACGCAAGCGCTTTCCGATCTACGACACCGAGTATGGGTACATCACCCACCCGCCGAACGCCAGGTCCTACGCGTCGCCGGCGACCGCCGCCTACTACATCAACTGGGCCGAGTATCTGAGCTGGAGGCAGCCGCGGGTCGCCTCGACCATGCAGTACCTGCTGTACGACCCTCCACCGCAGGCGACCAACCCGGGCGACGGTGGATTCACGAGCGGCCTGCTGTTCGCAAACGGCCGGCCCAAGCCGGCCTACGCCGCCTACCGACTGCCGCTCTACCTGCCGGTCACCTCGACTCGCCACGGTCGCTCGCTCGAGGTCTGGGGATGCGTGCGCCCGGCCCGGTACACGATCTTCGAGACGGGCCAGCCGCAGAGCGCACAGATCCAGTTCGCGCCGCGTGCAGGCGGGGCCTACGCCGCGGTTCAGACCGTGAACGTGAGCGATCCGAGCAACTGCTACTTCGAGGTGCCGGTGCGCTTCCCGAGCAGCGGCACGGTCCGGCTGGCCTACACGTATCCCGCCGCCTCGCCCGGCGTGGGCGGGACGACCGTGTACAGCCGCACCGTGTCGATCACGTTGCGTTAGGCGTACATGGCCTCGATCTCGGCCTGGTATTTGGCCGAGATCGGCACCCGCTTCAACTTCATCGTCGGCGTCAGCTCGTCGCCACCCGGCAGCCAGTCGCCGGGGACGATCGTGAACTTCTTTATCTGCTCGACGCGGGACAGGTGCTCGTTGCCTTGATCGATCGCATCGTGCACGGCGGCGACCACCCGCTCGTCGTGCGCCAGATCCTCGAAGGTGTCCGCGTCGATCCCCTGTCGCGTGGCCCATTGAGGGGCGTAGTCGGCATCCAGGACGACCAGCGCGGTGTTGTACAGCCGACGGTCGCCGATGCACACCGCCTGCCCGATCAGCGGGCTCGAGCTCTTGATCGCCGCCTCGATGTTGGCCGGCGACATGTTCTTGCCGGCGGAGTTGATGATGATCTCCTTCTTGCGGTCGACGATCGACAGATAGCCCTCCTCGTCGATCGACCCGATGTCCCCGGTGTGAAGCCAGCCATCGGCGTCGAGGGCCTCGGCCGTCTTCTCGGGCGCCCCTCGGTAGCCGAGCATCACGCAGTCCCCGCGCACGAGCAGCTCTCCGTCGGGGGCGATCTTCAGCTCGACTCCCGGTGAGGCCGGTCCGACCGTGCCGAGCTTGACCTGGCCCGGCCGGTTGTGGGCGCCGGCGCCGCACGTCTCCGACATGCCCCACAGCTCCCCGAGCTCGATCCCGAGCGCGTTGAAGAACTCGAGCACCTCGACCGGGGTCGGCGCAGCGCCGACGTTGAGCGCGATGGCCTGATCGAACCCCAGCATCTCCCGGAGCTTGGAGAACATCTGCGCGTCTGCCTGGGCGACTCGCTCCTCGAGCTCGGCCGGAACCGGCTCGCCACGCTGCATGAGTCGAAGCCGCTCGATCGACGCCTGGAGCGCCTCCCGGATCGCCCGTTGCTGCTCCTCGGGCGCAGCAGCCTGCATCGCCTCCAGCCCCGCCTTGAGCTTCTCCCAGATCCGGGGAACGGCGAAGAACCAGGTGGGCCTGACCTGGGGCAGGTAGGAGACCACCTCGCGCGGGTTCGGGCAGCAGGTGATGGTGCCGGCGAAGATGACCGGGATGTAGTGGTGGGCCATGCGCTCGGCGATGTGGGCCGCCGGCAGCCACGAGATCACCCGCGAGCCCGGACCGAAGCCGATCGTCTCCTCGACCCCCTGAGCCGCGGCCATGACATTGCGGTGGGAGAGCTGAACCCCCTTCGGGGGCCCGGTCGTGCCCGAGGTGTAGATCAGCGTGACGAGATCGTCGGGGCTTATCTCGGGCAGGTCGGCGGCCGGATCGAACTTTTGATTGGGACCCCCACCCACCCGCTCCAGCTCGGCCAGTGAGATCGTTCCCTCCGGGGGGTCGCCGTCGACCACGATCACTTGCTCGAGCTCCGGCAGCGCCCGGCGCGCCTCGAGCAGCGCGGCCGTGTGCGCCTGCTCAACGATCGCCAGCCGGCACTCGGCGTCACGGATCAGGTACTCGATCTCGGCCGGCGGATAGGTCAGGTAGATCGAGAACGGCGTGGCACCGAGGAGCGCGGCGGCGAGATCGACGACGTGGAACTCGGGGCGGTTGCCGAGCATGATCGCCACCGTGTCGCCCCGGCCGACCCCCAGGCCCGCCAGGCCTGCGGCGACCGCCTCGACGCGCCTCAGGAGCTCGGACCAGGTCAGTGAGACGCCGTCGTCGGCCGTGCGCACGGCCACGATGTCGGGGTGGTTCGCCGCGGTGCGCCTCAGCGCCTCCCCCACCGTCGGGGCGTCCACAGCCCGCCCGACCGCAGGCGAGATCGTGGTGCTCTCCATGCTGCTCCTCCAGCTCGTGAGTCGAGTACGGCGCCTAAAGCTATCAGTGCTTTGTCGGTCCAGCGCTTCCCCTGAAAACGAGGGCAAAAGTCTTAACGATCGCACATTGGACGTAGCAGATTTACTGATCCTCTTTGGCTCATGAGTGATAGCCTGCCGGCATGCCCGAAGGCGCCGTTGCTCGCCGCAATGCGCGCCTCTACCTCGCCGGATTGGCCGCCTCGCTGATCGGCAACAGTGCGATGTCCCTCGTCGCCGGGGTGTGGGTCCGGTCGCTGACGGGGAGCAACGCTCTGGCCGGGCTCGTCTCGGCGTGCGTCTACGCACCGACGCTCGCGGCGCCGCTGGCCGGACTGCTTGCCGATCGGGTGGATCGTCGACGCTGGCTGGTGGGCATCAACCTCGTCTCGGCCGGCTCGATCCTGATCCTCCTGACGGTCCGCTCAAGCGCGCAGGTGTGGGTGATCTTCGTGGCGATGGCGCTCTACGGCTGCGAGATCGTCCTGACCGATCCGGCGGAGGACGCACTGTTCACCGAGATGCTCGCGCCGCCGCTGCGCCGGCAGATGAACGGCCGGCGGCTGGCCATCCAGGAGACGGGACGGCTGGTCGCCCCTCTCCTCGGCGCGGGGCTGTTCGAACTGGCCGGCGGGGGCACCGTCGCCGCGCTGGATGCAGGCACCTTCCTGATCGCCGCAGCCGCGGTATCGAGACTGCGGGTGCCGCGCCGCCGGCGCGCCCCGGCACGGGAGCGGTGGGTGAGCGCGCTCTCGGCCGGGGCCAGGCACATCCGGACCACCCCGGAGTTGTGGATCGTGGCGGTGGCGGCGACCGGGATCCTGGCCATCTCCGGAGTCGGGGTCGCGGCGCAGTACGGCCTTGTCGCGGCTCTGCACGAGCCACCCGCGTTCCTGGGGGTGCTCACCGCGCTGCTCGGTGCCGGGTCGATCCTCGCCGCGCTCTCGAGCTCGCGGCTCGTGGCGCGCTTGGGAGAAGCACGGGTGGCGATCCTGGGCCTGGTCGATTTCGCGGCCGGCAACCTGCTGAAGGCGCCCGGCTGGCTCCCGGCCGCGCTCCTCGGGTCGCTGATCCTCGGATTCGCCCTGCCCTACGTGTTCCTAGCCGTGCTCTCGCTCGGGCAGCGTATGACGCCCATGCGCCTGCAGGCACGCGTCTCCGCCGCGATCTCCCTCGCGCTCTTCGGACCTTCGGCCCCGACGCAGGCGCTCGGCGCGCTCGCGATCGCTCATACAAGCTTCAGGACGATCTATGTTGGCTCCGCCGCGGCCGCGGGCCTGATCGCGGTCTGGCTTGCTCGGGGTGCCTCAGTGCAGCCCGATCCCGGGCCCCGACAGCGTCGAGATATCGTTGGTGAGCCCGATCACGAAGATCAGCAGGATCAGCGCGAACCCGACTATGCCGGCGCGCTCCATCACCTCGAACGGGATCCGCTTGCCCCTGACCTTCTCGGCCACGGCCCAGAACACGTGGCCGCCGTCGAGGGGCAGGAACGGGAACAGGTTGATGATCCCGAGCGACAGGGAGATCAGCGCGAGGACCCACAGAGCCTGAGTGGTGCTGGTCGCGAATGACTCCTGGGTGGCGGTGTAGCCGTAGACGATGCTGTGAAGCTGCTTTCGCTCCTGGGGCTCGAAGATCCGCGCAACCGTCGAGACGGTCCGGGTGCCGACCGACCACAGGTTGCTCACTGAGATGGAGGCGGCGTGCGCCAGGCCGATCGGGACGGTGGTCACGCCGTACTCGAAGCCGACCTCCATGCGCTTGTCAGTGCCGCTGTAACGGGGCCGGATCTCAAAAGTCTCCAGGCGTCCGTCCCGTTTCACGACGACTCGGGCGGGAGTGGCAGCCAGACAGCCGTCCACCGGGGTGCCGGCGCAGCGGTGCGTCCCGATCTGGTTCCGGATCGCATCGGGTGAGCTCGAGACGCCGTCGACCGACACGATCTGATCCCCCGGATGGAGGTACGCGGCGGCCGGCGTGCCCTTCTCGATCGCGGCCACGTCCTTATTGACGACCCCCTGGCCGGCCGCGAGCGCGAGCCCCAGCACGATGAAGAACGCGATCAGGATGTTCACGACCGGTCCGGCGAGGATTACCACGACCCGCTTCCACACCGGCTGGTTGTAGTAGGCGCGGTGCACCACATCGGGCGCGATGTCCTCGTTGGGGTTCATCCCGGTGATCTTCACGTAGCCACCCAGCGGAAACGGGCCAACGCCGTACTCCGTCTCGCCACGCCGGAACTTGACCAACAGCGGCCCCATGAACAGCGAGAAGCGCTCCACGCGCATCCCCACCGCCTTGGCCGCCGTGAAGTGGCCGGCCTCGTGGAGGATGATCAGCGCAACGAACCCCAGAAAGGCAAGGACGTACGACATCCGGGTCCAGTGTGGCAGGCCTCGATGAGATGCTGATAAGAGGCGGCGGCGCCTTCGGCGCGCCTCAGCGGGCAAGAGCCCGCTACGCGGCGGCGCGCTCTTCCACGAGCTCGCCGGCGATCCGGCGTGCCCGTCCGTCGGCCTCGGTCAGGGAGTCGAACGAGTGCACCGGCTCCGAGGGCAGGCGCACGAGCGTCTCCTCGATGACGGCGGCGATGTCGAGGAAGCCCAGGCGGCCGGCCAGGAACGCGTGCACGGCCACCTCGTTGGCGGCGTTCATGACACACGGCGCCGTCCCCCCGGCCTTCGCGGCGTCCCGAGCCAGCCGTACGCAGCTGAACGTCTCCTCGTCGACGGGCTCGAAGGTGAGCGAGCCGACCGACACCAGGTCAAGCGCGCGGACGGGCACGTCGACCCGCTCGGGGTGGTTTAGCGCGTAGGAGATCGGGACCCGCATGTCCGGGTAGCCCAGATGGGCCAGCGTGGCCCCGTCGCACAGCGCCACCAGGCTGTGGACGATCGACTGCGGATGCACGACGATGTCGATCTGCTCGTACGGGGTGCCGAACAGGTGGTGGGCCTCGATCAGCTCGAGGCCCTTGTTCATCAGGGTCGCCGAGTCGATCGTGATCTTGCCGCCCATCGCCCAGGTCGGGTGAGCGAGCGCCTGCTCGACGGTGACCGCGCCCAGCTGCGCGGCGGTGCGGCCGCGGAAGGGGCCGCCCGAGGCGGTGAGAACGAGCCGCTCGACGGTCCCGGGCGCCTGCTCGGCGAGCAGCTGATGCAGCGCCGAGTGCTCGGAGTCGACCGGGATGATCTGCGCGCCGGTCGCCTCTGCGAGCTGCATCACGAGCTCGCCGCCGACGACCAGCGACTCCTTGTTGGCGAGCGCGAGGTCGATCCCCTCGCCGAGGGTCGCGACCGTCGCGAGCAGGCCGGCAGAGCCGACGATCGCGTTGAGCACGAGGTCGCACCCCGACTCGGTCACGAGCCGGACCAGGCCGTCGGGGCCGGACAGGACATCCCCCGCGGTCCAGACCTCGCTCGCCTGCGCC
>DATJRS010000191.1:0-5600 GCA_035504535.1 Solirubrobacteraceae bacterium | reverse complement strand
CGACATGCCCGGGGACGACGTCCATCGCGTGGTGGTCATCGGCGGCGGCTTCGGCGGCATCCAGGCCGTTGACAAGCTGCGCCGTGCCCCCGTCGACGTCACGCTGATCGATCGGCGCAACTTCCACCTGTTCCAGCCGCTCACCTACCAGGTGGCAACCGGGGCACTGTCGCCCGGGGACATCGCCTATCCGCTGCGTGCGATCTTCACTCGCGCCAGGAACGTCCGGGTCCTGATGGCCGAAGCGTCGCGCCTTGATCTCGCGGGCCGTCAGGTTCACCTGCGCTCCGTGGGCGGGGTCCCAGCGCCCGACTCGATCCCGTACGACACGCTGATCGTGGCGGGGGGCTCGCGCTATTCCTACTTCGGCCACGACGAGTGGCGCGAGCACGCCGCCGAGGTGAAGTCGCTCGAGAGCGCGGTGGCGGTCCGCGGCCAGATCCTCGCCGCCTTCGAGGCCGCCGAGGGAGATCCGGATGTCGACCGACGCAACGCCTGGCTCACTTTCGTGATCGTGGGCGGTGGCCCGACCGGCGTCGAGATGTCGGGCCAGATCGCCGAGCTCGCCCGCGATACGTTGCAGGGCGACTTCCGCGCGATCGATTCGCGCACGGCCCGGATCCTGCTCGTCGAGGCCGGAGATCGCCTGCTCTCGAGCTTCCCGCACTCGCTCTCGCGCAGGGCGCAGCGCTCGCTCGAACGCAAGGGCGTCACGCCCATGCTGCACGCGACCGTAGTCGATCTCGACGGCGAGTCGGTGACCATCGAGCGCGGAGACCAGGGCGGCAAGCGGGAGATCATCGCGACGCGGACGATCGTCTGGGCGGCGGGCGTCACCGCGTCGAACCTGGCCTCCGGCTTGAGCGAGCTGACCGGGGCCGAGCTTGATCGGGCGGGTCGGATAACGGTCGAGCCGGACCTGACCCTCCCGGGGCACCCCGAGGTGTTCGCGCTCGGCGACATGGTGCGCGTCCGCAGCGCCAAGGGTGACGCGACGACCTTCCCGGGCGTCGCGCCGGTGGCGATGCAGCAGGGGCGCTACGCGGCGAAGGTCGTGCGGGCGCGCCTGAACGGCGAGAGCACCTCGCCGTTTCGCTACATCGATAAGGGCAACCTGGCCACGATCGGGCGCGGCGCCGCGGTGGCCGACATCAAGGGCCTGAAGCTCAGCGGGTTCATCGCCTGGATCACCTGGGCCTTCGTCCACCTCTGGTACCTGGTCGGCTTCAGCAATCGGTTGCTGGTCTACACGCAGTGGTCGATCAGCTTCTTCAACCACGGGCGCGCAGCCCGGCTGATTACCCAGCAGGAGGGCGCGGAGCCCCACGAGCGAACCGGGGGTTAGGTCGTGAACCAAGCCGAGCTGCTGATCGGCGGCCTGCTGGTGGCGGTCGCCGGCCTCGGTGCGCTCGCCCGCCGGGTGTCGATCCCGTATCCGATCGTCCTCGTGATTGGAGGCGCGATCTTCGGCTTCATCCCGGGCGTGCCGACGGTCAAGCTCGACCCGGATGTCGTGCTGGTCGTGTTCCTGCCAGTCCTGGTGTACGGCGCGGCGTTCTTCGCGAACCTCGCCGACATCAGGCGGTTCCTCCGCTCGATCACGCTGAGCTCGGTTGGGCTCGTGCTCGCGACGATGACCGCGGTGGCGTTCGTCGCCCACGACGTCATCGGCATGGCTTGGGCGCCGTCGTTCGTCCTCGGCGCGATCGTCTCCCCAACGGATCCGCTCGCCGCTGCGCTGATCATGCGCGACCTCGACGTGCCCCGCCGGATCGTCAGCGCGGTGGAGGGGGAGGGGCTGTTCAACGACGCCACGGCGCTGGTGGCCTATCGCGTCGCGATCGGTGCGGTCGTGGCCGGGTCGTTCTCGCTCGGCCACGCGAGTCTCCAGCTCGTCGCGGACGCCGCGGGCGGGATCGCGATCGGGCTGGCGGTCGGTTGGGTCATCGCCGAGGTCCGCAAACGCACGCCCGACCCCCAGATCAGCGTGACGATCTCGCTCGTCAGCGGCTACGCGGCGTTCGTCCCCGCCAACGCCGTCGGCGCCTCGGGCGTGCTGGCCGCGGTCACGACGGGCATCTACATGGGTCTGCGCGGGCCGAGCATCATCCCGGCGCGCGTCCGTCTGCAGGGTTTCTTCGTCTGGGACATCCTCGACTTCATCATCAACTCCTCCCTGTTCGTCCTGGTTGGCCTCCAGTTGCGCCAGATCGTCGAGGCGCTCTCCGGCTACACGGCGTCAGACGTGGTCGGGTGGGCGCTGGCGATTTGCGGCGCCACCGTGCTCATTCGCTTCGTGTGGCTGTTCACCGTCCCCTATCTGATCCGAGCCCTGGATCGCCGGCCGACTCAGCGACAGCTGCGAGCGTCCGCCCGGCAGCGGATCGTGATCGGGTGGAGCGGCATGCGCGGCGCCGTGTCGCTCGCGGCCGCGCTCGCCGTACCGTTGACCGTGTCCGGAGGCGCGCCGTTCCCGGATCGAGACCTGATCCTGTTCCTCACCTTCGCCGTGATCTTCGCCACCCTGGTCGTCCAGGGTCTGTCGCTCCCGACCCTGATCCGGCGGCTGAAGATCACCGACGGTGGTGAGGCGGCCGAGGAGGAACTCCGGGCCCGGCTGGTGGCGACCAAGGCGGCGCTGGCCCAGATCGATGCGTTGCGGACCGAGGACTGGACTCGCGACGACACGCTCGACCGGCTGCGGGGCGCCTACGAGTTCCGCAAGCGGCGGCTATCCGCGCGCGCCGGCAAGATCGAGGACGATGGCTACGAGGACCGCTCGCTGGCCTATCAGCAGGTGGTGCAGATGGTGCTGGCGGCCCAGCGCGACGCGCTGGTGGAGGCCCGGCGCGAGGGGGCGATCTCCACCGAGACGATGAACCGCGTGATCCAGGAGCTCGACCTCGAGGAGTCGCGCCTGGAGATCTAGCCTCGCGCCCCGGATTGATTCCGCGGGCCGCACCGCCTCGCGGCCCGCTATCGCCGGGAGATGAGCACCCGGGTCTGACCGCCCGGCGCCACACCGAGCTTGACGATCGCGTCGCCAACCGCGACCGAATCCAGCCACATGCTCTCGTGCTCGTTGAGCTGCCCGAGCACGGCCACCTGCTGCATGGCGCGGGCGAGGCGGGCGACCTCTTCCGGAGTGCCGACCAGCCGCTGGACGCCGTCCTCGGTTCCGAACGTGATGGCCAGCCCCTCGTCCGTCTGATGCGCTTCCAGCAGTTCCAGACTCATGGATCCCTCCAGTCTATGTACACACAAGAACGCATCGCCGTCGAATAGCCTTGCGCCGGCCGTCGATCAGCTAGCAAAGGAGAGGCGATGAGCGAGACGCGCGTCAAGTTCGTGCTCGACGAACCGGACATCCCGACTCACTGGGTCAACCTGATGGCCGACATCGTCGATCCGGACAACCCACCACCGCCGCCCCTCCGGGCGGGTGGGGACGGCAATCTGGAACCGGCCGGCCCGGACGACCTGGCGCCGATCTTCCCAATGGCGCTGATCCTCCAGGAGGTGTCGGCCGAGCCCGAGATCGAGATCCCCGAGCCCGTGCGGGACGCCTACAAGATCTGGCGGCCGACGCCCCTGTTCCGCGCCCGGCGCCTGGAGCGCGCACTCGATACCCCCGCCCACATCTACTACAAGTACGAGGGCGGCTCTCCGCCGGGGTCGCACAAGCCGAATACCGCCGTGGCCCAGGCCTATGAGAACGCGCAGGCGGGGATTCGCAAGCTCACCACGGAGACCGGAGCAGGACAGTGGGGATCGGCGCTGGCCTTCGCCTGCCAGCTGTTCGGGCTCGAGTGTGAGGTGTGGATGGTCGGCTCGAGCTACGACCAGAAGCCGTATCGCCGCTCGATGATGGAGACCTGGGGCGCCACCGTTCACCGCTCGCCGTCCGACGTCACCGAGTCCGGGCGCGCCCAGGCCAGCCACCCGACCGGCTCGCTTGGGATCGCGATCTCCGAGGCCGTCGAGGTGGCGGCCCAGAATCCCGACACCAACTACTCGCTCGGGTCGGTGCTCAACCACGTGCTCCTGCACCAGACGGTGATCGGGCAGGAGGCGCTGGCCCAGATGGAGATGGCCGGCGAGGAGCCCGACGTCGTGGTCGCCTGCGTCGGCGGCGGCTCGAACTTCGGCGGGCTGACCTTCCCGTTCATCCGCCGGGTGATCCGGGACGGCGCGCGGACGCGGTTCATCGCGGCCGAGCCCGCGGCGTGTCCGACGCTGACCCGCGGCGTGTACGCCTACGACTTCGGCGACACGGTCGGGCTGACCCCGCTGATGCCGATGTACACGCTCGGCCACGACTTCGTTCCCCCGCCCGTGCACGCCGGCGGCCTGCGCTACCACGGCGACTCGCCGCTCGTCTGCGGGCTGGTCAAGCAAGGGCTGGTCGAGCCGCAGGCGTTCCGCCAGAACGAGACCTTCGAGGCGGCGGTCCGCTTCGCCCGGGCCGAGGGGATCATCCCCGCGCCCGAGCCGGCGCACGCCATCCGCGCGGTCATCGCCGAGGCCGAGGCGGCGCGCGAGGCGGGCGAATCCAGGGTGATCCTGTTCGGGCTATGCGGGCACGGGCACTTCGACCTCAGCGCCTACGACGCCTACCTGGCCGGCAAGCTCGAGGATCCGGAGTTCTCCGAGGACGACCTGGACGCCGCGCTCGCCAGCCTGCCCGAGGCGCCCGCGCTCGCGTAGTACTGGGTCTCGCTTCGCTCGAGATCCCTGGGGCCGGTTCCGCGGGCCATCCGTGCCCCGCGTCCGGGTCGCCCTCCCGACAGCGTGGCTAACTCGACACTCGCTGGGCTCCGGCGCACCAGTTCATCCCGAGGCCCGTCTGACGGGGCTAACTCGACACTCGGCCAGCGGGGTGGGCCGAGTGCGCGGTTAGTACGGTCGCTCGGAGCCGGCTAGAGCGCGGCGAACTCCTCGAACAGCGCCCGCGCCGCCGCGATCCCGAGCGGCACGTATTCGACCCGCAGCCGCTCGTTGGGCGAGTGGATGGCCGCGTCGGGCAGTGAGAACCCGGTGATCACCGTCGGGATCCCCCGCGCCGCGAGCGCGGCGGCGATCGGGAGCGTGCCGCCCGAGCGGATCAGCGCCGGTCGCACGCCCACCGCCCGCTCGAACGCCCGGAGCCCGAGCTGGATCGCCGGGCTGGCGGGGTCGAACACGGCGGCCGGCGCGAACCCCATCCGCTCGATCTCCAGGTCCGCGCCGGCCGGCAGAGCGTCCCGCAGCAGGAGCTCGAACTCCCGGGCTATCTCTTCCGGGTCCTGCCCGGGCGCCAGCCGGATCGACACATTGGCGTCGGCGCGAACCGGGAGGACCGTCTTCTGGGCGTGCGCGGACCCGGTCGCGATCCCATTGACGTCGAGTGCCGGCTCGGAGGTCGTGCGCAGGTAGAAATCCTCGGCGGCCCGCGGGTCCATCGGACGGGCTCCCTGGTCGGCGAGCTCGTCGGCGCCGGACGGGAGCTCGCGCCAGCTGTCGAGCTCGGCCGGGGTCGGGGGCACGATCCCCCGGCGCAGAGGCTCGGCCAGCCGTCCGTCGACCGCGAGGACGGCGCCGAGCATCCGGGTCAGCGCGTG
>DATJRS010000190.1:0-6324 GCA_035504535.1 Solirubrobacteraceae bacterium | reverse complement strand
TGCGAGACCACGAGGTGGTCGAGGCGGTCGATCGCGCCGGCGGCGCGATGGTGTTCACGGCTCGCCGCCACTTCCGCCACTAAGGTCCTCACGGTCCGGACGGGCCCGGCCCCGGTCTTTGGCGCTGGAGTCCCGTATACGTCAACTGAATCGCCAAAGTTCGCATCCGTGCGCGATCATGGCCGTCGGCGCCGCCGTAGCTCAGTTGGCAGAGCAGCGGACTTTTAATCCGAGGGTCGCAGGTTCGAATCCTGCCGGCGGCATTCGCGTTCTACCTGCTTAGAGGCATATTTGGCAGTTCGCTAGTCATCGAACTGGGCCCACGTGGGGCCACCGTTGGGGCCACCGCTCCCCCTGCGTCTCGATCGAGAGGGCTCCGCGAGCATGCTTCGGCCGCCCCGGGCGTCCCGCGCCTGGACGACCGCAGTTGCGTCTTTGTTTCTTTGAGGGCTCGCAATCACCCAAATTCCGGGGTACCATCTCATGCTGCCACGAATGGCCCGCGGCCGTCCGGTCGCGGTGGGGATGGAATGGACGCTCTATTTTGTCGCAAAACGGCTGCTCGCTCGCTTAAGCGGATGATGACGGCCTTCTGTTGGAGATTCGGAAGTGCCTGGGGCTCGGCGCCGGCCGGAACCGGCGCGCAGGTCGGAGGCGATCGCGGATGGGCACCGCACGCGCGCAACTGACGCCGGACGAGATCGCACAGGAACTGCATCGGATGCGCTCGGCGGTGATCGTCGCCAGGCTGCGCGACTTTCCAGCGATCCCTCGCGCTGAGCTCGAGAACGCGTACGGCGACGTCAGCGTCGACGCGCTCAAGCGCAGCTTCGGGGGCGTCCCAGAGCTCACCCAATTCGTCCACGAAGCTCTCCGCCACGACGCGCTCGACCTGGCCAAGTCGGCCGCCTTCCGAAATACGTCCTCTTTGGACGGGATGATCGCCTCGCCGGAGAGCATCGAGAACCACGTGCTTCGAAACGAAGCGCGTCAGCTGTTGCACGAGTTCTTGGCTGAGCTGAGCGAAGACGATCGGAAGATTGCCTACCTGCACTTCGATCCGGATTACGACTGGACGCCGCGCCGGATCGCCGCCGCGCTTGCCCTTCCAAGGACGGAGGTGAAGCTCACACTCGATCGGGTCGGCATTCGGTTTCGGCGCTTCGCGGCGCTCGCGGTCGCACCCGGCGCGCTCTGCAGCCATCGCCGGCCCGAACTCGTCGAGTGGCAGCGGACCGGGGTGATGCCGTTGGTGCTGCGGCTGCACCTTCGGCGCTGTCGTCGATGCCGCGCTGAGCAGCGTGAGGCGATACTCGCGATGCGATCCGCGATGCTCCCCCTAATTCCGATCGCGGCAGTGCCAGCTACGGCGACAGGCGCGCTCGCGCGGCTCTACCGGACCATCGGCGCGCACCCGGCCGCTGTGCGCTCGAATGACGCAATCGCGAGAGTCCGCAAGGTGGCCCCCGTTGGAGGGGGCGGTGGTGCCGCCTTAGCCGCCAAGCTCGCGGCAGCGACGGCGGTAGTCACAGCCGGAGCCGCATTGCACGTCGCTACTGCCACGTCCTCGCCGAAGCACCACCACCAGCTGACGCGCCATGCCCGGGTGGTACATGCAGCACTGGACGATGCTCACGCCGCCGCTAGCCCGAAGCCACCTCCGGCCGCTACCGACCAGCCGACGCTGGCCCCGATCTCGGCGCCCGCGTCACAGTCGGTGACCACGCATGCATCTGAGCAGCCGACGGTAACCACCTCACAGCCGCCGCCGGCGCCGGACCAGGACACCGCCGCACCGGCTCCCTCGCCGGTCAGCACACCTGCGCGAAGTGCCATCCGTGCGGCGGATGACAGCGGGTCGGATTCGCCACCTGCGCCCACGAGCATTGCGGGCTCGGCGAGTGACGGGGACGCGAGCGGCGCCAGCTCTGATACCCAAAACGGACCCGCTTCGCCGAGCGGGCCACCTCCGCCGTAGCCACGAACCATCCGAAAGGACCCGAATGAGCCATCTCCCCGGCGTCGCGAAAGTTGTCTTGACAGGAGCTGCCGCTGCCCTCCTTGCCGGAGGCGGCTACGCGTTCGCCGCGAGCAAGACCAACTCGATCCACGGCTGCATCGACAATCGCACGCGCGTGCTGCACGTCCAGAAGGCGCGCTGCCACCGCGGCCAGACCGGGATCGCGTGGAATCGCCAGGGCCCAGCCGGTCCGCAGGGCCCTCAGGGACCGCAAGGCCCGGCGGCGGCCAGTGCTTGGGCTGTGATCGGGACCTCCTCCGGGAACGCGACGGTCACCTCGGGGCAGAACATCTCCGCGCGCTACGACGCCGTGGGGGACTACACGGTCACCGCCGGCGGAGCGTGCGCCAGCACGGTGGGAGCCATCGAGGTCAATCCCGAGGGCCCGCCCGGCTACGCCAGCGGCCACGTCCCGGTCGCATACGCAACGAAGGAATCGGGCACGTTCAACGTTTTTGACGTGCACGTCGAGGATGTCGGAGGCGGGACGGCCACGCCGGTGGATGGGCTCGCATTCGATGTCACGGTGACCTGCCAGTAGAGCACGGAAGCAGCGGGGTAAGGATGCCTGGAGAGATTGGAATATTGGGGCGGGCACGGCCTACAACGGCAGCAGCCGTGATCGCGGCAGTCGTGCTCGCCGGGGCGACGGCGGCGCCCGTCGCTCGCGCAGATGGGACCTACACGGTCAGGGTCTGCGATCCGAGCTAAGCGAACGCCAATAATGCGTTCGTGTTTAGTGGAAGCGTGCAGACAATGGCGCACGCGCAGGCGTGCGCCGGCGGTGGCGCCGGCTCGGGCCAGGGACTTCAGGTGTGGTCGATCGCGAGCACGCAGGGCGCCAACGGGGCGGGATGGTGGTTTCAGGCGCCGGCGGGAACGAGCATCGTCGGGCTGAGCGCGAACGGGTACTACTCGGCGCTGGACGGCTGGGTGTCGCACTGGGCCACCAACGGGGATGGCAGCGGCGATCCGGGCGAGCCCGACTGTGATACATCGGGCTGCGACAACCAAAGCGGGTTGACGTACGTCGGGGTAAACCACGCGAGCGAGATCGGGTTCGCCATCTGGTGCGACGCCTCGAGCTGTAAGGCCAATGATTCGCTGTCGTGGTTCGGCCCCGCGGGCTCGGCCAACGTCGGCCAGGCGGACGTCGTCGTCGACGAGCCCAGCGCGCCCTCGTTCCCGACGCTCTACGGCTCGCTCGTGAACCACTCGGGATGGATCAGCGCCAATGCTCCGCCTGCGGGCGGGTGGTACGTCACCTATAACGCGAGCGACCCGGCGGGCATCTGTGTGCTTCAGACGCTAATCGTCAACGCCGGTGGCGGCTTGGAGCAAGAAGACCCGCAGAACGCGAACCCGGACTATACGCAAGCCGCTCCGTGCCCGGCTCGTCCCGGATACACGTGGCAGCCGAATATTGCCGCGCTGCCAGACGGCTACTACTACCTGCACGTGCAGGCGACAAATCCGGCCGGGATGGAGAGTGACGCCACTGGTGCCAATGGGATCCAGCTCGCCGTCGACAACACGCCGCCGACCATCGGCGTGATCTCAGGTCCCAGCTCGACCCGCTGGTACAACGCTCCACAGACCGTCACCTGGGCAGCCCAGGACAATCTCTCGGGAGTGCAGGGGCTCAGCTGCACGGACGCCTGGCATCCAGGAGTTTCGAGCTACACGATGACCGTCAGCCAGCAGGGCACGCACGTAGTCGGCTGCAACGCGGAGGACAACGCCGGCAACTGGGGGCAGAACGGCGGAGCCAGCGCGACCGTCAACCTCGATCTCCAGACACCGTCGGTCAGTTTCACAGGGCCGTCTCAGACCGCTTGGCTGCGCGGGCCGCAGACGGTGACGGTCACTGGTAGCGAGCAGCAGCCATTGAGTGGGATCGATGGCCTGTCGTGCTCGATGAACGGGGGCAGCGCGACCTGGACCGCGGCCACCCAGGCCACGGTCACCGCAACTGCAGACGGCACGAACACGATCCAGTGCCGCGCGCTGACGAACGCCGGCACATGGAGCGGGACCGAGACCTACACGCTTCACCTTGATTCCGAACCGCCCACCCTCTCCTACGCGAACGGTCCCAGCCAGGGTCGCTGGTATGCCTCGGCCCAATCCATCGAGGTCGTCGGCCAGAGTCAGCCGGGTCTTGCTCCGATCGCCTCCATTTCGTGCACAATCAACGGGCAGACGACCGTCTACCAAGGCTCCCAGGTCCAGGTCACCGTACCGCCGCCTGGTGGCCAGCTCGCGTGTGCCGCCGAGGATCAGGCCGGCAACTGGTCGCAGAGCCAGGCCTGGAACTTCCTGATCGACAACACGCCGCCGACGGGCTACTTCGACCCCCCCGACCCGAGCAACCCGGATCAGGTCACGGCGACGGTCGGTGACACTCAGTCGGGCGTTGCTGGCGGACAGATCCAGATTCAGGTCGGCGGCGTGTGGCAGGACGTGAACACGAGCTACGACCCGTCGTCCGGGCAGCTCAGCGCGCAGATGCCGGACGACGGGAGCGTTGCTGACGGCAACTACTCCGTCCGGGCAGTCGTTTGGGATGCGGTCGGAAACCAAGGGATCGTCACCAGCAGCGTGGCCGGAGCCCGGGAGTCTGTGACGCTTCCGCTTCGGATCGTCACGCAGGTGCACGCCGGGCCCGCAGCGGCGCTGGTCCGCCGATGCGCGGTCAGGCACGCGCGGCTTCGCCAGGCGACGCAGCCGAATCAGTATCAAGCCGTGCCGGCGCGGGTGGAACGACACTGTTCCACGGTCGCGGTGCCGGAAGCTCGCGTACCGCTGGGCCTGGGCCACGGCCAGAACGCGACCGTCCAGCTCCTTCTCGAAACCGCCGACGGCGAACCGGTCGCGCATGCCTGGCTCGAGGTCACGGCCCAAGCGCCCGGATGGACCGCACAGCAGGCAGGCGTCGTACGAACCGGCTCGGACGGGCGGTTGAGGTACAACATCGCCCCAGGCCCGTCGCGGACGATCACGTTCTCCTTCCCAGGAACCGACACCATGCGTGCGGCGTCCGCCTCGATGAGTGTGCAGGTAGCTGGTCGAGCGACCATCACCGCCAGCAAGGTTGCCGTGGCCGGCCAGAAGCTCCGGCTCTCAGGGCGCGTGCTCGGCGGCTACATCCCACCTGGCGGCACGTTGATCCAGCTCCAGTACAGGGTCGCCGGCTATCCGGAAGGATGGGCGCCGTTCGACGTCCTGGTCCGCAGCCGCCGAAACGGGTTCTGGAGCACGACCGTCACGCTCCCGCCCAACGCCGCCAACTTCACGTACGAGATCCGCGCGGTCGTCTCGGCGCAGACCGGGTGGCCCTGGACCGGTGCGGTCACGAATGTCATAACGAGGCGGGTCGCGGGCTGAGCCGACCGACCGCATGCGCTTTCCCAGTCGCCGAACCGCGACGCCGGCTTCACGGTTGTGGTGGGCTTGGCTATCCGCCGGGTCTGGTTTCGTACGCGTCTGCGAGTGGGCCAATCCGATCGTGCACGAAGGCGCCGGACGCCTGATATCGGGACAGCGCTTCGCCGAAGCGATTATGACTTCACGGAGCTCTGGTGGATCGCCCCGGTACGTGCCACACTTCAGCCAAGAGGTCCAACGGATGGGCGCAACGGGTGGGATGACGAGGGTCGCGGGCACGCCGCGAGGCGCCGTGAGGCGCCTGCTGGCGCTGTTCGCGCTTGCCTCATGCGTGGCGGCGTGTGGGTCGACCGCGACCGGCGCGGCGGGCCGCGGTCAGGGCGCCGGAGGCTCGGCCAGCGCGAGCAGCGGCGGCAGCACCGGCACCTCGGGGTCGTTCGTGGGCACGGCGTCCAACGCGGCGATCCTGGTGCAGTGGACCCGGTCAGGCGGCCAGCTCACCGGCGAGCTGCAGCAGGCGCTGCTCGATGGCTCCGGCAGCACCGAGCAGGTCTCAAGTCAGTCGCAGGCGTTTACCGGCACGATCAGCGGTAATAGCGTCACCCTGTCGCTCAACCAGGGGTTGGGGTCGGTGACCAACCTGACCGGGACCCTGGACGGCCAAGAGCTCGCTCTGAACTACCCGGGGCAGGGTGGCGGGGTGATCACGATCCGGATGGCCCCCGGCGGCCCCTCGGACTTCAACGCCGACCTCACCAGTCTGCGAGGCCAGGCCGGCCAGGCGCAGAACCAGGCAGCCCAGCAGGAGGCCGCCCAGCAGCAAGCCAACTCGGTCGCCTCCGACTCCCAGGCGGTATCGAACGATCTGAGCGCGCTGCAAAGCGCAGAGCACGACGCCACCGGGACTGGCTCGGTCG
>DATJRS010000189.1:0-3560 GCA_035504535.1 Solirubrobacteraceae bacterium | reverse complement strand
CGCTGGCTCACGTATGACGCCCACTGAGGCCTGGCATGCCGGGCGCACCATGCGGACCGTCGAGTTCCTCGCGTTCGGCGACCTGTCCGTGCCACAACTCGCGGACGCCCTCGGCGCCCACCCGCGCACGGTCCGCCGCGTCGTCGCGCAGCTCCTCGACGACGACTACCTGACCCTCACCGACGACCGTCGGCGCATCTACGCGCCGACGATGCGCTTGGTGGCGCTCGCGGCTCAGATCGTCCACCGCTCCCCGTTACCTCGCGCCGCGCGGCCCTACGTCGCGCTCGCGCAGGAGCGAACCGGCGCTACCGCTCACCTCCTGATCTCCAGCTACGCCTCCGTGCTCTGCCTCGCCCACTGCCAGGGCAGCGAGCAGCAGGTCGGGGCGGGGCTCCGCGAGATCGTGCCGGCGCATTGCGCTGCCGGTGGCAAGGTGCTGCTCGCGTGGCGGGACCGCTGGCGGGAGAGCCTCCTCGCCCGCCAGCTCGAGCAGGTAACAAGCCGCACCGTCACCGACCCCCGAGCGCTCCGCCAAGAACTCGATGTCGTCCGCAGCCAAGGGTTCGCCGTCGAGGACGGTGAACTCCAGCCACGGGTCCGCGCGGTCGCGGCGCCCGTACGCGTCGCCGGCAACGTCGTGGCGGCGCTCGCAGTGTCCGGAGGACGCTTCGACCTCGCCGCCGCGACCCCGCGCGTCATCCAGCTCGCAAACGAACTCAGCGCCGACCTAAGCGATGGATGACTCCTCTCGCCTCATAACCTCCGCCCTCGATCGGTTGATCGCATCGGGGATTCGCCAGCGCGCCGCGCTGGCCAAGCGCCTCGACACGGCGGTGGCCGACGTGCTCGCCCTCCACTACGTGATCGCGGCGACCGCCACCACGCCCGGGGCGCTCGCGCGGGCGCTCCTCCTGTCCCCCAGCGGCGCCACGTCGGTCATCGACCGGCTGGACCGCGCCGGTCTCATCAGCCGCGTCCCGCGCTCAGGAACACACCGCGTGGCGCTGGTGGCCACCGACGCCGGCCGGGAGCTTCACGCCCAGGCGCTCGCTCCGTTGAGTGACGCCGTCGGCCGCCTCATCGAGAACCTGCCGCGCTCCGATCGGACGCTTCTCGAGCAGTTCCTCGCGCGCGTCGCGGACCTCGCCGAGCGCGAGGCCGATCGGCTCGTCGCAAGCGCCGAGGCACATGCAAAGACGCGCGCGGCCGCCGCGCTCCCGCGGCCTGTCCTGTGGGGTTGACATGTAGAACGTCGGTCGAATGACAGCGCCTTGCGGGACGGTTCGTTGCGGCCTGGTCCGAAGCGCGGCTGACCGAGGAAGGGAGGGGGTTCCTACACCGCGTCGGGGCTATCCGACGGCGCGTCCAAGACCAGCACGTGTCCGGGCTCGCCCGCGTCGCGCGGACAAAACTGGTGCCACTTCGTCGCAGGCGCCTCACGACCGTCCCCGCCTTGCGGCCCGAACGCAATCCGTCGCATCTCCGGCGAAACCCACGCGCCGCAGCCGAGACACCACCTCTGATCATCGCTGCGCATGGCTGACATCGTCTCAGTGGTCGCGGACGGTGAACCTGCACGACTTTCCGATGGCGACGAGCAGCCCGCGGGTGCTGACGTGAGCTGCTCGACGTCCTAGGCGACGTGACAACGACTGGGACGATTCACTGACATCAATCGGGAATCCCGCTGACATCGGACCGGGAATCGGCAGTTGACATAACGCAACAAGGTCGCGATTTGCAGGCATTATCTACATAATCGCTATTGTCGGGCGTACGAGAAGCCAACCCGAGGACAACGCCTATGAGCCGCCACGAGCGACGGCCAGTACACCCTCGATCGCCTCGCCGGTGAGCCGGTAGCCACAGCTGGGGACGATCGCGGCTCGGATCGCCTGGGGGTGCGCCTCGCCGCCGCGCCGGCGCAGCTCGAGCACGGCCATTAGGTGCCAGATCGCGGGCGGCACATCGCACTCGACATCGGTGGCCAGCGGTTGCTCGAGCCGTCGCGCGAGGTCGGCGTCACCCAGCAGCCGCCGCAACGCATCAAGGTCACACGGCCAGTCCGGCTGGTCTTCACCAAACAGAGCTCGCGCCCGCCCGCGGGTAGGCGCAGGCAGACGGCTGCCGGTACGCGCCGCGTCGCGTGCCCGTGCCTCGGCTAGCCGACGCCAGAGCTCGCCATCCGCCGCGCGGCGAGCAGGGTCGACCGCCTGGTCCTCAGTCGGGCGCTGCTCGAGATCTCCACGGGCCGCGGCGCTCTCCACCTCCGGCGCGGTCGCCGCACGCTGGGCCTCGCGCTCGGCAGCGAGTCGCCGTGCGGCGAGCACTCCGGCGCCGACGGCAGGGGTCTCGATGCCATCACGGCCGAGGCGACACTTCTCAAGCCGGGCGAGCACCAGGTGCAACACGCGATCCCGTGATGCCGGCGGGTCGAGCCGCAGCCCCCGAGCGACGCGCCCGTTGGGAGCGATCAGGTTCGCCACCTCCCGCCTATTGATGTTCAACAGGAGCGGCCACTGACCAAAGGCGCGCATCTCCCGGAACAGCGCTCGATCGAGCACGACGTCGCCGCGCCGACGGTCGCGGACCGCAGGGTCCTCAGGGCCAGCGTCGGCCGCCGGTTCCGGGTAGCGCAGGTACCGCCGCGGGGCGAAGATCCACCCCCGGGCCATACCCGCGCGCTCAAGCTCGAGATCCTCGTCCCACCAGGCGTCGACACCGATGCGCCGGTCCACGAACACGACCGCGAACTTGGCTCCGCCTGGGCCGGTCACCAACACCGTGACCGACACCTCACCGACTGGAACATCGGTCTCCACCCTCGATTTGGGATGCGTTGCCCGGATCCAGTCGGCCAGCAGCTCGGTGGCCACCTGCCGCTCGTAGGCGCGCTGGTGAGCCGGGTCGGGCGGCGCCTGAAGGTGCACGAAGTGATGCCGGCGCCGCGCCGGACCGCGCGTGGTCAGCCGCGGGTATGGGCAGCCCGGCACCGGGCACACGAGACGGCCCGCCTGCGCGGCCGCGCGGAATGGCTCCGCGTCGCCCTCGGGCATAAACACCAGCTCGCCACCATCGCCCGCGGTCGATCGCGCGTATACCTGCCGCTCCTCTCCCAACGCCTCGCTCGCCCACTCGCGGTAAGCCAGATGCGTGGTCGCCTCCCAGCCAGAGCGCTCCTGACCGCGCACTCCGTCACTGCCCCCGCCTTTCTGCTGATCCGCCACCGGGAAACCTCACCGCTTCAGAACCCCGCTCGCCTTTACCGCAGTGCTTGCCCGGGCGACGGACTCGCGTCGCAGCGCGCCAGCTCCACGCGGCCCCATGCCCTGAGCGAGTGACGCTCAGCGCGGTCGGCCAACGCTGCGGCCCGCTGGATCGTGATCGGCACTCCTCCCCGACCGCTCACGAGGCCAAGCTGAAGCCGCGCGAGCACCAGCGTCGTCGACACAGCAAGCCACGTTCGCTCGGCCTCCTGCGGCGGCATCTCGGCCTGCTCGAGCTCGTTGACCATCTCCTCCCACGCATCCACGCACGCGGGGTCTGTGAAGTCTGGG
>DATJRS010000188.1:0-27159 GCA_035504535.1 Solirubrobacteraceae bacterium | reverse complement strand
GCCGCGGGTTTGGCGCCCATGCCCACTCCCTGCTCTCGCTGCAGGTGCTTGCCCTCCGTCTGCAGCGCCGGCGCCACCGCGAGCTCCGCGCGGTTGAACTCCGCGATGTCGTGGTAGCCGCAGGTCGCCATCGAGGTGCGCAGCGCGCCCATCAGGTTGAACGTTCCGTCGTTCTCGCGCGCGGGGCCGTTGATGATCTCCTCGAGCGTGCCGTTCGGGGTGGTGGAGACTCGGGTGCCGCGCGGCAGCGTCGGGTGGAAGGTGGCCATGCCCCAGTTGTAACCGCGCCCCGGCGCCTCGTAGGCGCGGGCCAGAGACGATCCGAGCATCACCGCGTCCGCGCCGCAGGCGATGGCCTTGGCGATGTCCCCGCCGTTGCGCATGCCTCCGTCGGCGATCACCTTGACGTACTCGCCGGTCTCGAGCATGTGCTGCGAACGGGCGGCGGCCACGTCGGCGATCGCGGTCGCCTGGGGCACGCCGATCCCGAGCACCCCGCGAGTCGTGCAGATGGCGCCCGGACCAACCCCCACGAGCACGCCCGCAGCGCCCGTGCGCATCAGGTGAAGACCCGTGTGGTAGGAGGCGCATCCGCCGACGATCACCGGCGTCGGCGCCAGCTCGCGGATGAACTCCTTGAGGTTGAGCGGCGGGCGGGTCTCATCGCGCGAGACATGCTCGGCCGAGACGACCGTCCCCTGGATCACCAGGATGTCGAGGCCGGCCTCCAGCGCGACCTCGTAGTACCGGCGGACCTTCTGCGGGGTCAGCGACGCCGCCGCCACCACGCCGTGCGCCTTGATCTCCTCGATCCGCCGCGCGATCAACTCGGGCTTCACCGGCTCGCGGTAGATGTCCTGCATCTCCCGCGTGGCGATGTCCTTGGAGAAGGTCGAGATCCGCTCGAGCTGGGCGTCGGCGTCCTCGTAGCGGCAGAAGATGCCCTCGAGGTTGAGCACGGCCAGGCCGCCCAGCTTGCCGATGATCCCGGCCGTCTCCGGCGACACGACGCCGTCGAGCGCGGCCCCCAGCAGGGGTAGCTCAAACCGATACGGACCGAGCGTCCACGAGATGTCGACGTCGTCGGGATCGCGCGTTCGCCGGGACGGAACGATCGCGATCTCGTCGAATCCGTACGCCCGCCGGGCCTTCTTGCCTCGTCCGATCTCGACTTCCATTACGGCATCGTATGGGTCGTCGCGGACGTCAGCTGGGCGTGGTTCATTGAGTGGTCGATCGTAGCAGCGGCCTATCGGGGGTCAGGGGACCAGGACTGGCCAAACTGCGAGGAAATCAACCGATCTCTGCGCCGATCTCCAGGTGCTCGAGCTCGACCTCGCCGAGCAGACGGTCCACCGCGGACGGATCGATCAGCCCGGCGCCGAAGTGCTGGACCGACTCGGCGCCGCACGCCACGCCGTAGCGCAGGCACTCGACCGGCGGGCGGTCGAGATACCGAGCCGCGATGTACCCGGCCAGGAACGCATCACCCGAGCCGATCGAGGAGCGGGCCTCCTGCTCCTCGATGCGCACCCGGTACAGCGCGTGGCTTCCACCCTCGAGCACGTGCGCGTAGCACCCGTCGGCCACCGTCATGATCGCCTCGGACGGCCCGAGGCGGGTCATCTCGAGGACCGCGCGAGCCCGATCGTCGATGTCGTTGAACTCGTGGCCGACGAGCTCCTCTGCCTCGAGCTCGTTGGGCGAGACCACACTCGGCTCGGCGCGCACCGCCAATCGCAGAGGCTCCCCCTCGGTGTCGACGATCGTGGTCACACCGAGCTTCTTGAGCTCCCGGATCAGCCCCGCGTACACATCGGGGGCCACGCCCCGGGGGAGGCTCCCGGCGAACACGCACATGCTCGCGCCCTGGGCCAGGTAGAGCAGCTTCTCGCGAAACAGCTCGAGGTCGTGGGCGGAGACGGTCGGGCCCCGCTCGTTGATCTCGGTGTGGACGCCGGTGGTGGGATCGAGGACCGCCGTGTTGGTTCGGGACTCCTCGCGAATCCGCACGAAGCCGTTGAGGATCGCCTCGTCGCCGAGCGCGTCGACGATCATATTGCCGGTGGCGCCACCCGCGAGGCCCGTCGCGATCACGGGCTGGCCAAGCCGCTTGAGCGCCCGGGCCACGTTCACGCCCTTGCCGCCGGGCATCGTCGTCTGCTCGACCGAGCGATGCCGGCGTCCGACGCGAAAGTTCGGGACCTCGAGCGTCTTGTCGAGGGCTGCGTTCAGGGTGACCGTAATGATCATGGCGCTCAGGCCTTCCGCCGCGCCCTATCCCCTAGACCATTCGCGCCAAAACATTGTCAGGCCGATCGCCGCACCCGCTGCCAGCACCAATCCAGACAGCGTAGCCGATAGGACAAACACGCTGTCGAGGGCGGTCGAATGCTTGATCGCCGGCAGTGCGCTCCCGAGCCGGAGCGGGATCCGGGCCTGAACCTGGCCGCCGTCCCGGACCGTGACCCAGCCAACGGTGTCGTTCGCGGGAAGCGGTCCGGTGAGGGCTGCCGGGGCGTGCACGCGGAGGTTGATCCGGACACCCTTGGGGAACACGTGGGTGTCCGTGGCGGCGGCGAGCAGCCGGACGGTTTGACCGGGAGTGCCGCCCGTCACCGCGGCCCGGGCGATGAGCTGACCCACCCGCACCGGCGTGCGGAGCGTGAAGTTGGCGAAGCCCCAGTTCAGGAGGGCCAAAGCCGAGTCGTCCCGAGCCGCCTCGCTCGGTGTCCCGAGCACGGCGTCGATCAGCGTCATGCCGTGCTGCGTCCCTGAGGCGACCAGCACGTAACCGGCACCAAGCGTATGCCCGGTCTTGACGCCGTTGATCCACGAGTACCGATCGAGAAGGTCGTTCAGATTGGTTACGACCCGGACGTGATTTCCGGTCCGCAGGACGGCGCTGCGCATATCGACCACCGCCCGGAAAAACGGCTCGGTGAGCAGGTCGTAGCGCGCCAGGAGGACCAGGTCGTGGGCGCTCGAGTAATTGCCGGGCGTATCGAGCCCGCTGGGCGTCGTGTAGTGGGTCTGGGCGAGCCCGAGCTCCCGGGCGCGGGCGTTCATCATCCCCAGAAACCGCCCCACCGACCCGTGCCCGACGTTGTAGGCGAGGTCCTCGGCCGCGTCGTCGGCGCTCGGCAGGAGCATCGCGATCAGCAGATCGTGAACGCTCATCCGCTCGCCGGGCACCAGCCCGATCTGGGAGTCCTCGGAGGCGGGGTAGTAGTCCGGATCCGCGAACACCTCGCTCAAACGGGCGTGGCGCAGGGTCACGAGCGCGGTCATCAGCTTGGTCGTTGAGGCGATCGGGAGCTCGGCGTTCGCGTTCTCGCCGAGCAGCTGCTGCCCGGTGCTCTCCTCGAGCAGGGCGGCGGCGCGGACCGGGAGCGGCGGCGGTCCTGGCGGCGTGGCGGCCATCGCAGCTGGGGCGGCGATGGCGGCGGCGCATGCTCCGACGGCGGCGGCGCATGCTCCGACCGCGGCGGCGCATGCTCCGATCGCGGTGGCGCGCGTGATCGAGCGCGCCACCGTGGTGGCCAGCCGGTGCCTCACGGGCGCCTCAACGCCGCAACAGAAGCCGCTGCGACGGATGCAGAGCGTTGGGGTTGACGCGAGGGTTCAGCGCCTCGAGCGTGCTCACCGGCACGCCCGTCTCCGCGGAGATCTTCGACAGCGTGTCGTTCGGCTGTACGACGTAGAACTTGGTCTTGAGCGACACGGAGTGGGTGGTGGCGGTCGACGTGCTGGTCGTCTGCACTACCGCGGCGGGGGTCGGCGTGTGCTTGGGAACGAGCGCCTTGTGGACGATCAGGTACGCGGCTGCCGCCACCGCGGCGATTGCAAGCGGGGCAAGATAACGCGCTGGATTCCGCCACCCCACCATCCCAGGCGCGATCATACAAGTGGGTGACGTGACTGAGCGGGCGGCTGGGCGCGGGGCGGCCTCGCCTGCGGTTCGCGGTCGCGCGGTGTTGCCGCCACACGGTCACCCGGTTTGCCGCCACACGGTCACCCAGTTGGCCGCCACGCGGTCACGCGGCCAGGCGCCAGGCCAGCTCGCGCAGCCGGCTCGCCTCGTGCGCGGCAGCGCCGGCAGGATCGCCACCGGCGCGCTCGTGCGCGGCCACGATCCCGCGCGAAGCCGACACCAGACCACCCGCCGGGCCGGCGATGAAGGCGGGCGCGAGATCCTCGACCCGTCCGCCCTGGGCACCGACGCCCGGGAGCAGGAAGGCGGCGTGCGGCATCCGCTCGCGCATCGCGCTCAGCCGCTCGGGCGCGGTGGCACCGACGACGGCCCCGACGTCCGTGATGCCGCTCCGCCCCACCGCTTGCCGCCCGAGCTCGTCGACGAGGTCGGCAAGACGGTCGCTGACGGCGATGCCGTCGTCGAGGCGGCGCTCCTGGATGTCAGTGGCGCCGGGATTCGAGGTCCGAACCAGTACGAACAACCCCCGCCCGTGCGCCCGGGCCGTGGTCAGCAGCGGCTCGAGCGAGTCGCGGCCGAGCAGCGGGTTGACGGTCATGGCGTCCGCGCCCAGGCCCGGGACCGAGCCGTACGGGGTGGGTGTCTCGCCGAGGAACGCCTGGGCGTAGGCGGCCGCCGTGACGCCGATGTCGCCGCGCTTGGCGTCGGCGATCACCAGCAGCCCGTGTGCGCGCGCGGCGCTCACCGTCTCCGCGAGCGCGCTCCATCCGGGCGCACCCAGCCGTTCGAAGCAGGCCACCTGCAGCTTGGCCGCGACGCAGTACTCCGCGGTGGCGGCGATCACCAGCGCGCAATGCGCGGCAACGGCCCGCGCGGCGCGTGCCGCCGGCGTGCCCTCGCCCCCCGCCCGGTCGTCCGCCCCCGATCCTGCCGCGCCGGTTTGCGAGTCGGCCTGCGCGACCGCCGCCGGCCAGAGGCTGGAGGGATTGGGGTCGAGTCCCAGCACCAACTGGGACTCTCGCGACGCGACCCGCTCGGCCAGCCGATCGCCGAAGCTACGGCCGCCGGATGCCTCCTCAACAGACTCCGCTGGACCTTCGACGGACGCCACGGTCACGGCATCCCGCTCGCGACCGCAGCATCCAGCCAGCCCCATCTGGTTACTTGACCGCCTTCTTCAGCCCCGCGCCCGCAGTGAACCGGGGCACGCGGGAGGCAGCGATCTGAATCCGCTCGCCGGTCGCGGGATTGCGTCCCTCGCGAGCGCTGCGCTGGGAAACGGAGAACTTGCCGAAGCCAGAGAACGCCACCTCGCTGCCCCGTTTGAGCGCGTCCTCCACCGTATCCAGGAAAGCGTCGACCGCGTCTCCCGCGTCCTTCTTGCTCAGTCCGGCGCGGTCAGCGACTTGATCGACAAACTCTTGCTTGGTCACTTGCTCCCTCCTTCGAGGTGGTAGGAATCCCCGACGCTAACACGAGCGGCGGACATCAATGCGCCCTACCCTCGGCCGGGCAGGTTCTCTCGCCGCTGAGCGCGAGGCGCCGCATGATGGCATAGACCTGTTTCCCGGAATTTGCGAATGTCACCACCTGCAACCAGCGAACTAGACCAGTCCGATCCCGCCGACACCGACCCGGATGTCGGACCGGAGGACGAGAATATGGCCGTGGACCTCGGACGCATGGCCTGGCTGGGGACCGTCCTGGCGTGTCTCATCGCCGTGTTTGTCCTTGCGCTGCAGGGCTATTACGGATACGCCGCGGTGACGTTCGCGGTGGCGCTGGCCGCCGGGATCAACCTGTTCTGACGGGGCTTCTGTCCCGGCCGCAGATGCTCCCGGCTGGGCCGCCGATGGACGCGCGACCCGGTCCCGCTCACTCGTCCGTACGCAAACAATTAGCGTACGAAACCGCGCGCATCCGTCTGCTTGCCAGGCGGACCCGCGGCGCCTCCCGGTGTAAAACGCCCGAAATCGCCCCGTCCGGATCCGCTTTTGTTAGATAAGCGCCCACCAGACGCTTATTTGCGCCTGGCGCCGTCGGGGCGGGAGGCTTTGCGCGTTATGCACTCGTTTGAAGGGTCATGCACGACCCCGGACCGGCGCTACTCGCCGCACCGCGCGAAACGCGCCACCGATCCGCACCCCGGTCACATCCTGAAGCTCAGCGCCGGATCCACTTCAAGAGCACGCGCACGGCGTGGCCGCGATGGCTGATCGCGTCCTTCTCGGCGTCCGTGAGCTCCGCCATGGTGCGGCTTTCGCCCGTGGCGTCCGGGACGAACACCGGGTCGTAGCCGAAGCCGCCCGAGCCGCGGCGCCCATGGGCCATCCGCCCCCGACAGTCGCCGAAAAACACCCGCTCCTCGCCGGTTTCCGGGTCCACGTAGGCGAGCGCGCACACGTATCGCAGCCGGCTGTCCGGAGGCGCCTCCGCCTCCAGCTTCGACAGGTTCTCCTCGTCGGTCGCGTCAACCCCGGCGTACCGAGCCGAGCGGACACCGGGCGCGCCGTCGAGCGCGGCCGCCTCGATCCCCGAGTCATCGGCGATCGACGCCCGGCCGGTCGCGGCGGCGGCGGCCAGTGCCTTGGGCAGCGCGTTGTCGGCGAACGTCAGGCCGTCCTCGGGCGGCAGCACAACCTCGGGCCCGAGTGGCTCGATGGCGATCCCCGCCGGCTCGAACAGGCGACGCATCTCCGCCACCTTGTGTGGGTTGCGCGTCGCGAGCACGAGCGACCGGCCGTCAGAAGAGCCCCCCGAAGCCATAGCCCCCTCAGCCCGTGCCCGCGGCGACCGTGGCGGCCTGGAGCGCGCGTAGTTCGACGATGCCCTTCGCCGCCAGCGCCAGCAGATCGTCGAGGTGGGCGCGGGACAGCGGGGTGCGCTCGGCCGTCGCCTGCACCTCGATCAGGCCTCCCTCGCCGGTCATCACGACGTTGGCGTCGACCTCGGCGGTGGAGTCCTCGCTGTAGTCGAGGTCGAGCAGCGGCACCCCGTCGACGATCCCGCACGAGACGGCGGCCACCGTCCCGACCAGAGGCGAGCGCTCCAGCGCCCCCTGCGAGACCAGACGCAAGCACGCGAGCTCGAGCGCCACCAGCCCACCGGTGATTGAGGCACATCGGGTGCCACCGTCCGCCTGCAACACGTCGCAGTCGACGTACACGGTCCGCTCGCCCAGCAACGAAAAATCGAACACCCCGCGCAGAGACCGGCCGATCAGCCGCTGGATCTCGACCGTCCGGCCGTCGGGCCGACCACGGCTCACGTCGCGCTGCTTGCGCTCGCCGGTGGAGGCGGGCAGCATCCCGTACTCGGCGGTGACCCACCCCCGCCCGGAGCCGGCCAGCCACCGCGGCACGCTGTCCTGGACGGAGGCGGTGCAGATCACCCGCGTCTCCCCCATCGAGATCAGCGCCGAGCCGGTCGCCGTGCGGACGAAGCCGGCCTCGATCGAAATGGGCCGCAGCTCGTCCGAGGCTCGGCCATAGCTGCGTTCCGAGGAGCTCGTGCTCACGCCGCCGCCCTCGGGTGGGCAGGATCCAAATCCACGTCCAGGTCCACGTGCACGACCTCGCCCAGCGGCATCTGCAGGAAGCGGGTCCCAAGCGACCGGAACGTCTCGACATCGGCCGTGCACATGAAGCGGTACGTCCCCTCACCCGTCTGCGGGTTCAGCAAGTCGCGCGAAGCGAGCGCCCGCTCGACGCTCCGAGCGACGCCCATGCCGGCGGAGACGAGCGTCACGCCGCGCCCGAGCATTCGCTGGAGAACCGGCGCGCACAGCGGGTAGTGCGTCGAGCCGAGGATGACCGTGTCGACCTCGGCCGCCCGCAACGGCACGCAGTAGCCGCGCACGATTTCCACCACGCGCTCGTCGAACGGGAAGCCGCCCTGGATAATCGGCGCCAGGTCCGGGCAGGCCACGCTCTCCAGGTGGACGTGTGGATCCAGCCACCCCACCGCGCGCTCGTAGGCTCCGGACGCCACCGTCGCCGGCGTCGCCAGCAGACCGACCCGACCGGTGTGGGTCGCCACCACCGCGACCTGCGCGGCGGGACGCAGCACGCCGATCACGTCGATGTCGCGTCCGCGAAGATGGCGCTCGACGGCCTCCACAGCCGCCGCGCTGGCCGAGTTGCACGCGATCACCAGCAGCTTGGCGCCGGCGGCAACGAGATGCTCAGCGATCTCGATTGAGAACGACTGAAGCTCCGAAGACGTGCGGTCGCCATACGGAAAGCGCGCCGTGTCGCCCAGGTACAGGTAGTCCTCGCCCGGCAGCGAGACGAGCAGCTCGTGCAGGACGGTCAACCCTCCGACGCCGGAATCGAACACGCCGACCGGCTGCTGTGCGACTGGAACCATGCCGCCGCATGGTGCCAGAGGCGCATGGGGAATTGATTGCTGCCGCCCAAGGCTGACGCCTCGGGCGGGTAGGAATTGCTGCCGCCCAAGGCTGACGCCTCGTGCGGGTAGGCTCGCCCCCCGGAAATGCGCGCGCTCGTCGTCACCAACATGTACCCGACGCCCGCACGGCCGGCGCTTGGCAGCTTCGTGCGCGATCAGGTGCAAGCGCTGCGCCGGATCGACGGCATCGAGGTCGACGTGTTCGCATTCCAGCCCGGCGGGACAGCGGCCTACGTCAAGGCCGCCCGCGATCTAAGACGAACCCACCGAACCCCAAGGTTCGACGTCGTCCACGCCCACTTCGGACTCACCGCCTGGCCGGCGTTCGCCGCCAGGGGCAAAGCCCACGCCGTCACCCTCCACGGCACCGACCTGACTCACCCCCGGTCGCGAAAAATCACCCTCGCGGCGCTCCCGTTCGAAGACCTCGTCGCGACGGTGTCCGAGCCGCTGGCCACACAACTCCCGGCCTGGGCAACCCGCAAGCAGCGCGCGATCCTCCCGGCGGGCGTGGCGATAGACCGCTTCAAGCCGATCCCGCGCGTCGAGGCGCGAAGCAAACTCGGGCTCGACCCAAACCGTCCCTATCTGCTCTTCCCAGCCGACCCGAGCCGCCCCGAGAAGCGCTACGACCGCGCCGCCACGCTCGCCGCCCACCACGACGTCCGCCTGCTCGCGCTCGGAAACACGGATCCAAACGAGGTCCCGCTTTACATCAACGCCGCCAACGCGGTGCTCGTCCCGTCCGATCGCGAGAGCTACGGCCTCGCCGTGCTCGAGGCGCTCGCCTGCGACGTGCCGGTACTGGCCACCCCGGTCGGCATCGCTCCCGAAGCCCTCAACAACATCCCAGGCACGCACTGCGGACCCTTCGACGAAAGCACCTGGCAACACGCGCTCGAGCCGCACCTGCAAGCGACCGACCCGCGAATCGATGGTCGTACCCGAGCGGAGCGCTACTCGACCGACCGCATGGCCGCCAACGTCGTCGCTGCCTGGCGCGCCCTCACGCAGCCTTACTAGTCGATCAGCCGTACCGCGGTCCGCCTCACCGCGACCCACCACGCGATCACCGCGAACAGCACCAGCGCGCCGATGTGGATCAGGTCCGCCGCAGGATGCAGGCCGAACGCGCAGTCGCGCACCAACTGCACGCAGTGATACAGCGGGTTGAACCAGGCCAGCACCCGCAGCCATTCCGGCATCCGGTCGAGCGGGAAGAACGTCCCGGCGATCAGGAACAGGGGCGTGATCACTCCGCTGATCACGTAGCTGAGGCCGTCGAACGTGTCCGACAGCGTCGCGAACAGCATCCCGAG
The DNA here is from genome assembly GCA_035504535.1 of Solirubrobacteraceae bacterium. Taxonomy (GTDB): domain Bacteria; phylum Actinomycetota; class Thermoleophilia; order Solirubrobacterales; family Solirubrobacteraceae; genus Palsa-465. Next base: position 17,496 of record DATJRS010000188.1, on the reverse strand, counting down.
TGCCGCGAACCCGATCCCGGTCAATGCCCCGATGAACGGCACCAGCAGCATGGCCGGCTCCGGCGGCAAGCCAAAGCAGAACGCGACCAGCAGCGGCGCCGTACCGTACGCCCCGGCGCGCACGCCCTTGAACAGCGTCTCGCCCGTGACGATTTCGGAGACGTCGACCGGCGCGGCGAGCATCGCGTCGTACACGCGCTGATAGCGGCGCTTGTACAGCCCGTCGAACATCGCGGTGAAGGTCGCGCTGAATAGCACCGTGGTGGCGACCACCCCCGTCCCCACGAACTGGATGTACGGGATGCCGTCGACGTGAGAGACCAGCTTGCCGAAGCCGAAGCCGAATGCGAGCAGCATGATCACGGGTTCGACGATCGCGCCGAACGTCCGCGTATGCCAGAAGTAGCGAAACACGATCCACTCGCGAACCCACACCGCGCTCAGCGAGGGCAGCTCGATCCGTCCTGCGTTCACGTCGTTCATTCGACGTAGTCCCCGGTGAGGCGCACGAACACGTCCTCGAGCGTCGCGGCCCGGCGCGCGCCCTCGGGCAGCTGTCCGTTCGCCTCGTCCGCATGCAGATACGTGAGCGCCGGACCGGATTGCCGAGTCGGCAGTCCGTCGGCGAGCGCGCGCGCCTGCAGGTCGCGTATCTCCGTCAAGCTGCCATGTACCTCGAGCACCTCTCGCCCGGCATACGCCCGGATCAGCTCGGCCGGCGTACCCTCCGCGACCACGCGACCGGCCGACATGATCGCCACCCGATCCGCCAGGCGCTGGGCTTCCTCGATGTAGTGGGTGGACATCAGCACGGTGGCCCCCTGCTCGCGCAGCGAGATGATCAGCGACCACAGCTCCTGGCGCACCTGCGGGTCCAATCCGACCGTCGGCTCGTCGAGCAGCACGAGCTCCGGCCGGTGGATCAGCGCGCGACCGATCAGCAGCCGCCGCTGCATGCCGCCCGACAACTTCGCCGCCTTGTCCAGCGCCCGCGAGTGCAGCCCCGCCACCGCGAGCGCGCGCTCAACCGCGGCCGGCCGCTCCGCGGCGGGCACTCGGTACAGGCGCGCGAACACCTCGAGCACGTCGCGCACGCACAGGTCGACGTCGAGGTTGCTCTCCTGCGGGCAGATACCCATGCGCGCTCGAGCCAGCTTCGACTCTCCCGGCAACTCGAATCCGAGCACCGAGGCCTCCCCGGCGTCAGCGATTGCCTGGCCGGTGAGGATCCGCATGGCCGTCGACTTCCCCGCGCCGTTGGGCCCGAGCAGCCCGTAGCACGCGCCGGCCCGGACCTCCAGGTCGAGCCCGTTGACCGCGGTCAGCTGACCGAAGCGCTTGACCACGCCGTGCATCGACACGGCCGGGGCGTCGGCGGAACGGCTTGATTTGGCACTGCGAACCAACAATGAACCTCCAGGGACCGACTTACAGAGCAGCGGGAGCCGTCGCACAGCGACGGCGGAACGTCAACGCAGCTTGAGAACCCTGAGATCCATGTTCGACGAATGCTACCTCACGCCAGCGCCGGCCACCACTCCCTGAGGCGCTCCCGAGCCTGCGCCACGACAGGCGAGCCGTGGCCATCCACTCCCGGTGCCACCACCGGCTCGCGAAACGCCCCCAGCGTCGCGGCGACGGACAGCGCCAGCCCCTGGAGGTCATAGCCGCCCTCGAGCACGCACCCCACCGGAGCGTCGAGCGTCTCGCCCGCCCAGCGCACCGAGCGCGTCATCGCCGCGTACCCCTCCTCGGTCACCGCGCACTCGCCGAGCGGGTCGTCGCGGTGCGCGTCATACCCGGCCGAGACCAGGATGAGCTGCGGCGCGAACGCACGCGCGAGCGGCACCGCGACCCCGTCCACCAGCGGGCAGAACACGTCATCCCCGGACCCCGCCCGGACGGGCAGATTCACCGTGAACCCGCGACCCGCTCCCGAGCCCACATCGCCGGCGGGCCCGGTCCCCGGATAGAACGGCGACTGGTGGATCGAGACGAACAGGACCTGGTCGGACTCGTGGAAGATGTCGTTGGTCCCGTTGCCGTGATGCACGTCCCAGTCGAGGATCATCACGCGCTCCAGGCCGCGCACATCGAGCGCGTGCCGGGCGGCGACCGCGATGTTGTTGAACAGGCAGAAGCCCATCGCGCGCGAGGTCAGGGCGTGGTGTCCGGGAGGCCGGTGGGCGCTGAAGGCGCACGGCGTGGCGCGGTCGAGCAGCAGGTCGACCATCTGAACCGCCCCGCCGGCGGCGTGCAGCGCCGCGTCGAACGAGTCGGCGCTGACGACGGTGTCGAGGTCGAGGTAACCGCCGCCGGTCGCGCAGATGCGTTCGATCGAGTCGACGTAGGCCGCCGGATGCACGGCCTCCAAATCCCCCCGCTGGACCGGCGAAGACACCACCCGCTCGAAGCCGAGCCAGTCGCGCGCCGACAGCTCGCGCTCGATCGCGATCAGTCGCGCCGCGCGCTCGGGATGCCCGCCCGTTTCGTGCCGTATCGACGAGGGATGCTCCAGCCAGACGGGCGCGGAGGTCATCCGGCTACGGTATCGGGAGACGTGCAGTTTCCGGCCCCGCAGACGCCCACTCGCGCAAATTGACGACCAGCCAGGTCACGGTGGTGGGCGCCGGCGCGGCCGGCCTGTACACGGCATTGCGCGCGGCGCGCGAGGGTGCGTCGGTAACGCTCGTGTCGGCCACCCCGCTGGCGGAGTCCTCGAGCTGGTGGGCGCAGGGCGGGCTGGCGGCCGCGCTCTCCGCGCCCGACAGCCCCGAGCTTCACCTGCGCGACACGGTGCTCGCCGGCCGCGATGCCGTGCGTGAGTCGGCCGCGCGCGTCCTGTGCGAAGAGGCGCCCGAGGCGGTGCGCGACCTGATCCGGCTGGGCGTCCGGTTCGACGCGGACCATGACGGCCGCCTGGCGCTCGGGCTCGAGGGCGGCCACTCGACGCGCCGGATCGTCCACGCCGGCGGAGCGGCGACCGGCCGGCGGCTGGTCAGGCAGCTCAGCGCGGTCGTCGCCGAGCATCCCGCGATCGAGGTGCTCGAGGGCCGCCGCGCGATCGGGCTGCTGTCCGACCGCGAGCGCTGCGTCGGCGTGCGCCTCGACGACGGCCACGTGATCGCCAGCGGCGCAACCGTGCTGGCCACCGGCGGCGCCGCCGCGCTGTGGGCGCGCAGCACCAACCCCTCGGTCGCCGTCGGCGGCGGGCTGCTGCTCGCCTTCGCCGCCGGCGCCGCGCTGGCCGACCTCGAGCTCCTCCAGTTCCACCCGACCGCGGTGGTCGGCGGGAACGGAGCCGACGGCTTCCTCGTCACCGAGGCGGTGCGTGGCGAAGGAGCGCTCCTGCTCGACGGGCGCGGCGAGCGCTTCGTCGATGAACTCGCCCCGCGCGACGAGGTGGCACGGGCCGTGCAGCGCCAGATGATCCAGACCGACGCCCGGTCGGTCGACCTCGACATGCGGACCGTCGACCCCGCCCTGTTCCCGAACGTCGTCTCGGCCCTCAGGCGGGCGGGGATCGACCCCGAGCGCGAGCTCGTCCCGGTGGCGCCGGCCGCGCATTACATGATGGGCGGGATCGCCACCGACCTCGAGGCCCGCGCGACCCTGGCCGGCCTGTATGCGGTTGGCGAGTGCTCGTGCACCGGCCTGCACGGCGCCAACCGCCTGGCCTCGAACTCGCTGAGCGAGTGCTTCGTGTTCGGCGCCCGGGCGGCGCGCTCCGCGGCGGCTCAGCCCGAGCCCGACCGCGCCGCCGCTGCCGAACTGGTCGAGCTGGCCGAACGCCGCAGCGCCCCGGAAGCGCCCGCCGCCATTTCGCCGTCCAGCCGCGAGGCCCTCTGGCGGTACGCGGGCCTCGAGCGCGACGCCGAGGGCCTGCACCGGCTCCTCGCCGACGAGCACCCCCTCGTGCGGCTGATCGCCCGCAGCGCGCTGACGCGAACCGAGAGCCGCGGGGCGCACCAACGAACCGACGTCCCCGAGCGAGACCCGCGGTTTGACGGCCGTCACGTCACGGTAAGGGATGGCGGAGAGCCCGCGATCGAGCCCTGGACGTGACCCCGCGCCGACGCACCAGGTTTTGGAGTTAACGCCAACTTAATAATTGACACGACTGTAACTTCATAGATCGCGGGTAGCAGGCCCACACCAAAGGAATGCCCTGGCAGGGGCTAAGGACTTAGGAGTGGTGTGCTGCATGTATCGGTTCAGTCGAGCCATCTACCGTGAGCTTGCCGACGAGATCGTCGAAGACTCGTACGAAGGGCCGCACGTCAATCACGAACGCGTTCTGCGTGCGTGCGAAGCCGCCATCGAGCGGCTGGCGACGGACCGGCACTACTTCGCACATCCGTCGCGCACGCTGTTCAACGACATCCGCGTCTACTTCCCGATGTGTGCGCAGTTGCGGGTGCTGCGCGTGATCCAGCGCTACCTCGCGCTGGCCGACGATTTCCTGCGCCGGCTGCCTCAGAACGGCTTCGACGCGTACGGGAATCCACTGCAGTGCCGCGCGAGCACCCGCAAGGGCACGCCGTGCCAGCGGATGCCGCTGCCGCACAACGGGTATTGCCCGTCGCACCAGCACCTGGCCGCGACGGAAGAGCTCGAGTTGCCGCTAATCGCTGCGTAGGTTTTTGGGCCGGGCCTTCGGCCCGTCATCCCTGGGACCGGTTGCGCCCGGCATCCGTGCCGGGCGCTTCTTTATGTCACCGTTCCCGCCCCAAGCCGCTCCGGTAGGTTGATCCGCCATGCTGATCGGCGTCGACGTGGGCGGGACCTTCACCGACGCCGTGCTCGCCTTTGACGGGCGCCTGATCACGGCCAAGGCGCCGACCACCCCCGAGGACCAGTCCGAGGGCGTGATGGCCGCGATCGACGCCGCGCTCGAGAAGGCCGGCGCCTCGGCGGACCAGATTCGCGAGTTCTCGCACGGCATGACGGTGGCGACCAACGCACTGCTCGAGGGACGCGGCGCGCGCACCGTGTTCGTCGCGACCGAGGGCTTCGCCGATCTAATCGCGCTCGGCCGTCAGAACCGTCCTGAGCTCTACCGGCTGTGCGCCCCGCGTCCGGCGCCGCTCGCACCGGCCGAGTTGCGCTTTGGCGCGCCCGAGCGAATGACCCCGGACGGGCCACTCACCGAGCTGACCGACGACGCTGCGTCGGAGCTGGCGCAGCACGTGGCCGAGGCCGAACCCGAGGCGGTGGCGGTCGCGCTGCTGCACTCCTACCGGCATCCCGAGCATGAGCAGGTGATCGCTCGGGCACTCGCCGAGCGGCTCGGGGACGGCGTGCACGTGTCGCTCTCGCACGACGTCGTCGGAACGTTCCGGGAATTCGAACGGGCGGCCACCACCGAGATCGACGCCGCGCTGTCGCCGCTGCTCGCACGCTATCTGCGCCAGCTTGCCGATCGCTCACGGCAGGCCGAGCTCCCCGAGCCGGCGATCATGCAGTCCAACGGCGGGCTGATCGACCTGGAGGCGGCGGCTTCTCATGCGTCGTGGACCGTTCTCTCCGGCCCGGCCGGCGGCGCGGCGGGCGCGGCATTCGTTGCGCGCAAGTCCGGCGCCGAGAACGCGCTCTGCCTCGACATGGGCGGCACCTCGTGTGACGTGTGCGTGGTCGACGGCGGCGCCGTGCAGGAGCGCTCCAGCGGCGAGGTCGCCGGGCGGCCGCTCGCGTTGCCGATGCTCGCGGTTCACACCGTGGGCGCGGGCGGGGGCTCGATCGCCTGGCGCGACGGCGGCGGCGCCCTCCGCGTCGGTCCGCGCTCGGCCGGCGCCGACCCGGGTCCGGCCTGTTACGGGCGCGGCGGGACCGAACCGACGGTTACCGACGCCAACCTGGTGCTCGGCTACCTGTCGGCCGACGCGCCGCTCGGCGGCGGCGTGAAGCTCGACCTCCGCGCGGCGAGACGCGCGGTCGGCGAGCTCGCCCAGGAGCTCGACCTCGACCCCGAGACGTGCGCCGCCGGGATCCGTCGCGTTGCCGCCGCCGAGATGATCCGGGCCCTGCGGGTGGTCACCGTGGAGCGCGGGATCGATCCTCGCGGGTACGCGCTGATGGCGTTCGGGGGCGCGGGCGGACTGCACGCGGCGCAGATCGCCGACGAACTTCAGATCGACACGGTGCTCTGCCCCCGGGCCTCCGGCGTCCTGGCCGCGCTCGGCCTGGTCGTCTCGCCCCGCCGGCGCGATGTGCAGCGAAGCGTCCTGTGGAGCGGCGAGGAGCTGAACGCGGACGCGATCGCGCAGGCGGTCTCCGATCTCGGCGGCCGCGCCCGGGACGCCATGCACGAGCCCGACGCGGAGCTGCGCGTGGTCTACGAGCTGCGCTACCGGGGCCAGTCGTTCGAGCTCGCGACCGCGGGACCGGCGGACGCGACCCCCGAGCAGCTGCGCGAGGCGTTCGAGCGCGAGCACGAGGAGCGCTACGGCTACTGCGACTCCGAGCAGCAGCTCGAGCTGGTCACGATCCGAGTGACCGCGACCGCCGCGGGAGCCGAGGTCGAGCTCGCCTCTCCCGGCGAGGACCCCGATGAGCTGGAACGCTCCAGCCGGAAGGCCGTCCTGGACGGCGAGTCGATCGAGCTCGAGGTGCTGCGCGGCATCCCGGGGCCGGGCACCCGGGTGAAGGGCGCCGCCGTCATCGAGCTGCCCGAAGCCACGCTGCTGATCCCGCCCGGGTGGGTTGCCGCAGTCGACGACACCGGTACCACAACCCTGACGCGCGACCAATGAGCATCGACCCCGTCGAGCTCCAGGTCCTGACCGGTGCGCTGCGTGCGGTGTGCGAGGAGATGGGCGCGGTGCTGATCCGCTCGGCGCACTCGGCCAACATCAAGGAACGCCGCGACGCGTCAACCGCGCTGTTCGATCCCAGCGGCGAGATGGTCATGCAGGCCGAGCACATCCCGGTGCACCTGGGCGCGATGCCGGCCGCGGTCGCGGCCGTGCTCGATGAGGAGCACGCGCCCGAGCGGTCCTGGATCCTCAACGACCCGTACGCGGGCGGGACGCATCTGCCCGACATCACCGTGATCACCCCGATTTTCGTGGGCGAGGAGTTAATCGCTTTCGCGGCCAGCCGCGCCCACCACGCCGACGTGGGGGGCCCGACGCCCGGATCGATGCCCGCGGACAGCCGCACGCTAAAGGACGAGGGCGTGGTGATCTCGCCGCGCGTGCTCGACGAGGATGCGATCGCCGAGCTATCGGGCCAGATGCGCCAGCCCGATCAGCGCCGGGCCGATCTGCGCGCGCAACTCGCGGCCGGACGGGTCGGCGGCCGCCGCCTGCTCGAGCTGCACGAGCGGTTCGGCGCCGAGAAGCTAAAGGAGGCGTTCGCCGAGGTACTCGACTACACCGAGCGGCGCACCCGCGCCTGCATCGAGGAGCTCGACGATGGCACGTACGAGGCCCGCGACTTGCTCGAGGCGCGCGAGGGCGACCTCGACATCGTGCTGAAAGTGACAGTAGATGCCGACCGGATGACGCTTGACTTCACCGGCACTGATGACCAGCACGAGGGCAACCTGAACTGCCCGCTCGCCGTCACGCGCTCGGCCTGCTACTTCGCGATCCGCGTCCTGACCGATCCGGACATTCCGCCCAGCGCCGGCGCCTACCGCCCGCTCGAGGTGATCGCGCCCGAGGGCTGCCTGCTCAACGCGCGCTCGCCCGCCGCGGTGGTTGGCGGCAACGTCGAGACCTCCTCCCGGGTGGCCGACGTCGTCCTGCGTGCGTTCGGGCGCGCGCTCGGCCAGGGGACCATGAACAACGTGACACTCGGCACCGAGGACGTCGTGTACTACGAGACGATCGGCGGTGGCCAGGGCGCCTGTCCGGACGCCGACGGCCCGAGCGGCGTCCACGTCGCGATGAGCAACACGCTCAACACTCCGATCGAGGCGCTCGAGCTCGAGTTCCCGCTGCGCATGACCCGCTATCAGCTGCGACGGCACTCAGGCGGAGCTGGAGCGTTCCACGGCGGCGACGGCGTGATCCGCGAACTCGAGGCGCTCGAGCCGCTCAGCTACTCGCTGATCACCGAGCGTCGCCGTCACCGGCCGCCCGGCGCCGACGGTGGCGAGGACGGGGAGGCAGGACGCAACCTGCTCGACGGTGAGGAGCTCCCACCGAAGGCCCGCGGTGAACTGAAGCCCGGTCAGCGACTCCGTATCGAGACGCCCGGTGGCGGCGGCTATGGGCGCCGAGGTCAATGACGCTCGTTCGCGGCGCCGGGCGGCGGGCGCGTTTGTTCGCTATGGGGACGTTTGTTCGAGATGCGGTTTCAGAGCGCTGGGAACCGGATATGGTCCGCGAGATGCCCGCGCGTACGGATTCGCCCACAAATCGTGTGTTTTGCCACGAAACGGTAAAACCACGAACTTGCGGTGAAATTTGGCGATTCGCGATCTCTCGCGTACAATCGCTCCCTCCTGTGCTGCAGTCCCACTGCGTGGCCCGCGCGGGACCCCGTTTCATTCAATCCCCCCGTTTTCTCTAACTAATACATGCCGATTGCTTTTAAAGAATGGGCCGTCACTGTGCGGGCCCTTGCCGAAGGAGAGCAGCTTCTGACTCTCCGCAAGGGCGGCATTCGTGAGCCCGACAAGCACTTCAAGCTGGACTACGACCGTTTCTTTCTGTACCCGACGTTCGACCACCAATGTGCGGATCTGGTGCGCGAGTCGCACCAGCCCGAGCTTTCTCGCGCCCTCGAGGAGGGCGTGTGGAGCGACGGCGAGCCGCCACCCCACGCCCTGCGGCGCGGCAACGAGATCCCTCAGCCGGATCGCGTGCGCATCCGGGCCTGGGCCGAGGTGGCCGCTCATTTCACAATCACTGACCGGCGTACCGTGGATGCGCTCTCGCCGTTCTACGTGTGGACGACCGACTATGCGGAGAAGCGCCTGGCGTGGAAGCGCCGACATCCGCTACACGTGATCCTGCTGCGGACCTATCGGATCCCGCGGCCGGTGACCGTCAAGGTGCGCGACGAGTACGGCGGCTGCCGCTCGTGGCTCGAGCTCACCCGCGATCTTCCGTTCGAGGGCACGCCCGTGCTCTCCGACGAGGAGTTCGACCGGGCGTCCGAGGAGATCGCGTCGATCGCGTCGGATCGCGTGCCGGTCTTCGCCTGACCCGAAAGGCGTCGGGCTAGAGAAGTTCGTCAGTGGCGTGGGTCGAGTCGGAGTCGCTCTCTTTTCGGGCGCGGCACGACTCGACTCACGCCGATGACGCCGACCGCGTGCTGCACTCGCTCGAGCGCACGCGGGAATACCTATCGCGATACTTCCCCCGTACGGTCGACGGGATCTCGGTCGTCTTTCACCCGAGCGTCCCGTCGCTGGCGATGGCTCGGCCCCTCATGCCCGCTGCCTGGCTCGCCACCGCGCCCGCGGCACGCCGGTACGTGGCCGGCTGGTGCGGTCCGCACGAGTTGCACGTGCTGCTCCCCGACGCGCTCGAGGCGCGCGCCTCTACCGTGGGGCGGGCGGGGGCTTCATCCCGCGAGATGCTGGCTCGCGCCGTGCCCGCGCTGTACGCCCGGCGGGTCATCCTGGAGAACAACCCGGACGTGCCTCGCCGGCTCAGCCCGCGCCGGGCCGGCGTGGAGCTGCGCTGGGCGTGGCTGCTCGAGGGCTCCGCGCGCTGGTTCGGGGGTCAGACGGCACACTCCGGACATGCGATCGCCCGCCGATTGCGCGAGGGCCGGCGTCCCGCCTTCCCGCCCGCCGTGCGCGACGCGGCGCTGCTCGGCGGCACCGTGATCGACCTGCTGGTCGCCGAGCAGGGCGAAGCGGCCGCCGCCCGGCTCGCCTGCCGGTTGCATCCGCACGGACCGCGCGGCGCCCTGCGCGAGGCGTTTCGCGGGCGCTCGCCGGCGCAGACCGAGGACGATTGGCGCGCGCACCTGGCGCGGATGGCGGCTAGCTCGCCCGAGTGAGCAACCAGACCAGCACGGCACCGATCACGAGCGCGATCAGCAAGCCGATCAGCAGGCGGCCGGGTGCGACCACCCGCGCGTCCGGCTCGTCGGAGATCAGCTCGCCCTGGAGGAGCAGCTCGCGCGCGGCCGAGCGGGCCGCCTCCGGCACCATCACGTCGCGCGGGCCGGCGGCGAGGAAGTCGGGGACGTCAAAGCCGGCGGTCCGCCGCAGCATGCTCGGGATCCCCTCCTCGAGCAGCAGGCCCTGGATGAACTCGGCCTCGGCCTGGTTGCGCGCGCCCGCTACGCGCACCGGCGGGCCCTCGGTGAACTGCGGCTTGACCTTGCGGGCCCGCTCGTGGCGCTCGCTTACGGATTCGAGCTCGCCGCCCTCACCCTGAACGAGTGGCAGCTTGCACTCGGGGCAGAACCGCTCGTCCTCAGCGTAGGTGTTGCCGCACGCCGGGCAGTTCACTCCACCACCAGTTCGGCGTCCGACACCTTGCCGTCGTCGATTCGCCAGGTGCGTACGTCGGTCTCCCCGTTGGCGAGTCCCACGATGATCCACAGGACCCCGGGCCACTCTTTGGCGAAGTTGATATCCGTCTGCGACGGCTTCGGCTCGGTCCGGGTGTGGGAGTGGTAAATCGCCCCGAGATCGAAGCCGGCACCCTCGACCTTGTTATGCAACTGGATCTGCTCCCGCGGATCGATCCGGAAGCGCAACGGACTGGCCTCGGCGTTCACCGCTCGGTGGACTGCGACGACGGAGTCATCCAGCGAGGCCACAACTCCGCAGCACTCGTTGGGCGCCTCCTCGCGGGCGTGGGCGATCATCTCGTCGTACAGGTCGCGGGAGATCTTCATGGCAGATTCGAGGCTACCAACGCGTCAGCTGCTTCCCGTCACGAACGGCCACGGGACCGATTTCACGTAGATGCCGGGGTTGCGCAGGCCGCTGATCACCGTCCAGTGCTGGGCCTCGCAGGCCATCGCCTGCGCGCTCATCGTCTGAAGCTCGGCGGTCCCGAGCGTCTTGAGCGCGGTGAAGTAGGCGCCCTCGGCCACCGACTCGAGGTTGACCAGCAGCCGGAAGCCGTCTTTGCGATTCTGGAGGCCGGTCAAGCTCCCGGGCACGTGGTACTTGCCGAGCAGGGAGTCGCCCGTCTTGACGTCGAGCGATGATACGTCCGCCGAGGCGCCGAGCGCCTTCAGGTGCGACGCCAGGGTCGAGACGTGCTCGAGCTCATGGGCCAGGAACGGCTCGAGCGCCGCGTCGTCCGCCGGGCCGAGCAACCCCGACGCGAGCACCTGCCGGTAGCCGAGCACCACCAGCCGCTCGACCTCGAGCACCTTGGCCAGCGTTTCTGAGTCGCTCGGCACCGGGGTGGCGGCGAGCGCGGGCCCCGACGTCGCAGCCACCGCAGCGCCGGTTCCCACGGTCGCGCCTGCCGCCGTCCAGAGCGTGCGCCCGAGCCACTGCCGCCGAGTCGATCGATCCGGCATGCGTCACTCCCGGCCGCTCACGTAGGCCGACGGAACCGCCGGCAGGTGCAGCGCGGCGCGGACCACGGCAAGATGTTGGGCGTCGTTGGCGAAGATCGAGGCCACCTGCTGCTTGACCGTGCCCGGCTGCAGCCGGGGGATCGCGTCCAGATAGGCGGTGATCAACGCCTGCTCGATCGTGTGCAGCACGCCGATCACCTCCTGGCTGCCGTGCGGATTGCCGAGCGGATAGCTCGGGCGGGACTTGATCGGCTTGCCGCCCGCGGCCCTGACCAGGCCGGCCAGGTCGCCGGCGTGCGAGAGCTCATCGTTGAGGAACAGCTGTCCGGCCTTCACGGTGGCCGGCGGCAGCAGCGGCGTGGCGGCGGTGTAGGCCGCGATCGCCCAGTGCTCCAGGTCGAGCAGATGGTTGAGCAGCTCGACGTCGGAGTGGAGCACCGGCTGTTCGTCATGCACCTGCGCCTTCAGCGAGGCGTGACCGCAGCCGGCCACCAGCAGGCCGGCCAGGCCGGCACCGGCCGCGCGCAATACACCCCTCCGAGAGGAGGAGTCGCCGTCCGGATCCTCGCTCACCACCAGACGGTGGAATCCAGGTTCTCGATCTCCTCGATGGGGCGCGTGTAGATCCCCGAGGAGAGGTACTTCCAGCCGTCGTCGGCGACCAGGAACACCACGTTGCCTTCGTCGATCTCGCCGGCGATCCGCACCGCCACCCGCGCGATCGCTCCCGAGGAGACGCCCACGAACAGCCCCTCCTCGTCGAGCAGCCGGCGCGTGAACACGATCGCGTCGCTGTTGGTCACGAAGATCTTGCGGTCCAGCAGGGAGAGGTCGATGATCGGCGGGATGAAGCCGTCCTCGAGCGAGCGCAGCCCCTGCACGGGCTCGCCCTGCATCGGCTCGGCGGCGACGATCTTCACCTGATCGCCCAGCTCCTCCTTGAGCCGGCGCCCGTTGCCCATCAGGGTGCCGCCCGTCCCGAGCCCGGCCACGAACGCGGCGACCTCGTCGAGCTCCTCGAGGATCTCGAGCGCGGTCCCGTTGTAATGGGCCAGCGGGTTGGCCTGGTTGCCGTATTGGTAGGGCATGTAGTACGAGGCGTCCTTCTGAGCCATGTCGAGGGCCAGCTCCACCGCGCCGTTGGATCCCTTGGCGCCCTCGGAGTACACGATGTCGGCCCCGTACATGCGCAGGAGCTCGGTCCGCTCCCGGGTTACGTTCTCGGGCATGACCACCTTGAGCGGGTAGCCCTTGCGGCTGCAGATCATCGCCAGCGAGATCCCGGTGTTGCCCGAGGTGGGCTCGAGGATCGTCTGACCGGGCCTGATCAGGCCCTTCTCTTCGGCGTCCTCGATCATCGCGCGGGCGACGCGGTCCTTGACCGAGCCCGTCGGGTTACGGGACTCGAGCTTCGCCCACAGGCGCACGCCGGGATTCGGGCTCAGGCGCTTGAGCTCGACCAGCGGCGTGTGACCGATGGCCTGGACGATGTCGCCGTACCGGCCCCCGCAGGGCTTGTTCTCGAGGCGCTCGGCCATGCTTCAGGAAGTATAGGAGGGTGGGCAGGCCGGGTGGGCGGGATGGCCGCGGTGGGCGGGGTGGGCGGGGTGGGCGGGGTGGGCGGGCATCCCGATCAAAGGGCGGCCCGCCCTGGTGGTGGGGTGGGTGGGTGGGATCCCCCTCCTAGCCCCAGCTGCTCGGCGTCGTGGGAGTGCTCGACGTAGCCGGCGTCGTCGACATCGACGTCCCCGTTGACGGGTCGCTGGCCTTGACGACGTGCCAGATCGATCCGAACGTCTTCAGCTCATCCCCGTTGGCCTGGTGCTTGTTGTGCCCCATGATGTCGGGCGTGAAGTAGTACAGCGGCTGGCCGTTCAGGGTCAGCTGGAGCGTCCCATGGTTGCGGAACGTTCCGAGCTTGCCGCTGATGCCCGATTGTTTGGTGACGCTGCTCGATGACGGCGACACCGGCGGCCAGAAGGCCCAGCAGTTGGTGCTCGCGTTGCTGGTCTTCTTGCAGATCAGGTGATGGGTCGTCTCGCCCTGGAACGTGTAAACGGCGTACCCCGACGGCCCGACCGCCACCGCCTCGTGCGTGTTGACGGGCTTCACCGCGAACTGCGCGGCCGCGGCGTTGGTCACGTGAACATTGTTCGCCACCTTGAGCGTGAACGACTTCGCGATGGCCATGCTCGCTGCGACCAGTACCGTGAGGGCGGCGAGGCCGGCGAGCAGGATCGCGGCGCGGCGCGGGTGCGCGCGAGCGAGAGGTCTGGGCATGTTCTCCTGGCTCCCTTCGGATCGGGTGAGTCCTAGCCCTATGGACGCCACACCGCGCCCAACCTTCCCGCCACCGGTCGCCCAACCTTCCCGCCGCCGATCGGCCGATGCTCCGGCCAATCACCCCGATACACCGGAAACTAGGGCGCGAAAGTCGACATTCGTCACGGTGCCAGCCGCGAGTGCGCCATAACGCGCGCTATAGCCGAGTGGATCGCCCGTTCACCGTGGCGTCGGCGGCGAGTGGCGAGAAACTCGGGGTCCGGAGGCCGGCCGGGGCGCCTAACGCGCCCTCACGGGTGCGTCAGCTCGTAAACGCTGACATGACGGCGGCTGCTTGCGGTGAACGGCTCGCCGTGCCAGCCCCCGTATCGGTGGCGCAACCGCAGCCCCGCGATCCGCGCCATCAGATCGAACTCCGGCGGGTAGGCCAGGCGGAGGCTGATCGGCCCGAAGTGGATCCCGTTGGCGGTGATGCGCACGTGGTTCTCGTCGAGGATCTGCGTGACCGGGTCATATCGACACACGTCGAGCGTCACCCCGTCGACGGCAACACGTTCGGTGTCGACGAACTGAGGGCGAGACACGGCACTCGGAATGAGGCACTCGAGGACGAACACGCCGTCGTCGGTCAGATGCCGAGCCGCGTTCTCGAAGCAGCGGACCTGGTCGTCCTGCGTGAGCACGTTGCCGATCGTGTTGAAGACCAGGTAGACGAGCCCGTACCGGCCTCCCGTCCCGACCCGGGACATGTCGCCCATGACGACGTTCACCCCGGCGCCGCCGGGCTTCTCGCGCAGCCGGTCGACCATGTGCTGCGAGAGCTCGATGCCGTCGACCCGCACGCCGGCGCGTGTGAGCGGCAGCGCGATCCGGCCCGTGCCGATCGCGAACTCGAGTGCGTCGCCCCGAGAGGCCAGCGAAGCGAGGAAGGCGACGGTTTCCTCCTCATCGCCCCTGGTCTCGAGCGCGTCGTACTCCATCGAGACCTCGTAGCCGAAGCTCGTCTTCGGATCAAAGCCGTCCATCGAGCTCACACCAGCGGGACCGCAAACGGATTTAGCGCACGGCTAGCTGCGCGACACGGACCCGCCCGCCATGGCAGGCAGGATCACCAGCGTGTCGCTCTCGCCGACGCTCGTGTCGAGCCCGTCCAGCACACGCACATCCTCGTCATTGAGGTACACGTTGACGTACCGATTCAGGCCGCCATCGGAGGCGAACAGCTGCGACTGGGTATCGGGGTGATCGTTGGCCACCGAGCGCAGGATCTCGCCCACGGATGAGCCGGACGCGCTCAGCTCCTTTTCGCCCCCGACCGAGGGCCGCAACACCGGTGGAATCCGAACCGTCGCCATGAAACCGCGGTACACCCTAGCGGGCCGCGAGGCCGAAGGCCTCGTCGGTGCGGCCCGCGCAATTCATCAGTGGGCGCCGGCGCAGAACGCCTCGTAGTCGGGGAACACGCCGAGCTCCTCGTCGGTGATCGACTCCGGATCGCGCGAGCAGATCGGGCAATCCGGGTCGCGGCGGACCTTGACCTCGGTGGTGCTGGCGGCGAGCGCGTCGTACATGAGCAGGCGGCCGATGAGCGGGTCGCCCTCGCCCAGGATCAGCTTGATCACCTCGGTGGCCTGGAGCAGGCCCATCGTCCCGGGGAGCACACCAAGCACGCCGTTGGCGCCGCACGAGGGCGCCAGCTCGGCCGGCGGCGGGACCGGGAACAGGCAGCGGTAGCACGGGCCGTCGTAGGGCTTGAACACCGACAGCTGCCCCTCGAACCCGAGGATCGCGGCCGATACGACCGGGATCTTCAGCCGCACGGATGCGTCGTTGAGCAGATACCGGGTCGGGAAGTTGTCGAGGCCGTCGACGACGATGTCGTAGCCGGAGATGATCTCGACGATGTTGTCCGGGCCAAGGCGGACGGGGTACTTCTCGACCTTGACGTCCGGATTCAGCGCGTTGATCGTCTGCTCGGCCGATTCGACCTTGGAAACGCCGATCCGATCGCTGGAGTGGATCACCTGGCGCTGGAGGTTCGAGAGGTCGACCTCGTCGTTGTCGACGATCCCGAGCGTGCCCACGCCGGCCGCCGCCAGATACAGCGCGGCCGGTGAGCCGAGCCCGCCCGCTCCCAGCAGGAGAACGCGAGCGTCCAGCAGCTTCTGCTGACCATCGGGCCCGACCTCGGGCAGCAACAGGTGTCGGGAATAGCGCTCCCGCTGCTCGGCGGTCAGCGTACGAGGCGTCTCGACCTCGTAACCGCGATCCTTCCAGAGCGTGAAGCCTCCGGTCATCGACTCGACGTGCCCGTAACCCAGGTCCTCGAGCATCGTCCTTGCCGCCCAGGCCGAGCGGTTGCCCGAGGCGCAGTACAGGATCACGTGCTCGTCGCGGTCGGACACGGCACCCTCGATCCGGGACTCGAAGTAGCTCTTGGGGACGTGGATCGCGCCGGGAATGTGGCCCGCCCCCCACTCCTCGGGCTCACGGACATCGACGATCACCGCGCCGTTGCCGACCTGCTCGCGCACGGCGGCGGGATCGACCTCGTCGATCCTGCTTTTGATCTGGCGGAGAACCTCCGCTCCGGACGGGCTCATCGGCGAAAACTCCTCAAAGGCACTAGGGATTCAATACTTCAGAGAGTATAGCGGCGGAGACCAAATGACCGAAGCGTTTTTTCCACGCCTGCTGGACCCCAATGATGACGAGGCGATCCGCATCGGCGGCGATGCTCTCAGCTACCGCCAACTGGCCGGGGCGGCGGCCGCGGTGGCCTCGGAGCTAGGTGGCGTGGATCGGGTCGCGGTGTGGGCTCAGCCCGCGCTCGAGGCGTGCGCGGCGATCCTCGGGGCGCTCGCCGCCGGGGTGGCCGTCGTCCCGCTCAACCCAGGCCTCGGCTCGCGTGAGCTCGAGCACATCGTCACCGACAGCCGACCCGAGCGGCTTCTGTCCTGGCCCGGGGTGCAGGCCCCCGAGCAGCTCTCGGGGATCTCACGACTCGACGTCGACCTCGCCCAGGGCTCGGCCGACCCCCTCCCCGACCACCTCGGCCCCAACGACGTGGCGTTCGTGATGTACACCTCGGGCACCACCGGCCCACCCAAGGGCGTCCAGATCCCGCGGCGGGCGATCACCTCCAACCTGGATGCGCTGGCCGAGATCTGGCAGTGGACCGCCGAGGACCGCGTCACCCACGCGCTGCCCATATTCCACGTGCACGGGTTGATCATCGGCGTGCTTGGACCGTTGCGCCGCGGCGGCCAGGTCGAACACGCCGGCCGCTTCTCGGCCGAGGCGCTGGCGGACGCGCTCCGGCGCGGCGCCACGGTCATGTTCGGGGTCCCCACCATGTACACGCGGATCGCGCGCGACGCCGCCGAGGACCGCGCGCTGGCCGACGCCTTCGCCGGTGCCCGGCTGCTCGTCTCCGGCTCGGCCGCGCTCCCCACCACAGTCCATGACCGCATCAAGCAGCTCACCGGGCAGGCGATCCTCGAGCGCTACGGGATGACCGAGACGCTGATGAACACGGGCGCGCGGCTCGGCGAGGAGGTGATCGCCGGGCGCGTCGGGCCTCCCCTACCCGGCGTCGAGCTCCGGATCGTCGACGAGCAGGGTGACGTGATCGACGCCACCGATGACGAGACGATCGGCGAGATCGCCGTCCGCGGCCCCAATCTCTTCCAGGGGTATCTCAACCGCCCCGAGGCCACCGAGGAGTCGATGCGGGACGGCTGGTTCATGACCGGCGATCTC
>DATJRS010000187.1:0-2737 GCA_035504535.1 Solirubrobacteraceae bacterium | reverse complement strand
GCAGCCCCCGGGTTCGCCGTCGGGATCATCCTGCTCTACGTGTTCGGAGTCGCGCTCGGCTGGTTCCCCGTCTATGGAGCCGGCAACGGCTTGCTGGGGCGCATCTACCACTTGACGCTTCCGGCGATCGCGTTCTCGGTCTTTCTCACGGCGATCGTCGGACGTCAGACCCGAGCCGCGACGCTCGACGTGATTGAGCGCGACTACATTGCGTTCGCCCGCGCGCGCGGACTGAGCGAACGCCGGATCCTGACCCGCTATGCGCTGCGCAACATCGCAGTCCCGGTCGTCAACGCCATCGGGGTGGTGATGATCGTGGCCCTATCTGGCGCTCTGTTCATCGAGGAGGTGTTCTCCCTGCAGGGGGACGGCTACCTCATGTACCAGTCGGTGACCTCGCGCGACATCCCGGTCGTGCAAGGGCTCGCAATGTTCGCTGCGGTGCTCGTGGTCATCGTCAATCTGGGGGTCGATGCGCTCACTTTGGCGGTCGACGCGCGCACGCGTTACCCGGCAGGGGACGGCCGGTGAGCGCAATCTCCGAGCTGTCCGAGTCGGCAGCCGGCTCCGGCCTGCGGCGACGCTGGCGTCCGCCGGCGCTGACCGCCGCGGCGCTTGGGTTCCTCACGCTCGTGCTCCTTTGCCTGATCGCGGGACCGTTGCTCGCACCGCAGGACCCCGACAAGCAGAATGTGCTGCTCGGCGCCGTTCCGCCGAGCTCGGCCCACCTCCTCGGCACCGACCAGCTCGGCCGTGACGTCCTCTCGCGGCTCATCGTCGGGACACGCCCGACGCTGATCGGCCCGCTGTGCGTGGCCGTCGGGGCCACGCTCATCGGATCGTCGCTTGGGCTCCTCGCCGGTTATCGCGGCGGGCCCGTCGATGCCGTGGTCAGCCGCCTGGCGGACCTGATCTTCGCGCTGCCCGCGCTGCTCGTCGCGGTGGTCGTGATCGGCGTGCTCGGTGGCGGGTACCTGCTTGCGGTCGCGATCCTGATCTTCCTGTCGATCGCCTGGCAGATCCGTGTGGTCCGCGGCGCTGCCCTGGTGCAGGCGCGACTTCCGTATGTGGATGCCGCCCGAACCCTCGACCTCTCGGACTTGCGGATCATGGGCAGGCACATCCTCCCGAACATCAGTGCCGTCGTCGTCACCTCGTTTTTGCTCGACCTGGTGGCAGCCGTGATCAGCTTCTCGGGGCTTGCCTTCCTGGGCCTCGGCGTCCCTGCCGGAAGCGCCGCCTGGGGATCGATGCTGGCCGACGGGCAGGCGCTGATCACCACGAACGCGTGGCTGTCGCTCGCTCCGGCAGTGTTGATCGTGCTGACGGCCGCGAGCATGACGCTCAGCGGCGACTGGGTCTACGAGCTCCTCTCGAGCGCGCACGAGCAGATATGAGCGCACCACGGCTTCCCGGGGTGGGCACCGACAGCCGCCTCAGACCGCAGCTCGTCGTGCGGAGACTGAGGGTGACCACGAGGCGCGGCGACCGTCAGCGCGAGCTGGTCCGCGAGGTGAACTTCGATCTATCTGCCGCCGAAACGATGGCGATCGTCGGCGAATCAGGGAGCGGGAAGTCGATGACGGCGAGATCGATCGTCGGGCTCCTGCCCTCAGGAGTCAGCGCGGACGGAAGCGTCACCTTCGCCGGGGAGCCGTTGCTTGGCGCCCGCCCGCGGGTGCTACGGGCCATCCGGGGAGCGCGTATCGCGCTGCTGCTCCAGGACCCGTTTGCGGTGCTGAACCCTGTCCAGACGGTTCGCGAGCACATCCTGGAGTCGCTCCCGACCGAAGTTCGCCGGAACCGCGCCCTTGCCCGCGAACAGGTCCGGGACCGGCTGCAGGAGGTGGGGCTGAGCTATGACCGGGTGGGCGCCAGCTATCCGTTTCAGCTCTCCGGCGGGATGCGCCAGCGCGTCGCCCTCGCCGCGGCGCTTGGGCGCGATCCGGAGCTGCTGATCGCGGACGAGCCGACGACCGCGCTTGATGTCAGCGCACAGGCGGACGTGCTCTGTCTGCTCAGGAGCCTCACGCAGCGGCGGGGCATGGCGCTGTTGCTGATCACGCATGACCTGCGCGTCGCCCTCTCGGCGTCGGACCGGGTGCTGGTGATGTATGCGGGGACGATCCTCGAGCGGGGACCGGCACCCGCACTGATGCGCGCCCCGAGGCACCCTTACACGCTCGGCCTGCTCCTCGCCGAGCCACCGGTCTCCCATTTCGTTGAACGACTGAGGTCGGCCCCTGGTGATGCAACCTCGACCGCCGAGCCCCTTGCCGGATGCGCCTTCGCCGCGCGGTGCCGGTGGCGCGCGTCCGAATGTGTGGCGACGCGGCCCTCGCTGCGCGCGGTTGGCGAGGGCCGAGAGTCAGCCTGCTTGCGGATCGACCGGATCGCGGGGGAGATGCAAGCGGAGCTCGCAGCTCCGCGTGGTGGCTCGCCCCCCATTGCCCCCGGCAACGCGCCGCCGATCTGCCGCTTCGAGGCCGTCTCGAAGCGCTACCGCACACGAGAGCTGTTGGGACGAGCACGTGAGGCGCAGGCCCTGCAGGAGGTCTCTTTCGAGATCGGCGCCGATGAGTCGATCGGTCTCGTCGGCGAGACCGGCTCGGGCAAGACGACGCTCGCGCGCTGCCTCCTTGGGCTGACCCGTCCTGATTCGGGAAGGATCACCCTCGGGGCACACGACGTCACCGATTACCGACGGCTCAGCAGCGGCGAGCGGACGCGCGTCCGC
>DATJRS010000186.1:0-17481 GCA_035504535.1 Solirubrobacteraceae bacterium | reverse complement strand
CGTGTTACTCACCCGTTCGCGGCTTTGCCCCAGGCCGAAGCCTGGTTCGTCGCTCCACTTGCATGTGTTAGGCACGCCGCCAGCGTTCGTCCTGAGCCAGGATCAAACTCTCCGTGAAGAACTGCTGAACAGGCCGCCATGAGCGACCTGCTTCACAAAGAGTCGTCAAGGTCCAATCCGCCGGAGCGGACACGCCACCTAGCGCGGTGGCTGGACCCCGGGCCTGTCCCTGGAGGGATCAGACCCACGCGTCCTCACGAGGGGACCCATGTACACCACGGGTCCCGGGACGCATGACGGGGTTTCAATCTGGCACCGTCGCCAACCGCTGGCCCACGAGGGGCCGGCCGATGCGACGGCGTCGAACCTGGACACACTCCTCGACCGAGGGGTCGGTCGAAGGGTGCGCATGCTGTTGAGTTTTCAAAGACCGTCGCACCTCTCGGGGAGGGGATTCCTTCCCATGGCGCATCCAGAACCGTTCCGATTCCGGAGCGGACCGGTGAGTATAGCGCCCGTACCGCCAAGCTGGGAGGTCTCGCGGCGCCGACTTCATTTTGCCACCACTCGGCCCCGAGCGGCGTCCCGGGGTGCTCCCCCCGGAGGCGGGGGAGTCGCGGAGGGGTCCCCGGCAGGCACTGCGACGCTCGAGAGGACGCCGACCTACGAGAGCACCTGGACCGTCACGGTCCGCTGGCGGGGACGATCGTCGAAGTCGATCAGCACCACCTGCTGCCACGTACCGAGCGTCAGCCGCCCCTCGACGACGGGGATCGCCTCCGAGGGGCCGATGACCGCGGCGCGCAGGTGGGCGTGGGCGTTGGTGTCGTGGTTGCGGCGGTTGTGCTCGTACTCGCCGGCGGACGGGATCAGCCGATCGAGCAGCGCCTGTAGGTCGCGGACGCCACCGGGCTCGTACTCCATCGTGGTGATGGCGACGGTCGAGCCGGTGGCGAACACGGTCACGACGCCGCGATCGACCCCGGACGTGGAAAGCACGCTCTCGACGCCGGGAGTGATGTCGACGATGTGGCCGTGGCCCGGCGTCTCGAGCCGCAGCAGACCGCCCTGGACGGTCACGAGTCGGCGCCAGGTACGACCTGGACGCGCGCGAACCGGCGCTTGCCGAGCTGGAGAACCTTGCCGTCGACCGCCTCCGCCGGCAGGTCGAGGACGCCCGGGCCGACCGGCTCGCCGTCGAGCTTGACCCCGCCCTGGGCGAGGGCGCGCCGCGCCTCGGAGCTGGAGATACCGAACGCCTCGGCGAGCAGGGCGGGCAGGTGGACGTCGCCTCGTTCGGAGGGCCACACGACGGTCGGCATGTCCTCGGGGGCGCGCCGCTCGATGTGAACCCGGTCGAACTCGGCTTCGGCCGCCTCGGCGGCCGCCTCACCGTGGAAGCGCGCCACCAGCGCACGGGCCAGGGCGCGCTTGGCGTCGCGCGGGCCGAGGTCGGGCGGCGGCACTGAGTCGAGGAGCAGCTCGTACCACGGGGGAAGCGAGGAGTCCGGGATGCTGAGCGTCTTGCCGTACATCTCGCCGGGCGAATCGGTCACCCCGATGTAGTTGCCGTACGACTTCGACATCTTCTGCTCGCCGTCGGTCCCGGTCAGCAGCGGCAGCGTGAGGATCACCTGCTCGGGGACGTCGTAGGCCCGCTGGATGTCACGCCCGAGCAGCAGGTTGAACTTCTGATCGGTGCCACCCAGCTCAACATCGGCGCGGATCGCCACGGAGTCGTAGCCCTGAAGCAGCGGATACAGCAGCTCGAGCAGCGAGATCGGCTCGTGGGCGGCGAAGCGTTTGGCGAAGTCGTCGCGCTCAAGCAACTGCGCGACGGTCGGGATGCGAGCCAGGCGGAACAACTCCTCCATCGACATGTCCAGCCACTCGCCGTTGAACCGGACCTCGAGGCGCTCGGGGTCGAGGACCTTGAGCGCCTGCTGCCTGAACGTCTTCGCGTTGGCGTCGATCTCGGCTGAGGAGAGCACCGGCCGGGTTGAGGACCGTCCGCTCGGATCCCCGACCCTGGCCGTGTAGTCGCCGATGATTAGCACCACGATATGGCCGAGATCCTGGAACTCGCGAAGCTTCTGAAGCACGACGGTGAAGCCGAGGTGGATGTCGGGCGCTGTGGGGTCGATGCCGAGCTTCACGCGGAGCGGCCGACCGAGCTCCAGCTTCCGCTCGAGCTCGCCGTCGGGCAGGCAATCGACGGCGTTCCGGGCGAGCCACGCGGCCTGTTCCCGCGGGCCCGCGCCGGCCGGCGGAGGCGCCATGAGCAGCTCCGTCGGGGCCTCGGAATCCATCCAGGGCAATGCTAGACTCTCGCCGCCGACGGGACCCACTCGCCGCCACGTCCCGCTGGATGCCGTAGCGGCTGGTCTTGTCGCTGCGGGTCGCCATAGGATCTCAGCGACCGCATGATCGACGACGTCGAAACTCGTACCCGCGGCGATCAGCCGCAAGCGCCTCCGCCGCTCAACGCCCCTGGAAACGGAGCCCGCCCACCCGACGGCGGTGGCGACGATCGGCGACCCCGGGGGCCACGCGTCCCGTGGCGGTGGCGCCGACGCCTGCGCAAGGCCGGAAAACCGCGCATCAAGAAGCTTCGGTTGCTGCTGATCGTGATCGGCCTCGGCATCCTCGCCGCGGTCTCGACCGTATTCGGGATGCTGATGTCGGTCGCCTCCGATATCCCCCAGATCGAGAACGTCACGCAGTACAGCTCGAAGGACAACTCTTACCTGTACGACGACAAGGGGCGGCCGATCGGGATCTTCGCCGCCCCTGACCCGGAGGTGGTCGACACCTTCGACCAGATCGCGAAGCCGATGCGCCAGGCGATCGTGGCCGTCGAGGACAAGCGCTTCTGGTCCGACCCCGGGATCGACCTCCGCTCGCTGGCGCGGGCGCTCGCAGCGGATGTGACCGGTGGTGCGACCCAGGGCGCCTCGACGATCACGGAGCAATTCGTCAAGGGCGCGCTCTCGGAGGAGGACAACCGTACGGTCCTCGAGAAGCTTCGCGAGGCGGCGCTCGCCTTCCAGCTGACGCACCGATGGACGCCCACGCAGATTCTGACCGAGTACCTGAACTCGTCTTATTTCGGGAATGGGGCGTACGGCGTCGAGTCGGCGGCGCGGGTGTACTTCGGCAAGCAGCTCGGCTATGACCCCGAAGCGCCGGGCGACGGCAACACGAAGGCATGCGGCGATAGCACCGCGCAGGTCAAGCTTCAAAGCTGCGCATCCCGACTGCACTATTGGCAGGCGGCGATGCTGGCCGGGCTCGTGGCGAGCCCAAGCGCGTTCGACCCCACCGTGAACCCGGCAGCCGCGAAGGCCCGCCGCGACTTGGTGCTCCAGGACATGCTCCAGCAGCACGACATCTATCGCTGGCAATACGAGGTCGGGAAAAACGAGCCGCTGCCGACATCGACCGACGTCGAGCAGTCGGTCGAGCCGAACGCCGCCCCCTACTTCACGAGCTGGCTGCGGCCGCAGATCCTCGCTGCGGTCGGCCGCGGTCTGCCGGCAAAGGTCGCCGAGTACCGCGCGTACTACGGGGGTCTCAAGATCCGCACGACCCTCGACCTGAAGATGCAGGAGGCGGCGGACCAGGCCGTCTCGGAGGACTTGCCCTCGGGCCCCGGCTGGCCCACGGCGTCGCTGGTCGCGATCGACAACAAGACCGGTCAGGTGCGGGCGATGGTCGGCGGTCCAATCGTCAACGGCGAGGAGGACTACAACCAGTACCCGTTCAACCTTGCGACCGAGGCCGAGCGCCAGCCCGGCTCCGCGTTCAAGCCGTTCACGTTGGCGATCGCGCTCGAGCACGGCTACGGCCCCGACTCGGTGTTTCTGTCAGCGCCCCTCAACATCGTCGTGCCGAACAGCGGCGGTAAGGAGATCTTCCACGTAATCAACTTCGGCAACGAGTACTCGGGCGACACGACGCTGCAGTCGGCGACCGATTTCTCCGACAACTCGGTGTTCGAGCGACTCGGCTGGTACGCCTTGGGCGGGACGAAGGGGACGACCGAGATCGCGAAGCTCGCCACCGCCGCGGGCATCACGACGCCCGTCTCGACCAACCCCGCGATGATCCTCGGCGGCCTGAAGGTCGGGGTCTCGCCGCTCGACATGGCGCACGCATACGAGACGTTCGCGACCGGCGGCAACCGCGTGTACGACCCGGTACTCGGCTCCGCGGACGATGGTCCTACGGGGATCGAGTCGATCCAAGGGTCGCACGTGAATCTCGTCGATCACCCCAAGTATCAGCGAGTGATGCCGGCGGCGGTCGCGACGGAGGTTCACAACATGCTCGAGGGCGTGGTATCGACCGGGACCGGGACGGAGGCGGCCATACCGGGCGTCGACGTGGTCGGAAAGACCGGCACCACGACGAATTACGGCGACGCCTGGTTCGTCGGCTGGACGCCGCAGCTGACGGTGGCGGTGTGGGTCGGCTTCCCCAACAAGCTCATCCCGATGACCACGCTTTACAACGGCGCGCCGGTCGAGGGCGGCACGTACCCGGCGATCATCTGGCGCAACTTCATGGAACAGGCGCTGCAGATCCTCGCCAGCGAGAACCCGCACGAGAAGCTCACGACCTCGACCACGCCCGACACGACCAGCGCCCCCTCCGCCCCCTCGAGCGGATCGGGTGCCACCGCCACATCGACGAGCGCCACGACCCCGAACGGTGCAGCGACCGGTGGGAACGCAGCGGGCGGGGCGGCACCGGGGGCCGGCGGCACGCAGGGCGGCGCCAACGGGGGTAGCGGCGCAGGAGGTGGCACCCAGGGCGGCGCCAACACCGGTGCCGGCGGCGCGGGCGGCACGGCCGGGGGAACGGGCGCGGGCACCGGTGCGGGCGGCGCCGGCGGCGGTAACACAGGTGCGGGCGGCACCGGCGGCGGTGGCGGAGGAACCGGCGGAGCAACCGGGGGCTCGGGCGGCGCTGGAATCGGTGGGGGACAGTGAGTCCGACTAGCGCTGGAATCGGAGGGCGTCAGTGAGTCCGACGAGCGCAGTAACCGAGCACCGGGTGCAGACGCCGGACGGCCGCGTCCTCCAGGTGCTCGAGCGCGGAGTCCCCGACGGCCCCTCGGTGCTCGTCCACAACGGCACCCCGAATTCGCGGCTGATGTTCGACGCCGAGGTCGAAGCAGCCGAGCGGCAGGGCATTCGCATCATCTCTTACGACCGTCCCGGTTACGGAGGGTCCAGCCGCCACGCCGGGCGCACGGTTGGCGACTGCGCAGATGACGTCCGCGCGATCGCGGCCGCACTTGGGATCGATCGGCTCGCGGTGTGGGGAATCTCCGGAGGCGGTCCCCACGCGATCGCGTCCGCCGCCCTCCTCCCCGATCTGGTTCCGGCGGTCGGCGTGATCGCCTCGACCGCGCCCTGGGGAGCCGAAGGGCTCGACTACTTCGCGGATATGGGCGAGATGAACGTGGAGGACATCAAGCTCCAGCTCGAGGATCCGACCGCAGCGCGCGCCAAGTGCGAACAGGATCGACTCGAGATGCTCGCTCTGGATCCGGACCAGCTCCTCGAGTACATGAAGACCCTGCTCACGCCCGCCGATGCCGAAGTGCTGACCGGGCGTTTCGCCGAATGGATGGTTGAGTCATTTCAATCGGGATTGGCCCCGAGCTCAGACGGCTGGTGGGATGACGGCGTCGCCTTGATGGATCCGTGGGGCTTCGAGTTCGACTCGATCCGAACGCCGGTCCTGCTCCGTCATGGGCGTCAGGACCGGTTCGTGCCCTACGGACACGGGGAATGGCTCGCGGGCCACATTCCCGGTGTGCAGGCGGAGCTCACCGAGGACGACGGACACCTGACGCAGGTGATGCGTCACATCGAGCACGTCCACGAGTGGCTGCTCGAGCGGCTGTAGGCATGGATTCCGCGGGCCGCACCGACGAGGCCTTCGGCCTCGCGGCCCACTGCTAGGCCGCCACAACCCGCACGCGCCGCGAAACGAAGCGGTTGCCGGTGGCGGAGAAACGCCAGGGCAATTCAACCGCCTTGGTGATCCCGATCCGCCGGTCGACCGAGATGGGCACGTCCCGCCACGCCCGCGGCCTACGCGAGAAGACGATCGGCCCGGCGGTCAGATCGGTGCCGTTCAGATCGAGGCCGATGTCGAGGGCCTGGGTGAGCTTGCCGGGTCCCGAGCACAGATCCTCGGGACGATCGAGGCCGCGCCGCTCGCGCATCAGTTCGATCCCCTCCACGGGTTCGAGCGCGCGGATCAGCACCGCGGCCCCTACTCCGGCAGGCTCGCACACCGCGTTCAGACAGGCGTGGATCCCGTAGGAGCGGTAGAGGTAGGCCTTGCCGGGCGGTCCGAACACGACGCGCGTCCGCTTGCGCAGTCCGATATAGGAGTGCGAGGCCGGCTCGCTCTGGTGGTAGGCCTCGGTCTCGACGATCACGCCCGCGGATCCTTCGTGCGAGATGACGCAACCGATGAGGTCCCGGGCCACATCGAGCACGGGCCGGTTGTAGAAGGCGATTCTCACCGCAGCGCGGCCCGCGCGCGCTCGAGCTGCTCGCGCACGCGCGCCAGGCTGGTGCCGCCCTGCGAGACCTTCGTCTCAAGCCAGGCGCCGTCGCTCAGCAGCGCGTAGAACTCGTCGTCGAGGAGCGGGGAATGCCGGGCCAGCTCCTCCGCGCTCAGGTCCGACAGGGCCTTGTCCTGCTCGATCGCGCTGCGCACGAGGCCGGCGACGACGCCGTGAGCCTCGCGGAACGGCACCCCCCGGCGGACCAGGAGGTCGGCCACATCGGTCGCGGCGAGCATCTCGTCGGCGGCCGCGCCGGCCAGGTTCTCGGCGCTGAAGCGGATCGAGGCGAGCATTCCGTCGGCGGCGTCGAGGCACAGCTCGATCGTGTCGGCGGCATCGAACAGGTGCTCCTTGTCCTCCTGCATGTCCTTGTTGTAGGTCAGCGGCAGCCCGTGGAGCACGCCATGCAGAGCGACGAGGTGCCCGGACACGCGCGGGGCCTTGGCGCGCAGCAACTCGGCGGCGTCCGGGTTCTTCTTCTGGGGCATGATCGATGAGCCCGAGGCCCAGGCGTCGGCGACCTCGCAGAAGCCAAACTCCTCGCTCGACCACAGGACGATCTCGCCCCCCAGGCGGGACAGATGCGTGGCGCAGGCAGCGGCTGCGGCCAGGTAGTCGAGCACGAAGTCGCGGTTGGAGACGGCGTCGATCGAGTTCTCGGCCACGGAGGAGAACCCGAGCTCGCGCGCGACGAGCTCACGATCGGTGTCGAAGTTGACGCCGGCGAGCGCGCCCGCCCCCAGCGGCAGCGCGCAGGTGGACGACACGGCAGCAGCGAATCGATCCCGGTCGCGGATCAGCATCCAGGCATAGGCGAGCAGGTGGTGGCTCAGGTAGACCGGTTGAGCGCGCTGCAGGTGCGTGTATCCCGGCATCGGCCAGTCGAGATGGCGCTCGGCCACCGTCACCAGCGTGCCCGCCAGCCGCTCGGCCTGCTCGACCGCCCGAGAGGCATGCGCGCGCACGAACATCGCCACGTCGGTCGCCACCTGGTCGTTGCGCGAGCGGGCGGTGTGGAGCTTGCCTCCGACCCGGCCCGCCAGCTCGGTCACCCGGCGCTCGATCGCCATGTGGATGTCCTCGTCGCCCTCGGCGAACGGGAACTCGCCGTCGGCGAGCTCGCGCTCCACCTGATCGAGCGCGGCGTGAAGCTGGTTGCGCTCCTCAACGTTGATGATCCCGGTGGCGGCGAGCATGCTCGCGTGCGCGCGCGACTGTTGAACGTCGTACGGCCCGAGCCGCCAATCAAATGACAGCGAGTCGTTGAGCGCGCGGAAGGCG
Organism: Solirubrobacteraceae bacterium; assembly: GCA_035504535.1. Taxonomy (GTDB): domain Bacteria; phylum Actinomycetota; class Thermoleophilia; order Solirubrobacterales; family Solirubrobacteraceae; genus Palsa-465. Next base: position 9,608 of record DATJRS010000186.1, on the reverse strand, counting down.
GCGTGCTGCGGCTCGGCGAAGCGCGACATGGAGGCGATTATCGCTGTAGGACGTGGCGTAGCGACTCGGCCACCCGCTCTACCTCCCTGTCGCTCATCGCGGGGAAGAACGGAATCGCGATCGAGCGCGCCGCGACGTCCTCGCATATCGGGAACTCGCCCTCCCGATGTCCGAACTGCTCGCGGTAGTAGCTCATCAGGTGGATGGCGGGGAAGTACGGCTTGCTCGCGATCCCGAGCTCCTGCAACGCCCGGACCACCCCGTCCCGATCGACGCCGTGCGGGAGCTGGATGACGTAGACAAACCAGCCGCGACGAACCCTGTCGCCGTCAGCACACGGCAGTTCCAACCCCTCAATTCCGCCGAGCGCTTCGCGGTACAGCGCGGCCACGCGTGCCCGGCCCGCGAGCATCTCGTCCAAATGTTCGAGCTGCGCGAGGCCGAGCGCACAGGCCAGATCCGACAGGCGGTAGTTGAAGCCGAGACGATCGTGGTCGAGCCAGTCCATGTTCGGGGCGCGCCCCTGGTTTCGCTCGGAGTCGATTCGTTCCTTGAACCCCGCGTCGGCCATGGTCACCATGCCGCCCTCGCCGGTCGTCAGCTGCTTGTTGGCGTAGAAGGCGAACACGGCGGGATGGCCCCGGCTCCCGACCGGGATGCCGTCGGCGTCGACCGCGCCGAGCGCTTCGCAGGCGTCCTCCACGATCGGGAGCCCGAGCCGCTCGAAGGCCGCCAGGTCGGCGGGATAACCGAACACGTGGACCGGAAGTAGCGCCGCGGTGCGGTCGGTGATCGCCGCGGCCGCGGCCTCCGGATCGAGGTTCAGAGTGACGGGGTCGATGTCCGCGAACACCGGCCGAGCCCGTTCGAACACGGCGACGTTGGCACTGGCCACGAACGAGAACGGCGTGGTCACGACCTCGTCGCCATCGCCTACTCCGACGCCCCGAAGCGCCAGGTGCAGCCCGGCGGTGCCGCTCGAGACTGCGCTGGCATGTGCGGCGCCGACGAACTCGGCGAAGGCAGACTCGAACTGACCGAGCAGAGGGCCGAGCGACAGGCGGCCCGAGCGGAGCACTTCGAGCACGCGCTGCTCCTCGCGTTCGCCGATCACCGGCCGGGCGAGCGGGATGGCGTCTGCGGTGGCGGGTGCGGCGCCCCGGGCGGTCGCGGTTTCGCGGGGCGTCACGAGCGCTGCGTCGACGCGGCCTGCTCGCCCGCGCTCCGGCGCGAGGAGACGCGCATGCCGTACTCGAGCGAGTCGACGAGCGCCTCCCAGGAGGCCTCGATCACATTTTCGGACACGCCGATCGACCCCCACACCTCCTCGCCGTCGGAGGCGTCGAGGAGGACGCGCGTGATCGCGTCGGTCCCCTTGGCCTCGTCGAGGATCCGGACCTTGAAGTTGACGAGGTCGATGTCGCGCAGGTGGGGATGGATCTCGACCAGCGCATCTCGCAGCGCCCGGTCCAGTGCGTTCACCGGACCGTTCCCCTCGGCGGTGCGGACATAGCGCTCGCCGTCGGGGCCGGGCGGGGTCCAAATTTTGATCGTCGCCTCGGTCTCCACCCGGCCATCGGCGCGCTTCTCGACGATCACGCGCCACGATTCGAGGACGAACAACGCCTCGTACTCGCCGGTCTCCTTGCGGATCAGCAGCTCGAACGATCCGTCCGCGGCCTCGAAGTGGTAGCCGCGGTGCTCGAGCTCCTTGACCCGCTCGGTCAATTGGGCCGCCTGTTCTTCGCCGAGCGAGATTCCCGCATCCCGCGCACGGGCATGGACGGTCCCGCGGCCGGACAGCTCCGAAATGAGGAGCTCGCGCCGGTTGCCGACGATGTCCGGATCGACGTGCTCGAACGTGGCCGGATCGACGTTGACCCCAGCCACGTGCATCCCCCCCTTGTGGGCGAACGCGTTGCGCCCGACGTAGGGCTGGTCCGGGTCCGGGGTGAAGTTGAGCAGCTCGTCGAAGAAGTGAGCCGTCTGGGTGAGCGAAGCCAGCTGCTCGTCGGTCACGCACTCATAGCCGAGCTTGAGCTGGAGATTGGGGATGATCGTGACCAGGTTGGCGTTCCCGCACCGCTCTCCGTACCCGTTCATCGTGCCCTGCACATGAGCCGCGCCCTGCTCGACCGCGGCGAGCGTGCACGCCACGCCGCAGCCGGCGTCGTCATGGCAGTGAATCCCGATGCGAACGCCGGAAGACTCGAGGCCGGCCACGACCGTGCCCACCGTCGCGGCGATGTCGTGCGGCAGGGTGCCGCCATTGGTGTCACAGCAGGTGACGGTGTCCGCGCCGGCCTCGGCTGCCGCGAGGATGCAGCGCAGGGCGTAGTGCGGGTCGTCGGCAAACCCGTCGAAGAAGTGCTCGGCGTCGTAGATCACACGCTTGCCACGCGCGACGAGGAACGCGACCGACTCCGAGATCATCCGCAGGTTCTCCTCGCGGTCGACCTTGACCACCTTCTCCAGGTGCAGGCCCCAGGTCTTGCCGACGATCGTGCACACCGGAGCCCCCGAGTCGGCCAGCACGCGAAGGCCCGGATCGGCGTCGGCGCGACTGCCGCGCCGACGCGTCATTCCGAACGCCGCGATCTGGGCATGGCCGAACGACTCCCCCATGAGCAGCTCGAACAGCTCGATCTCCTTGGGGTTGGAGTTCGGGAACCCGGCCTCGATCAGGTCGATGCCGAGCTCGTCGAGGCGGTGCGCCACCCGCAGCTTCTCCTGCGCGGACAGCGACATACCCTCCCCCTGCATGCCGTCGCGGAGGGTGGTGTCGTAGAGCTCGATGTGAGTCATATGAGTTAGTCGGCGGCGCCTAGCGGTGTCAACTGATTGGTATCGCCACTGCCATGGCGGCGGCGCCTTAGGCGGTCCTAGAAGGCACCGCGACCATGTCCAGCCACTCGGCGTAACGGGGGTCGCGGCCGTGGAGCGCATCGTCGAACAGCCGCTGGAGCTCACCCGTGATCTCACCCGGCCCGCCGGTCCCGATCGCGTGGTCGTCGACCTCGCTCACCGGGCAGAGCTCGGCGGCGGTGCCGGTCATAAACACCTCGTCGGCGAGGTACAGCTCGGCCCGGGCCAGGTCACGCTCGACGACCTCGAGCCCGAGGTCCCGGGCGATCTGGATGATCGACTTGCGGTTGATCCCATCGAGGATCCCGGCCGTCTGTGGCGGCGTGTAGATGACTCCCTCGCGAACGATGTAGATGTTCTCGCCCGAGCCCTCGCAGACGAACCCATGGGAGTCGAGCAGGATCGCCTCCTGATAGCCGGCCTTCGTTGCCTCGATCTTGGCCAGCACGCTGTTGAGGTACTGGCCGCTCGCCTTGGCGTGCGGGATCAGCGCGTCGTGCGGAATCCGGCGCCAGCTCGCCACCTTGGCCCGCACTCCCTTGAGCTTGCCCTCTTCGCCCAGGTACGCACCCCAGGGCCATACCGCGATCGACACCTCGACCGGCGCGTCGAGTGGATACAGCCCCATCTGGCCGTAGCCGCGGAACGCGATCGGGCGGATGTAGCACTCGCGCAGCTCGTTGGCCGCGATCAGCTCGTGGGTGGCCTGGCGCAGCTCCTCGAGCGTGTACGGGATCGGCATGTAGTAGAGCTCGGCCGACTTGAACAGGCGGTCGAGGTGGTCGTGATGGCGAAAGATGGCCGTCCCGTTCGGGGTCTCGTAGGCCCGGATCCCTTCGAATACCCCGGTTCCGTAGTGCAGCCCGTGCGTCAGTACGTGGACCTTTGCGTCCTCCCAGGCAACCATTTCTCCGTTGTGCCAGATGAGGTCCGCTTGTTCCACGACTAACTCCTTATAGGTGTTTGAGGACTTCCTGGGTGGCCTCTTTTGTGTTCGCCATGCCCCCCAGGTCGGGCGTGCGCAGCCCCTCGGCCAACGCGCGCTCGACCGCCGATTCTACCGCCGCGGCCTGGGGCTCCATCCCGAATCCGTGGCGGAGCATCAGCGCCGCGGAAAGGATCATGGCCAGCGGGTTGGCGGCTCCCGTACCGGCGATGTCGGGGGCGGAGCCGTGGACCGGCTCGAAAACTCCAGGACCTTCATCCCCGAGCGAGGCACTCGGAAGCATGCCGATCGAGCCGGTGAGCATGGCCGCCTCGTCGCTGAGGATGTCGCCGAACATGTTTTCGGTGAGGATCACCTCGAAGTGCCGCGGCGCCGAGATCAGCTGCATCGCGGCGTTGTCGACGAGCAGGTGCTCGAGCTCGATATTCGGGAACTCGCTCGAGTGGACCTCGCGAACCACCTCACGCCACAGCCGGCTGGTCTCGAGCACGTTGGCCTTATCGACGCTGGTGACACGGGACTTCGCAGCTCTGAACGCGACCCGTGCGATCCGCTCGATCTCCGCGCGCGTGTACACGCAGTCGTCGGACGCGCGGTCGGCCGTCCGGGTCTTCTCGCCGAAATAGATCCCGCCGGTGAGCTCGCGCACCACGGTCAGGTTGGTGCGATCGATCAGCTCACGCTTGAGCGGGCTGGCCTCGTAGAGAGCGGGAATCGGCTTGACCGGCCGCAGGTTGGCGAACAGTCCGAGGCCCTTGCGCAACCCGAGCAGGCCCTGCTCCGGGCGCGGCTTCGAAGGATCGGTGGTATCCCACTTGGGGCCGCCGATCGCGGCCAGCAGCACGGCATCCGCCTTTCGGCAGGCCTCGAGCGTCTCGTCGGTGAGGGCGGTGCCGTGGGCGTCGATCGCGGCGCCACCGAACACGCGCTCGTCATATTCGAGGCCGGCACCGACGGCGTCCAGGACCTCGACCGCCGGCCCGATGATCTCGGGACCGATGCCGTCTCCGGGCAACAGGACTACACGCGGCGCCATGACCCGCGGGAAGCTAGCCGATCGGCGTGTACTCCAGCGCCCCGGAGTCGAGCCGTGCTGACGCCGCCCCGGAGTCATCCATGCGGCGAACGCTCGGGATCAGCAGGGGGACGAACGTGACCACTGCGCCCAGCACGCCGGCCCCGATCATCGTCGTGCGCACCCCGACGGCGGCGCTCACCGGCCCGGTCAGGGCATAGGACAGCGGCAGCAGGCCGATCGAGATGAGCCAATCGAGACTCGAGACCCGTCCCAGCAGCGAGGCAGGCACGTGGCGTTGCTTGGCCGTCGCCCACGCGATCGTTCCCGCGGTCTCCAGCGTGTTGAACAGGACGCTCGCGACCATCAGGCCGGCCAGGCCGCCGGCGAGCCCGTATCCGGCCACCGCCAGCGTCGCCACCGTCCACGCCAGATACATGAACGTCAGACTGCGACGCGGCAGTCCGAGCTGACCGATGGCCAGCGCGCAGGCCAGCGAGCCGAGCCCGCCGGCGGCGAACACCAGGCCGAGGTCGCCGGCACCACCGGCTAGGCGGTTCTTGACGATGAACGGCAGCAGAACCTCGGTCGGCCCCATGAACAGCAGGTAGGCGACCGCCGCGGTGACCAGGGTGGCCCACAGCCAGGCGTGGCCGCGGACGTAGCGCAGGCCGGCGCGGATCTCACCCGCCACCCGCTCTACGCGGGCGGACTCGTCGCTGCCCTTCGGAGACATGAGCGCGAGCGCGACGATCGAGACGACGAACGAGGCGGCATCCAGACCGAACGCTGCGCCCGTGCCAAGCGCGCCCACCAGGAGGCCGCCGACGGCCGGCCCGGCGAGCCGTAGCGCCACCGGCCGGATCAGCTGATCCAGCGAGTTCGCCTGCGCGAGCGCGTCGGAGGGCAGGAGCTGGGGCACGAGCGCATCCGATGCCGGGTTGAAGAAGGCGGTGGCCGCGCCGTAGAAGACGACGGCGACCAGCAGCTGCCAGAGCCGCAGCGATCCGGTCACCGCGAGCACGGCGAGGGCCGCCAGGAGCAGTCCACGCACCCCGTCCGCGATCAGCATGACCAGCCGCCGGTCGTAACGGTCGCTGACCGCGCCGCCGATCAGCAGGCAGGCGACGGTGGGGATCGTCATCGCGATCCCGACCATCGCCAGCGCACTCGGCGTGTTCGAGAGCGAATACACCTGCCAGGCAAGCGCGACCAGGAACAGGCCGTCCCCGAGCAGCGAGATGCTCATCCCGCCGGCCAGCAGCCGGTAGTCGCGGTGGGCGAACGGTGCGAGCAGACGAACGCGGCTGAACCCGCCGGGACGGTCCAGGCCCTCGTAGGACTGCTGCATGGCTCAGGCGGCGACGTCGTCGGCGACGCCGTCGACGTCGCCGGCCCGCTCGGCCAGGAAGCTGACCAGCCGCTCGGGCTCCATCGGGCGGGCGAAGTAGAAGCCCTGCCCGGTGTCGCAGCCCAACTCCTTCAGGGTGGAGGACTGCTCGGGATACTCGATGCCCTCGGCCACCACCTCGAGCTGGAACGTCTCGCCGAGGCTCAGCACGGCGGAGGCGAGCCCGGAGGTGACGGGTGCGGCGCCGGCCGCGAGCAGCGACCGGTCCATCTTCAGGATGTCGAGCGGGAACAGACTAAGCGAGCTGAGCGACGAGTAGCCGGTGCCGAAGTCGTCCATGGCCAGGCGCACGCCGAGCGCGCGCAGATCCTGGAGGCGATTGATGGCGAGTTCGGTGTCGGTCATCATCACCGACTCGGTGATCTCCAGGATCAGGGCGTCTGGCTCGAGCCCGGCCGCGCTCAGTGCCTCGCGCACGTCATCGACGATGTCCGAGTGGAACAGCTGCTTCACCGACAGGTTGATGCCGACCGTGGGCGAAACCGGCGCGGTGATGCGGTCGCGCAGCACCCTGGCCTGGCGGCACCCTTCGCGGAGCACCCAGCGACCGATCTCGACGATCAGGCCGGTCTCCTCGGCGAACGGGATGAACTCGATCGGCGGGATCAGCCCGCGGGTCGGGTGCTGCCACCGCAGCAGCGCCTCGACGCCGGTAACCGCCCCGTCCTCGAGCCGGACCAAGGGCTGGTAGTGGAGCTCGAACTCCTCGCGCTCGAGTGCCCGCTGGAGATCGGCCCGCAGCTCGAGCCGCGCGACGACCCGCTCGTGCATCGCCGGCTCGAACAACCGGTAGCCGCCCTTGCCCTCGGCCTTGGCGATGTACATCGCGGCGTCGGCGTTGCGGATCAGCTCGTCCGCCTCGGCGGCGCCGCCCGGCTCGGCAATCGAGATGCCGAGGCTGGCGCGGAGCACCAGGTGGTTGCCCTCGAGCTCGAGGGGACGGGCCAGCGAATCCAGGATCCGCTCGGCCGCCTCCACCGCGGTCTGGATGTCCTGCACGTCCTCGAGCAGGATCGCGAACTCATCCCCGCCGAATCGCGCCGCGGTGTCGGCGGCGCGCACGCTGGCTGAGATTCGCTGCGCGACCTCGAGCAGCACCCGGTCGCCGACGGCATGACCGAGACTGTCGTTGACGGTCTTGAAATCGTCCAGGTCCACGAACAGAACTGCCATTCCCAGCCCCTCGCGCACCGCGCGCGCGGTCGCGTGCCGGACGCGCTCGTTGAACAGGGCCCGGTTGGCCAGCAGCGTGACCGGATCGTGGAAGGCCTGGTGGGCGAGCTGCTCCTCGAAGGCCTTGCGCTCGCTGACGTCACGGCCGTTGAGCAGGATGCCGCCGACCGTGCTGTCTTCGAGCAGGTTGGTGTGGAGGATCTCGAAGTGGCGCAGGCTTCCGTCCTTGTGCGCCAGCAGGCAGTTGATCACCTCGTCGCGTCCAGATGCGCCAGCGCCGTCGGTGAGCCGGCGCAGAAGGCGGCCTTGCTCGTCGGGATGAAGCAGCTCGGAGAACGGCCCGCCGATGACCTCCTCGGCGCTGTAGCCGAGCACGCGCTCGATCGACGGGCTCTGGTAGAGGATGTTGTTCTCGGCGTCGAGGACGGTGATCAGGTCGCTCGAGTTCTGCACCAGGGTCGAGAACCGGGACTCGCTGGCCCGGCGGTGGACCTCCTCGGCGAGCTCGGCGCTGCTCAGCGCCAGCGACACCTGATGGGCGAGGGTCCGCAGGGCATAGCGCGTCTCCTCGTCGTCGGCCGCCCGGCCGGCGACGATCAGCGTCAGGCCGGGATTCGACGAGCTCTCGGGACGGAGCTCGAGCGCCAGCACGCGCCGGTTCTCGGCCGGCACCTTCAGCTCCTCGGCGGCGCCGACGGACAGGATCGACAGGCCTTCGCCTCCGCATTGACGCAGGTACTCGGCGCCCTCACCCGACACGACCCAGTCCTCGAGCTCGCCGGTGGCTTGGAGCCCGAGCACGCGGACCTGATCGCCGAACACCCGGCCAACACGCGCGTCGATCTGCTCCTGGCCGAAATCTGCCACCGCCTGCAAGGCGGCGCTCACGATCTCGAGCGGCTCGCTTGCCGCCACCAGCAGCCCCCCGGCGGCGCTCAGCGCGCGCTCGCGAGACACCGACTTCTCCCGCTCGCGCACGAGCCCGGTCATCCGGGCGACCACGAGCGAGAACAGAAGCGCCGAGGAACCGACGACGAACAGCAGGTCCCAGTTGCGCGTGGGGATGACCTTGATGACCTCGAGCGCGGGCGCGATCAGGGTCGCGCCGGCGAGCAGGGCGAGGCGGAGCCAGGTCAGCCGCGGCTGGCGGTTGGTTTCCTCCTCGGAGAGCTCGTGCATCGACGGGTGCAGCGCCGCGGCCCCCCAGAACAAGTAGAAGAAGATCCACCCGGCATCCATCCACAACTGGTGGTTGTAGGCGTTGTGCAGCGTGAAGATGCCGTACGTGTCGTCGGTCACCAGCATCGACACGATCCCGGCGATCAGCAGGTAGAAGGCCGGCCGGCGCTTACCGCCGTCGACGGCCAGGCGAATCCCGGCGGCGAGCAGAATGATGTCGCCCATCGGGTAGCCGATCGAGACGAGCTTGGGGACGAGCCCGAGCGTCTTGTCGTGGACGTAGGGGGCGATCAGGATGATCCCGGAGACCAGCGCCAGCCCCAGCGTCATGATCAGCGCGTCCACCGCTCCCGGGCCGTCCGCGCGCTGATTGCGGCGACGGACGAGCAGCATAATGCCGACCATCAGCACCGGGTACATCGTCAGGTACACCGCGTCGCCGAACGACGGGAACGGCACCGAGACGTTGAACAGGATCCGGATGCTGTACGTGTAGACGTCGCCGACCCAGAACAGGAATACGCCGAGGACGAGCAGCCACCAGGCGAGCCGGGCGCGCGGCCGGTAGAAACGAATGCCGGCGACCACGGCGACGAGACCGTAGAGCCCCAGGCCGTTGATCACGAGCGGGCTGCCCTTCAGGGGGGGCACGAACACGTAGAGCCCGGTAACAAAGGCGCCGAACGCGAGGAACATCCACCAGAGGTGGCGTCGGTCGGCGGCGGCGATCGGCGTGGCTCGGGACATCGTCCTAACCGCGGTCGTCGACCGGTGTGCGCCGGAGCTTGAACCTTTCGGCGACCTCGCCGAGCACGGTGCACAGATGTTCGATCTGCTCGTCGGTGTGCGCCGAGGTGAGCTGCAGGCGGAACCCGACCTCGTCGACCCTGTCGGCCTCGGCTAGCGGGATCTCGATGATCGGAAACCCGGACTGGTTGGGGGTGGCGATGCCGAGCTCGCGCATCCGCTCGAGCACGCGACCGGTCACGCGGTGGAGCTTGCCCCGGAGCTGGTCGCCA
>DATJRS010000185.1:0-10734 GCA_035504535.1 Solirubrobacteraceae bacterium | reverse complement strand
TCACTTCCTCCGGTTTCTTCACGGCCGGCCTCCCGGATCGCGCTTGGACACGCGACTCCGGGTACCGACACCTCAGGACAGAACCGTGGGGAGAAACCGTGGCCACCAATGGGGAGGAACCATGGCCACCAGCGGGGAGGTTCGATGGCCGCCTATGGGGAGGTTCTCATGGCCACTGGCAGGCGGGACCTGGAGACAGCCGCCGAGTTCGCATCGGGACTCGCTCGTGCGCGGGGCGCGCAGTTTGCCAAGCACGCCGGTGCTCTGTGACCAATCGACCCATGCACCCATACCGGTCGGGACGACAACTGCGATCGCCTTCGGAACATAACCGGCCAACGCAGAAGCCCGTGTTGCCCCGTGCGGACCTGAAAGCGAGTCTCGGCCCGCGCGTGGGCGTGCACCTCCCATTCGCCAATAGCACATCCACCTCGAGGGGTGATCAGGCTGCCTCCGCGGTGAATGCGCCCGGCCGTTCCGGCCTGCCTGGGTTTAGGCAGGGATTGGGCAGGGACGCCATCAGCGTCGTTTCCGGCGACGATGCGATTCGGCCATTTTTCCAGGGATTTCTCGTTCCGGCGCACAAGCCCAAGCCGGGGACCTCGCCGATCCTTGCGCTGGTGCGCGGAGGTCGCCAGGATCCGCCAACTTTGCAGGGGTTTATGTCATCCGCCCAAGCCGACCCGGACGTCCCATTCAGCTTTTGCGGTGCCCGGTACGCTACTAACCTGACCAAGAAAAACCCCGCATTTGCGGGGCTTTTATCGGGGCGCCCGGATTTGAACCGGGGACCTCACCGACCCGAACGGTGCGCGCTACCAGGCTGCGCCACGCCCCGAATGGATCCAGTATCCCACAGGGGCGAGGATTCTCGATCGCCGGCGCGGAGCGGTGAAGACCGGCCTCAGGCGGCGGCCAGCGAGCCCGCCGCGATCTTCACCGGAGCGGCCTCGGTGATCCGCGCCAGCGATGCGTGACGCCGGCACGACTGGCATTGCGCGAGATGGCGCGTCAGCTGGCGTCCGTCGCGGACGCCGAGCCGCCGCGGCCCGGGAACGTTGAGCGCATCGATCAGGGCGCGCGTGCGCTCACAGCGGCGGCCGCTGATCAGCTCCTCGTACTCCTCGGCCAGCCGGCGCCGGGCGCGGAACAGGGTGCTCTCGACAACCGGGCGAGTCATCCCCAAGCGCGCGCCGATCTCGCCGTAGGAGAGGCCTTCCAGTTCGCGCAGGACGAGGATGCGGTGGTGCAGCTCGGACACGCCGCCGAACGCCCGGCGCAGATCGTCGAGCTGCTGCTTTCTCTCGGCGGCCAGCTCAGGACCGGGCTCGCGCGAGAACACCTCGAGGGTGTCGCCGGCGTCCGGCCGGTCCTCCTCTAACGGGATCTCTACGTTGCGCCTGGCCCGCCGCATCTCATCGATGCAGGCGTTCTTGGCGATCTGGTAGATCCAGGGCTTGAAGGCGATTGGCCGCTCGGTGTCGCGCAGACGACGCAGGGCCGAGATGAACACTTCCTGGGTGATGTCCTCGGCGCGGTCGAAGTCGGCCAGCATCCCGCTGACATAGGTCCGGATCCGGCTCCGGTAACGGGAAAACAGCTCCTCGAAGGCGCTGTTCTCGCCCGATCGAACTGCTCTTACGAGCTCATGATCGGTGCCCCACGCGGTCTCTCCAAGCAGCCGTGCCATGACCAGTTTTTCCCCTCGCGCCGGAGTTCCCCCTTAGCTGCGCGGACTCTACCGGGAATCGGCCATATGTCCAGAGGTTTTGTGAAACACGCTAAGGTTTGACCAGGGATCTTGCCGAAAGACCGGTTGAGAGCGTCCGGGACAGACGGCATACTTCCCGGCCACAGGCAGGCGGCAAAGGAGGACCACCGATGGCCATTCACCTCACCCCCACCGAGCTTGCACGAGAGTCCGGCCTGGAGCGCCGTGACGTGATCGTGAAATGTGTCGAGTGGGGGATCCCGATCTTCAACGGCCGGATCGACAAGACTTTGTTCCTCTCGAGTCTGCGCGAGATCACGGGCTCCGTCCCGCAGACGCAGCAGCCCCAGCTCGCCTAGCGGGTCTCGCCAGCACCAGCAGTTTCTCGGCGTCGCCACCGGGCGAGCGCCGACCACTCCTACTCTTGAGCCGACTGGCGCAGCAGCGTCGAGGTCGTCTGCTCGAGGATCTTCCGCCACGCCCGGGTCTTCTCGCGCTCGGCCTCGAAGTGCTTGACCACCTTGCGCACCCGGGTGGCCGATATCTCAATCCCGTGTCGGGCACAGATCCGCTTGAAGCGCGGATAGTCGTTGGCGAGCTTGAGCGTCACCGACTGGAATCCGTGGCGGGCGATGTCGACCCGCGAGGTGTAGTTCATGATGCTGGTTTGGAACATGAGCTCGTCGTTGGGCTCGGGCTCGACCAGGATCACGTCGACCCCGGGATAGCGCTCCTCCCAGTGGCGAGCGAGGTCGTGCAGCCGCTGGTAGGCGAGCAGCTTGAACGCCTGGTAGCCGATCTGGGGGAAACCCATGTCCGACACGCGGCGCGCCCGTGAGCCGGTGATCGTCGGGATCCGCTTCTGGAAGTCGTTGACGTAGGGGACGAGCGGGTTGACGACCACGATGAACTTCGCCCCGGCCTCGACCGCGATGTCGAGGTTGGTGGTGGACACGATCCCGCCGTCGACCATCTCCCGGTCCTTGATCCGGACCGGTTTGTAGATCATCGGCAGCGCGCTGGAGGCGGCCACGGCCTTGGAGATCGGCACGTCGTCCCAGTCCTGGGCGCCGAACACGACCCGCTCGCACGTGTCCAGGTCGGTGGCGGCCAGATACAGCTCGTTCTGGAGCAGGCGGAAGTCGTCGGTGCGGTCGGGGTCGGACAGGATCCGGCGCACGTAGTCCTCGATTCCCCGCTCCGAGTACAGGCCGGACGGCAGCACCTCGGCCAGCCCCACCGCGATGTCCACGGCCGAGATCTGCCCGAGGTCCCGGACCAGCGAGCGGACCAGCTGTGCCACGCGGAACGGGACAAGCAGGCCCTTGGACAGGAACTCGCGGTAGTTTGGGCGCAGCAGGGCGCTTACGCGCGCGTCCGGGAACGAGGTCGGAACCTGCTGGACGATGACCCGCATCATCTCTTCGGGCGTCACCCCGTTCGCCACCGCGGCGGCGACGAACGAGCCCGCGCTCGTCCCCACGTAGACGTCGAACTCGTTCACGGTGCGGTTCACCGAGAGCAGGTCGAGCGCCCGCAACGCGCCGATCTCGTAGACGCCGCCCGTGAATCCCCCGCCGCCGAGCACGAGCGCGGTCTTGGACCTGGCTCGTCGTCTTGACCCCGCGGTGCGCGAGGCCGCCCCCGGACGCTCGGTGGCCGCGGTGTCGAGCTTGACCACCTTGCCCATCCCGGGAGGCATTGTAGGGAGCGGTGGGGGCGGTCCGCCGGACGGTGGGGGCGGTCCGCCGGACCGAGATCGGCCCGGCCGCTACTTTCGACCGCGCGGGCGGTTATAACCCGCCGATGCGGGTGTTCCTCGGAACCCTGGCCGCGGTTCTTGTCTTCCTTGCCGGCACCGCCGCAGGGGCAGCGGGCCAGTCATCTCCTCAGGCTGCGCTGCAGCAGGCGCTGAACCCATTGATGGGAGATATGGGCTCGAGCAGCGGCGCCTACGTCGTCGACATGGACACGGGCCAGGTCCTGTACTCGGTGGCGGCTGACACCGGCCGGCTCCCCGCCTCGGTGGAGAAGATCTACACCACCTCGACGGCGCTGCTGCGGCTCGGCCCCACCGCGACATTCGCGACCTCAATCCTCGGCGTCGGCTCGCAGAATCCCCAGGGAATCTGGAACGGCACGCTGTATCTGCGCGGCGGCGGCGATCCGACGTTGGGTGCCGTCGGGTTCGATCACGCCTGGTACGGCAGCGGCACGGGCACCACATTCCGCACGCTGGTCGGCGCTCTGATCCGGGCGACCGGCATCAAGGGCATCCAGGGCCGCATCGTCGCCGACCAGTCCTACTTCGACATGCGGCGCGGGACGCCCGCGACCGGCTTCGGACCCAATCTGGAGGTCGAGGGCCAGCTCGGTGGGCTGATGTTCGATCGCGGGTTCACCAGCGTCCAGGGCACGGCGTTTCAGTCGCATCCCGCCCTGTACGCCGGCCAGCAGCTGGCCAACACCATGCGCGCCTTCGGGGTGAAGGTGGGCCAGGGTGGGCGGGTACCAATATCTTCGGGCCGCACGCCGGCCGGCGCCACGCTGCTCGCGTCCGTGCAGTCACCGCCGCTCTCGACCCTGATCCAGCTCACCAACACGCCGTCTGACAACTACTTCGCCGAGACGCTGGTCAAGGACATCGGCGCCCGGCTCGGTGGCGCCGGCACAACCGCGGCCGGCGCCGCCGTGGTCCGGGCCGAGATGCAGAGCGAGTTCGGGATCACGCCGAGGCTCAACGACGGATCCGGCCTGTCCCGCTACGACTCGACCTCGCCGGTCCAGGTGGTCACCGCGCTCGAGAAGCTGGCCACCAACCGCCCCTTCGTGAACTCGCTGGCGGTGATGGGCGAGACCGGGACGCTGCAGGACCTCGGAAACAACACGGTGGCGCAGGGCAACTGCATTGGCAAGACCGGCTCGCTGCACGACGTCGCGAACCAGGTCGGCTACTGCAAGGCGCGCGACGGCCACACGCTCGTTTACGCCTTCCTGGCCAATGGCCTGGGCGATCCCGACTACGTGCACGGGATCGAGGCGGACATGGCCGTCAAGCTCGCGGGCTACGACGGCTGACATTCGCCGCGTCCGGCCGGTGTTGGCGCCCGCGCCCCCGGGGCCGTCAGGCCAGCAGCTCTCGCAACCCAGCTTCGTCGAGCACCGGCACGCCGAGCTTCTCGGCCTGCGCCAGCTTGGACCCGGCGCTCTCGCCGGCCACCACGTAATCGGTCTTGCGCGATACCGAGCCGGTGACCCGGCCCCCGGCGGCCACGATCATCTCGCTCGCCTGCTCACGCGTCAGCTCGGGCAGCGTGCCGGTAAGCACGAACGTCTTGCCCGCGAGCGGCCCCTCGCCGGGCGGCGGCCCCTCCTCCTGGAGCGTGAGCCCTAGACCCTTCAGGTCCTCGATCAGCTCGCCCATCTGCTCGTCGTGGAGCTGCTCGTGGATCTTGGCCGCCATCTTCGGGCCGACGCCCTGGGCCTGCTCGATCTGGGCTTCGTCAGCTTCGAGCAGCGCGTCGATGGTCCGGAAGTGCTGCGCGAGGTTGCGGCCGATGACGTAGCCGACCTCCTCGATCCCGAGGCCGAACAAGACCCGGCCGAACGGCTGGCGCTTGGAGTCCTCGATCGCCCTGACGAGCTTGTCCGCCGAGACCTGGCCAAAGCCGGGCTGCTCGGCGATCTGCTCGGGCGTGAGGCGGTAGAAGTCCGCGGCGGTCCGGACCCAGCCGAGGTTCATGAACAGCTCGACCTGCTTCTCCCCCAGCCCGTCGATGTCCATCGCACCCGCGAAGTGCTTGAGCAGCTGCCAGCGCCGCCCGGGGCAGTCCCGGTTGGGGCATCGGGTGAAGACGGAGTCCTCGGGCTTGACCGTCGGGGTGTGGCAGATCGGGCACTCTTTGGGCGGTTCTGGAGGAGCGGGGCGGTCGGATCGCTCGGCCACGTGGGGCGCGGGGCTGAGGACCTGCGGGATCACGTCGCCGGCGCGCAGGACGATGACGTCCTCGCCCTCGCGGATGTCCTTTCGGGCAAGGTCCTCCTCGTTGTGCAGCGTGGCCATCTTCACGGTCACACCCCCGACGTGGACCGGCTCGAGCATCGCGGCCGGGTGCAGGTCGCCGAACTTGCCCGGCGCCCAGATGATCTGGTTGAGCTTGGTGACCGCGGTGGTGGGCGGGAACTTCCAGGCGATCGCCCAGCGCGGCTCGCGGCCGACCGACCCGAGCCGCCGCTGCAACTCGACCTGGTTGACCTTGACCACCACGCCGTCGATCTCGAACTCGAGCGAGCCGCGCCGCTCCTCCCAGCCCCGGCACTGCGCGACCACTTCGTCCTCGGTCCGGAGCTTGCGGACGTCGGGGTGGACCGGGAAGCGGTGCTCGCGCAGCCACTCCAAGGCGTCCCAGTGGGCGTCGAATGAGATCCCCTCGGTGACGCCGACGCCGTAGGTCCACAGCGACAGGGGCCGGTCGGCGGCCAGCTTGGGGTCGAGCTGCCGGATCGTGCCCGCGGCGGAGTTGCGCGGGTTCATGAAGGTGGACAGGCCCGCTTGGGCACGCCTTTCGTTGAGGGCGGCGAAGTCGGGCAGCGACATGTACACCTCGCCCCGGACCTCCAGGAACTCCGGTGGGTTGGGATCTTCGAGCCGCAGCGGGATGGCCGGCATCGTCCGCAGGTTGTGGGTGACGTCCTCGCCGATCTCGCCGTTGCCGCGGGTGGCCCCGCGCTCGAACACGCCGTTCCGGTAGATCAGCGAGATCGCCAGGCCGTCGATCTTGGGCTCGGCCACGAACTCGAACTCGGGGTCGGTGATGCCCTCGCGAGCCAGGAAGTTGCGCATCCGCTGGATCCACGCCGCGATGTCCTCGGCCGAGTGGGCGTTGGCCAGGCTGAGCATCGGCTGCGGGTGGCTCACCTTCTCGAGCTCTGAGACCGGCTCGGGGGCGACGCGCTGGGTCGGCGAGTCTGGGGTGACGAGCTCGGGGTGCGCTTCCTCGACCGCTTTGAGCTCGTTGTACAGCGCGTCGTACTGGTCATCCCCGACCTGCGGGTCGTCCAGGACGTAGTAGCGGTAGGCGTGGTAGTCGATTTGCTTGCGCAGCTCGGCGGCGCGTGCCGCGGCGTCCTTGCGCGTCGCGGTCAAGACTCGGTCACCTCGCTCGCCGCCGGCTCGACCAGCCGGTCGAGCTCGTAGCGCTCGAGCACCGACATCCCCTCGCGGTCGGTCAGATCGAAGTGCACCGGCGTGACCGCGATCCTGCCCTGCGCGATCGCGGCCAGGTCGGTCCCGGCCTCGTCGTGCCCAGCGGTTGCCTCGCCGTAGATCTTGTAGAGCCGCCGCTCCGCGCCGTCCTCGTCCACCAGCGACAGCTCGTCCTGGTAGGTGCGCTTGCCGAGTCGCGCCACCTCGACCCCGGCCGGCGGCGCGCCCGGCACGTTCACGTTCAGCAGCGTCCCCGCCGGCAGCGGCGCGTCCTCGAGCTGGGCGACCAAGCGTGCCGTGAACGCCGCCGCCACCGAGAAGTCGAAAGCCGACCCCACCCGGAAGTCGAGCTCGCGGGCGCCCGACTGCTGCGAGACCGCGATCCCCGGCAACCCGAGGACGATCGCCTCGAGCGCGGCGGCCACCGTACCCGAATAGGTGATGTCGTCGCCCAGGTTCGAGCCGTGGTTGATGCCCGACACCACCAGTTCGGCCTCGAACCCCTCCACCAGCCCGAGGTTGGCCAGGCGCACGCAGTCGACCGGAGTGCCGTCGGTGGCGTACCCGACCGTGCCGTCGTCGAAGTCGACCTCCTGGACCCAGAGGGGGCGCCGCGTCGTGATCGAGCGGGCCATCGCGGAGCGATTGCCGTCGGGCGCGATCACCGCGAGCTCGATGCCGGCGACGTCCAGAAGGGCATGGCGCAGCGTCTGCAGACCCTCGGCCTCGATACCGTCGTCGTTGGTCAGGAGCACTCTCATCCGGTTCTTCTGATGCTATCCGCGGGCTCGGCTGAGCCGGTCGTACGCCCGGGCGATCACGGTGGCGATGTAGAGCGGCTCCTGATCGAGCTGCCGTCCGCTCACCCGGAGGACCTCGTGGCCGGCAGCTTTGTGCGCGATGTCCCGTCGATGGTCGCGTTCGAACGCCGGTCGCGTGCGGTGAAAGTCCCCGCCGTCCACCTCGACGATCAACCCCACGTCAGGCCAGAAGAAGTCGGCATCGAAGCCAGCTACCGGGTGATTGGTCAGGGGCTCGGGTAGACCGGCGGCTCGAATCAACCGGAGCATCGCCCGCTCGCCGCCAGAGCGCGTCCGTTTCGGGCCACCGGGCCGGCCGAGGATCGACCGGACGCAGGCCACGCCGGCGCGGTGGGGCGCGCGGTCAATCGCCGCGAGCAGCTGCGGCTCGGTGACCAGCCTGAGCGCGAACGCCTCGGCGATGGCGCGCTCAGCTTCGTTGGACCCCGTCGTCGACGCGTAATCGATGAGCGAGCGGGCCGGCGCGGTTACGGGGATGCCGTGCCGCGTGCCTTGGTCGTGCGGATCGAGCGCCTCCACCAGGTGGACCCGCAGGTTGCGGCGCGACCGGCAGCCGCGCGCAATCACCGTTACGTCGACCACATCGATGTCGGGTTTGACGAGCTGCCACTGCGCCGCCGCTGAGCGGTGACTCACCAGTGTCCGCTCACCGCAGGCCAGGACTGCGGCCAACTCGAGGGCACCTGGAGGGGGTATCGGATTGCCAACGAGGTAGACGCCTCTATGCATCGGGTGAAGCGAGTGGTTCTCACGACGCCGGCGCACGCCACCCCGGCCGACGCCTGCGATGTGGAGCTGTCGGACGGTAATCAGAGCCAACTGGCGGGACGCAACCCACTCGACCGCCGCCCCGCCCGTCCCATTGGAGTGCACAAAGCGCAAAAGCTCATCCAGCGAGACGAGATCTGCAACATAAGCGTCTGTCAGGCGCTTATGTTGCAGGGGCGGTGGCGGGGCGGGCGATTTCCTGCGTTTTGCACCGCGTGGCTGGGGTGTGGCGGCCATCGGAGGCAGAGAGCCCGCAGACGCGCCCGACACTCCCTCCTCCGCCGCGTTTGTTGCAGAACCGTGGCGAAGCTGCGACGCGCGCGTCACGCGCCGGCATGATCTCGGCGCAAGGCGCTCGCGGCTACCGTCGCCCAGACAGCACGCGCTCGCCGTCGTAGCCCACGCCGGCCAGGTACAGACCATGCGCCGGCGCGGTCGGCCCCGCTTCCGACCGCGGCCGCCCCGACAGCAACCCCACAAACTCCGCCACGGACCGCCGCCCAATACCCACCTCGAGCATCGTGCCCACCAGCACCCGGTTCATCTGACGCATGAACGCGTCGGCCTCGATCCAAAACTCCAGAACGCCGCCCTCACGACGGCGCCACAACGCGGCGAAAACATCCCGCGAAAAGCGCTGGTGATACGTGTCGGTCGGCGTGAACGCCGTGAAGTCGTGCGTCCCGACTAGCGCGGCCGCGCACTCCAACAAAGCCGAGACATCGACTGGGCGCGACCACCACAGCGCCCGCCCCGCCTCGAACACCGACCGCGCCGGCCGGGCCAGCACCCGGTAGCAGTACGCGCGCGAAGTGGCGTCGTGACGCGCATCGAACCCGTCAGCAGCCGCAACGCACGACAGCGCCGCCACATCGGACGGCAGCACCGCGTTCAAAGACGACACCGAGACGGGCGCCCCAGAATAAGAAGCCACCTGCCCCCACGCATGCACCCCCGCGTCGGTGCGACCCGCGACGGTCAACCGCACCCCCTCCAGCCGCGAAATCACCGCCAGAGCGCTCTCGACCACTCCCTGAACGGTGCGCACACCAGGCTGCGAAGCCCACCCGGCGAACCGAGACCCGTCGTATTCGAGAACGAGCCTCGCGACCGACTAGACCAGCTCCAGCAACACCATCTCGGTCGAGTCCGACCGCCGCGGCCCCAGCTTCAGGATCCGCGAGTACCCGCCTGGCCGTTCGCTATACCGAGGGGCGATCTCCTCGAACAGCTTGTAGACCATGAACTTGTCTTGACCCAAAGCAGAGAGCGCTTGACGCCTCGCATGCAAATCCCCGCGCTTCGCGAGCG
Source organism: Solirubrobacteraceae bacterium (assembly GCA_035504535.1). Lineage (GTDB taxonomy): Bacteria > Actinomycetota > Thermoleophilia > Solirubrobacterales > Solirubrobacteraceae > Palsa-465. The sequence continues at coordinate 917 of DATJRS010000185.1, read as the reverse complement.
TGATCAGCTTCTCGAGCTCGGGCTTGACCGCCTTGGCCTTGGTCTCGGTCGTCCGGATCCGCTCGTGCGCGATGACTTCCTTGGTCAGGTTCATCAGCAGCGCCTTGCGGTGCGCCGCGTCACGAGACAGCTGATATCGATTCCGCTGGTGGCGCATAGCAAACGAGTCCGGACGTTACCGACAAACCAAACTATTCGTTGCGCAGCCCGAGACCCCGCGTGTGCAGCGTCTCGATGACCTCGTCGATCGACTTCTTGCCGAAGTTCGGGATCGCCGCGAGCTCGCTCTCGGACTTCGACACCAGATCGCCGACGGTCTGGATGCCCGCCCGCTTGAGGCAGTTGTACGAGCGCACGCCCAGCTCGAGCTCCTCGATCAGGATGTCGTCCATCGCGTTCGGCGGCCGCGACGGTGCGCCGACCGCGCCCCCCACACCCGGCTCCAGTACGCCGGGAGCGCCGGCCTCGCGCAGCTCCACGACCCGCTCGGCATCCGTGAAGATCGCCAGCTGACTGATGAGAATCTCCGCCGCCTCACGCAAGGCCGCGTGCGGGTCGATCGATCCGTCGGTCTCGATGTCGAGCGTCAGCTTGTCGTAGTCGGTGCGCTGCCCGACGCGCGCCTGCTCGACGTTGTAGGCGACGCGCCGCACGGGCGAGAAGATCGAGTCGATCGGGATCACGCCGATCGGCTGGTCGGGCGACTTGTTCTCCTCCGCCGGCCGGTAGCCGCGACCGCGCCCGATCGTCAAATAGACCTCGAGCTTGGTCTTCTTCTCCAAAGTCGCGATGTGCGCGTCCGGGTTGAGGATCTCGACACCGCTTGGCAAGTCAATGTCCTTGGCGGTGATCTCACCCGGGCCGGTGACGACCAAGGGAGCCTCGATTTCCGTCGCGTCCGAGTGCATCCGGCAGAC
>DATJRS010000184.1:0-37238 GCA_035504535.1 Solirubrobacteraceae bacterium | reverse complement strand
AATCCCTTCTCGGCGCCGATTACTAGAACGATGCCCCTCGATGGACCAACCCTAGGCGCGCGCGCCCAGGAGCTGCTGGCCGGCGGCGAGATCGACGCTTACCGGCTGCTGTTCGCGGATGCCAGCCGTCTTGAAGATCCGCATCGTCGTTATCACGCGCGGGTAGTTCTGCTCGAGCATGGACTTGGCGCCGGGGCAAACATGGCCGTTGCTCAGGCCGCCGTGGAGATCCTCGAAGCGCAACCGAGCGAGCCGGTCGTGCTGTACCGCGCGGGCACAGCGTTCGACGAGCTCGGGGACCTCGATGCCGCCCTGGCCCTGTTCGAGGCGGCTGGGCGCCTCGATCCCAGTCTCAGCGGCCGTCCGGGACGACCGACAGCACTCCCGCTTGGAGCGGAGCGTGCGAGCCTCTCACGTCGCGCCATCGCCGTCGCCCAGGCGGCGAGCCCGGCCGCAGGTCTGACGTTGAGCTTGTGCATGATCGTCCGAGACGAGGAGGAGATGCTGCCTCGTTGCCTGGAAGCGATTGCTCCGGTCGTCGACGAGATAATCGTCGTCGACACGGGTTCGCGTGACGCCACGATCGAGATCGCACGATCGTTCGGAGCGCGTGTGATCGAGTACGAATGGACCGACTCATTCGCGGAAGCCCGAAACGTCTCCTTCGACGCCGCCACCGGCGACTGGGTGATGTATCTCGATGCCGACGAAGTATTGGTCTCGGAGGATGCCGAGCGGCTCCGAGCCCTGACTGGCCACACCTGGAGGGAAGCCTTCTACCTGGTCCGGAACAATCATGTAGGCGGGACGGACGATGGTTACGCCACGACCGACAATGTGCTGCGCATGTTCAGAAACCGGCCCCAGTACCGGTTCGAGGGTCGTGTGCATGAGCAGATTTCGCACCGCCTGCCGCGCTACGCTCCCGGGCGCATTCACCAGACGACGGTCCAGGTTCAGCACTATGGCTACCTGGAGACCGTGCGTAGCGCCAAGGCAAAGTCTCAGCGCAACATCGAGCTGTTGCACAAGCAGTCGGATGAGAGCGCGCCGGACGCCTTCCTGCATTTCAACCTGGGGGCGGAGTATGCGGCCAAGGGTGACACCGCCGCGGCCCTGACCGAGTTCGAGCGTGCCTGGTCGATGATCGTCGCTGAGGGCAGCGGAGTCGATTACATGTACGGCCCGCCGCTTGTCGCCCGGATGGTCGAGGCGATGCGTGAGAGTGGCCGGCTCGAAGATGCCGCGTCGTTGGCGGCCGAGGGTCTGCAGCGCTATCCGGAGTTCACGGACCTCGTCTTCGCACAGGCAAGAATTGCGCTGGCGACGGGTGCATTTGACGATGCCCGGGTGCACTTTCACCGCTGCATTGCGCTCGGCGACGCGCCCACGAGCTACCGGCACCTCGTCGGCTGCGGCACCTACCTGCCGAGGATCGAACTGGCTGGGCTGGCGCTGAAGGACGGCGATGTGGCGATGGCGCGAGAGCTGCTGGAGTCGTGCCTGGCGCTTCACCCGGCGTTCCACGGCGTCGTGGCTCCTTACACGAGCCTGCTGCTCAGTACCGGAGTTCGAGCGGAGGATGCCGTCGGCGAGGTCGAGCGTAGGGTTGGCTCGGTGACCCCGGCAGTGTGTTCGATCCTCGGGTCGGTGCTGGAGAACTCGGATCTCCCGACCCGCCAGCGGCGCCAGCTGCTCGGCGAGCTCTATCTGCGCCACGGCTATCTGGCCGAGGCGGCCAATGAGTGGATGGCGGTGTGCGCGGAGGGGCCTGACGTCGACGCGCTGCTCGGACTCGCACGGGTCGCGGCGGCTCATGGCCAGCCGCAGGACGCAGCCATCTTCGCGAGCGCCGCGCTGGAACTGGAGCCGGAGAACGCGCCCGCCGCCGAGATCCTGGCTATGGGAGGGGCACGCGTTGCGCAAGCGCGAGCGTGACCATCTGCTCGCTGTCGTCGACAGCATGCTCGACGGCGCGCGCCAGCTCCCCTACCTCGAGACGGCGTCGGTGCGCAGAATGGCCCGCGACATTCTCGACGCGGTCCCCCTCCTGGGCGCACCCGGCTACGAGGCTGCGCGTGAGGAGATCGAGCGGACAGCTGAAAGCCTGCGGACCGCACCCGGCCCGGACACCACCTCGGCCGAGCACGAGCTGATTGGTCAACTGCGCGCTCTCAGGCAGCGACTTCTCGCCGACACAGACATTACGTACACGGTCGTGTTCATGCCGTACAACGCGTCGATGTGGGACTGTCTCCACACCATCTGGGCCGCCGCTCAAGCTGATCCCCGGGTGGAGGCGCTCGTCGTCCCGATCCCGTACGCGGACCGACTCCCGGACGGCAGCGCGGGCGCCTGGCACGTTCACACGACCGAGCTGCCCTCCGAGGTCCCGGTCACGCCGTACACGGAGTTCGATCTGCAGGCTACGCATCCTGACGTGATCTACGTCCACAATCCCTACGATGGCAACAACCGCGTCACGAGTGTCGCGCCGCAGTTCTATAGCGCAGAGCTGCGCCCGCACACCGACTTGCTGGTGTACGTCCCGTACTACGTAGCCGCGATACCTCCAGGAGAGCACCTATACGCATCGCCAAGCTTCGAACGGTTTGACAAGGTGATCGTGCAGTCGGAAGAAATCGACCAACCGGTCATCGAGAAGTGGACGAGCAACAAGGTGCTGCCGCTCGGTTCGCCGAAGTTCGACTACGTCCGCACGCCGGGATCGCCTCTTCCAGCGGAGTGGGCGGAAATGATGAGCGGGAAAATCTCGCTTTTGCAGGTCACTTCGCTCTCGACCCTGTTGGCCGCCGACCGCCAAGCTGTCATCCCGAAGCTAAATCACGTACTCGATGTGGTGGAAGCAAGCGAGGACTTGATGTTGTGGTGGCGCCCTCACCCCCTTGAGCGAGCGACCATCACCAGCATGGTGCCCGACATCGAGCCTCTCTTCACGGCGTACGAGGAGCGGGCCAGGCGTTCCGACCGCGTCATCGTCGACACCTCAATGGACTTGCAACGTGCGATCCACAATACGCAGGCCTACTACGGCCAGTGGAGCTCGATCGTCGAGCTCTTTGGGTTCACCGGCAAGCCGATGGTCATTCAGGATGTGAACGTGGAAACGAACGTGCCTCGGCCCGAAGGACCTCCGGACGCCGGCCCTAACGCTGCCCTGACTGCGTACGCTCGGCAAGAATTCTTTGTCTATGAGGGGGCGATTGAGTACCTGCGCCGGATGCTGAGCCAGCCCGACGGCCGGGTACCCGGGCAGCATGAGTACTTCGCGTCGCTTACCGCGCACGCGGACGGCACGGCGGGCCAGCACATCCACGATTACGTGATGAGCTGTCTGACGGATGCGTGACCGGCGCTCATGAGCTCCGACGTCGAACGCGCGATCGACGAACTGCAGCGCTCAGGCCGGCTCCACGACGTGGCGATCTACGCGTTCGGCCAGACTGCGGCGACCGAGGAGATGCGCAGACGGCTGGGCCGCTACGACATCGCTCTCACCGGGATCCTCGACAACAACCCCGCCAAGCAGGGCGGCTCGCTGCACGGGGTACCGGTCATCCCGCCGAGCGCGGTGGCCGGCGTCAGCGCGCCATCGGTTGTTCTGATCGCCTCCCGGTTCCATGGCGAGATGCGCCGGCAGCTCGTGGATCTGGGCTACGCGGGCGAGATCATCCGCGTCGGCACGCTTTCCCTCGGAGCCGATGCGGCATCCGGGGGGGACGGGAGTCGCGGCTCGCGGCAGCTCGGTCAGCTCCGCATCGCCCACCCGGACCGCCATCTGGTCGTGTGTCCGTTCGGCGCCCTGGGGGACGTCTACTGGGCGCTCGCATACCTCCCGGCCTATGCCGCTGCCCGTCGGCTGCCGCCCGCGGTTGTGGTCGTCGTAGGCGAAGGAGGCCGGCAGGTTGCCCGGCTTTTCGGGCACGGGGACGTGTACAGCCTCTCGCAGGTCGAGATGGATGACCTGGTCGCTGCCGTTGTCGCTTGCGGGTCGGGGGACGCGACGATCGCTCATCACGACCGGCCCTACGGCGACGGTGCCCCCGTCCGGGCGCTCGACGAACGCTTCGTCGCGTTTACTGACATGTACCGGGACCTGGTCTACAGGGTGCCCGCCGGGACAGCACCGGACGCCCCACTGCGGGACGCTGTGCGGGCCGACCCGTCGTGTGCCAGTGAGATTCCCCGGGGCCGGGCTGTGCTGCTGGCCCCGTACGCCAAGAGTGTCCTGCCCGTTCCGTGGTCGTTCTGGGAGCACACCGCCGAGCGCCATGCGTCACAGGGAGACGTCGTCGCAACGCTCGTGCACGGTGATGAGGATCCGGTCCCCGGGACGCTGACGCTCGAGATTCCGATACCGGAGCTGCTCGATGCGGTCGAGCACGCGGGCACGTTCATCGGCCTGCGCAGCGGGCTCTGCGACGTCGTTCACACCACCCGCGCCCGGAAGGTCCACGTTTTCCCGGACGCGTACTACAGCACCACTCCCTACAAGGTCGCCGACTTCTTCGCGCTGCCAGGTTGGGAGTCGCTCGTTCTCCGGGTTTCATGATCGCCAGGAGGCGATCATCCGCTCATACATCTCCGCCATCCCGTAGCGCGGCTCCCAACCGAGCGCGCGGATCTTGTCCGTCGCCAGACGGTATGAGGAGGGCGGCGCGTACCCCCGGCTCTCAAAGTCCTCGGGCTTCTTGACGACGACGTTGATCGTCCCCCCGGCGACCTCACGGGCGACCACCTCCGCCATCTGCCGGATGGTCATGCTCGCCTGGGAGTTGGCGACGTTGTACGCCTCCCCGGCGGCACCCTTGGTGGCGAGCAGCAAGAGCGCCCGTACCGCGTCCGCGAGGTAGCAGACGTTGGTCAGGCCGGCCCCGTCGGTGTGAAGCTCGATGTCGCGGCCGGCGACCACCGCGCGCGCGAACTGCAACGGAACCCGAGTGTTGGCGGGATCGTCCGGGATCCCAGCGCCAAAGGTGAGACCGAGGCGGGCATTGGTTGTGCGGAGTCCGTGTTCGGTGGCGTAGGCCACGCCCAGCGCCTCGGCCCGTCGCTTGCCCTCGGGATAGCTGCTACGCGGATCGGTGGGGTTGAGTGTGCCCAGGTCACTCTCTGTGACCTCGCCGGTCGGGCCTTGACCATAGACCTCCATCGACGACAGATGGACGAAGCTGCTTGCTCCGAGCGCCACCGCGAGGTCGAGGACGTTGCGGGTGCCGTCAACCGCAGTCGCAAGGACCTCCTCGGGAGCGGCTGTCATGCGCGCCGATGAGGTCACCCCTGCGGTATGAAAGACAAAGTCGGCCCTGTCCAACCCCCTCGTGGCCGGCGAGAGTTCGCGTACGTCCGCGGCGAGGAACCGCACGGCGAGCTCAGCTTCGAGCCTTCGCCCTTTGGCCAGGTCGCGTCCGACCGCGACCACACAAAGACCCAGGTTCTTGGACGCGTTGGCCGCGCACAGCACCCGCGCGACCCCGGTTCCGATCACCCCGGTCGCGCCGGTGACGAGGACGGTGGCCCCGCGGAACCGCTCCCAGAGGATTGCAGCGTCGTTCAGCGCCGTCTCAACATCCTCTCTGAGCACCTCGGACAGAGCCACGACGCTCAGGTTACGCGGCCAGGATCTGCTGGTTCTCCATGACCTCGTACAACGCACGGAAGATGTAGTAGTCCGCGGGTTTGGTGATCTTCATGTTGTTGGGCGTACTGGCGAGGACCCGCGGCCGGATCCCGCGCAGATGACAGAGATGTGCGGAGTCGATCGTCCCGACCTTCTCCGCCTGCGCCCACGCGTACGCCTCGAAGATCAATCCGTACCGGAAGCTCTGCGGTGCCTTGGCGACATACATCTCATCCCGGGCCGGGACGTCCACGATCTCACCGGCGGCGTTCACCCGCACGACGCTTTCCACCGCGCGCTCGACGGTGATGGCCGCCCCGTGCTCGCGGGCGGCGGCGATGTTGTCGCTCACCAGCTGCTCGTCGATCAGGGGCCGAACGCCGTCGTGGATGAGGACGATGTCCTCGTCCGCGGCCGTCTCGCGCATCGCAAGCAGCCCGTTGTAGATCGACGCGTCGCCGCTCAGGCCACCGGGGACGATCGTCGTCACTTTGTCGATGTCATAGCGACGTAGCAGGCGCTTCAGCTCTCCAATCCACGACTCCAGGCACACCACCACGATCCGGTCGACCTCCGGATGGCGTTCGAAGTGCTCAATCGTGTAGATGATCACGGGCTTGCCATGGAGCTCCAGGAACTGCTTCGGGGTGGCCCGGGTGCTCATCCGCTGACCGGTGCCTCCGGCAAAGATCAGGGCCGTCACCGCGCTCACGCCAGGCCCTCAATTACCTCGGCGACGGTGGCCTCCTTATCCGCATCTCCGAACTCGACCTCGCGGAGATTACGTCCAAGCCCCATCGCGTTCAGGCTGAAGTACTCGTGAAAGGAGCCCTTGTAAAAGCGGCCTTCGCGGTCATAGAGGATGACCTTCCGACTCGCCGTGCCACTCACGACGTCACAGAACCCGCTACGCACCCCGACGAAATAGCCCGCTGTCTCGACGAAAGCCGGGGCCAGCATCAGAGGGAAGCGAGCGGCCTTGGTTCCCACAATCGCCTGCTCCTTGGGACCGCAGTTGGTGCAGACCGTCAGACCGCGCTCGGCACAACGGGCAGCCACGTTTGCCCAGAACGCCTGATCCGGAACATGAAAGAGCGTATTCGCGTATGGCGCCAGCACAACCGTGCGACCAGGTACCAAACCCTGCGCGTGAAAGAGATCGAGCACAGCTTCGTTGCTCGCAGACGCGTCGGGAACCTCAGGCGCGATGTCGTCTCCGAGCCCGAAGACGGTATGCCGGAACATCTTCTCGAAGTTGAGTCCCTTGTATCCACGCAGCCACTCCGTAGGCGCTCCCATCCATCCATCGTTGAGCACGACGATCGCGTGCGGGCGGGCCCGAATGAGCCTGCCGTAGGCGATCACACTGTTGAGTGCGCGCTGCTCGGCGACGACTACCCGCGTCTCTCCCATCATGCGCGCGACTTGGGCGCACGCGTCGCTTGCCACAGCCAGCGTGTAGTCCCGTATGCCTTCTCGCTCCACGAAGCTCCTCAGGAACAACTCGATGAGATATATGTCCCCGGTGCCGGCGTAGGGAGCGATCAAAAGTGTCGACTCATGCTTACCCCTCGTCAACTTCCTGTAGGTGAAAAGACCGCGCATGAGATGCGGGATGAATCGCACGAAAGCCCCGAGCGACTCATCCAGGTCTAACAGCGTTATGACGAAAGTCTGCCGTCGCTTGCGATACCCGAGCGTCTTGAGCTGATAGCGCATCTCCCGCGCCGCGGTAAAAGCGACCACGATCACGACGTACTCGTCGTTGAACGGAACGAGAACCTCCTCTGGCCGCTGCACGACGAGGCCCTGAAAGTTCCGGCCGATCTTGTCCGGGTCGTTGTCGATCACGGCCGCGACGGCAACGCCGTGCTTCTCGAGTTCGTCCTTGACTTGCGCCGCAAGCACGGCCGCCCCGAAGAGGACGGCCTTCTTGCCGCGCAGCGCCCGGCGGCGGGCGACGCGGCGCGCCTGGTGGCGCACGGCTTCTCCGGCGCTAGGCACAGCTGACCCCGTGGCCGCCCCAGCCGCGGATACGGTACATCGACAGGCACACCAGATCGTCGAGGGTGAGACCGTTCACGTCCACCATCCGCCACAGGCGATTTTCGGTCGGCCGCGTGAGGGACACAAAGAAGAGCCTCGGCGTGAACTGGTACAGCTCGTAGAAGCTAAGCAGATGCTCGATTTCGCGATCCCCGACAATCTCGACCGCCAGGACCCCATCTGTTTCCTTCCCGGCCCGTTCGGCAACCCACGCCTGGTCCGTAACGACCACGACGCCGCGCGCTCGCCGGTCGGCGATCAGGTCCTGGACGTGCGCAAGCGCCACCTCGTTGAGGGCCTGGTCGTCCTCGATGCACGCGATCACATACCCGCCATTGTCTATGTCGTAGCTCTTGCGCAGACGCCTCCAGACAGCACGCCCACGCCAGGCCGCGATGAGTCGTCGGACGATCATGCGGCGCTCAACTCGATTCGGGCGGCGCCGGCGGCCTCATATCCCAGGGCCGCATTGATGCTCTTGAAACCCGACTCGTTGAAATAGACCTCGAGCTCGTCGCTCCAAATGTCAGTCCATTTCGAGCGCTTCCCCGAGAAGGTCGGGTTTGGCGTGTTCAGCTGCCCCAAGAGCGCGTCAGTCAGGTGCTGGACAAAGTCAACGGAGTAGTAGGCACTCAGCCTGCGCTGTGCGTCTGCGGAGATTACGCCGCGGGTCAGCTCCTCGTAGCGAACCAGGATGCCATCGCGATCGAGGCACGAAATCGTCGCGGTCTGCCTCATGTCGGCTAGCGCGTTGTCGCCGAACCGGGCGATGAAGCCGGCCAGCTGTTGTTTGGGATCCAGGGTGCGCCAGAACCTGTCAGCGGCACTCGTTGCCGCAACCTTCTGAACCTGGAAGCTGAGGTAGCTTGCGAAGACGTCGCGCAGGTTACGCACGACCGACACCACGCACACGCCCTGACCACGGGCGGCGTTGAGCACCTCCGAAGAGGTGACGTGGCCGACCACGACCTCTCCTGGATTGAGCAGCCGGGTGACGAGATTCAGCGGCAGCTCCAGAAGCTGGTTCCAGGGATCCACGTGGATTTGGTCATCGGAGAGTCCGCGGAAGTCAAAGACGACATCGTGGCGTACGAGATGGAGGCGCAGCGGCGCGTAGCCAACGTCGCGCAGTGCCGCCTCGAGGAAATACGTTCCGGACTTTGGCACGGTATTCACCAACAGAGGGGGCCAGGCCGATGCGGGGCTATCCCCGTCGGAGGCTGCGGTTGCCGGCAATGCAAGCGCGGGAATCAGGTAAAGCGGTCGCAGCTGCCCCTCCCAGCGGCCCGTCCAGACGCCCTCGCCAGCATACGTGAACCTGCTGGTGACTCGCTTATCGTAAGCGAGAAGGCGAAGCTCGTCACCGACGAGCTCCCAGAACTGCTCGTTCGGGTGCTGATAGCCGTAGATCGAACCGTCAGGCCGCAACACGAGGTGGCCGAACTGGCCGGACAAGGCCGAGCCAAAGCTGTATACGGTGCGGGTCAGCGCCGAGCGATCATGCATTTGGATCCACCGTAACCAGGAGCTCGGGGGCTTCATCGCGCACGCCGTTGACCGCTATGGCCGTCTGAAGCCCGGAAGGCTTGGCGTCGTTGATGACGATTCTCTCGCCGAACGGCGCGCCGAAGATGATGTGGTCGTACCGGATCTTGTTGGCGCCGAGAAACACCTCGGTCTCGCGGCGATGGTTCGGAAGCCGGCTCGTGACGATCACGACGAGATCGTCCGCCGGGATCTGGGCCAATAGCTGTTCCGCTCCCGCCAGCAGCCTGTCGCCGTCGTCCGTGAGGTGTCCGTTGTGCTCGACGAGCGTGCCGTCAAGATCGAGGAACCACGTGTGCCCCAGCGGAGAGAGGACAAGTTCCTTCATCGCTCAGACTTCACTCGTAGCGTTGACTGCAGCTCACCCGCCAAGGCATCCAGCTCCGCCGCGTCCAGCACCGCGGCATCCAGCTCCGCGTCCAACTCCGCGGCATCGAGTTTCGCGCCGATCGCGCCGCCCGGATGGTTGGCGTGCAGCACCTCAATCGGAATTCCGAAGTGATCGATGAGAGCCATGGCCAGTCCCTGCAGGACGATGAGGTTCAACAGCGTGGAGTTGTTGGGCAGGATGTTCCAGCCGTCTCCTTCGTGCTCGAGGTCGAGCACGACGCGGTTGGGAATCTCCCGATGGAGAATGCTGTGGCGACTGAACGTCAGAAGCCATTGCGTGCAGGCGCGCTTCTTCAGCAGGCGCGAAAGATGCACGGACTCGGCGGTTTCACCGCTCTTGGTCATGATGACAACGAGATCTCCGTCGCGCACGACGCCGAGATCGCCGTGGACTGCCGAGTTCGTGTGCACGAATGCTGACGCCAGCCCCACCGAGTTGAGCGTACCGACAACCTTCTCGCAGATCGGTACGTTCTTGCCGAGGCCGGAGAAGACGAGCTTGTTGCCGCGGCTGAGCGTGGCGACGGCGTCTTCCTCAAGGGCGTTGAACTCGCGTGGATCAAGGGAGCGGACCGCGCCGGTGACGATGCGGAGCGTCTCATCGAAGTCGTGGCTCACAGCGCTTCCTCCAGGTAGTAGATGCCGTTGTAGAACGCCCCGCAAACGGAGTCGTAGTCATGCCACGCGTACGTGGTGAGCGACAGCCAGATCACGGCGTGCAGAAGCCTGATCGTGCGCGGATCGGCACCGCTCAGGGCGAATAGGTCCTGCTCGAGGCTCTCCCATCCGTTGGAGTCGACCGTCACATCAACGGTCTCCGGGCCGACGCCCAAACGGAAGTTCTTCAGGTTGAACTGGTCGTAGTTTCCGACCACGGAGTAGTAGAGCTTCGCCCAGTCATAGTTCGGGTCTCCGTACAGCTCCGTGTGCCCGAAGTAGCCGCGCGGGTCGATGAACACAGGTTCGGTGCCGCCACGCAGCATCAGGTTCGAGAAGGTTGGGTCCCCGTGGATGAATGCGAACCGCTCCACGGTCAGCGCGTCTAGCGCACGCTCCAGATCGCGCTTGTAGAAGTACACGTTGCGGCACTCCCTTCCGTTCACCATGATCGTCTTGCGATCCGTGAACGGGATCAGGTCACGTACCGCCTTGAGACGCTCGACCGTCTTCCCGTAGTACGCCTCCCTCGTGCTGAACGAGTCGGCGGGAGCCGACTCCAGCGAATGAAGCTCGCCAAGCGCCCCAGTCACGTCGGCGAGGATGCCGCGCTTGCTGTCCAGGGGCAGGTGGTCGTACTCGTAGATGTTCCCGCCGTCGATCCTCTCGATCGTCAGCGGCTCGAACCCGTACAGCTTGGGGATGCCGTTCACGCCGAGCTTGACCGCGTGCCTGTACCAACCCACTTCACGACGCGAGAGTGACCGTCCCTGCTCATCGACCGGCTCCTTGATGAACCTATCGCCAACCACGGTCGCGCGGTTGAACGGGCGCGTCTTCTCGAGAGCGAGCGCTTGGTACTCCGGCAGCAGGCCGAACTCACGGGTGCCGGCGAGCCCCAGCTCGTCAAACGCGTGTCCTTTCTGCGCAAGCCAGCGGACCAGTTCCCCGCTCGCGGGGATGTCCGACAGGGCCGACTTTTCACGGAAGACGAACAGCCCGGCCACTCCACGCTCGCGTGAGCGTTCTTCGACGAATCCGCCGTCGGTGTGACTCCACCGACACTCGAACGTCTGAGAGATCCCCACCCAATCACGGTCCCCGGCTGGTAGCTCGAAGTCTGCCGGCAAGATCAGATCCGACCACACGAGCATGAACGGCTCGCCCTCGGGCAGCATGGCCAGCGCCTGGTCGACACCGCTGCACGTCCCCGTCCCGGCAGCGTCGACGACTTGATAATCGACGTCGGCGAATGCAGCGAGGTACTCGCGCAACACGTCCCGGTGATAGTCCGCGATGACGACGAACCGCTTGTCGGGGAACTTGCGGAAGAGATGAAAGATCATCGGCAGGTTCTCAACCGGCACGAGCGCCTTCGGCTTGTTCGTGGTGAGATGCTCCAGCCGCGTACCCTTGCCGCCGGCCTGCACGACGATGTAGTCCACGGTCTGAACGGGCGTGCTCGACGGCTCGTCGATCTGCGCGATGGGGGCGAACACCGTCTCGAGGGACATCACGCGAGATGATCGGCACCGGGGCGCGACGCTTGAGGCGCCGCGATAATGCCTCGCCATGCCCGGCTCGAGCACCAGCGCATGGAGCGGCCGCTCGGTGTTCGTCACCGGTGCCTACGGCCTACTCGGGAGCTGGCTGGTCAAGCGATTGCTCGAGCTCGGCGCGCGCATCGCGGTGCTGAGACGCGACACGGTGACCCGCTCGGCGTTGGTGCTCGAGGGCACCGAACAGCGCGTCAACGTCGTGCACGGCGACGTCTGCGACGGTCCGCTACTCGAACGGGCGATCGCCGAGTACGAGATCGACACGGTCTTTCACCTAGCTGCCCAGTCGATCGTGGGGATCGCCAACACCTCACCTGTGTCGACGTTCGAGACGAACATCCGCGGAACCTGGATGATGCTCGAGGCCTGCCGGCGGCTCGGGGTGCAGCGAGTCGTGGTCGCGGCCTCCGACAAGGTGTACGGAAGCCAGGAAGCGCTCCCGTTCGACGAGGAGCTGGCCCTCCGGCCGCAGTTCCCGTACGAGGTATCCAAGGCGGCCAGCGACCTGATCGCCCGGTCCTACTGGAGCGCATTCGCGCTGCCCGTGGCGGTCACCCGGTTCGCCAACCTGTACGGGGGCGGCGATCTCAACCTCTCACGTCTGGTGCCGGAGGCCGCCCTGGCGGCGCTCGCCGGCCGCTCGCCGGTCATTCGCTCCGACGGAACCCTTCAGCGCGATTTCCTGTACGTCGAGGACGCAGTCGAGGCCTACCTGGCGATATGCGCGCTGCTCGACGACGGCAGAGGCGCGGGCGAGGCGTTCAACGCCGGCAGTGACCGCCCGTACTCGGTTCTCGAGGTGGTCGAGTTAACCTGCCGGCTGGCCGGCACTGGCGTAACGCCTGAAGTTCGCGGTACGGGCACCCCGCGGGGCGAGATCAGCCGGCAGTGGGTGGATTCAACCAAGCTGCGGACGATGACCGGATGGGCTCCCGGAGTGACGCTGGAACAGGGTCTGCGCCGGACTCTCGACTGGTATCGCGCACACCTTCACGATCGGCGACCGCTCAAGCGCCATGGCCTTCCGCCGATCTAAGAGGTAGTCGATGAGCTACACCGATGCCGTAAGCCGGGTCTCCCAGATCCAGGCTCAGATCGCCTCCCTACAGACCGCCTTCGATCCGTCCGTCGCCGCGAGCACGGCGAGCCAGTCGACCGGGGGCACCTCCGCCACCGCCACCGGCACCACGGCCGGCTCGAGCAGCTTCGCCGACGCGCTAGCGCAGGCCCAGGGAACATCGGGAACGATCGGCGCCTCCTCCGACGTGCCGAGCATCGTCAGCTCGGGCCTCACCAGCGCGGGTCTCACAAACGGCGGTCTCGTCGCCACGGGCACCGGCGGCGCGGCGCTGCCCGCCAGCGCACAGACCATGCTCACCTCAGACCAGCAGCAGTTCGCCTCCCGTCTCGCCGCCGACACCGGGCTCGATCCGAGCGTGGTCTCGGCCTGGCTGCTGGCCGAGGAGTCCGGCGGCGCCGCCCAGTCGCGTCAGGCCCAGAACAACAACGACTGGCTCAACATCGGCTACACCGACAGCGCCACCTACGGCTCCGGCGACTCGATCTGGTCCGATCCGACCACCGCCGCCGACGCCACCGCCGGCTGGCTCAAGGGCCAGAACACGATCCCGGGCTACGGCACCGCGAGCTCGGGCATCCAGGGCATCCTCAGCACCGCGGGCTCTACGCCGGCCGCCCAGATCGCCGCGCTGCAGAACTCGGGCTGGGCCTCGAGCGGCTACCCCGACCTGCCCTCGCTGTATCAGCAAGTCGCCGCCTGACGGCTTCGATCCAGGCCGCTCAGCGCGAGAGCGCGATCACCGTCGCGCCCGTACCCGAAGGCTCACCCGGGGCGGGCTTCAGATACCGGGTGCACTCACCGGCGATCACCGGACGCCCGACGTGGAATCCCTGGGCGTAGTCGCATCCGAGCCGGGCCAGCACCTGCTTGACGTTCTCGGTCTCGACCCCCTCGGCGGTCACCCGCAGGCCGAGGTTGCGGCCGAGGTCGATGATCGAGTGCACGAGCACGGCGTCCTGGCGGTCGGTCTCCATCCTGGTCACGAACGAGCGGTCGATCTTGATCTCGTCCACGGGCAGCTGCTGGAGTTGCGACAGCGACGAGTATCCGGTCCCGAAGTCGTCGATCGCGATCATCACGCCCATCGCCCGCAGTTCGTCGAGCGCCGCCCGCGCCCGGGGCAGGTCGGCGACGATCCGGCTCTCGGTGATCTCGAGCTGCAGCGCCGAGGCGTGCAGTTCCAAGCGCCTCAGCAGGCCGCCGATGATCACCGGCAGGTCGTGGTCGAGCAGGCTGCGGGTCGAGACGTTGACCGAGACGGTCACCTCGAGGCCCTGCTCGCGCCAGCGCCGGCACTGCTCGAGCGAGGCCTCGAGCACGCGATCGGTCAGCGGCTTGATGATCCCGGTCTGCTCGGCCAGCGGGATGAACCCGTCCGGCCCGATGCAGCCGAGCTGAGGATGGTTCCAGCGCACCAGCGCCTCGACCGCGAGCGTCGCGCCTCCCTGCAGCGGCACCTTGGGCTGGTAGTGCACGACCAGCTCGCCGCGCTCGATCCCGCGCCGCAGCTGGGCCGCCAGCGCGAGCCGGTCGATGCTGTACTCGTCGTCCTCCTCGGCGTAGGTGGCGAAACCGGCGTCCGACCCCTTGGCGCAGTACAGCGCGACGTCCGCGTGGCGCATCAGCTCGGGCGCGCTGCGGCCGTGGCTGGGGAAGCAGGCGATGCCGATGCTCGCGCAGATGTGAAGTGCCACCGAGTCGGCCTCGAGCGGCTGGTCGAGGGCTGCCAGCAGCCGCTCGGCGAGCTCCTCGGCCTGCGGCTGGCCGCCGTGCACCAGGAGGCCGAACTCGTCGCCTCCGATCCGCGCGAGAACGGTCTCCTCCTCACTGGCCGGTGTGCTGTCCGCGACGGCCTGGCTCAGACGGCCGGCGACGCGCTGGATCACCAGGTCACCGAGCTCGTGCCCGAGCGTGTCGTTGATCGACTTGAAATCGTCGAGGTCGAGCAGCATCACGGCGACCGGATGCGCGTCGGACGCGGCGTCATCGAGCGCACTCTGGAGCGTCTCGGAGAGCGAGGAGCGGTTCGGGAGCCCGGTCAGGACGTCGTGGTGGGCACGGTGGCTTGAGATGGCCGCCTGCCGCCCGCCGAAGTAGACCGCGAGCATCGGCACGAAGCACACCGGGACGAGCGCGACGCTGGCGTTGGCCGAGGCCAGCAGGGCCGGCGCGAACGCGAGCACACATCCGGCCGTCCACGCCTGGAAGGCCAGATCCTCACGCAGGTAGTTGCGCAGCGGCAGACGCGCCAGCAGCGCCCCCGCCGTGCATGCGAGCAGATGGTTGGCCGCGAAGAAGGCCGCGCCGGCGGCCAGCACGGTCGGCAGCTCGCCACTCGTGATGTGGCTGAGCGGCAGCGCGCCGGCGAGCCGCAGGACCGCGGCCGCGGCGACCATCGCGAGCACGTACTGGGCTGCGTTGAACAGCGTCTTGAGCGGTGAGACCCGGCCGGCCACATCCGCGATCACCGAGCTCGAGACGTAGATCAGCACCGCCGGCCCAGGGCCGAAGCGCAGCAGGATCGCGAACGCGAACGCGGCCGAGATCGTGACCCGCGTGAGGCCCCGCCGACGCGGCACCGGGATCGGAAGCAGCTCGCCGGCCAGCACGAACAGCGACAGGACGACGAACACCGCCGGGTCGCCGACACGCCACTCGCGCATCCAGGGCAGCAGGATCAGCGAAGCGATTGCGGCGCCCGCCACGAGCGCGACGTAGACGGTGAAGCTGCGCGGCGCCGGGGCCCTGCTCGAGTCCGAGCGCAGGCTGTTCGCGACGACGAGCAGGCGACTGGTCAAGCGATCTTATGACCGGCCGCGTGCGCGACCTGGATGACGATCTTGGCCGGCGGCCGGGCGGAGACGACCAGCGTCAGGTGTACGGGCGCCCGGGTCACGTGCGCGGAAGTCAGCGTCTTGGCCGACGCGCCGGGCACCGAGCCCAGCGCGAACGTCAGCGCCGCGCCCAACCCCACGAGGGCCGAACCTGTCCGCCGCCTCCCAGGACGGTAGACAATTCCACGCATCTCTACCTCACTTTGCGTCACGTGCGCCCCCAGGCGACACTGACCTTTGATCCGTCTCTGCCCGGGTCATCGGCACGGGGGCCCAGGCGGTTAATCGAACATTCGTCCAGGCGGCAGGAAAACTCTCAACCGCTTAGAAGAGCGCTTCTTGGCCGGGCAGCTCCGCGCCCTCGCGCCCCCGGCTGCCGCGCCCAAACGCGTTGGCCACGTCCCGGGCGATCGCTCCCTCTGAGCGCGAGGCGATGACCGGCTCCTCGATTCCTTCGATGTAGACGAGCGTCCGCCGGCCGTCCCCCCTGTCGTCCCCCTCGAGCGGCACGAGCGCGAACACCCGGTCGGCGCGGACGAACTTGCCGTAGCCAAGGGGTATCAGCGCTGTCGGCTGCCGAGCCATCTCCCCGTAATTCTTCTACTCTGCCCGGCGTGCCCGCCACCGACCTCACCCTGACCATCGGCGGTGACCTCGAGGTCTCCCGGATGGGGTTCGGCGCGATGCGCATCACGGGACCAGGAATATGGGGCCCACCCACCCCACCCGCCGATGCGGCGAGCGCGCGCCGCCTGCTCCGCCACGTGGTCGACCGCGACGTCAACCTGATCGACACCGCGGACTCCTACGGTCCCAATGTGTCCGAGAACCTGATCGCCGAGGCGCTGCGCCCCTATCCCGAGAACCTCGTGATCGCGACCAAGGGGGGCTTCGAGCGACCCGGACCCGGTCGGTGGGAGCCCAACTGCCGCCCCGATCGCCTCAAGCGCTGCTGCGAGGCATCGCTGCTGCGGCTCGGGCTCGAGCGGATCGACCTCTACCAGCTCCACACGGTCGATCCCAAGGTGCCGATCGAGGACTCGGTGGCAGCCCTGGCGGAGCTCCAGGAGGAGGGGAAGATCCGGCACATCGGCCTCTCCAACGTCGGCGTGGAGGAGATCGAGCGGGCCCAGGACATCGCTCCGGTCGTCTCGGTTCAGAACCAGTACAACGTCGCCAATCGAGCGTCCGAGGACGTGCTGCGCTTCTGCGAGGAAGCCGGACTCGCCTTCCTGCCCTACTTCCCCCTCGCGGTGGGTGAGCTGGCCGAGTCCGGCACGGCGCTGGCCGACATCGCCGCCGGCCACGGGGCCACGCCCGCGCAGGTAGCGCTCGCGTGGCTGCTCCAGCACTCCGCGGTAACCGTCCCGATCCCGGGCACCAGCTCGATCGCCCATTTCGACGAGAACCGCGAGGCCATGGAGCTCGAGCTCGAGGACGACGAACTCGAGGCGCTCGACGAAGTCGCTGCCGCTTCCTGACCGGCCGGCGCGGCTACTCGGCGAGGACCAGCCCGAGGCGCCGTTCGAGCGAGTCGGCCAGCCGTTCGCGCACGGGCCCTTCCTCGAAGCGCTCGACCAGCGCCGCCAGGAAGCCCTCGATCACGAGCCGGCGGGCGACGTCCAGCTTCAGGCCCCGCGAGCGCAGGTAGAACAGCTGCTCGGGGTCGAGCTGCGCGACCGCGGCGGCATGGGTGCAGCGCACGTCGTTGGCCTGGATCTCAAGGCCGGGGATCGCGTCGGCGTGCGCCCGCTTGGACAGCAACAGGTTGCGCGACTCCTGGAAGGCATCGGTCTTCTGAGCGCCCGGGTCGACGATGATGTTGCCCCGCCAGACCGCGCTCGATCGGCCGGTGAGCACCCCGCGAAACGCGAGGTCCGAGGTCGTGTTCGGGGCCGCGTGCTCCTGAGTGGTGTCAAAGTCGATGTGCTGGCGCCCGTGGCTGGCATAGGCGCCGGTGACCCGCGCCTCCGCGCCCTCGCCGCCGAGCCGCGTCTCCATCCGCACCCGGCCGCGCGCCGACCCGAAGCCGAGCGCGACCCAGTCGAGGCCGGCGTCGCGGCCGACCTCGGCGCGCTGGGCGCCGAAGATCCAGCTCCGCTCCGACAGTCCCTGGCCGCACACGTAGCGAAGGTGCGCGCCGCCGCCGACGATCAGCTCGGTGACCGCGTTGAACACGCCGTCGAGCCCGGCCTCGCCCGACAGGTACTGCTCCCAGACCTCGGCCCGAGCGCCCTCCTCGATCACCACCAGCGTGCGCTGGTTGAGCAGCGTGCCGGCCGTGGCCTGGACCGTGGCGAGCGAGATCGGGACTTCGAGCTCCATCCCGCGCGGCACGTACACGAACGAGCCGGCGCGGTAGCCGGCGTCGTTCAGCGAGACGAACACGTCGTCGCCCTCGCCGATCAGGCTGCCCAGGTGGCGGCGCAGCAGCTCTCCGTGCTCCCTCGCTGCCCGCTCGATCGAGGTGACGATCACGCCGTCGGGTAGCTCCCCGGCCGGCGCGTCGAACATCCGATCCGCCGGAAGTCGATCACTCGCGTCGCCGACGCCACCCACCTCCTCGGCCCCGACGCCACCCACCTCCTCGGCCCCGCGCACGGGCTGGTAGGCGGCCAGGTTCAGCCCTGAGATGTCGGTGAACTCCCAGCCCGCGCGGCCCTTGAAGGTCGGGAGCTCGAGCCCGGCCGGGAGCTCCACTGCGCTAGCCAATCGAGCCCTCCATCTGGAGTTCGATCAGCCGGTTCATCTCGACCGCGTACTCCATCGGGAGCTCCTTGGTGATGGGCTCGATGAAGCCGTTGACGATTAGCTTGGAGGCCTCGTCCTCGGGGATGCCGTGGGACATCAGGTAGAAGAGCTGGTCCTCGCCGACCTTCGAGACGGTGGCCTCGTGGCCGACGTTGACGTCGTCCTCGCCGATGCGGATCGTCGGGTAGGTATCGCTTCGTGAGTGCTCGTCGAGCAGGAGGGCGTCGCAGACCACCTTCGACCGCGCGCCGTGGGCACCCTTGGCGATCTCGAGCAGGCCACGGTAGGAGCCCCGCCCGCCGTCCTTGGAGATCGACTTGGCGAAGATGTTGCTCGTCGTGTTGGGCGCGGCGTGGATGATCTTGCCCCCGGCGTCCTGATGCTGGCCCTGGCCGGCGAACGCGATCGACAGGATCTCGCCGTGCGCCCGCTCGCCGAGCAGGTACACGCTCGGGTATTTCATGGTCAGGCGCGAGCCCAGGTTGCAGTCGACCCACTCGACCGTCGCGTCCTCGTACGCCACCGCGCGCTTGGTCACAAGGTTGAACACGTTCGTCGACCAGTTCTGCACGGTCGTGTAGCGGATCCGCGCACCCGGCTTGGCGATCAGCTCAACGACCGCGGAGTGGAGCGAGTTGGATGAATAGGTGGGCGCCGTGCAGCCCTCCACGTAGTGCACGTAGGAGCCCGGCTCGGCGATGATCAGCGTGCGCTCGAACTGGCCCATGTTCTCGGTGTTGATCCGGAAGTAGGCCTGGAGCGGCATGTCCACGTGCACACCTTCGGGGACGTATACAAATGAGCCGCCAGACCACACCGCCGAGTTCAGCGCGGCGAGCTTGTTGTCGTTGGGCGGGATCACCGTGGCGAAGTACTCGCGCACGATGTCCTCGTGCTCGCGCAGCCCCGAGTCCATGTCGACGAAGATCACGCCCTGCTTCTCGAGGTCCTCGCGCACCTGGTGGTAGACGACCTCGGACTCGTACTGAGCGCCGACGCCGGACAGGAACTTGCGCTCGGCCTCGGGGATGCCGAGCCGGTCGAACGTCCGCTTGACGTCCTCGGGCACGTCGTCCCACGAGCGACCGGGCTTCTCGGATGCGCGCACGAAGTAGTGGATGTCGTCGTAGTCGACCTCGGCGAGCATCGGCGAGCCCCACGTGGGCTGCGGGCGCGAGAGGAAGTGGTCGAGCGCCTTGAGCCGGAACTCCCGCATCCACTCGGGCT
Source organism: Solirubrobacteraceae bacterium (assembly GCA_035504535.1). Classification (GTDB taxonomy): domain Bacteria; phylum Actinomycetota; class Thermoleophilia; order Solirubrobacterales; family Solirubrobacteraceae; genus Palsa-465. Next base: position 17,507 of record DATJRS010000184.1, on the reverse strand, counting down.
CGGACTTGAACTCCGAGATCTTCTCGACGATCTCCCGATTCAGGCCCTTCGGCGCCTTGTAGAGATAGTTCTCAGCGTCGCGAAAGCCGTAGCGCTGCTCGTAGTCGGCGTTGATCGCCGCCAGCGCGGCATTCTCGGTCGTCGCGTCTACAGCCACTACTCCACCTCCAGCTTGATCGTCTCGTCCTCGATGATCACCGGAAAGGTGTCCACCGGAACATATGCGGGCAAAGTCTTCGGCGTGCCGGTCTTGAGGTCGAACAGGGACCCGTGCCGCGGGCACTCAACCGTGCAGTTTTCCGGGTCGAACTCGCCCTCCGCGAGCGGTCCGTCGTCGTGCGAGCAACGGTCCTCGATCGCATACAGGCTCCCGCCGCAGTTGAACACCCCGATCTCGAGGTCCTCCCACTCGACCAGGCGGCGCTCGCCCGGTCCGAGCTCATCCACACGACACACGTCAATAATCTCCGGCACAGCGTTAAATCCTAGCGTGCCGATAGGAATTTGCTAGGCAGCGCTGCTCTCAGGCTCCCAGCCCGCCGCCTGCCCGAGCGAGGCGCCCTTCAGCACCTTCAGCGACAGCAGCGCGCACTTCATCCGCGTGGCGGAGATATCGATCCCAAGTAGATCGAGCACGAACGACCGGTCGAGCGACAGCAGCTCGTCCACCCGCATCCCCTTAATCTCGTCCGATGCCATCGAAGCCGCCGCCTGCGAGATCGCGCACCCATGCCCCGAGAACCGCACCGCCTCGATCCGCCCCGTCCCATCCAGCGCCAGCTGCACCCGCAGCTCATCCCCGCACAACGGATTTAGATCCTGGAACTCCAAGTCAGCCCCCTCCAGCTCCGCCTCGGGCGGACTCCAGTTATGGGGATGCTTGTAGTGGTCGAGGATGTTCTCGCGATACAGCTCGTCCATTGCCATCAAGCGTAGCGGCCACGCCTCAACCGCCGGCCGCGACCGGTGAGCCGTCAGCCGCCAGCGGTCAGCCGTCAGCCGCCAGCGCCTTCGGCAGCAGCACCTCGACAGCCAGCCCGTAGTCCAGCCGATCCCCGGCCGACAGCGGCCGGCACGTCGACGCGTCAACGATCACGCCGCGCGCCCGGTGCTGCTCGGCCAGTGACCCTCCCAAGACCGAACCGCACCCGGGCGCCGGCGGGATCGCCTGCCCATCCGGCCGCCTGAACCTCACCGCCCCGCGGCCTGAGCGCTCAACCCGGAATCCCCGCTCGTGCACGAGTCGATGGTGATACGAGCACAGCTGGACCAGGTTCTCCAGCGTCGTCGGGCCGCCCCTCGCCCAGTGCTGGATGTGGTGTGCGTGCAGAAATCTCCGATGCGTACAGCCCGGGAATCGACAGCCATCGTCCCGGCTTCGCAGCGCCCGCCGCATCGCAGGCGGAATCGTCCGCGTTCGCCGGCCCACGGTCAGCGGGCGGCCGTCCCGCTCGACGATCCGGACAACCGCTGCATCGCAGCCCAGCCGGCGCGCCGTCTCGGCGGGGATGGTCGGCCCATCGGACAGCTCGGAGCGCTCCACCACCTCGTCCGCCGTCAGGGTCGCGGCATCGACGTGGACCACAAGCTCGGGCACGGCGGCGGCGGCGCCCGCCCGCACGCCGTCCCCGGCGCCGGTGGCGAGGGCGCCCTTGGCCATCGTGACCAGCGCATCGGCCCGACGCGCCCCCGCCAGCGAGGCCACCCATTCGTCTCCCTCAACGCGCGACTCCTCCAGGCCACTCAGCGCGTTGATCAGAAGCGCTCCATCATCCGCCGGCAGGCGCGCCTCCAGACGGAGCGATCCATCCTCGTTCCAGCTCCACCTGAGAAAGCGCAGGTCCTGCTGGCGCTGCGCCGACCCGAGCGTCGCCGACAAGGCGCTCGAGTAGCACCGGATGAGCTTTTCGAGCTGCGCGCCCGTCGCGTGTCGGGCAATCTCGAGCAGGCCCGCCTCGGTCTTCGGCGTCGCGACCCGGGTGAGCGCGCGGACCTTGCAGAAGGACAGCTCTCCGCGCGAGAACGCTTCACGCACCAGTGGCAACTCCTCCAGCCGGTGCGCAATCCGAACCTTCTCCCTGGCAACCCCGAGCGCGATCGAGCACTTCCAGGACAACCAGTGCGCACACGACTTCAGACCGCATTCCGCCCAGCCGTCTCGCGCATCGAACTCGGCCACGAGCAACAGCCAGCGACACGTCGCGACGGCGATGTGCGCGGCCAGCTCACAGATCTGCTGCTCCAGCTCGACGAGCGAGGCCGGCTTCTCCGGAGGCTCCATCGGAATGTGGTCAGGCGAACACATGTTCGATAGATTACGCGCGCCGTCGGACGGAACAGACGCCGGGGCCACGCGCGGGCCGTGAGGACGGGACACACGAAGAGGCAAGAACGCCGAGAAACTCCTAGATAGAAGACCATCTGCAACCAGGTGGTTGCGTTCCCGCGGGAACGCTTTTCGGCCAGCCTCACCAGACCAGGCCCCGCGCCAAGCGCGCGAAGGCGAGCTAATCAGCCCGGTTAGCGAAACCGTTTGAGCCGAGCGCGACCGCTGGGCACGATGGACGGCCCCGCAATTCACGCCCGAGGAGATGCAAATGCCGACAACCGTCACGACGATCACCGACGATCAATTCGCCACCGAGGTACTCGAAGCCGACTCGCCCGTGGTTGTCGACTTCTGGGCGGCATGGTGCCCGCCCTGTCGTGTGATGGACCCGGTCATGGCCGAGCTGGCCGACGAGCGACCCGGCGTGCGCTTCGTCAAGCTCGACGTCGACGCGAACCAGAAGACGGCGAGCGAGTATGGGGTGCTGTCGATGCCGACGCTACTCGTCTTCCGCCACGGCCAGGAAGTGCTGCGCCTCGTCGGAGCGCGTCCCAAGCGCCGGCTGATCGAGGAACTGGCGCCAGCGATGGGATCACCCATCGCAGACCCGGCCGGCGCGGTGTAGCCGACCGGGTCGGGCACCCAACCGGGGCGGACACCCAACCGGGACGGGCACCCAACCGGGACGGGCACCCAACCGGGGCGGACACCCAACCGGGGCGGACACCCAACCGGGGCTGCGCCGCCAGACCAGAACCCCACACGAGTAGGGTCGCGGCTATGGAGCTTCGGCAGCTCGAGTACTTCGCCGCGGTCGCGCGGCACGGGCACTTCGGCCGCGCGGCCAGCGAGGTGTACGTCACGCAGTCGGCGCTGTCGCAGCAGATAGCCAGACTCGAGGCCGAGCTGGGAGTGAAGCTGCTCGCCCGTACCGCGAAGGGTGTCGAGATGACGCCCGCTGGCGTAGAGCTCAACGAGCATGCGACGACGATCCTGAACCAGGTCGCCCGGGCGCGAGCGGCGATCGATGGACATCGGGGCGCCGTGCGCGGCGTCGCCCGGATCGCCGCGACCTCCCACGACTCGGCGGGCCTGATTCCGGCGCTTGTCGCGTTCCACCGGTCCCATCCGCAGATACAGCTCTCGCTGCGTCACGCTCCACCCGTGCAGCTGCTCGAGCTGCTGGCGACGGGCGCGGTCGACGCGGTGGTGCTCGGAGTCGGCGGTGGCGAGCCACGGATGACCGCCGGCGCGATTGTTCGCACGCTCACGGAGGAGCCGCTACGGCTCGTGTGCGCACCGGAGGACCCTCTCGCGGGCGCAAAAAGCGCTTCGATCGAGACCTTGCGCGGGGTCCCAGTGATCCTGCCCGAGCGCGGCACCGCGCTGCGCGAGCTCGTCGTGACCAGCTGCCAGGCTGCCGGCTTCAGCCCGCTGCCGCTGTTCGAGACGAGCGACCGGCTGACGATCCGGACGCTGGCCTCCGAGGGTCTCGGGTACAGCGCGATCCCCGAGTCATGGGCCCAGGGAGACGGGCCCGGGACCGGCATCGCCACCGTCGCCGATCCGGTTCCCCGCTACCGCGTCGCACTCGTGCACGGCGGCGAAATGCCGCCGATCGGAGCCCTGCTCGTCGAAGAGCTGGCTGCGTTCTTCGCCGCAACCGCCCACCGACCGCTCTAGCCGACCGCGCTAGGCCGACGGGCACTAGCCGAGCGCGGTGAGGAGCGCGCTGCCGTCCGGGGTTCCCAGCCCGGTGCACGGATCCCAGCCCGGCCCGGCGGTATAGGCCCCGTTGTTGCCCTGGGTGATGTCGTGAAAACCGGCCGCGGCGGAGGCTTGATAGAGCCGCGGCTGAACGAACCCGACCGGCGTACCCAGCGATTCGTTGATCAGCGCGATCAGGCCCGCCCACAGGGGCGCCACCGCACTGGTGCCGCCGACCGACTCCTGGCTGCCGTCGACGTAGATCGAGTAGCCGGTCTGAGGGTCGGCGTCGCCGGCCACGTCGGGCACGCCCCGGCCGGGGCTGCCGGTATCGACGTTGTCCGGCATGGTCACGGCCGACTGGTAGGAGGGCACCACGAACTCGATGCTGATGCCCCCGCCTCCCGCGCCATCGCTCGGGAGGTCGTTCCAGACAACCTCCGAGCTCGCGACGCCATCCGAGATCTGAAGGGTGGTGCCGCCGCACCCCAGGGCATGCGGCGCGGAGGAGGGAAAGTCGACGTGCTGCTTGCCGTCGGTGACGCCATCGGTCGACCCGTTGTCTCCCGCGGCAACGGTCACGGTGACGCCGGCCGCGGCGGCCTCGGTCAACACCTGCTCCATTTGGGTCCTGGCCTGCTGCGTCCAGGAGTCCTCGGGGCCACCCCAGCTGATCGAGACCACACTCGGCTTGTTGGTGGTGTCGTGCACCGCGGTCGACACCGCGTCGATGAAGCCCTGGTCGGTGTTGGGCGAGAAGTAGACGACGAACTTTGCCCCCGGCGCGATCGAGCCGGCCACCTCGATGTCGAGCATCACCTCGCCGTCCTCATCCGGGTTCGTGCCGGGCGAGTTCGTGCCTCCGTCAACGCTGACCGCGGTCACGGCGGGCGGCGGCGAGACGCCCACCCCAGCGAAATAGGTGTTCAGGTCGCTCTGGCTGAACCCGCCACCTAGCTCGATGAACCCCACGGTCTCGCCCGCGCCGGTCACACCAGTGGGGAAGCTGTAGGCCGCCGCGACCTGCAGCGGCGTGTACGAGGTCGCATCAGCGGCCGGGACCTGAGGGCGTATGTACGGCTGCACTTGGGGACGCTCGTCGATCCCGAACGCGCCTGTGATCACGCCGTCGAGCTCGCGCGGGATCGTCAGTGGCCCCTGGCGCCCGCGATAAGAAACGCCACTCGGGTGCTCGAGCAACTGCAACTCCTGGGCGCCAAACGCCTGCGCCAATGCGTCGACCGTCCCGCGCAGCTCGACGGCCCGGCGCCCGGCATCGACCTCGCCTACCTCCAGCCCGTACTGACCAGCGAACGAGCGCACGGCGGCGACATCCTCATCACGCGCGCCACACTCCCGAGCCAGCTCCGAGCGCGACAGGGTCCGCCGCTCGGATGGAGCACGAGCGGCTTCCTGGTCGACCCAGTCGAGCGATCCCGACCCGCGCAGGTAAACGCTAACCGAGATCGTCTTGCCCCGATCGACCTCCCCGATCACCCGGTGCCCGGGCTCCAGGCGGCGCTCGCTCCCGGGTATGACAACACGTTCCTCTGGTGAGATACGGGCAGCCTACCGCCGCTCGGGCCGCCGACGCCGGTCCGCCCGCCGATCGGCAACCGACCGCTGCGCCCGCAGGCCAGAAGGCGACCGCGCTCCACGAGACCTGATTCGCAGCGTCACCGCCAGTGGGCCGATCCGGACCGGACCATCGGCCAGCCATGGCAGCAGTGCCGCGAACACGATCAGAAGCGCACCAACCACTATCGAGGTTCCGAGCCCGAATGCCGCCGAACCCTGGCTCCGGCCCCTCAGCAGGCCCCATCCGCCGAGCGCAACCAGTGCGACCCCGACCAAGAAAATGATCGCGCAACTCCAGCGCAGTCCGGCCGGCCCACGATCGTCGCGACCCCCACCGCCACGATCGAGGGGGGCCACGTCAGCACGCGCTACATCAGCCGGACGATTCGCGCGGCGGCGCGGCCGGCGTCGTGCGGGCCTGCGGGCTGCCATGGGTCACTGCTCTTGCGCGAGGGGTACGTCCGTCCGGTCCCCGACTTACTGCGATGAACCGCACGATACTCCCCCGTCAAGCTGACAAAAGTGGACAACTGCAGCGCAAACGTGCCGAACGCACGTTTGCCTTTGATTAGGGGATCTCAGTCGAGCTGGAGCGTCGCGCGCACGTGCCCGAGCCCCTCGATCAGACGATCCACGTCCGCGAGAGAGTTGTGCACGGCGAACGAGGCCCGCGTGGTCGCGGGCACGCCCAGACGGCGCATCAGCGGCTGCGCGCAGTGGTGCCCGGCGCGCACGCACACACCCCGCGAACCGAGGATGTCCGCGATGTCGTGCGGGTGTGCCCCCTCGAGGACGAACGACACCAGGGCGCCGCGATCAGAAGCGGACGGGGGACCCTGAACCGACACCCCTGGGACCTCGCCCGAAGCAAACCGCTCCAAGAGCTCAGCGACCAGAGCCTGCTCGTGGGCGTGAATCCGATCCATCCCCACACCCTGAATCCAGTCCACGGCAGCGCCCAGGCCGATGGCCTCGGCAATCTGGGACGTACCGGCCTCGAACTTCCACGGCAGATCGGTCCAGGTCGACTCGTTGGCCGCCACGGTGCGGATCATGTGCCCGCCACCGATGAATGGCGGCATCTCCTCGAGCAGCTCGCGACGCCCGTGCAGGACGCCAATACCCGTGGGCCCGTACGCCTTGTGGCCCGTCCAGGCGTAGAAGTCGGCGTCCAGGTCGGGAAGCCAGACGGGCAGCTGCGGAACCGCCTGGGCCCCGTCGACCAGGACCACGGCGCCGGCAGCATGGGCGCGCTGAACGATCGAAGCCACCGGGTTTACGGTCCCCAGCACATTCGAGACATGCACAAGTGACACCAGCCGCGGACCCCGCGACAGCAGCACATCGAGCGCGTCCAGATCCAAGAAACCATCGTCGAGCACCGGCACATAGGCCAGCTCGGCCTCGCGGTCCTGGCAGAGCAGCTGCCAGGGCACGATGTTCGAGTGGTGCTCCATCTCGGTGAGCACGACCAGATCGCCCCGGCGAACGTTAGAACGCCCCCACGTGTACGCGACCATGTTGATCGCCGCGGTCGCGTTCGCCGTGAACACGGTCTCCTCAACCGATGAGCCGAGCCACGACGCGATCCGCTCCCGGGCGCCCTCGAACAGCGACGTCGCCTCGTCGGCCAGCGGATACACCCCGCGGTGAATCGAGGCCCGCGAGTGCATGTAATACGACGTCATGGCCTCGATCACGGGGAGAGGCGTCTGCGAGGTGGCCGACGAATCCAGATACGTCAGCGGCTGCCCGCCGAATGTCCGTCCCAGGACCGGGAACTCCGAAGCAACCTCGGGAACCGCGACCCGGGAAGAAACCGAAGCCATTACGCGGCGGCCTCGATCTCGTCGGTGATCCACCCGTAGCCCTTGGCCTCGAGCGTCTCGACCAGCTCCGGCCCGCCCTCCCGGACGATCCGGCCCTGGTACATGACGTGCACGTGCGAGGGCTGGACGAGGTGCAGGATCCGCTGGTAGTGGGTGATGATCAGCAGTCCCATATCTGGCCCGGCGACCGCGTTGACTCCGTTGGCGACCACGCGCAACGCGTCGATGTCCAACCCCGAGTCGGTCTCATCGAGCACGGCCATCAAGGGCTTCTGGAGCGCCAGCTGGAGGATCTCCATCCGCTTCTTCTCGCCCCCCGAGAAGCCCTCGTTCAGGTACCGGGTCGAGAACTCCCGCGGGACGTTGGTCAGCTTCATCGCGGCCTCGACGGTCGTGCGGAACTCCTTCAGCGGGATCGGCTCCTCACCAGAAGCCTCACGATGGGCGTTCAACACAGTCCGCAGATACTTGGTAACCGTCACCCCGGGCACCGCGACGGGATACTGGAAGGCCATGAACAGTCCCATTCGCGCCCGCTCATCCGGCGAGGCCTCGGTGACGTCCTCGCCCATGAAGAAAATCTCACCCTGAGTCACTTCCAGCCCCGGGTGACCCATCACGGCGTTCGCGAGTGTTGATTTGCCCGAGCCGTTGGGGCCCATCAGCGCGTGTATCTCGCCGCGACCGACGGCCAGATCGACACCCCGCAGGATGTCTTTCTCACCGGCCCGGACGTGAAGGTTCTTGATCTCTAGGTCTGCCATATCAACTTTCGGGTTGTAAATCTCAAGCGTGCAGGGGCTCGCGTTCATTCCGACGCGAGAACTCGACCAGCTCGGCCAGCGTGGTGGTCTGCAGCGAGCGGATGATCCCGCCCTGGACGCGAGTCCACAGCAGCTTGGTGGCGCAACCACGACCGGCATCGGGCTCGTGCGAGCACAGCACCCGCTCGGTGTGGTCGTGCACGAAGCACTCCATCGGGGCGATTGCGCCCTCGAGCGCCTGCACCACGTCCACCATCGCGATCTCCTCGGCCGGACGGGCCAGCCAATAGCCGCCGTGGGCGCCCCGGGCACTCTGTACGAGCCCGGCCTTGCGCAACCGCGCGACCACCTGCTCCAGATACGCGAGCGGCAGGCCTTCCGCGTCGGCGATCGCCTTCAGCGACGTCGGCTGCTCGACAGACTGGCGCCCTAGTTCAACCATCAGGCGCACGCCGTATTCCGCCTTCGACGAGAAGATCATGCGCTTTATATCCTACCAGGGCGGTCGGTTTACCCTTGACAGATAGGCTGAAACCATGCGAACCGAGACGAGTCGTGGCCGACAAGCCCTTCCGCTGGCCACCTCGTCGGACGTAGCCGCGGTCGCCGCCGCCGCTCGCGCAACCGGACGGCTCGGCATCGATACCGAGTTCATGTCCGAGGGCCGCTATCGTGCGCTGCTCTGCCTGGTCCAGATCGCCGTCGACGACGGGTCCGACAACGACCACGGCGATGACCACCCCCCGCGGATCATCCTGATCGACCCGCTCGACGGCGTTGACGTGGCCCCGCTCGCCCAGCTGCTGGGCGATCCGGCGATCGAGGTCGTGCTCCACGCCGGCCGCCAGGACGTGGCGATCCTCCGCCGCGCGTGGTCGACCGAGATCAACAACATCTTCGACACCCAGCTCGCGGCCGGGTTCGTGGGCGCGAGCGCCCAGACCGGCTACGGCAACCTGCTCGGCGCGATGCTCGGCCGGCGCGTGGGCAAGACCGCGAGCTACACCCGTTGGGACGCGCGGCCGCTGACCGGCGAGCAGCTCAGCTACGCCGCCGAGGACGTCGCGCACCTGCTCGAGCTCGCCGATGAGGTTGAGCGGCGCCTCACGGACACCGGACGCACCACCTGGGCCCGCGAGGAGTGCCGGCGCCTCGAGTCGGCCACCGACGAGCGCGATCCCGAGACCGCGTGGGAGCGGCTCCCCCGGGTGGGACAGCTCGATCCAAAATCCCGCGCCGTGGCCAAGGAGCTGGCCGCCTGGCGCGAGCGAACGGCGTCGACCGAGGACCGCCCGGTCGGGTCGGTGCTGGCCGACCCGGCGCTGGTCGAGCTCGCCAAGCGCCACCCCTCGAACCTCCAGGCGCTCGAGCAGATCCGCGGCATCCATCCCTCGGGCATCCGCCGGCGCGGCGCCGCGATCCTCGAGGCGATTGCCGCCGGCATGAAGGCGCAGCCGATCCCCCGCGAGGAGGCCCGCGGCCGCTCCGAGCCCGAGGATGCCCCGCTGATCGTGCTCTCCGAGGCGCTGCTGCGGGCCCGCGCGCTCGACGCCGGCCTGGCCTACGAGCTGATCGCCTCGCGCAACGAGCTCGAGGCGATCGTCGGCGCCTCCCGCCGCGGCGAGCCCGAACCGGGCGTGCGCGCGCTCGAGGGCTGGCGCGAGGAGCTCGTGGGAGCCGACCTGCGCGACCTGCTCGCCGGCCGCCGGGCGGTCTCGGTCGGCCCGAACCGCCGCCTCACTCTCAACTGAGTTCCGCTAACCGGTCCCTACTTCGAGCATCATCGACATCGTCGCGGCACGCGCGAACATCGAGCTCGACAGCGCATAGACGATCGGCCACGGCCGGTTGATCAGACCCAGGTCGACCTCCTGGAGATCCCCGGCCGCGGTCGAGAAGGTTAGGCGGAGCTTGTGCCCGGGCGAGTTGGCGGAGCTCTGCGCGCCGGTGTCGCCGTGGGCCTGGGTCCAGCCGTCTTTTCTCAGCAGGGCACCCTCGTCGCGCAACAGGATGTCGGACGACTGGTAGTTCCCGTTGCGCACCACGAGGTCGATCGCGCAATACGCGTTGGAGCCCTGGTCGCACGCACGCACCTGGGTGACGATCCGGGAGCCCGCGATGAGCGGAACCGAGCCGGCCGTGGGGGTGCGCGCACTGGCGCTCGCGCCGCCGCAGCCGGCCAAGATCGCGCTGAGTGCGAGCGCGCAAACAGTGAGCAGCGCCGTCCAGGCGCCTAGTCTTCGGCCGATCATGGGAAGCTGCGCAAGCGTAGCCAAGCTCCCTAAGTGGGCCCGGGAGCTGCTCGAGGAGGCGCGCGTCGGACGCCTCGGCCTGACCGACGACGAGCAGCACCCGCGCGTGCTGCCGGTGACCTTCGCGCTCGCCGGCGACGCCCTCGTGACCGCGGTCGACCACAAGCGCAAGGACGTGCCCGCCGAGCGGCTGGCGCGCCTGCGCTGGCTTCGCGCCCGCCCCCGAGCTGCGCTGACCGTCGACCGCTACGACGAGGACTGGTCGCAGCTGGCCTGGGTGCAGGCCCTCGGGCCAGTGCGGATCCTCGACGACGCCCCGAAAGCCGCCGCCGCACTCATCGCACGCTACGCGCAGTACCGCGATCACCCGCCGGCCGGTCCGGTGATCGAGCTCACACCCGACCGGCTCGTCTGGTGGAAGGCATAGGCCGCTACGCGCTCGGCATTGCCGGGCTGGCGGTGATCTGCGCGGCGCTGGCCCTGGCCGCCGTGGCCATCCGCCGCCGGATCCTGCCCGACTGGGAGGGCGCCCCCGCGCGCCTGGCCGAGGCGGTGATCGGCCTGACCGTGCTGATCGGGATCCTCGAGATCCTGGGCGCTGTGGGGCTGTTCGCCTTCGCCCCGATCGTCGTTGCCTCGGTCCTGGTCGCGATCCTCGCCCGCCGAGGGGCTTCGCTGCGCTCAGCGTCCGTGGGGCCGGGAGGGCCCGTCCTGTCCCGTCTTGACGTCCTCCTCACGTGGCTGGCGATCGTGGGGGCCGCCACCGTGGTCGCCGAGTGGGGGGCGCTGACCGCCCAGTCCTACGACGTCGGCATTCGCGGCTTTGACTCGCTCTGGTACCACCTCCCGTGGGCGGCGAGCTTTGCGCAGACCGGGAACATCGTCTCGCTGCGCTTCACCGACGTCGAGTACCTGACGTCGTTCTATCCGGCCACGGCGGAGGCCCTCCACGGGCTCGGGATCGTGCTGCTCGGACGCGACACGCTGTCGCCCGGCCTGAACCTGGTGTGGCTCGCGCTGACTTTCCTCGCCGCTTACTGCATCGGTCGGCCGAGGGGCGTGGGCGCCGGCACGCTGTTGGGCGCGGCCGTCGCGATGGCGACCTCGATGATGGACTACTCCCAGGCCGGCGCCGCGGCCAACGACGTAGTCGCGGTGTTCTTCCTGCTGGCTGCGGTGGCGTTCCTGATCAACGATCCTGACCGCCCCGCCGTGCTGATCCTCGCCGCGGTCGCGGCGGGCCTGGCCGTCGGCGTCAAGCTCACCGTGCTAGGGCCCGTGCTCGGTCTCACGATCGGCGTGGTGGTCATTGCCCCGAGCGGCGAGCGCCTGCGCACCGCCGGACTGTGGCTCGGGCCGCTGATCCTCGCCGGTGGCTACTGGTACCTGCGCAACCTGATCGCGGTCGGCAACCCGCTCCCGTGGAGCAGCTTCGCCGGGATCTTGCCCACTCCCGCAGCCCCGCTCCAGCAGGGCACCGGCTTCTCGGTCGCGCACTACCTCACCAGCGGCCACTTCTGGAGCGCCTTCGCCCGCCCCGCGCTCGCGTCCGGACTCGGCGGCTGGTGGTGGGCGCTGCTCGCGGGCGCGATCGTCGGGCCGCTGCTCTGCCTGTTCCAACGGTCCTCGGGAAGAAAGTCGGAAATAGTCCGACTTTCTTCCCAAGCAACGGTTCGGATGCTCGGGGCAGTCGCGCTGTTTTCGCTCGCGGCGTACGTGATCACACCCGAGACGGCCGCCGGCCCCGCGGGGAACCCGCTCGGGTTCGCGTTCAATCTTCGATACCTCGCGCCGGCGCTCACGCTCTCGCTCGTCGTCCTCCCCCTCGCCCCCGCATTCGCGTCCCAAGCGGCGCGCACCGCGCTCGCCCTCGCCCTCGCCGCCGCGCTCGTCGTAACCGTGGCGCAGCCGCAACTATGGCCCGCCCACACCCCAGCCGCAATCCTTTTAGCGGTGGCCGCGGTAATCGTGGTCGGAGCCCTCATAGCGATCGCCCGCATAACCACCGCGCACACAGCGATAGCACTCGCCGCCGTCCTCGCGCTAGCCATAGCAATCGCCGGCTACCCCCTCCAAAAGCACTACCTGCGCGGCCGCTACGTCTACCACCCGGGCGTGTCCTACCTGGCGCCCGTGTGGGCGACGTTCCGCACGATCCACAACGCCCGCGTCGGCATCGTCGGCACCTACGGCGGCTTCTTCGCCTATCCGCTCTACGGCCTCGACCTCTCCAACCGCGTGCAGTACGTGGCCCAGCGCGGACCGCATGGGTCGTTCACGCCCATCACCACCTGTGCTCGATGGCGATCCCAGGTGGACGCCGACCACCTGAACTACCTAATCACCACACCCGCACGCGACCCTTGGCACCCCAAGGTGCTGAGCTACTCGCCGGAGAACGACTGGACCGCGTCGGACCCCGCGGCCCAGCCGATCTACCGCGAAGTCGCGCTCGGGCAGCCGATCGTCGTGTACCGAATCCACGGACCGCTCGATCCAAGCGCGTGTGGGTAAGCTCAAGAAATGTCGACCATCGCTGACTATCTCTCGGATCCAGAGCTCCTCGCCACCGAGTGGGACCTCGCCCCGCTGCTCGACGGCGAGGAGGACCGGGCCACGGCCGAGCGCATGCTCGACGAGGCGAAGGAGCGCGCGAGGAGCTTCTCAGAGACGTTCTCGGGCAAGGTCCCCGAGCTCGACGCCGCCGGGCTGCACGCGGCCATGCACGAGCTCGAGGTGATCAATGAGCTCATCGGCAAGGTCGGCTCCTATGCCAGCCTGCGCTTCGCCACCGACCAGGCGGACTCCGAGCGGGGCGCGCTGCTCCAGCTCGTCCAGGAGCGCGCCACCGAGATCGAGACCCTGCTCCTGTTCTTCGAGCTCGACTGGGCCGAACTCGACGACGCCCGCGCCCAGCAGCTGCTGGCCTCGAGCGAGGTCGACCGCTACCGCCACCACCTCGAGAGCGTCCGGCGCTACCGGCCGCACCTCCTCTCCGAGTCAGAAGAGAAGGTCTTCGCCGAGAAGTCGATCTCGAGCAACAGCGCGTGGGCCCGGCTGTTCGGCGAGGTGGTCGCTGCCCTGCGGGTTGACGTCGAGGACGAGGAGCTCACGCTGGACGTGGCCCTCAGTCACCTGCAGTGGGCCGACCGGGACGCCCGCCGCACCGCCGCCGAGGCGGTGTCGGAGGCGCTCGAGCCCGGGCTGCGCACCCGGGCCTTCATCTACAACACGCTGGTGTACGACCACTCGGTCGAGGATCGACTGCGGCGCTATCCGAACTGGCTGGCCAGCCGGAACCTGTCCAATGAGGCCTCAGATGAGTCCGTGATGGCGCTGATTCAGGCGGTGCGCGCCCGCTTCGACATCCCCCAGCGGTGGTACCGACTGAAGGCCAAGCTGATCGGCGTCGAGAAGCTGGCCGACTACGATCGCTCGGCCCCGGTGCTCGGCACCGACGTGATGTATTCCTACGCCGAGGCGCGCGAGTTGGTGCTTGACACCTACCAGTCCTTCGCGCCGGTGGCCGGCGAGGTGACCCGCCGCTTCTTCGATGAGCGCTGGATCGACGCGCCGCCCCGCGCGCACAAGCGCGGCGGGGCCTTCTGCGCCTACACCGTCCCCAGCGTGCACCCGTACGTGCTGCTGAACTTCACCGCCCAGCGCCGGGACGTGCTGACCATGGCCCACGAGCTCGGGCACGGCCTGCATGCCGCGCTGGCCCAGCCTCAGGGGGTCTTCCACCAGTCCACGCCGCTGACCCTGGCCGAGACCGCGTCGGTGTTCGGCGAGGCGCTCGTGTTCGGGCGACTGCTGGCCGACACCACCGACGAGGAGCAGCGGCTCGGCCTGCTGGCCGAGCGGATCGACGGGACGATCGCCACCGTGTTCCGGCAGATCGCCATGAACCGCTTCGAGCACCTCGTGCACACCGGCCGGCGCACCGAGGGCGAGCTGTCGGTCGACCGCATCAACGAGTTCTGGGTGGAGGCACAGAGCGAGCTGTTCGGCGACTCGGTGCAGATCACCGACGGCTACCGCATGTGGTGGTCCTACGTCCCCCACTTCATCAACACCCCGGGCTACGTGTACGCCTACGCCTACGGACTGTTGCTGGCGCTGTCGGTCTACAGCCGCTACCTCGACGAGGGGGACTCGTTCGTGCCGCGCTACCTCGAGCTGCTCTCGGCGGGCGGCTCGCGCAGCCCCGAGCAGCTCGCCGACATCGTCGGGATCGACCTGACCGACCAGGGCTTCTGGAACTCGGGCCTGGCGCTGGTCGAGGCGCAGCTCGCCGAAGCCGAGCAGCTCGCCGCCCGCCGCTAGGCGGTTGTTCACGGCCGCGAGCCGCAGTAGAGTCGCCGGCGGGGACCGGCCTATCGCGTGGGGAGGTCGGAAGTGGAGGCGAAGCGTCGTTGTCTGGTGGCAGCTTGTGCCGCCGCGCTGCTCTGGGTGTGGGCGCCGAGCGCGCTCGGCCGCACCGGCTATCTGGTGAATTGGTCTGCGGGCAGCGTCACCCCGTTCGACACAGTCAGCGACACCGCCGGACCGGAGATCAACGTGGACGGGAGCTATCCGAGGTACATCGCGATCACGCCGGACGGCAGGACCGCCTACATCACCAACTCCGGCGGGGACTACGTGAGCACGCTCGACACCGCCACGAACACCGCGGGGCCGGAAATCCCGGTCGGCGCTAGCACCAACTGGGTGGCGGTAAGCCCTAACGGCCGCACCGCGTATGTCACCACCAGCGCCACCGTCATCCCGATCGATGTCGCCGACAGCACGGCGCAGACTCCCATCACGGTGCCCGGCGGCGCCGGCGCGATCGCGATCTCACCCGATGGCAAGACCGCCTATGTCACCGGCGGCGACGAGATCACGCCGATCGACCTGGCCACCGACACGGTGGCGACGCCCATCCCCGTGGCCGCCGAGTTCGGGCCGATCGCCATCACGCCCGACGGAAAAACCGCATATGTGGCCAGCGCGGCAACGGTGACGCCGGTGAACCTGGCCACCGGAACGGCCGGGACGCCCATCACGTACGACGAGCCGTTCGGGCCAAGCCCTGAGAGCGCGATCGCGATCGCTCCCGATGGCGAGACCGCATACACCGCTGACGAAGGCGGCGGCAGCATAACTCCGATCAACCTCGTCACGGGTACGGCGTTGCCCTCGATCGAGCTGGGAACGCCGGGGCCCGCGGACGTGGCGGTGAGCCCCGACGGCAAGACCGTGTGGGTGCCGGATCTGGACGACGACCGGGTGACACCAATCCCGACCGCCACCAATTCGCCCGGCGCCTCGATCTACACCGGCCCGTGCACGGAAGCTCCGGACTGCGAGCCGTTCGGAATCGCGATCACGCCCAACCAGGGCCCGAGCGCGGCATTCACGGCGACCGCCGGCCGGGCGGGCACCGCGAGCACCTTCGACGGGTCGGGCTCATCCGATCCCGACGGCACCGTGGCCAGCTATGCCTGGAACTTCGGCGACGGCTCGACCACGACCACGACCACGACCACGGTCGCCCACACCTACACCTCCGCCGGCACCTACACCGTGACGCTCACGGTGACTGACAACGAGGGGTGCTCGGACGCGCTGGTCTTCACCGGGCAGACCGCATCCTGCAACGGGACGAGCGCGGCGGAGGTGTCGCACACGGTGACGGTCGCGAGCGGCGGGCGGCACCGCCACCACCGCCGTCACCGCCATCGTTATCGCCGGCGCTGGTGGCGCTAGTGGTGCGAGGCCTTGCGCGTGCGCGAGCGCTCTTCCTGGCGCTCGACCACGTTGACGATCAGCTTCATCACCTGGTCGATGCCGGTCGCTTTGGCGTCGCCGTGGGCAAACGCCTCGCGCCAGTCCCGGACGTGGCCCTTGGTGGCGAGCTCGTTGAACTGCGCCCGGTTCACGGTCAGCGTCACCTTGGCGTCGGCGGGAACGTCCTTCGAGACCTTCGGCCCGGGTAGCTCCACCCGGTAGATCTGCATGTCGCCCCGTCCACGTAGCTCGAGCCCCGCCACCAGCTTGAGCTGCTGGAGGGACGGCACCTCCTCGAGAAACCGCTTGACCGCGGTTTCGATCAGGGCTTTGGTGTCAGACGCCACGCCGCAAGAAGACTAAATCTTGTGGCGCTCGAGCAGCTTGCGGCCGATGACCATGCGCTGGATCTCGCTCGTGCCCTCGCCGATCAGCAGCAGCGGCGCGTCGCGGTAGATCCGCTCGATCTCGTACTCCTTGGAGTAGCCGTAGCCGCCGTGGATGCGCAGGCACTCCTCGGCGCAGTAGCGGGCGGCTTCGGAGGCGAACAGCTTGGCCATCCCGGCCTCGATGTCCGAGCGCTCGCCGGCGTCCTTCATCCGGGCCGCGCGCTGGGTCAAAAGACGCGCGGCCTCGACCTGGGTGGCCATGTCGGCCAGCTTGAACTGGATCGCCTGGTGCTGGGAGATCGGCTTGCCGAACGCGCGGCGCTCCTGTGAGTACTTCAACGCGAGCTCCAACGCTCGCTGGGCCAGACCCACCCCGCGCGAGGCCACGTTCACGCGGCCGAGCTCGAGCGCGTCCATCATCTGACCGAAGCCCTTGTTCAGCCCGGCCCCCTCGCCGCCCAGGATGTTCTCCGCCGGGCAGCGGTAGCCGTCGAACACCAGCTCGGTCGACTCGACGCCCTTGTAGCCCATCTTTTTGATCTTGGGCGGCACGCTGAAGCCGGCCAGCGCGCCCGTGTTCCTTTCCGCGCCTGGCTCTTTCTCGCAGATGAAGCACGTCATGCCCTGATAGGGCTTCGCGGCGCCGGGGTCGGTCCTGACGAGCACGAACACGAGATCCGAGCGCAGGCCGTTGGTCACCCACATCTTCTGGCCGTTGATCTCCCAGGTTCCGTCGTCCTGCTTCTTCGCGGACGTCTTGATCGCCTGCACGTCGGAGCCGAGCTCCGGCTCGGACAGCGAGAAGGCCGCCCGGATCTCGCCCGTGGCCATGCGCGGCAGGTACTTCTGCTTCTGCTCCTCGCTGCCGAACTTCATCAGCAGGTAGG